>JALFRA010000042.1 GCA_022785125.1 Clostridiales bacterium
CATAGATCTCGTCGTCGGCAGCCACCTGATCGATGACCGCGTCCAGATCGCTCAGAACCTGGCTGTTCAGCGCGTTCAGCGCCTCCTGCCGGTCAATGGTCACCACGCCAACGTGGCCCTGCTTTTCCAGCTTCACAAAACTCATGTCCACAGCCCTCAGCACTTCTCAAACACGGAGGCCACGCCCATGCCGCCGCCGATGCACAGGGTGGCCAGGCCCCGCTTGGCCTCGGGCCGCTTGAGCATCTCATGCAGCAGGGTAACGATAATGCGGGCGCCGGAAGCGCCTACGGGGTGACCCAGGGCAATGGCGCCGCCGTTGACGTTGACTTTCTCCATGTCGAAGCCCAGCTCACGGGCCACGGCGATGGACTGAGCGGCAAAGGCCTCGTTGGCCTCCACCAAGTCGATGTCCTCGATGGTCAGCCCGGCCTTGGCCAGGGCCTGACGGGAGGCGGGCACAGGGCCCACGCCCATGATCTTGGGGTCCACGCCCCCCTGGCCCCAGCCGATCAGCTTGGCCATGGGCTTCAGGCCGTACTTCTCCACGGCCTCGCCGGAGGCCAGCACGATGGCGGCGGCGCCGTCGTTGATACCGGAGGAGCTGGCGGCGGTGACCCGCTGGACGTGCTTGCGGGCATCGTCCCCATGGACCTGGGCGGGCTCAAAAGTATGGATGATCTCGTCCTCCACGCCCTCGGGACCGGCGGGGAAAGCCCCCTTCAGCTTGGAGATGCCCTCCACGGTGACCCCGGCCTTGGGGAACTCGTCCACCTTGAACTCCACCATTTCCTTCTTCTTTTTCACCATGACGGGCACGATTTCAGCCGCAAACTTACCGGCGGCCTGGGCAGCCTCGGTCTTCTGCTGGGAGGCGGCGGCAAAGGCGTCCATCTCCTCACGGGTAATGCCCCACACGTCAGCCACATTCTCAGCGGTGGTGCCCATGTGGTAGTTGTTGTAGGCATCCCACAGGCCATCCTTGATCATGGTGTCCACCACCTTCTTGTCGCCCATACGGGCGCCCCAGCGCTCGGCGGGCAGAGCGTAGGGAGCGGCGGACATATTCTCGGTACCGCCGCACACAATGATGTCGGCGTCACCGGCCAGGATGGTGCGGGCTGCCTCAATCATGGACTTCATGCCGGAGCCGCACACCATGCCCACAGTGTAAGCGGTAACAGAGTAAGGGATGCCGGCCTTTACGGCCACCTGGCGGGCCACGTTCTGGCCCTGGGCGGCAGTGAGCACGTTGCCGAACATGACCTCGTCCACCTGCTCGGGCTTTACACCGGCCCGGTGCAGGGCCTCCTTCACCACGATGGCGCCCAGCTCCACGGAAGAGGTGTTGGTGAGAGAGCCGCCGAAGGAACCCATGGCAGTACGGCAGCAGTTAACCACATACAATTCTTTCATAATGATCCTCCTGACAATTCTTATCATCCCGCGCAAATGCGCTCATCGGTTTTTCCATGCTTCCACAAAGGGCGGAAGGACCTGGTAGAGATCGCCCTCCACTCCATAGTCGGCCACCTGAAAAATAGGGGCTCTGGGGTCTTTGTTGATGGCCACGATCACATCCGACCCGCTCATCCCGGCCAGATGCTGCATGGCCCCTGAGATACCGCAGGCGATGTACAGCCGTGGGGCCACGGTCTTTCCGGTCTGTCCCACCTGGTGGGCATGGGAGATCCATCCCAGGTCCACCGCCGCACGGGAGGCCGCCACCTGGGCCCCCAATATTTTAGCCGCCTCACGGAGCAGGTCAAAGCCTTTGGGACCGCCCAGTCCCCGCCCACCGGCAAGGATGATCTCAGCCCCCTCCAGATCCACTTTATCCTGTACTGCGGCTCTGATCTGATGGGCGACACGCAGCGGAGAGGGCGGCACATGGATGGTTTCCCGCACCACAGTGGGAGGGGGGGCTTCAAAAAAAGCGGCCGCACGGCGGAAGGCTCCGGGACGCACAGTCCCGATCTGGGGCAGGCCGGGACCGCAGATCTGAGTCACCATCTGCTTGCCGCCCAGCACCGGCCGGGTGAAGAGAACGCTGCCGGTATCGGCTGCCTCCAGCGCCACCGCATCCTGAGCCAGGCCCACTTTCAGGGCCGCGGCCACCGCCGCGGCCAGCTCCCGCCCGGTCTGATCGGCGGAAAACAGGATCACCGCGGGCCGGTGACGCTCCACCAGAATACCCAGGGCGGCGGCATATACGTCCGTCTGATAGACCGCGTATTCTTCCCCCTCCACCGCCACGATCTTATCCACGCCGGACCCGACGGCGGCTCCAAGCAACTCGTCCACCGCCCCGCCTATGGCTACCGCGGTCAGGCTCCCGCCCAGCCGCTGGGCCAGCGTTCTCCCCGGAGTGACCAGTTCCAGCCCGGTACAGGACCCGTCAACGTCTTCCAGCCAGATCCAGACATCCTGCTTTCCTTCCATGTTGCCCACCTCCTCAAAGTACCCTGGCCCGCTCCAGCCCATGCAGCAGCTCCAGTGCCGCCGCCTCGCCGGAAGATGCGCTGATCCGCACGGCATCCGCCTTCGCGGTGGGCGCAAAGCGCTTTATGGTATGCACCCGTGCCCCCGCCCGGCCAACGGCGGTCAGATCCACAGCGGACAGGTCTTTTTTGTGGAGCACGGGCACTTCCATCTCCACAGCCATCATATTGCGTAAAATCGTTGGATAGCGCAGGGGGTGGTCAGACCGGGTCACCAGCGCCACACTGCCCCAGGGCGCCTCCACCGTCTGGACGCCCCGACCGGTCTCCCGTTCCAGGCGGAAACCGCCGTCGGCAGGGATAGCCGCAAGCACACCGCCCACCGCGGGGCGTCTCAGCGCCTCAGCCAGAGAGGGGCCGGTAAGTCCGCTGCCCATATCGGCCGACTGCTGTCCGCAGAGGATCAGGTCAAAGGTCCGCCCCCGGCGGCGTTCCAGCTCCTCAGCCGCCGCCGCCAGGATCATGCCTTTGGCCACCGGGTCGGAGCCTTCAAAGTCCGGGTCCCGGACCAGCATGACCTCCTCCCCCGCCACGGAATACCCGCTGCGCAGCGCCTCCTCTCCATCCAGAGAGAGCAGGGTGATGGAGCAGTTGGAGCAGCCGTCCTGTATCCGCGCGGCAGCCTCCAGAGCGTACCCGTCCAGCGTGCTGATGACCTGCTCCACATGGTCGGGAAAGGCCACCCCCACCTCCGGGTCCGGCACCCCCGCCGCCAGATCAGGTACTTGCTTGAGACAGACCAACAGATCCATATCCGATCCACGCCCCATTCACTTTGGGCTCACGCGGCCCTCAAAATAGGCCCGGATGGCGGCGGCGATGTCCACCGGCTGGCCGGGCAGGTAGGCGGATACGCCCGCTCGCTCCTCTCTGCGGAGGGCCCCCAGCTCGGTCAGACAGGCCAGATGGGTCATGGCCTCGCCTACGGCAAACCACTTCTGTCCCGAGGGGAAGTCCTCCCAGCCCTTGGCCCGGATGGACCAGGTCATTCGCTTGGCCACCTCATAGCCGCTGATGCCAGGCTGGTCCGTCACAATACCCACCACTTCCTCCAGGCGGACCTGGTGGTGGCGGAGCAGGCTTTCGATCCGCCCCTGCAGATCCGTGTTGGTGGCCCGGTGGCCGGGCAGGCAGAGGTCCACCTTCAGCTTGGCGATCTTACCCAGGCTGACAAAGTAGGTGGCCAGCGGGTTTTGCAGCTCCTCCCAGATGGAGATGTTGGGGGTGATGTCAAAGAGGACGTGGTCGCCGGTGAAGAGTACCCCCTTCTCCTCCCAGAAGAGGCAGGTATGGCCGGGGGTATGTCCAGGGGTGAAGATTCCCTTCAGCCGGATACCCCCCACCTGGATCTCCCCGCCGTCCTCCACCGGAATGGCCTCCAGAACACAGTCCGGCCGGTATTTCCGGCCCGGATTGTTCTCCTTGACCACGGCCAGCTCCTCAGGCGGGAAACCCTCGTTCAGAAAGCGCAGCGCCTGATTCCCCCAGCCGTCGGGGTGGGTCAGGAACCGGTTCATCCCCGCGTTGTCTACGGGATTCATGTAGATCCGGCTGTTTCTGCCCGATACCTGGCTGGCCAGGCCCACATGGTCGGAGTGCAGATGGGTGAGAAAGAGGTCGGTGCGCTCCATGTCCAGCCCCAGCTCACGGATGCCTCCCTGAAGCGCCTCCAGGCACTCCGGCCGATTAAAGCCGGTGTCGATGAGCAGATTTCTGCCTTCTCCGCAGATGACGTAGCTGTTCAGTTCCCGCAGGGGGTTCTGAGGCAGCGTTACTCCAATGCGATAGACCCCGTCGCGGATCTGTTCTACCATGTTCCTTTCGCTCCTTTTGCACCGGCCAATGCCCAACACCGGCCGGTGTTGGGCATTGGCCACCATTGTTTTTACTTAAACAGCTTGCCGGAGAGGATCAGCTTCTGGATCTCGTTGCTGCCCTCATAGATCTGGGTGATCTTGGCGTCGCGCATCATGCGCTCCACATGGTACTCCTTCATGAAGCCGTTGCCGCCCAGCATCTGGACCGCCTCGGTGGTGACGTGCATGGCGGCGTCGGTGCACACCAGCTTGGCCTTGGCGGCGGACTCGGTGTAGGGGCGGCCCTCCTGCTTATCCAGGGCGGCCTTGTAGAGCATATACTTGGCCTGCTCGATCTGCACCTGCATATCCACCATGCGGAAGGCCAGGTTCTGCTGCTTGGCAATGGGCTTGCCGAACTGCTCCCGCTCCATCATGTACTTGCGGGCGATCTCAAAGGCGCCCTCGGCAATACCCAGGCCCTGGGCTGCCACACCGATGCGGCCGCCGTCCAGGGACTTCATGGCCAGCGCGAAGCCCTTGCCGGGCTCAGCCACCATGTTGTACTCGGGCACGCGGCAGTTGTCGAAATACAGTTCGCACACGGCGGCGCTGCGGATACCCATGGTGTTGTGGCGCTTGCCCTGCTCAAAGCCCGGGGTGCCCTTGGGCACCATGAAGCAGGCCATGCCCTTGGTGCCGGGTGCCACATCGGTGGTGGTGAACACCACAAAGTAGTCGGACACAGGGCCGTTGGTGATGAAGCACTTGGAGCCGTTGATGACCCACTCGTCGCCGTCCTTCACGGCAATGGTCTTGCACCCGGCGGCGTCGGAGCCGGCGTTGGGCTCGGTGAGGGCAAAAGAACCCAAGGCCTTACCGGAGGCCACGGGACGGATGAACTCCGCCTTCTTCTCGGCGGGCAGGTCGGAATTCATGATCACGCCGCAGAACAGAGAAGTGGACACGGAGTAGGTGATGCCCATGGAGGCGTCCACCTTGGAGATCTCCTCCAGAGAGACGATGTAGGACAGATAGTCGCCGCCCTGGCCGCCCATCTCCACAGGATAGGGAATGCCGATCAGGCCCATACGGCCCATCTCGTCATACAGGTCCCGGGGAAACTCAGCGGTGGCGTCCCGGGTCAGGATATCCTTGGCCAGGGTGTTCTCAGCAAAATCACGGGCGATCTTCTGGGCGTTCAGCTGGTTCTGAGTCAGTTCAAAGTTCATGGATACTCTCCCTTTCTTTATCGTAATATTGCCGAAGTACGCATTGACTCTCGCTGTATAACAGTTTAGCAAAGCGTGTGCCACATTCTCCCTCCACAGTACTTCTTTACGATATTTCGGCTTACGGGTTGAGATATCCCCCATATATCCCTCTGTTTTTTACTGCTTATTTCCTTTTTTAGCTGATTTGGATATGGCACGAATCCCCTTTAGGGCACCGACAATGAACCAAAACTCGCTCTGCTGTTTCCAAAGTTGATTCACCCGTCCCGTAGTTTCACCTTTATGACCACACGCACCACGGAAATGAGGCTCTGCCCCCATTGGTGGGCAGAGCCTCATTTCCACTCCAGATTGCGCCGCAGGGGGGCGGGCCCCCGCCAGGCAAAGGCCCGGTCGCCGTACTTCTCCCGGAAGGTCCGGTTGGTGAGTCCCTCCAGGTCGGCCCGGTCCAGGGTATCCACCAGTCCCTCTCGAAACTCAGGCAGAGGGGATAGGGCGGGATGGGCGTTGTAAGGGCACACCCGCTGGCAGGTATCGCACCCCCAGATCAGGGAGTGGGCCTTCACCAGAGCCTCCTCTTCCCCGGTCAGCTCCCCTTTCTTCTGGGTCAGTTCGGACAGACAGCGGGACAGGTCCACCCCATTCTCCCCCAGAGCGCCGCCGGGGCAGGCGCTCAGACACTTGCCGCAGCCCACACAGTTGGCGGACGGAGTGCGGGGCGGCAGGTCCAACTCCACGTCGGTAAGGATGGTGCCCAGGAACACATAGCTGCCGTAGGGGGGCAAAATCATCAGACCGTTTTTCCCTCGCAGGCCGATGCCGCACCGCCAGGCCGCCTGCCGTTCCGGCAGAGGGGAGTTGTCGGCGGCAGGCAAAAACGCCCTATTTTCGTATTTATCTCGCAAAATATCACAGATCGTATTCAGCTTTTCGGTGACGGCCTGATGATAATCCCGCCCCCGGGCGTAGAGGGACAGGTTTCCGGGCCGGTCCCCGGCGTAGTAGGGGAAGGCGGCCACCAGCACGGTGCGGGGATTGGGGCACAGCTGTTCTGCCTTTGCGATGGCCTCGGGGGTCATGTCCTCCGCCAGTTCTGAAAACGGCAAGCCGCCCCAGGCGGCGGCGCCTGCGGCGGCAAAAGCCTTATTCAGCATGGTCACGATCGTACTTGTCCAGGGCCTGCCGGGCCAGCACCCCGTCGGGGATGCAGGGCTCGGGGCCGTTCTTCCGCTTCTGGAAGATCTCGCAGCCCTTGCCCGCCAGCAGCACCACGGCGGGGCGCTGGGCCTCCAGGATGGCGGTCTCCACCGCCCGCTCCCGGTTAGGAATGACGGTGTAGTCCTTGTTCCATCGCTTGAGGAACACGCCGATGTCGGCACAGATGTCCTCCACCTCCTCGGGGCCGGGATCGTCCTCGGTGAGGATGACCCGGTGGGCCCACTCACCGGCGGCATTGCCCATGCCCTCCCGGCGGTCGATGCCCTTGCCGCCGGTGCAGCCGAAAAGCACCGTCAGCTGCCGGTCGGGATACTCCGTCCGGACGGACCGCAGGGCGTTCTGCAAGCTCATGCCGTTGTGGGAGTAGTCCACAATGACGGAGATCTGGTTGTCGGCGCTGACATAGTGCTCCATACGGCCGGGGACGAAAGCATTCACCAGACCCTCTTCCACCGTCTTTTGGGGGATGCCGTAGGCCTCGGCCACCGCCACAGCGGCCAGAGCGTTCTCCACGTTGAACAGGCCGGGGGTGGAGATGGCCAGCTCTCCCTCGTACCGGGGGGTACGGACGTGAAAGGCGATCTGGTTCCCCTCCTTGCGGACGTTGGTGCCGTATACCGCGGCGGCGGGGTCCTTCTGGGAGAAGGTAATGACCTTCTCACACCGGGCGGCGGCCTGGGCCACCTCAGGGGCGTGATCGCAGTCCATGGAAATACAGGCAGTTTTCGCCTGCCGGAAAATCAACAGTTTGGATTGGAGATAGTCCTCCAGATCGGGGTGCTCCACCGGGGAGATGTGGTCCTCGCCGATGTTGAGGAATACGGCGCAGGACAGGTCCACTCCGATGACCCGGCCATACTTCAGGGCCTGGGAGGATACCTCCATGGTGAGGTAGTCCGCCCCGGCGGTGACTGCATTGGACAGGTGTCGCTGCAGGTCCAGGGGCTCCGGGGTGGTCAGCTTGGCGGTTTTGCGCTCCAGGCCGTCGTCGGTGACGATAGTGGAGAGCAAGGCGCTCTCCCGGTGGCCCTGGGCAGCCAGCCAGGTGTCCACGATGGACTTGATATAGTAGGCCGTGGTAGTCTTGCCCTTGGTGCCGGTGATGCCGGTGATGGTCAGCTTGCCGGAGGGGTGGCCGTAGGCCAGATCGGCCAGCAGGCCCATGGCCTGCCGGATGTCGGTGACCCGCAGGCAGGGCAGGGGCACGTCGGGATAGGGGATCTCGCTGACATACACGAAGGCACCCTTGTCCATGGCCTGGCGCAGGTAGTCCTCCTTGAACTTGGCCCCCTTGCAGAGGAAGAGGGTATGGGGAATCACCACCTGGGAGTCGCAGGACACCAGGGCCACCGGGGCAGTCAGGTCGGCGTGAACCGGCCCCTTGTCGGCCAGCAGGTCATGGCGCAGCAGCAGCTGCACATAGTCGCCCAGAGGGCGGCGGAAATCGGTCATAGTCATTCACCACCAGAAACTTGTAGGGCCGATGTCGCCATCGGCCCATTGCTTATACCATCCGCAGCTTGTAGCCGCAGGCGGTGATACACCGCTGAGCCAGCACGTCCATAGCGTCCAGATAGTGGTCGGGCAGGCCGTGATAGGTGCGGTAGACACTCAGCTCGGTGCAGCCCAGAATGGCGCTGTCGCACCCGGCCTGACGGAGCCAGCGGTCAATGACGGCGAATTTCTCCCGGGAGCCCTTTTCCCCCCGCTTGATCTCGTCGTAGATGATGCACATCACCAGCTTCTGGACCTCATCCGGAGGAGAGACGGCCTCAATGCCCCGGGCGGTACACTCCTTCTGATACACGCCGGTGCGGATGGTGCCGTCGGTGGCCAGGATGCCCACCTTGCGCCGCCCCTCCTCCGCCAGCACCCCCACGGTCTCCCGGGGCATATGGATGAGAGGGATGGAGATATCCCCCTGAAGCCGATCGGCAAAGTAGTGGGAGGTGTTGCAGGGAATGGCCAGCACAGTGCAGCCGCCCCCCTCCAGCAGACGGGCTCCCGAGAGCAGACGCCGGTAGCAGCCCTCCGCGTCGCCCCCCAGAATGGCGGCGGTGCGGTCGGGCATGGAGGTGTCGCTCCAGATCAGGGTGGGCAGGTGCTCCTGGTCGCAGGAGGCGTCGGTGCGGTCCAGAATCCGCTGATAAAAGTCCTGGGTGGCCTGGGGCCCCATGCCGCCCAAGATGCCAAGTCGTTGTTCAGGCATATCGCCACCTCCTGCCATATTCCGGCATGGGGCCCCTACAAGCGTTTTGGCCGCAGGCCAAAACCTTGGTGCCGGGGCAATTCACTTGCCCCGAGCAGATCCAATCACCGGGGTCCCCGCACGGCGCAAGCCGGGTGGGGCGGCCCATGCCGCCCAGAATGCCAAAGCGTTGTTCCATTATTTCACCTTTTCCATACAAGAGGCGTACCAGCCCACATAGCGGCGCTGGCCCTTCAGGATGCGCAGGGTACGCACCAGGCCGTTGTCCGGCTTATAGAACAGGGGGTTGACCACGGCGTTGGCCTTTTCCAGCGCCTTCATCTCCTGGTGGTACCGGAGATTCACATAGTCATAGGCCACCTTGGGGGGAATGACCCACCATAGATGGCGGTTGCGGGTAATGGTCAGCTCACAGTCCCTGCCCAACACCCGGTCCTCCACCAGGTACTTGGCCAGATTGTAGCCCGCCCCGGTGACATAGTAGTTGGACCGGCCCTGGCGGCAGTTGATCTCAAAGGCCTTGAACTTGCCGTCCCGCTGGTCGTACTTGATATCAAAGTTGGAGAAGCCGGTGAAGTGGATGGCCTCCAGGAAGTCTTTCAGCTTCTCGCACAGCTCGGGCTCGGGCTCGGTGATGATGACGGCGTGGTTGCCGATGGCGTGGGCGGTGTGCTCCTCCAGCAGGACGTGGCCCACGCACATGAGGCGCACCTTGCCGTCGGCGCCGGAGTAGTTGGTCACCACCCGCATGAAACTGTCGTCACCAGGGATAAAGTCCTGGATGATGAGGGAGTCCTCATATCCGGCGTTGTAGATATCGTCAATGACCTGGTCCACTTCCTCCCGAGTCTGGAGGACGTAGGCCTTCTTCTGAGTGGGGAAGGGATGCTTCCAGTAGGTATCCGACTCGGCGGGCTTGACCACAAAGGGGCCATCAAAAGGCAGGGTAAAGCCGTGGCCCTCCCCCTTGTGGTAGACGTAGGTGGCCGGATGGTCGATGCCGTACTGGTCGCACAGGTCGTAGAACTTCTCCTTGTGGATCAGGGTCTCCAGCATGGACAGGTCCACATAGGGAGCGATGACGTTCTCCGGGTAGTTGGGCAGGTTGGCGGAAATGGAGTTGAGGTAGTTGTCTCCGCAGCCCAGCACCAAAATCTTCTTGTCCGGGTGCTCACGGGCCACCTCGGTGACGTTCTCCAGCACCTTGTCCACCCGGTCGTTGTGCTCCCGTACCCGGTAGTCGATGATCTTGCTGCCGGCGCACACGCTGGCGGGAAACATTCCATACACCACGGAATGTACGCCGTAGGCCTCGTGGAAGGCCCGGGCCATGCTGTAGGCGTTGATGTCCGAGCCCAGCAGCACGGGCACAAATTCAGTTGCAGCCATTGTAAAATGCCTCCTGGAAGGTAATTTCATACCAATGTTCGCCCATGGGAATGACCTGGGCGCAATAATGTCCCGCCACATAGGCGGCCTGGGCCTCGGTAAGCCGCAGCTCCCGCCGGAGCAGCTCTCCGCCCGCAAAGCACTGGGAGATCAGCCGGTCCAGGATCTCGTTTTCTTGCAGTATCTCTCTCTGAATCATCATTCGTTCTCCTCAACAAGAGAAAAGGCGGTGATTGACTGTAGGGGCGACCCTTGTGGTCGCCCGCGGGCGGCCATAAAGGCCACCCCTACAAATTGTTATCCGGCCGCTCTCTTGACCTGGTAGACCCCCTGGATCTGACCCAGCTTGTTGATGACGGCGGTAAGCTCCGTGTGGTTCTTGACCTCCAGCACGATGCTGACGGTGGCGTAGCCGTCGGGCATGGACCGGGCGGACAGGCTGGTGGTCTTGGCCTTCATGGTGGACAGGGCCATGGCCACATCCAGGGTCAGGCCGTCCCGATCCTTGGCCGCGATCTCCAGAGACGTGCGGTAGGTAGCCAGCTCCCCGGTGGCCCAGGATACCTTGATCCAGCGCCCCTCCTCCTCCGGCTTGCGCTTCTCGGGGGCGGCGTTGGGGCAGTCCGCCCGGTGGACGGAGACGCCGAAGCCCCGGGTGATAAAGCCCACCACCGGATCGCCCGGCACGGGGGTGCAGCACTTGGCGAACTTCACCAGGCAGTTGTCGATGCCCTCCACGATGATGCCGCTCTGGTCGCTCTTGCCGGTCTTGACGGGCACAGGGGGCGGGTTGCTGGTGGAGGGGTAAATGGCATCGGCCTGCTGGGCGGTCTTTTCAGCGGCCGCCTGCTGCTCGGCCTGGCGGTTGAGCCGGGTCATCTCGTCCTTGACCCGTACCACCGCCTTCTGGGCGGACATACCGCCGTAGCCGATGGCGGCATACAGCTCATCCAGGGTGCCGAAGCGCACCTTCTTCAAAACAAAGGGCAGTACGTCCTCGGCGGTGATGGCCGCCAGGGACAGGCCCACGTGCTTGAGCTCCGACTCGAAGGAGGAACGGCCGGTGGCGATGTTCTCCTCCCGCCGCTCCTTCTTGAACCACTGGCGGATCTTATTGCGGGCCTCGTTGGACTTGCAGATCTTCATCCAGTCCCGGCTGGGGCCGTGGGCCGACTTGGAGGTGATGACCTCCACGATGTCGCCGTTTTTCAGGGGGGTATCAAAGGTGACCATGCGGCCGTTGACCTTGGCGCCCGTCATGTGGTTGCCCACGGCGGAGTGGATGTTGTAGGCAAAGTCGATGGGGGTGGCCCCGGCGGGCAGGTTGATCACGTCGCCCCGGGGGGTGAACACGAAGACCTCGTCGGAGAACAGGTCCACCCGCATGGTGCGCACAAATTCCTCGGCGTCCACGTCCTGCTGGCTCTCCAGCAGCTTGCGTACCCACTCGAAGGCGGCCTCGGTACCCAGCTTGGCATTGGCCATGCCCTGCTTGTACTTCCAGTGGGCGGCGATGCCGTACTCAGCGGTGTGGTGCATCTCCCAGGTGCGGATCTGCACCTCGAAGGGGATGCCGTCCCGGCCGATGACGGTGGTGTGGAGGGACTGATAGCCGTTGGGCTTGGGGGTGCCGATGTAGTCCTTGAACCGGCCCAGCACCGGGTTGAACAGGTCGTGGATCACACCCAGTACATTGTAGCACTCGGAGATGTCATCCACAATGACCCGAAAGGCATAGAGATCAAAGATCTCGTCCATGGTCTTGTTCTGGGTGTACATTTTCCGGTAGATGGAATAGGCGTGCTTCACCCGGCCATAGATGGTGCAGTGGATGCCCTCGGCGTCCAGCCGCTCCTGGATGCGCCGCTGGACCGTGGCCAGGAATTCCTCATGGGCGGCGGAACGGGCGGCCAGCTCGTCGGAGATCTCCTTGTAGCCCACCGGGTCCAGGTAACGCAGGGAGGTATCCTCCAGCTCCCACTTGATGCGCTGCATACCCAAGCGGTGGGCGATGGGGGCGTAGATCTCCATGGTCTCCAGGGCCTTCTCCTTCTGCTTTCTGGGAGACTGGTACTCCATGGTCCGCATATTGTGGAGGCGGTCGCAGATCTTGATGAGGATCACCCGGATGTCCTTGGCCATGGCCATGAGCATCTTGCGCAGGTTCTCCATCTGCTCCTCTTCCTTGGAGGTGTACTGCACCCGGGTCAGCTTGGTGACGCCCTCCACCAGGTCGGCCACCACCACCCCGAAGAGTTTGGCGATCTCTTCATGGGTGGAGCCGGTGTCCTCAATACAGTCGTGGAGGAGGGCGGCGATGATGGAATCGGTGTCCAGCTCCAGCTCGGCCACGATCTCGGCCACCGCCAAGGGGTGGGTGATATAGGGCGATCCGTCCTTACGCAGCTGCCCGGAGTGGGCATTGTCCGCATAGGTGAACGCGCTGAACAGGCGCTGGGCGTCCAGCGCCGGATTATATGCTTTGATTTTGTCCTCAAGAGCCTGATAACGCTCCAGGATGGGGTCCATACAGGGCACCTCCTGTTGAAATAAAAATAATATTGTGGGGATGCCTCCTTGCTTCCCCCCTATGGGGGGAAGCTGTCGAGCACAGCGAGACTGATGAGGGGTTCCTTGTGTCGGGCACCCCCTCATCCGGCCCTGCGGGCCACCTTCCCCCCTATGGGGGGAAGGCTGTTCAAGGCTTATCCGCTCATGCCCCGCAGCCGGCGCATGATCCAGCTGTCATCCAGGTCCACCTTGCCCTCCACACTCCGCAGGGCAATGTGGAGGTGGTCGGTGGTGTGTTCCAGCCGGATGAGTCCCCGCTCGTCAAAGACCTCCAGACATACCAAGGTACGCATGACAGTCTCCCGCCGTCCGGCGGAGCGGGCGATGTTGCGGGCCAGCCGGTGGGCGGTCTCCTCCAGAGGGGACTGTCCGGCATGGCCCTTCAAATAGCGCCAGAGAACCACAAACTCCTCTCTGGTGGGCAACAGGGCGGCCGCCTCCCGGCGGGTCAGCTCCTCGCCCCGGCGGAATTTTTCAAACAGGGCCCGCTCGGCTTGAGCCCGGGTGAGGGCGGGACGCAGATCGCACACCTGGAACTGGACCGAGCGCCACCCCCGGTACTCATTGATCTGGGGGGTAAAGGCCACGTCCACCCGGTCTCCCTGAGCCACCCCCATCCCGGCGGCGGTGGCAGAGAAGAAGATGGCGTCAAAGCTGCGGCCGCCGGAGGCCAGCTTCAGCTTCAGATGCCGGCCGCCCCCCACCTCGCTGAGGGCGGTAATGAGACAGCCCGACAGGGAGAACACCGGCTTGGGGTTGCCCGAGCCGTAGGGCTCCAGCAGGTCCAGGCCCTCCACCCCCTCCAGGGTAAGGATACCCACATCGTCCACCGGACAATCCACATCCAGGGTGGACACCATCTCGGCCCCCCCGGTACACTGACGGACATAGTCGTTCATGGCGGCGGCAAAGGCGGGAATGTTCTCCTCCAGAATGGTAAAGCCCGCCGCCAGCTCATGGCCGCCGAAGCCCTCCAGCAGGGGGGCGCAGTGCTCCAGAGCGGCAAACAGGTTGAAGCCGCCGAAGGACCGGCAGGAACCTTTTCCCTTGCCGTCCTGAAGGCAGATCATAAAGGCGGGGCAGGAGTACTTCTCCGCCAGGCGGGAGGCCACAATGCCCACCACCCCCTGGTGCCAGTGGTCGCCGGCCAGCACCAGAGCATACCGCTCCTCCGGCGGCAGGGCCTCGGCCAGTTCCTGACATTCGGAGGAGATCCGGGCCTCGATGGTCTGCCGCTCCCGGTTGAGCTCGCACAGCTGGATGGCCAGTTCCTCTCCCCGGGCGGGATCTGCGGTGAGCAGCAACTCGGCGGCCAAGGAGGCGCAGCCCATCCGGCCAGAGGCATTGAGCCGTGGGGCCAGGGTGTAGCCGATGGCCACCGAGTTGAGGGGCCGCTCCTCCAGGCCCGCCTGAACCAGCAGGGCCTTCAGGCCGGGGCGGCTGGTTTGGCGCAGGGCCTCCAAACCCAGCCGCACAATGGTGCGGTTCTCCCCGGTGAGGCTCATCACATCGGCCACCGTACCGATAGCCGCCAGATCGGCGTACCGGCTCAGCAGTTCCTCCTGCCGGGCAGGACCGCCCAGGGCCAGCACCAGCTTGAGAGCCACCCCCACGCCCGCCAGACATTGAAACGGATAGGAGCAGTCGGCCTGGTGGGGGTCCACCACTGCCAGCGCGGCGGGCAGCTCCTCCTTGCATTCGTGGTGGTCGGTGATCACCAGATCCATGCCCAGACGGGTGGCGTGGCGGGCCTCCTCCACGGCGGTGATGCCGCAGTCCACCGTCACCACCAGACTGACCCCCGCCTGGTGGAGGGTATCCAGGGCATCGGTGTTCAGGCCGTAGCCCTCCTCCATCCGGTCGGGGATGTAGGGGATCACATCTCCCCCCTCCCGGCGGAGGAAGTCGGTGAGCAGGCTGGTGGAGGTGATGCCGTCCACGTCGTAGTCGCCGTAGACTGCAATGGTCTCCCCCGCCGCCAGGGCACGGGCCAGCCGGGCGGCGGCCCTGTCCATGTCTTTCATCAGCAGGGGATCCTGAAGCTGACCCCGTCCCGCATCCAGAAATGCACGGGCCTTCTCCGGGGTATCCAGCCCCCGGGCGCACAGGGTCATGGCCGCCAGAGTGGGCAGTCCCGCCCGCTCCAAAGCGGCTACCGCGGCCGGATCGCTGGCCGCCTGATTCCATTGTTTATATTTCATGGGCGGCCACCGTCCTTTCCCATTAAAATTACCCTTTATTATATCAAATGCCTTTCCCTGTGACAAGGCCTTGGAAAAAACGGCGGACGGCAAACTGCCGTCCGCGCGTCCCGATGCGGGCGGGTGTGGGCACCCGCCCCTACGCCTTTCCCGTCCCATGTAGGGGCGCACAGTGTGCGCCCGACTTTATCCCAGCTCCAGATACAGGCTCACCAAATCAATGGTGGCCTTCATCCCATCAAAATGCGTCCGCTCCATGCCGTGGGAGGCGTGGACACCGGGGCCGATGAGGGCGCCCTTGGCGTCCATGCCCGTCTTCCAGGCCACTGCCACATCGGAGCCGTAATGGGGGTAGATATCCACCGCGTAGTCCACCCCGTTGTTCTTGGCCAGCTCCACCAGACGGCTCACCATCTCATAGTCGTAGGGTCCGTTGCTGTCCTTGGCGCAGATGGACACCTGATACTCGGTGCAGCTCAGATCGTCGCCCACGCAGCCCATATCCACCGCCAGCAGCTCGTCCACCGGAGGCAGAGTGGCGCCGCCGTGGCCCACCTCCTCGTGGACGGTGAAGCACACGTCGGTGTCGTAGCGGGGGCGCACCTTGGCAAAGTGCATCAGCCGCAGCAGGGTGAGCAGAATGGCGGCGCTGCCCTTGTCGTCAATGAACCGGGACTTGAGGAAACCGCTGTCGGTGACGGTGGTCTTGGGATCAAAGCACACATAGTCCCCGGCGCAGATGCCCAGAGCCTCCACGTCCTTCTTGCTCTTCACCTTCTCGTCGATGCGTACCGCCAGTTCCTTCTCCTCCCGGGGCCGGGTGGCGGCGTCATCATAGACGTGGACCGCGGGGGACAGGGACAGGATGGTACCGGTGTACACCTTGCCGTCCCGGGTGTAGATGCGGCAGTACTCGCCGTCCAGGGTGGGCAGGATGGGGCCGCCCACCTTGGTGATCTTCAGCATACCGTCGGCGGTGATGGAGCGCACCATCAGGCCCAGGGTATCCACATGGGCGCACAGGCCGATTTTCTTGCCCTTCTCCCGGCCGGGCACCGATACGATCAGGTTGCCCTTGTTGGTGCGCCGGGTGGTATAGCCGTGGTCCTGGGCGATCTGCTCCGCCTCCCGCACCACGTTCTGGGTAAATCCGCTGGGGCTGTCAATGGCCAGCAGCCGCTTGGCAATGTCCATCATGATGCCCTGACAATTTTGTGTATCCAGCATTTGCGTCCGCTCCTTGATTGTAGTATGATGTCCCTATCTTATACCAAACCACGGGAGCGATGCAACCATGTCCGAAGAAAAGACCAATGTGATGCGGGTACTGGATCAAAAAAAGGTGCCCTACACCCCCCACCACTACGCCCACCCCGACGGGGCGGTGGACGGCGCCAGCGTGGCCGCCCTCATTGACAAGGACCCGGCCAGCGTGTGCAAGACTCTGGTGACCCAGGGGGCCAGCAAGAAATATTATGTGTTCGTCATCCCGGTGCTGAAGGAGCTGGACCTGAAGGCCGCCGCCAAGGCGGTGGGAGAGAAATCCATCGAGATGATCAAGCAGGCCCAGCTGCTCCCCCTCACCGGTTACGTCCACGGGGGCTGCTCCCCGGTGGGCATGAAGAAGCAGTTCCCCACCGTCTTTGACCAGAGCGTGGAGAGCCTGGACACCATTACCGTCAGCGCCGGCAAGATTGGCGCCCAGGTGGAGGTGGCCCCGGCTGCCCTGGCGGTCCTGGTGCGGGGCCGGTTTGCTCCGGTGGCGAAATAAAACTTTATGCGCCAAGAGCATACCACGAAAACAAGCAAAGGCTGTGGCGCATGAAGTTTATGCGCATATGGGCCGTCCCGGCCCATGCGCTTTGATTTCATGGCCGTGCCGCTGAAAGCGGCACATGGCCAATTTTGCTATGCAAAAGCATAGCAAAATTGGCCATAAAATTTTTCCTCTTTTGGGGAACCTTTTTCAAAAAGCCCCGTCTATCCTTGTGACAACAAACTTGCAAGGAGGACCTTATCCATGAAAAAATTCGGCGCCGCCGCACTGGCCCTGACCCTGGCCGGTTCCATGACCCTCCCCGCCCTGGCTGTGGAGACCCCCGTGCTCATCTCCGCCAAGGTGGGCTACACCACTTCCATCACCCTCAACGGAGAGAAGCTGGACACCGCCGCCCTCCCCGCCGCCTCCGACTCCATGCTGCCCCTGCGTTTGCTGGCCGAGTCCGACCACGGCAACGTGTACTGGGATCAGGAGGGCAACGAGGCCTGGTTCAACTTCGGACAGGACAAGATCACCGTAAACTTTGACGACAACACCATTCTGGTCAACGACGAGCTGGTGAAGGAGAAGGCGGAGGTTACCGCCGGCGTAACTTATGTGTCCGCCGGCGTGCTGGCCCTGCTGGACGGCTACACCGTCACCTGGGCCGACCCCACCGCCGAGGACTTTGGCGCTGTGGACATCACCACCCCCAACAACGACCCCATGGTCAAGCTGGCTTACTCCATCATGGAGAGCAGCGAGATGTTCGGCTCCCGCACCTACGAGGATATGCTGGCCGACGCCTATAAGTTCCCCGTGGATGAGTTTGAGCAGATCGTGGCCTTCTTCCCCATGATCACCTCCCCCGACACCGTCATCGTCGGCAAGCTGGCGGAGGGCGCCAACGAGAAGGCGGTCACCGACGCTCTGGAGGCCTACCGCAAGCAGCAGGAGGACACCTTCTCCTGGTACCTGGCCCAGAACCTGCCCAAGGTGCAGGATGCCCGCACCGTGATTGAGGACGGCTATGTGTTCTTCTTCATCGGCGAGAACGCCGATCAGGCCGAGCAGCTGTTCCACGACTTCGTGGCCGCTCAGGGCTGAACCTTTCAAGCACGAAACAAGGTCCCGGCTGCGGCCGGGGCCTTGTTTTTTACACCGGCAGCGGCTATAATGTGAAAAAAGGAGGGATCTCCATGGAAGAACACACCCCCGTATCCGCCACTCAGGCCCTGGAGGATCTGGAGGCCTGTTACCAGCATTTTATAGATAAGTTGAAGAAAAGCAAGGCGTCCAGTGTGGGCGAGGTCATGGGCAACTTCTTCCGGGCCCAGGGCAATCCCCGGGTGTCCTATGCGGTGGAGGAGTTTGACGCCGCCATGACGGAACGTCTGACTGTCCTCACCGGTCTGCTGGAGACCTGTCCGGCGGAGGAGGCCTGCCGCCTGGCTGTCCAGGCCCTGGAGCTGATGCTCTTCTATCCCGTCCCCACCGATCACACCGTGGCCTTCTCCCTGTCCGCCTTTGAAGGGCGGGCCATGGCCCTGCTGCCCTTTCTTTCCCCCGACAGGCAGCGGGAACTGGCCACCCGCTACGCCAGGCGTACCACCCCCCGGCAGATGCTGCCCAATCAGAAGAGACTGTGGAAGGCCCTCTCCCAGCTCTGACTGGCCGGAATATCCTTCCAAACTGAATTAATACAAACCGCGCAAAATGCAGGAAAACCCACTGCTTTGCGCGGTTTTTTTGTTTTCCTCCTGAATATCTTTCCACAAACACTATGCAGCCGGCAAATTGTTTTACCAAAAAAAAGAGTATATAGTTGTGATTGGAAAAAAGGTCCGGCAGGGCAGAGTGCGGAGGAGCTCCGCCCTGTTTGACCTGAGCGCACCCTGACAGGAGGAAGAAATCATATGAAAAAGCACATCTTGTCCCTGGCGTTGACCCTGGGGCTGGTACTGACCCTGTGTCCTGCCGCCCTGGCCGCAGGCAAGGGTCTGTCCAACTTCCAGAAGAGCGCCGCCTACACCGCCGGTACCTTTACCGATGTGCCCGCCAGCACCTGGTACACGGAAAACGTCAAGACCGCCTATGAGCTGGGTCTGATGAAGGGCACCAGCTCCGTTGCCTTCTCCCCCGACGGCAACATTACCGTGGGTTCCGCCATCGCCCTGGCCTGCCGGCTCCACAGCATCTATCACACCGGCGGCGCCAACTTCATCCAGGGCAACCCCTGGTATCAGGTCTATGTGGACTATGCCGTGAAGAACGGCATCATCACCCAGGGCCAGTTTACCAACTATGACGCCGTGGCCACCCGCCGGCAGTTTGCCGCCATTCTGGCCAAGGCTCTGCCCAAGGAGGCTCTGGAGGAGAAAAACACGGTGGAAGACGGCACCATCCCCGATCTGGCCGCCGGTTCCGCCAACTATGACGACATCTATCTCCTCTACCGGGCGGGCATCCTCACCGGCAGCGACTCCAAGGGCACCTTCGTCCCCGAGTCCACCATTACCCGCTCGTCGGTGGCCGCCATCGTCTCCCGCATGGCCATGCCCCAGCTGCGGCAGTCCGTCACCATGAAGGTGGTTCCCGCCACCAAGCTGACCATGAACCAGACCAGCCTGACGCTGGAGGAGGGCAAGACCTCCACCCTTACCGTCACCCCCACTCCCGCTGACGCCACCGTCTCCAACGTGACCTGGAAGTCCTCCAACGCCAGCGTGGCTGCTGTGGACAACGGCAAGGTCACCGCGGTGAAGAAGGGTACCGCCACCATCACCGCCTCCGCCGCCAACGGGGTCAAGGCCACCTGTAAGGTCACCGTCACCCCCGCCCCCGTGGAGGTCACCGGCGTCTCCCTGAACAAGTCCACCATGAGTCTGGCGGAGGGCACCACCGGCCGTCTGACCGCCACGGTGAAACCCAGCGACGCCACCAATGACAGCCTTACCTGGTCCTCCTCCAACACCAGCGTGGCCACCGTCAGCAGCGGCGGCACCGTCACCGCCAAGCGGGAGGGCACCGCCACCATCACCGTCACCACCTACAACGGAAAGACCGCCGCCTGCAAGGTCACCGTCACCCCCGAGATCAAGGTCTCCAGCGTCACCGTGGACCCCAGCAGCCTGACGCTGGAGGTTGGGGACAGCGAGTACCTCAGCGCCTCGGTGTATCCCTCCGACGCCACCAATGACAGCGTGGAGTGGGAGTCCTCCGACACCAGCGTGGCCACCGTCAACTCCAGCGGCAAGGTCACCGCCGTGGCCCCCGGCTCCGCCCGGATCACCGCCACCTCCGAAAACGGCCGGTATGATTACTGCCGGGTGACCGTCAAGGCCTCCACCAAGCTGGACTTCTCCGTGCCCCAGCTGAACCACAACTACGGCCCCATGACCATTGTCTACCGCTCCGGCGGCACGGTCACCAACTTCCTGGTGAATGACTTCACCTTCACCAGCGGCAAGCTTCAGTACGGCAAGGCCCGTCTGGAGGCCACCGCTCAGGGCAGTGTGGGCAGCGGCTCCCAGTACTTCTACGTCCGCATCAATCTGTACGACGCCAGCGGCAAGCTGCTGGCCACCGACTACAGCTCCAAGAGCGTGGGCAATAATCAGGACTTTGCTGTGGAGATGACCTTCGATGTGGACCCCACCGCCCTGTCCCAGGCCGCTTCCATCGAGTTTGTCAGCTACTCCGGCGACAAGGCCGTGCCCGGCCTGGTGGAGCCCGAGACCCCTGAGCCCGAGGTGGACCCGGAGAAGGAGGAGGCCATGGAGATCGGCAAAGCCATGAGCGACCACTTCACCGACGGTATGGCCGCTCTGGAGGTGGCCAAAGATGAGGTGGGCGCTGCCAGCGATGAGGCCGCCAGTAATCCTCTTGATCCGGACGTCATCAAGTCGGCCATCATCCACTACATCCCCGCCAGCGCAGCCATGAAGAGTTTCCGAACCACCGTAAGCGATATCATCACCGCCTGCGGCGACAACTCCTACTGGTCCAGTGTCAAAGCGCTTGCCACCACCCTGCTGGACGATGTGGATTCCACCATTACCATGTACGAGCAGATCGCTCAGAACGGCAATGATATGGATATCATCCGGGGTCAGAAACAATTCACCTATGTTCTCAAGCAGTGGAACAGTATTCTGAGCACGGCCAATTCCATCATCAAAAACCTGTAGTCTCAATTTTATACTTCACTGAAAGGAGTTCTGCCCCATGAAAAGACGCATCCTGTCCCTGTTTCTGGCCCTGGGCCTGTCGGTGTCCCTGCTGACCACCGGCGCCCTGGCGACCGAAGCCGGCCTGTCCAACTTCAAGTCCGTCAACGCCTATACCACCGGCACCTTTACCGACATGCCCGCCGACACCTGGTACACGGAAAACGTCAAGACCGCCTATGAGATGGCCCTGATGAAGGGCACCAGCGGCACCTCCTTCTCCCCCGACGGCAACATCACCGTGGGCTCCACCATCGCCCTGGCCTGCCGTCTCCACAGCATCTACAACACCGGCGCCGCCAACTTTGTCCAGGGCGAACCCTGGTACCAGGTCTATGTGGACTACGCCGTGAAGAACGGCATCATCTCCCAGGGCCAGTTTACCGACTACAACGCTGCGGCCACCCGCCGGCAGTTTGCCGCCATCCTGGCCCGTTCCCTGCCCGCCGAGGCTCTGGAGGCCAAGAACACCGTGGACGACGGCATGATCCCCGACGTGGCCGCCGGTTCCGACAACTACAACGACATCTATCTGCTCTACCGGGCGGGCATCCTCACCGGCAGCGACTCCAAGGGCACCTTCCAGCCTGAGACCACCATCACCCGCTCCTCTGTGGCCGCCATCGTGTCCCGCATGGCCAACCCCGCCCTGCGGCAGAACATCTCCCTCACCTATGTGGGCCTGACCGGCCTGACTCTCACCGGCCTGACCCTGGAGGCCGGCAAGACCGGCGCCGTCTCCGTACAGACGGCCCCCTCCAACGCCACCGTCAAGTCCCTGACCTGGAGCTCCTCCGACGCCAGCGTGGCCAGCGTCAGCAACGGCACCGTCACCGCCCATAAGGCGGGCACCGCCACCATCACCGCCGTGGCCGACAACGGCGTCAGCGGCTCCTGCACCGTCACTGTCACCGCCGCCCCCGTGGCCGTCTCCTCTGTCACCCTGAACCAGACCACCATGACCCTGGACGTGGGCAAGACCGGCACCCTCACCGCCACCGTCCAGCCCGCCGACGCCGCCAACAAGAACATTACCTGGACCTCCTCCAACACCGCTGTGGCCACCGTCTGGAACGGCACCGTCACCGCCGTGGCTCCCGGTACCGCCACCATCACCGCCTCCACCTCCAACGGCAAGAGCGCTTCCTGCACCGTCACTGTCAAGAAGCCGGCCAGCTCCGGGTATCAGTCCTACTCCCGGTTTGCTGGCGTGCCTGACTTCGGTCTGGTGATGGGCACCTACGCTATGGACAGCACCTATGATCCCTCCGACAACTCCGGCGGCTTCTTCTACTCCTACGCCGGCATCAAGAACGCCGGCCATAGCGAGGACTTCGCCGAGCGCTACGACGCCGCCCTGGTGGCCAGCGGCTTCCGCTTTATGGACAGCTTTACCAACGACGACGGCGGCACTACCCTGATCTACTCCAATGGCACCTATTTTGTTATGATGGGCGCCAGCGTTGCCGGCGGCGTTCCCGGCATTCTGATTGTAATTACTCCCTGAGTTTACAATTCCATGCAAAAAGGCCCCGCTGCCAACGGCAGCGGGGCCTTCTGTGATTCTTTACTTCATCAGGGAGCACACCAGCTCGGTGTAGCCCGCGGGGTCGGCCAGAGGCAGGCCGGCGATGAGCTGGGCCTGGGCGTACAGCAGCTGGGCATACTTGGCGGCCAGGTCCTTGTCCTCGGCCACCGCCCGCTTCAGGGCGGCAAAGGCGGCCGAATCGGGGTTGAGCTCCAGCACCCGCTGGGCCTTCATCTCCTTGTTGTCCGGGTCCATCCGCTGGAAGTACTTCTCCATCTCCAGGGTGATGGGGCCGTCGGTGGTGAGGCACACGGCGCCGCTCTTCAGGATCTTGGACAGGCGGGCCTCATGGATGTCGCCCCCCAGGGTCTCCTTCAGGAAGTCCAGCACCGGCTTGTTCTCCTCCGCCTTCTGCTCCAGTGCGGCCTTCTCCTCGTCGGTCTCAGGCAGGGCGTCGTCGTCGTCCACCGACTTGAAGCTCTTGCCGTCCACCGCGCCCAGCACGTTGACCACAAACTGGTCGGCCTCGGCGGTGAGGTAGAGGATCTCGTAGCCCTTGTCCCGGATGCGCTCGGCCTGGGGCAGCTTGTCCAGCTTGGCGGTATCCTCGCCGCAGGCAAAGTAGACGTACTGCTGATCCTCGGCCATCCGCTCCTTGTACTCGGCCAGGGTGGTCAGCTTGCCGTCCCTGGAGGACCAGAACAGCAGCAGGTCGCTGAGCAGGTCCTTGTGGACGCCGTAGTCGGCCACCACACCCATCTTGATCTGGGGACCGAAGGCCTTCCAGAAGGTCTCGTACTTCTCCCGGTCGTCCTTCTGGAGGCGGAGCAGCTCGCCCTTGATCTTCTTCTCCAGGTTGTTGGCAATGACCTTCAGCTGACGGGTGTGCTGGAGCATCTCGCGGGAAATGTTCAGGGAGAAGTCCTGGGAGTCCACCACACCCTTGACGAAGCGGAAGTGCTCGGGCAAAAGGTCGGCGCACTTGTCCATGATGAGCACGCCGGAGGAGTAGAGCTGCAGGCCCTTCTCATATTCCCGGGTGTAGAAGTCGTAGGGGGCGTGAGAGGGGATGTAGAGCATGGCCTTGTACTCCACGGTACCCTCGGCGGAGACGTGGATCACGCTCAGGGGGTCCTCCCAGTCACCGTACTTCTCCTTGTAGAACTGGTTATATTCCTCGGTCTTGACCTCACTCTTGGGCCGCTGCCACAGGGGCACCATGGAGTTGAGGGTCTCCCATACATCGTAGTCCTCCCACTCGGGCTTGTAGTCGTCGCCTGCGTCCTCCGGACGGGGCTTCTGGCGGGACTTGTGCATGAGCATGACGATGGGGTAGTGGATATAGTCGGAGTACTTCTTCACCAGATCGGCGATGCGGTACTGCTCCAGATACTCGTCGTAGTGGTCGTCGTCGGTATTGGCCTTGATGTGGAGGACAATGTCGGTGCCCACGCTCTCCTTCTCGCAGGGGGTGATGGTGTAGCCGTCGGCGCCGTCGGACTCCCAGCGGAAGGCCTCCTCGGCGCCGTAGGCCTTACTGGTGACGGTGACGTGGTCGGCCACCATGAAGGCAGAGTAGAAGCCCACGCCGAACTGACCGATGATGTCGGTGGTATCTCCCTCGGCCTTCTCCTGCCTGGCCATTTCCTCCTTGAACTGGAGGGAGCCGCTGCGGGCGATGGTGCCCAAGTTCTGCTCCAGCTCTTCCTTGGTCATGCCGATGCCGTTGTCGCTAATGGTGAGGGTGCGGGCGATCTGGTCGGGGGTGAGGGTAATCTTCAGGTCCGACCGGTCCAGACCCACCTTGTCATCGGTGAGGGCCTTATAGGCCAGCTTGTCCATGGCGTCGCTGGCGTTGGAGATGATCTCCCGCAGGAAGATCTCCTTGTGGGTGTAAATGGAGTTGATCATCAGGTCCAGCAGGCGCTTGGACTCCGCTTTGAACTGTTTCTTTGCCATGGTGGATGCCTCCTGTATCTTAAACTATATGTAAAAACACAGCGTTAGCACTCAGATGTCCTGAGTGCTAACGCTATCATAATCCTTCGTATGAAAAATTGCAAGGGGGTTCAAGAAATGTTTACAATTCATCTCCCGGCGTCCACAGGGCGGCCCGGAGGGCCTCCACGCTGTCAAAGTGGCTCAGGGGGCCGTCGTCCGTCGGCTCTCCCAGCCGGAGCACTCCGGCGGGCTGGCCGCCGATGGTCACCAGATAGGTGGCCTGCCAGTCCAGGCCGTGGACCCGCAACTGGCTGTCCACATAGGAGCCCCCGGCCAGCAGTTGGGGAGCCCGCTCGGGCGGATCGGTGCGGAAGGCCGCACCGATGGTGTAGGCCTTGGCATCCAGAGCAGAAGCCTGATCCTCCTCCCGGAAGCAGGTCAGCTCCCAGCTCACGAAGCCGCCTTCGCCGCCCACTTGCGCCAGTCTGGCATCGTAGTAGGCGTCGGTCAGTTCCCGGCAGGCGGCGTAGGCCTCCTGGTCGATGTCGTCCGGGGTATCACAGCTGGTGCGGATGAGCTGGTAGAGGGACTCATCCTCCAGGTGGACCTTGCTCCGGGGCAAATTGCTCCCGCCGAAGATCTCCACCACGTTATCCTCCAGCCCCACCTGGAGATGGAGCGCATCATCTTCGGAGTAGGCCCCCTGATCCTTTGGGGCCAGGTAGCAATCCAGGGTCCATATGATGTCGGTGTCCGAGCCATTGAGGGTGAGATCGGGATGGTCCACCGGGTGGGCCGCCGCGGCCCGGATAAGGTCGGCCAGCTGCTCCGCCTCGAGGGGATCGTTGGGCCCATACCAGCTCACAGAGCCGATATTCTCCCCCTCCAGCCCGGCCAGCAGCTCCAGCAGCTTGTCGGAGGCGGTATTCCGGTGGGACCGGATGTGCCAGTTCTCCCCGTCCTTTCCCAGGGCCAGTTCAATACGGGAGCCGTCCTCCCCCTCGTCAGTCCACAGCAGAGCGGTTCCGGCAGCCTCGTCCACCTGGCCTCCGGCGCACACAAAACAGCCAGGGCCGAAGTCGCTGGTAAAGTTGTACCAGGCGTCGAACTTCTCCAGATAGGGCACGCCGGAGGTGTCCAGATCGGCGGAGGTGATGCCGGCGTAGCGCTCCAGGGCCTGGTCCACCGAAGCGCGGAGGATGCGGTGGGTGGGCACGGAACCCGGCGAATTCCCCCAGGGGTAGCCGGGCAGGGCTTTCAGGGCGTTAGACTCCGCCTCATCTTCGGCGCTCAATGTACCGTCGCCGGGGAAGTAGTACAAAAAGTCAGCAAAGTCCAAATTTTTCACATCGTCATAATAACAGGTAAAGAAGCAGCTCACTGGGGCAACGTAGGTCACGCCGTCTTGCTCCACCAGGGGTGAGAAGGCCTCGTTGACCCGGTCAATCTCCTCCTGGGTCAGGGGGCGCGGCTCCGCCGCCGGAGATGGGGATGCAGGGGGCGGTGTCTGTGCCGCGCAGCCGCACAGGGCAAGGGCCAGCAGCAGGGCAGGCAATACCGTGCGCTTCATAACAGTAACCTCCTTTTCTGCCTCCATCCTACCATGTTCCGTGGTACAGAGGGTTACAGGGCCGGTGCCAATGTGGAGACAAGGTGTTACAAAGCGCAAAAAAGAGCGGCCAAAGGCCGCCCCTATTTTCCAACACAGAACCGCTCGAAGATGCGTGCGGTGATGTCCTCCCGGATGTTGGCTCCGGTGAGCTCACCCAGGGCGGACAGGGCCTCCTCCACGTCGGTAAGGAGGGCATCGGGCGTGATCCCCGCCTCCAGGCTCTCCTCCGCCCGGGCTACGCCCTCCAGAGCCCGCCGGGCGGCCTCCGCCTGCCGGGCGTTGGTGAGCAGTTCTCCCGCCCCTCCGGCGCCCACCGTGGGGAAGAGGCCTTCCACCAGCTCTCCCAGCATATCCAGCCCCTGGCCGGTCTTGGAGGACACTGCTACCACCGGGGGCATCTCCTCCACCCCCAGCACGGGCATGGGCTTGGAGGGCAGGTCCGCCTTGGTACGCACCAGGAGCACCGGCGCGTGGGCTCTGGCCTGGGCCAGCAGGTCCCAGTCCTCCTCCCCCAGAACCGCTGAGCCGTCCCACAGCACAAGGATGAGGGCGGCCTCCTCCAGAGCGGCCCGGCTGCGCTCCACGCCGATGCGCTCCACGGTGTCCTCGGTCTCCCGGATGCCGGCGGTGTCAATGAGCCGCAGGGTCACGCCCCCCAGCACGCACTTGGCCTCCACCGTATCCCGGGTGGTGCCGGGGATGTCGGTGACGATGGCCCGGTCATAGCCCACCAGGGCGTTGAGCAGGGAGGACTTGCCCGCATTGGGCCGCCCCACCAGCACGCAGGGCACCCCCCCGGCAATGTATCGGCCCCGCTGGTAGGTGGCCAGCAGGTCCTCCAGGGCCGATTTTGCCCCGGTCAATCCCGCCCGGATGGTGTCCGCCCGGAAAGGGTCGATATCCTCGTCGGGATAATCCAGCACGGCGTGGAAGTGGGCCAGCAGGTCGGTAAGGCCGTCGTAAATGGCCCCCACCCGGCGGCCCAGAGCGCCGGAGAGCTGCCCGGCGGCCTGATGCACGGCGGCGGGGGTCTCGGCGTCGATGAGGTCGGCCACCGCCTCCGCCTGTGTCAGGTCCAGCCGCCCGTTGAGGAAGGCCCGACGGGTAAATTCCCCCGGCCCCGCCTGCCGCACCCCCTGGGCAAAGAGGGCCTCCAGGCCCAGAGAGAGCACCGCCGGGGAGCCGTGGCACTGGAGTTCCGCCGTATCCTCCCCGGTGTAGCTGTGGGGGCCGTGGGAAATGGTGGCCAAGGCCTGGTCAATCACCTCGCCCCCCGGCCCCAGCAGCTCCCCCAGCACCAGGTGCCGGTCCTCCTGCGCCGTCAGAGGTTTGCCCCCCAGGGGCCGAAACACCGCGGAGACCGCGGCAATGGCCTCCGGCCCGCTGAGACGCAGGATGCCGATGGCGCTGGGAACGGCTGGCGTGGCGATGGCTGCGATGGTGTCGGACATGGTCTTTCCTTCCCGTCTCCCCCTGTGTGGAAACTTTGGCAATTCTGCCGTGGATTTTTCCCTTGACTGCTTTTATGTCTACCGGAATATGAATAACGGCTGTTTTCCACTGGTGTAGACAAGTGTGGAAAACCCTGTGGATAATGTGGAAAACCCTGTGGGCCAACGCGCTTTCGCGCAACTTCCATCTTTTTACATTGCATATCTGTTTGTATATGCCGTGTCAAAAGAATTTATGGTCTCACATTTTTTGTCAGCTTGTCAAAAAATATGGCTGGTTTTTGGGCAAGTCGGCACTTGCGCCGGGCAGACAGGCATGATATCATAACCATATGGTAACCGTCTGCCGCGCATGGCCCCAGCCCTTGTGCGGCAGACCTTTTACGGCCTTTTTCCCACCAGCCGCCGGGCCCGTTCCAGCAGCTTGGTGTAGATCTCATCCATCTGCCACTCGCCTGTCAGCTCCAGCAGCCGGTCCGCCGGCAGCCAGGCCACACCTGTATTCTCCCCCTCCCGATAATGGAGGGGGTCACTTTCGTCTGCGGTCAGCAGATAGGTGAGATTCAGGTGCTGATGGGAGGGCACCCACGCCCCCCGCTTCACATGGCCCCACACCGGCAGGATCTCCAGAGAGGCCAGCGCCGTGCTCAGGGGCCGGATGTGCTCCACCCCCGTCTCCTCCCGCGCCTCCCGCAGGGCCACCGACAGCAGGTCGGCTTCCCCGTCGGCATGGCCGCCGGTCCAGGCCCATACTTTATAGAGGTTGTGGTGAGCCATCAGCACACGGCTGGCGTCGGCGTTGACCACAAAGCCGGAGGCGGTAAAGTGGGCGATCCTGTTCTGCCGGGTCAGGATATCGTCCGGGAACAAGCGCAGGTACTCCAGCATCATTTCCTTGTCCCCAACCTCCTGCTGGTTTTGTGGCACATAGGCCGCTATCTCCGCCCGGTACATCAGTTCACCCTCTCGTAAGTCACATAGCGGAAGGTCAGGCCCTCATGCTCCTGCCAATCCCCCTCCTCCGTCACCTGCCACGCCGGATCGGCGTCCAGGTTGGGGAAGAAAGAATCGGCGGGCCAGGCCCTGTCGATCTTGGTGATATAGGCCTTGTCGCAGTAAGGCAGCAGAGCCTTGTACACGCTCTCCCCGCCGATGACGAAAGCATCCGCCGGGGCCGCCTTCAGCAGGTCCTCCACGCCGGAGAACACCTCCGATCCCTCGGGAGCGAAGGCGGCATTGCGGGACAAAATCAGATTGCGCCGGTTCTTCAGCGGCCGGCCGCCGGGGAAAGTGGTCAGGGTCTTGCGGCCCAGAATGACGGCGCGGCCGGTGGTGAGGGACTGGAACCGCTTCAGGTCGGCGGGGATATAGCACAGCTGATCCCCGTCCTTGCCGATGGCCCAGTTCTGGTCTACCGCTGCAATGAGATTCATAGCAGTCCCTCCTTACACCGCCACCGGGATGGGCTGGTCCAGGGTGTGGAACTGGTAGCCCTCCAGCTGGAAGCTCTCCTTGGTAAAGGCGTAGAAGTCGGTGACGGACGGGTCTATCCACAGCTTGGGCGCCTCGTAGGGGGTGCGGGCGATGATCTCCTCCACCACCGGCACATGGCGGTCATAGATGTGGGCGTCGGCAATGACGTGGACCAGCTCGCCAACCTCCAGGCCGGACACCCGGGCCATCATGTGGACCAGGGCGGCGTACTGCATCACGTTCCAGCCGTTGGCGGTAAGCATATCCTGGCTGCGCTGGTTGAGAATGGCGTTGAGGGTGTGTCCGCTGACGTTAAAGGTCATGGAGTAGGCGCAGGGGTAGAGGGCCATCTCATGGAGGTCGTGGTGGTTATAGAGGTTGGTCATGATCCGCCGGGAAGCCGGATTGTGCTTCAAATCGTAGAGCACCCGGTCCACCTGGTCGAACATTCCCTCGGCATACTGGTGGCGTACCCCCAGCTGATAGCCGTAGGCCTTGCCGATGGAGCCGCTCTCATCGGCCCAGGCGTCCCAGATGTGGCTGTTCAGGTCGTGGATGTTGTTGGACTTCTTCTGCCAGATCCACAAAAGCTCGTCCACCGCGCTTTTGAAGGCCATCTTCCGGATGGTCTGGACGGGAAACTCCTCCCGCAGGTCATAGCGGTTGACGATACAAAATTTCTTCACGGTGTGGGCGGGGGTACCGTCCTCCCACCGGGGGCGCACCTCCTGGTCGGTGTCCCACACCCCATGGGCCAGAATATCCTTGCAATTTTGAATAAACAGCTCATCTGCTCTGCTCATCGCGTACCTCCCGTTTTTGAAAACTTCGTTAAAATCATACATCAGGAGTGTGACCTCACCATGAAAGACGTGCCCGCCTCCGGCTCCGCCACCACATCCCATCATCTGCACCTGCACGTGGGCCTGCGCAACCTGAAAACCGCCCTCTCCGCTGCTCTGTGCGCCCTCATCTACTTCGTCTTCCTGGACAACCGCAACCCCACCTTCGCCTGTATCGGCGCCATCTTCGGCATGGGGGCCAACATGGACCACTCCAAGCTCCACGGCGGCAACCGCCTGTTCGGCACCATCATCGGCGGCTTTCTGGGGATGGGCCTGTTCCGCATCTATCTGATCTTCTACCCCGACGGGGAGAACCGGCTGCTGCTGGTGCCCCTTTTGTTTGTGGGGGTGGTCATCCTGATCCTGCTGTCCCAGACCTTCTGGGTGGGAGCGGTGCAGCCCGGCGGCGTGGTGCTGTGCATCGTCCTGTTCAACACCCCGGTGGACACCTATGTGTCCTACGCCCTCAACCGGATGTTTGACACCGGCGTGGGGGTGGCCATGTCCCTGCTTATCAACTGGCTCCTCCCCCGGGAGCGGCTGGAGCCCTGGGTGGAGAAGCTCAAGGCAAAGCTTCATCGGTAGGATCACTCTGCCGGGCGGCCAATGGCCGCCCGGTTTTTGTCCGCTACTTCAGGCCGTAGTAGTCGCACAGGCGGGCCGCCGCGTCCAGGGCGTCCGGCGGGTTGACCCACAGGTCAGGCAGATAGCCCATGCCGTCCCGGTTGTTCAGTGTCTCACAAAAGCTCAGACCGGTACCAAAGAAAATCGGAATGCCGGTATTGGGAAGATAAACTTCACAGTTGTTGGACACTAGGTCACAGCCGCTGCTTGGGGCGCCTATTGCCAGCACATTTTCCATCGTATGGAAATATTTTACCGCCGTCTCTCCGGAAGAAGCGGTCCCCTTATCCGTCAGCAGGAGCGCCACGCTCTCCCTCGGCACCCATGTCCCCTGCTTCTCCGATATTCCCCAGGTCCCCATCCTGTCTGCCGGGTAGGAAATCGTCCGGCAGGACAGCTGGCTGTATCGATGCCCATAGGCACACTTGGGTTCAGCTTGCTGTTCAGCAAAGCCCTCAAACCAATTCATGATCCATCTGTCGCTGCCGCCGGGGTTGGCCCGCACATCAAAGATCAGCACCGGCTCATGGGCATACTCCCCGCCGCAGGCGGCAAACCGCTCCAGCTGGGCCTCCTGCTCCGGCGTGCTGGCGTACATCTGAGTAGATTGCAGCACAGGGATATCTTGATAGGAATATTCCGTAAATACCTCACTTCCACGCGTCGACCGCTCCGCCTGGGTCCAGTCCAGGTCATAGTCCCCCAGGGTGTGGGGCAGGTCGGTCCCATCGTGGCTCAGGGCATAAAAGCCATAACAGATCTGTCCCTCCGGGCCAATGGTGGGCTTCACATAGTCCGGGTCCAGCCCTTCCGCTTCGGAGAGATACAGACCGGGCACATAGTACAGATAGACCCGATACGGTTCAATGAGAGACTGTCCGCCGATGGTAAAATGCCCGTCCCGGACCACGGGGGTCAGGGCGTCCACCAGAATATCCTGAACGGTCCTGCTCAGCAGGATTTTCCCATCCGCCGCCTCCTGCTTGATTTGTGCCAGCGCCTGCTCCTCCAGCGGGCCGAACACCTCGTCGCCGCCGAAATACTCGTAGGCTCCATAGGTGGTGCGCAGAAGGGTAAAAAAAGCCCCGATATCCTCCTGGGCAGTCTCTAGCGTCAGCGGCTCCGCCAGATCGTGGGGCGTCAGGAGAATGTCCATTTCCTCCTCCGTATAGGTGTCGTTCTGCTCGGTGAAATCGGGCGTCCAGGCGCTGATATCCAGAGCAGCCTCCCCTTCAATGACCGCCTTGCGGCGGGCGTTGACCTCCTCCAGAAAGGCGTCAAAGTCCAGCCCGGCCACGGGGGTGGGATCAGGCTCCGGGGTGGGCGAGGGAGAGGGCTTCGGCACGGGCGTGCAGCCGGCCAGCAGAGCCAGGGCCAGGGCCAGGGGCAGCAGGCGCGTTTTCATCTTATCCCCTTCCTTTCAAGCCGTCCTGATAAACCTCAAGAATTTCCACATCTTTCATCACATTGTGTAATCCCTCACCAGGCGCGAACACCTCGGTGTAGTTGGGGGCGTGGCCCCGCCACAGGCCGTCCTTCTCCTCCTCGAAGAGCACCGGCAGGGTCTGGCCCACCCAGCCCTCCAGCCAGGCCTGGTGCAGCCCACGGGCCACCTCGCCCGCCCGGTGGGCCCGGTCCTCCTTCACCGCATTGGAGCACTGGCCGGCCATGGCGGCGGCAGGGGTACCGGTGCGGCGGGAGTAGGGGAAGATATGCATGGCGGAGAAGGCGCACTTTTTGATAAAATCCAGGGTCTCCTGAAACTCCTCCTCGGTCTCCCCGGGAAAGCCCACGATGAGATCGGTGGTGATGCCGGGGCGGTCAAAGTATTCCCGCAGTAATCTGACGCTCTCATAATACCGAGCGGTATCATATTTCCGGTTCATCCGCTTCAAAACGCTGTCGCACCCCGACTGCATGGACAGATGGAAGTGGGGGCACAGGTTGGGGATGGCGGCCCCCCGGCGGCAGAACTCCTCCGTGATGGTGCGGGGCTCCAGAGAGCCCAGCCGCACCCGGCAGTCCGGGGCGGCGGCGCACACCGCCTCGATGAGGTCCATCAGCTCCGGCCTGCCCTCCAGGTCCCGCCCCCAGGAGGAGATCTCAATGCCGGTGAGCACGATCTCCCGGTATCCCTCCGCCGCCAGCTTGGCGGCCTCGGCGGCGGCCTGGTCCAGAGTCAGGGAGCGGATGGGCCCCCGGGCATAGGGGATAATGCAGTAGGTACAGAAGTTGACGCAGCCGTCCTCCACCTTCAGCATGGCCCGGGTGCGGCCCTCCAGGCCGCCGGCGGGCAAGTGCTCATAGGTGCGGCGGCGGAGGGCGTCGTCCACGTCCACCACCTGGCCCCCGTCGGGACTCAGGGCCTCCAGCCGGTCCACAAAACCCATGCGGTCGTTGGTGCCCATCACCAGGTCCACCTCCAGGGCCTCCACCGCCTCGGGGTCGGTCTGGGCGTAGCAGCCGCACACCGCCACGATGGCGTGGGGGGCACGTTTGCGGGCCTGCCGGATCATCTGGCGGGATTTTTTATCGCTCACCGCCGTGACGGTACAGGTGTTGATGATATAGGCGTCGGCCTCCCCGTCAAAGGGCACCAGGGTGTGGCCCCGGCGGGTGAGCTCGGCCTCCATGGCCTGGGTCTCGTACTGGTTCACCTTGCAGCCCAGGGTATAGATCGCTGTACGCATACGCTTTCCTCTCTTTACAGGCGTTTTCCTGTTGAAAAATGTCCGACTTGCCAGTATAATAAACAGGACAGAGTTTTGACATCCCCTATTATAATGCGTACTGAACAAAGCCACAAGCCTTGAAAACCAAGGTTTTCAAGGCCAAATGGCTTTGTTCAAGTGCAAGGATTTTGGACGATCCGGTCCAAAAAACCTCGCACTTTCCGTTGGTGCGTTGAGACACGCCAACGGAAATACGCATTGTAACAATGGCTGAATTTCATAAAAACGGCCACTTCAAGCTGTTTTTATGAAATTGCGCGGCTACCTCCGCGCAAATAAACCGCATCGCGGTTTATTCGGCAGACATTATTATACGGAATTCCGGTTTGATTGCAAGGATAATATTCGTTCAGGAGGTGCCCCATGTCTGAATTCCAGGTTTCTCTGGCCTCCATCGAGGAGGTCCGCCAGTTTGTCAACGCCGCCACCCGCTCCCCCTGCGAGGTGGATATTCTGTCCGGCCGCTATGTGGTGGACGGCAAGTCCATCATGGGGCTGTTCTCCCTGGACCTGTCCCACCCGGTGACGGTCCGCCTCCACGGCAGCGACGGCGACCAGGCCGCTTTCCGTCAGGCGGTAGACGCCTTTGTCAAGTGAAGTAAAACAGCTGGGGCGCTGCTGTTGCAGCGCCCCAGCTGTTTTTAATCCTCAATGTAGGCCCGGATGCGGAGGGTGACCCCCAGCTCCTCCGTAATGACCCGGCAGCGGTCGATCTCCGCCTGGGTCTTGTCCTTGTCCACAATGGTCATCACCACGTGGGGCACATGGGCCTTGGCCTTCCTGGCGAAGTCCAGCATGGCCTCCCAGGCCTTGACCCCGTCTCTGGGCTGGGTGACGGCGCAGTACTCCTCCGGCGTGGAGCCGTTGAGGGAGATGGACACAGTGTCGATGCGGCCGGACAGCTCCGGGGTCACGTCCCGGCCCAAAATCAGGTTGGCGTGGCCGTTGGTGTTGATGCGGATGGGCGGCAGGTTGGACACCTGCTCCTTCAGCTGGTCCACCAGCCACAGAATGTCGTCGGTGCGGTACATGGGCTCGCCGAAGCCGCAGAACACCAGCTCCCGGTACTTGGCGTAGTCCCGGGCCAGCAGGTCGTCCAGAGCCTCCTGCCGGGTGGGCTCGTGGTCCAGCCACAGATCGTCGGCGTAGATGGAGCCTTTGTGGCCGTTGTGCCGCAGGCAGAACACGCACCGGCAGTCGCACCGGTTGGTCAGGTTCACATAGAGGGCGCCTTCGTACTCATAGGAAATGGTCATCATGGTACATTACCTCCATATCAATGGGCGGCCTGGGGCCGTCCTTATGCGATTCCAAAAAAGCGCTTTCCGTTCTCCAGTGTGATGCGGAGGACCTCCTCGGTGGTCAGCCCCTTCAGCTGGGCCACCGTCTGGGCCATCAGGGGGATGAGAGAGGAATCACACCGGCGGCCCCGGTAGGGCTCGGGGGCCATGTAGGGGGCGTCGGTCTCCAGCATGATCCGGTCCATGGGCAGCCAGCTTATCACCTCAGGGGCCCGGCGGGCGTTCTTGAAGGTGATATTGCCGGTGAAGGAGAGCATCCACCCCTTGTCCACCAGCACCTTGGCGTCCTCCATGCTGCCGGCGTAGCAGTGGAACACACCCCGGGCATTGGGATGGGCACGGACCATATCCACACAGTCCTTGTGGGCGTCCCGGTCGTGGACGATGGCGGGCAGGTCCAGCTCCTCCGCCAGGGAGAGCTGGGCATCGAAAAAGTCCCGGGAGTTGGCCCGGTCCTCTGGGGTCTTGACCCAGTAGTAGTCCAGGCCGATCTCACCAACCGCCACACATTTTTTGTGGGCGCACAGGGCACGGATCTCATCCAGCTGGTCCATGGTCACGCCCTCCAGGTTCTCCGGATGGAACCCGGCGGCAAAGTAGAGGTAGTCCCAGCGCTCGGCCAGGGCCATGGACTGCCGGGAGGACTCCAGGTCACAGCCGGGGCACACCACCAGGTCCACCCCCTTGTCCGGCAGCTGGGCCAGCAGGGTGTCCCGGTCGGCGTCAAAGGCGTCGTCGTAGTAGTGGGCGTGGGTATCGAAGATCATAAGGGCCTCCTGTGGGTTCGGTTTTGCTCTATCCATATTATCATACTCCCTTTTCCCATGGTTGACAAGGGGATCAGCCTGTGGTATACTGCCACAGAAATACGGGGATGAGGTCCGCCCGGGGCATTTGCCCGAACCGCCGTTTGGCTGATGACTTCTGCAATTTATTGCAGGGGGCATTGGCTTTTTTGTTGTGCAAAAACGCAACAAAAAAGAGAAATGTGCCATTTCCTCGCCCCGTTAAGGCCTCCGGAAATGATGCACAATCCTTCCTGTGCGGCAATGCCGCGCAGGAAGGGCGACGCCCTCTGGGAAGGATGATGTGTGTTATGTTGACAAGTTTAGGTTTCGTGCTGCTGCTGGGCCTGGTGCTGGGCACGCTGGCCGTCAGGCTGCGGCTGCCCTCCCTGGTGGGGATGCTGCTGGCGGGCATTCTGCTGGGGCCCTATGTCCTCAATCTGCTTTCCCCATCCTTACTTGGCATCTCCCCCGATCTGCGGCAGCTGGCCCTGGTCATTATTCTCACCCGGGCGGGTCTGAGCCTGGATGTGGACGATCTGCGCCGGGCAGGACGGCCTGCCATTCTCATGTGCTTCCTGCCCGCCGCCTTTGAGGTGCTGGGCATGGTGGTGCTGGCCCCCCGGCTGCTGGGGGTAAGCACCCTGGACGCCGCCATCATGGGGGCCGTGGTGGGAGCCGTGTCCCCCGCCGTCATCGTGCCCCGGATGCTGCGCCTGATGGAGGAGGGCTACGGCACCTCCAAGGGCATCCCCCAGATGGTGCTGGCGGGAGCCTCGGTGGACGACGTGTTCGTCATCGTCCTCTTTACCTCCTTCACCGGCATGGCCCAGGGCGGCTCTTTCTCCCCCGCCGCTCTGGCCGGAGTGCCCGTGTCCATCGTGCTGGGTGCGGCCTTCGGCCTGCTCATCGGCTTTGTGCTGGCCAGGTTCTTTGCCCGGTTCCATATGCGGGACTCGGTAAAGGTGGTCATTCTGCTGGCGCTGGCCTTCCTGCTGGTGGCCCTGGAGGACGCGGTGGAAGCCTGGGTACCCTTCTCCGGTCTGCTGGCGGTGCTGGGGGCCGGTCTGGGCCTGCGGCGCTGGCGGCTGGTGGTGGCCCAGCGGCTCACCGCCAAATTCGGCAAGCTGTGGGTGGCCGCTGAGATCATGCTCTTCGTGCTGGTGGGCGCCGAGGTGGACCTGAAGTACGCCGCCGCCGCCGGTCTGGCCGCCGTGGCCACAGTGCTGGGAGTGCTGTGCTTCCGGGCTCTGGGTGTGCTGCTGTGCATGGCGGGCAGCCGCCTCAACAAAAAGGAGCGGGTCTTTACGGTACTGGCCTATCTGCCCAAGGCCACCGTTCAGGCCGCCATCGGCGGCGTACCCCTGGCCATGGGCCTGGGGTGCGGGCAGATCGTACTCACTGTGGCGGTCATCGCCATCCTGATCACCGCGCCTCTGGGCGCCTTCGCCATCGACTTCTCCTACAAGAAGCTGCTTTCAAAAGAAACGTAGGGGCGACCTTTATGGTCGCCCGCAAAAAACGCCTGCCGATTGGCAGGCGTTTTTTCAGGGCTTCTTTCCCAGCTTGTGCTTGGTGCCGTCGGGCTCCACGATATAGGTGTTCTCCAGCTGGGCCACCAGACTCTCCCGGTAGGCGGCCACATACTCCTGCCGCAGCAGGTCCCGCTCCACCATCTCCTCGGGGGTCAGGCCCTCTTCGCTCTTGGCCTTCTTGGCCAGCTCGTTGATACGGGCAATCTTTTTCTCGTCGATCATAGATATCGCTCCAATAAAATCATGATTCGCCCTTTTTTGGACGGGCCGCCCACCTCTTTCAGGACACATTTCCCCAGCCCCCGGCAGCTCATCACGTCCCCCGCCTCCACGGGGCGGTCTGGCTTGAGGCACTCCCGATGGTTGAGCTGGAATTTTCCCGATGCAATGAGATCCGCCGCCTTGCCCCGGGACAGGGAAAACCCGGCGGCGGCCACCGCGTCCAGCCGCAGGGAGCTGACGGTGTCCCGAATAGGCTTCACCTTCACCTCCGGGGGCTTCAGATCGGCCAGGTCCATGGGGGCTGTCTTGAGGCGCACCCGTCCAGCCTGGTGCAGGTTCATGGCCAGAAAGTCGGCCACGTCCTCCAGGGCCAGGATGTGGCACTCCCCGTCCCCCACCAGCAGGTCCCCGATCTTCTCCCGGTCCAGACCAAGGCCCAGGATGGAGCCCAGAAAGTCCCGGTGGCTCAGGGTGCCACCCGACCAGGTGCATCGGACGGCCTTGATGGGGCAGTCGCTCGACCGCCACACGTCCTCCTCCTGCCAGTCGGGGAGGAAGGCGCACACCGTCCGCTCCGCCCCCTCAAACCCGCCGTAGAACAGGTGCCGGGGATGGCCGCAGGCATGGAGCAGGTTTTCCACACTCACCCGCTCCTGTGGGGATAAAAAGCCGGTGTGGCCGGGCACCGACCGGGTACGGGCCAGCTCCAGCTTGTCCATGGCCCGGGCCAGCAGCAGCCGCTCCTCCCCGTCCCGGGCCAGCTTGTTCAGCAGTTCGGTCTTGGTCATATCCTTCCTCCTGTTGTTCTCTACAGGATAACACAGTTTTTCTCCCCTGGCAACTGCCGCCGCCTTGACAGAAATGCTATACTGTTAATAATCGTTGCAAAAAGGGGGTGGGCGGATGCCCATATTTATTCTTCATCCGGAGCGGCTGGACCTGACCGGCCCCGACGGAACGGTGTTCCACGGGGCGGATCAGGACTGGTTTCCCGATCTCTGGCAGCAGCGGGCGGGGTGCGGCCCCAACACCGCAGCCCTCATCTTCCACTATCTTGCCCAGCAGCGGCCCGAGTTTTCCCCATTGCGGGCCAAAATGGGGAAAGACCGGGCGGGCTTTCTGGAGCATATGTGCCGGGTGTGGGCGTACATCACCCCCCGGAGCCACGGCCTCAACCGGCCGGAGTACATGGTGGAGGGCATGACGGACTACGGCGCTGCCGTGGGGGTACCTCTGGCCCCCTCCCTCTTTGCCTTCCCCACCCCCCGCACCAAGCGCCCCCCCTGGGAACAGCTGCGCGCCTTTGTGACCGCCAGTCTGGAGGCCGACTGTCCTGTGGCCTTTCTCAACCTGGACAACGGCAAGGTCAAGCAGCTCCACCGCTGGCACTGGGTGACCCTCATCGGTCTGGACGGCGACACCGCCTCCATTGTGGACAACGGCGAGGCCTTCACCATGGACCTGCACCTGTGGTATAACACCACCAAGACCCGGGGCGGCTTCGTGTCCGCCCTGGGCGCCGGAGAGGAGTTTGCCTCATGCTGAAGTGGATCGCGCTGTGGGTGCTCTTCTGGAGCATCCTGGACTTTGTCCTCATGGGTGTGGATAAGCGGAAGGCCAAAAAGCACCGCTGGCGGGTACCGGAAAAGACCTTTTTCCTCATCGCCCTGGTGGGGGGCTCCCCCGGGGCGGTTCTGGGTATGTATACCTTTCGCCACAAGACCCGCCACTGGTACTTCAAGTGGGGCCTGCCCGCCATCCTGGTGGCCCAGGTCGCTCTGGGCGGGTGGGTGTACTGGTACTTCTTTTGCTCTTGAAAATGCGGAAGCGATCAGCTTCCGCATTTTTTTGCCCAAATGAAGAATCCGGCGTTTCCCAATCGTATTGTGGGTGAAAGCGCTTTTCAATCCCACGGAAAGGACGTGACAGCCATGCCACCCATACCGGACCGGGCGGAGGCCCAGCGGCTGGTGGATACCTATTCCGACCTGATCCTCCGGCTGAGCTACACCTATCTGGGCAGCACCGCCGACGCCCAGGACATCTGCCAGACCGTCTTTCTCAAACTGCTCCAGGCCCCTTGGGCCTTTGACAGCACGGAGCATGAGCGGGCCTGGATCATCCGCACCGCCGTCAACCTGTGCAAGGACCACCTGAAAAGCCGGTGGCGGCGCACTACGGTAGCCCTGGACGCTGCGGAGCACATACCCGCCCCCCAACCGGAGGAAGGCACCCTGCTGGCGGCTCTGGACCTGCTGCCCCCCAAATACCGCACGGTCATCTACCTCTATTACTACGAGGGCTACTCCGCCAGGGAGATCGCCGCCCTGTTGGGGGAAAAGCCGGCCACCATTTTCACCCGGCTGGACCGGGGGCGGCAGAAGCTGCGGACCTATCTGGAACAGGAGGAACTGACATGAAGCAGTATAAAGATACCATGGACGAGCTCCGTTTCACCCCGGAGCAGAAAGCCCATATGGTGGACCGGCTGATGGAGTCCGCCGCCTCTACACGCCGTCCCCACAGCTTCCGCCGGGTGGCGGTAGTGGGGGTGGCCGCCGCCCTGGTCCTCAGCGTGGGGGTAGCGGGGGCCACCGGCGCACTGGGGGAGGTGGGGGCGCGCTTCTCCGCCCTCTTCGGGCCCGCTACCCAGACCGAGGTCATTGACCAGATCGGCTACCCCATCGGCGCTTCGGCCACCAACCACGGCATCACCATCACCGCCGACGCCATTGTAGGGGACACCTACTCCTACGCCATTGTCTACTCTATCTCCCGGGAGGACGGGCAGCCCCTGGTGAGCCAGGAGACACTGGCCGGCAGCGAGGCATATGAGGGCCGCCTGCCCCTCTCCTTTGAGGACTACGACCTGCGGCCCACCGGCCCCCTGGCCTTCCTGTCCTCCGGAGGCGGCGGTGGCTTCTCCCACTTCTATGACGCCGACCCCGCCGACAACGCCATCCAGTTTGTGACCTTCTGGACCTCCGACACCCCCATCCGCTCGGGCAAGATGAGCACCACCTTCCGGGGCCTCTATGACACCACCGAGAGCTATGCCAACAAGACCCTGCTGGCGGAGGGCCCCTGGACCCTGGACTTTACCATGGACTTTGAGGACTCCTCCATCGCCCTCCCCGCCGGGCAGGCGATCCAGGTGGGAGGCATGAACGCCACCCTGGACCGCATTACCCTCTCCCCCCTGTCCATCATGGTGGAGTACACCGTCCATCAGGAGGTGCCGGAGGCGGAGCGGAAAAACGGCCAGGTGGACAAAGCCACCGACCCCTACGCCTCCTTCCGGGACCTGCCTGTGATCCTCACCTACACCGACGGCTCCACCCTGGAGATCAAGAGCGCCAATACCAGTGCCAGCTCGGGCGGCGGCCGGACCAAATGCACCAAGGGCCTGATCTTTGACACCATCCGTCCCCTGGATGAGGTGACCTCGGTCACTGTGGGGGATGTGGTCATTCCAGTCTCCCAGTAAAACAAAAGCAGGGCCCGCCATATGGCGGGCCCTGCTTCTTTATCGCTGGTACTCGAACTCCAGGTTGTACAGGGACACGATATCCCCATCCTTGATGCCCATCTCCTCCAGCCGGTCGAAGAGGCCGGACTGGCGGAGCATCTTGTCAAACCAGTTGCGGGACTCGTAGTCGCCGAAGTTGACGTTGGCCATGAGCCGCTGGAGCCAGGGACCCTCCACGATCCAGGTATCGTCCTCGTGGATGATGTTGAGGGGCTCGGAGGTATCCACCTCCGGGGGCCGCTCCACATAGGTGGGCTCGTACACCATAATGGGGGGCAGGTGCTCCAGCTCCCGGGCGGCGGCAAACATCAGCTCCCGGGTGCCCAGCTGGGCGGCGGCGGAGATCTCATAGAAAGGCATACCCAGCCCCTCCACATAGGCCTTCAGAGCCTCCAGACCGGTGCGGTCGGCGGCGATGTCCACCTTGTTGCCCGCCACGATCATGGGCCGGGAGGCCAGATCGGGGCCGTACTGCTTCAGCTCCTCCTGGATGGCCTTAAAATCCTCCACCGGGTCACGGCCCTCGCAGCCGGACACGTCCACCACGTGGATGAGCAGCCGGCAGCGGTCGATGTGCCGCAAAAAGTCGTGGCCCAGACCGGCGCCGTCGGAGGCGCCCTCAATGATGCCGGGGATGTCGGCCAGCACAAAGGACACGCCCTCGTCCACATAGACCACGCCCAGGTTGGGGAAGAGGGTGGTAAAGTGGTAGTTGGCGATCTTGGGCCGGGCCTTGGACACCACGGAGAGCAGGGTGGACTTGCCCACGTTGGGGAAGCCCACAAGGCCCACGTCGGCCAGCAGCTTCAGCTCCAGGATGACCTGCCGGTCCTGACCGGGCAGGCCCGCCTTGGCGAAGCGGGGCACCTGACGGGTGGGGGTGGCAAAGTGCTTGTTGCCCCAGCCGCCGTTGCCGCCCCTGGCCAGCACGAAGCGGTCGGTCTCCGACATATCGCAGATGATCTCATTGGTCTCGGCGTCCCGGACCACGGTGCCCCGGGGCACCTTGATGACCAGGTCCTCCCCGTCCTTGCCGGAGCAGCGCTTGCCCTGGCCGTCCATGCCGTTGCCCGCCACATACTTGCGCTTGTAGCGGAAGTCCATCAGGGTGGACATATGGGGGTTGATCTCCAGGATCACATTGCCCCCCCGGCCGCCGTCGCCGCCGTCGGGACCGCCGGCGGCCACGTACTTCTCCCGGTGGAAGGCCACCGCGCCGTTGCCGCCATTGCCCGCCTTGACGGTGATGCGGGCGGTATCTACAAAGGGTGCTGCCATAAAAACCTCCTTGCCAAGGGGTGATTTGTCTCGTAGGGGCGACCCTTGTGGTCGCCCGGCCGTTCCCCTCATCCGTCTGGCCTTGCGGCCAGCCACCTTCCCCCAGGGGAAGGTAATAGAAAAAAGCCCCGGAACGGGAGTCCGTCCGGGGCTTAGTGTACCCATATTGCGGGCAATTACTGGGCGATCTCCACAATAGAGACCTGCTTGCGGTCCTTGCCCAGGCGCTCAAACTTCACGCGGCCGCTCTTGAGGGCGAACAGGGTGTCGTCGCTGCCCTTGCCCACGTTGACGCCGGGATGGATATGGGTGCCCCGCTGGCGGACCAGGATGTTGCCGGCCAGAACGAACTGACCGTCGCCCCGCTTCACGCCCAGACGCTTGGACTCGGAATCGCGGCCGTTACGGGTGGAGCCCACGCCCTTTTTATGGGCGAAGAACTGAAGACCGATGTTCAGCATGGTGTCACACCTCCAAACTTGTGTGTTAAAAAGTCGCCGTACGGAGAGGTCAATCCTCCTCCAGTACGAGAATATTTTCGGGATACTCCTCGTGCAGGCTGGTAAAGTGGACCATGAGGGCGGTCAGAAGGGTCTGACAGGTGCTCTCGCTGGTCTGGCTCAGCCCGCCGGGGATGCGCAGGGAGATGGATGCGTCGTGCTCCTTCACCTTTACGGTGGCCCCCAGGCCCAGCACGTCATTGACGGCGCACTCGGTCAGGCGGACGGCACTGGTGACGGCGGCGCATACGATATCGCTCCCCGCTTCGGCGTAACCGCTGTGGCCCTTCACAGTGAAGCCCACGATGCGGTCCCCCTCCATGTGAAAAGAGACGGTAGTCATCTTACAGGGAGATGGCGCCGATGGTCACCTTGGTGTAGGGCTGACGATGGCCCTGGCGCTTGCGGTAACCCTTCTTGGGCTTGTACTTGAAGACCATGATCTTCTTGCCCTTGCCGTTCTTCACCACGGAAGCAGCCACCTTGGCGCCCTCCACCACGGGAGTGCCCACGGTGATCTTCTCGCCGTCGATGACAGCCAGCACCTTGTCAAAGGTCACGTTGTCGCCAGCCTCGTTGGGCAGCTTCTCGATGAAGAGGGTATCGCCCTCAGCCACCTTATACTGCTTACCGCCGGTCTCGATGATTGCGTGCATTACGTTTTCAACTCCTTCATTACGGGCTCGCTGTCGGGGGCGGAAGTACAGCTTCACTTGTAAACCCATTCAAAGCGGCTGTAATATTGTATCAGCGCATTTTTTAAAAGTCAAGCATTTTTCAACTTTTTTGCGGCTTTTTTGTCAGCTCAGCAGGGCCCAGCTGCCGGTATCCGTCCCCTGGGTCACGATAGGCACGATCTCCAGCCCGTCGACAGCAGGGACGGTCTCCCCCTCAGGCACCTGCACATAGACCCGGTCGGCGTACTGCTTGAGCAGGTCCAGGGTGAGGCCGCTGCCGTCGGAGCCGCCGGTCAGCACCGTCAGGCTGGTCACCACCGATACCTTCATATCAGGATACTGGGCCAACGTCTGGTCCAGGGTCTGGAAGAAGGCCTCCATGGTCTGGGTCAGGGTATTGGGATCGTAGTTGCTGTCGCTCTTGATATAGCTGACGGTGCCCCGGGTGGGATAGCCGCAGTTGTCCAGCAGCAGCTCGTCAAAGCCCAGCCCGGCCAGCTCGCCGCACACCTGGGCCACATAGCTCCTCACCGATTCCACCGCCGGGCTGCTCCAGCGGAGGCTCTCGTCGTCCCGCCAGTTGCCTGAATTGCTGTGGATGCCCAGGGCCCGGTCGTTCCAGGGCAGGGCGTTGTCCCGGAAGCAGGAGATCCGGGCCACGGTGTACAGCTCTCCTCCGTTAAGAGTCTGGATGGCCTCATTGATGCCCTCCTGGTCCGACGAGGTACCCAAAGTGGTCTGGGACTGATAGCCCAGGGTGCCGTCCGGCGCCTTCATGGAGAAGATGGCGGCGGTGCCGCCGGCAGCCTCCAGCTGGGTCTGGGCGGTACCGTCGGTGAGGGCGGCGGCGGACAGCTGCACCCCCCGGAAGTCCAGTTCCGGCTCAGGCGTGGGGGACGGAGTGGGCTCCGGTGTGGTGATCTGGATGGGAACGGTACCCACCGGCGGGTCAGGCTCGGTCTGGCCGCCGCCGAAGAAGGGCAGCTCCAGCCGCACGCCGTCGGCGGAATACCGGATATAGGGTTCCAGGAAAAAGAGCGCCGCCACCGACAGCACCAGCAGCACCAGCAGTACGCCGATGAGCACTTTCAGCGCATTACGTCCCCGGCTGCGCCCATGGTAGGATTCATAACCATTCCGCCTCACGGCAGGACACCTCACTCTTTCCTCTCAGATCAGGGATCACTTTCCCTTTTCCTCTACCTGGCTCAGCGCCTCGTCCAGCTTCTGGAGGGCCGCAGCCACCAGCTTCCGGTCCTCCTCCGGCATATTCCCCATCAGGGCGGTAAAGTAGCTGTTCACATCGGTGACCGCCTTGTCCCGCAGCGCGGCGTACTTCTCGGTGGCGCTGACGTAGATCACCCGGCGGTCGGTCTCGCTGCGCTGGCGCTTGGCCAGCCCCAACTTCTCCAGCCGGTCCACAATGCCGGACACCGTGCTGTTGGCACTGCCGGTGCGCTCAGCCAGAGTGCTGATGGGCACCGGCCCGTCCTCCCCCAGTACGGTAAGTACCATGGCCTGGGGAAAGGTCAGATCCATCCGTCCAAAGTGGCTGCGAAACTGCTGGGACATATGCTGGGTCACCCGCAGATAGGATATGAACAGATTGCTTTGTTCCATGTTGGGCGTTCTCCTTTCTCTTGCCCGTGCCGCAAGGGGCCGTCAGCCCATGGCCTGGGTATTCATCCGTTGTAAAATCACCGCAAGCTGGGCCCGGGTGGTGGTACTCTTGGGGGAGAGTTTGCCGCCGTCTCCTTCCATCCAGCCCATACCGATGGCATGGGACATACCTTCCTTTGCCCAGGAGGCCACCTGATTGGCGTCGCTGTAGAGGTTCAGGGCGCCCTCCGCCATCGTATGGCCCTTATACGCGTCATAGCGGCTGAGCATCACCGCCAGTTCCTGCCGGGTCACCACGCCGTCGCTGAAGGTGCCCTTGTCGGTGCCGTTGATGATGCGGGCCTCACAGGCCCAGTCGGCGGCAATGCCGTACCAGCTGTTAATCTGCACATCGGGGAAATGGCCCCGCCACACCGGGGTGGGCTCCCCCTCCATCCGCCACAGCACCATGGCTACGGTAGAGCGGGTCACCGTGGCGTTGGGAGAAAACAGGGTATCGGACACACCGGTCATCCACCCCTGTTCCACCGACTCCTTCACCGCCGATTCATACCAGGCTCCGGTGGGCACGTCGGTAAAATTCGCCGCGGAGGCGGGCAGCGCCAGACCGGCGCATAAAGTCAGGGCGCAGGTGAGCGCCGCAAGTCGTCTTTTCAAATGGGTCCACTCCTTATCATTGAGTGCTACTTATTTTACGATACGGATTTTAAAAAATTGTGAACACAAAAGGACCCATTTATAAATAATTCCGCAAAAAGGACGCCGCACCTCCGGGCGGCGTCCTTTTTTACACAGCCAGCATCCACTCCAGGGCCGCCAGCAGGCCGAATCCGGGCAGGCCCAGCAGCCCCAGCACCAGGGCGTTGGTCAGATTGACCCCCAGCTGGAGGCCCAGGATGCCTCCGGCCCAGCGCAGGAGCCACAGCACCCCCAGCCCCACCCCTGTCCGGGCCGCCAGACGGCCCAGCCAGCTCAGGGGCTTACGCAGCACTGCCAGCAGCAGCACCAAAAACAATCCCCCCGCCACCCAGGGCAGGGCATTGAGCAGCGGTTCCACCGCCGCCACCTCCTTTCTGTGTGCCAGAACCTTGGCGGCGGGGCGGACCCCTCTTATCCGGTGCGGACGGTCTGCCCGCCCTCCAGTTCCTTAACCTGGCGCAGCAGGTAGGTGTACCGGGACTGGAGGGCATTGATCTCAAAGACATAGGATTCGATGAGATCCGGGTCACAGGCGTCATTGAAGCCCTGATAGGCCTGGGCGATGAGGGCCCTGGTCTGGTTCAGTCCCTCCAGCAGGACCCGGCGGGTCCCCTCCCGCTCGCTCTCCCGCCGGCGCAGACTGAAGCGCTTGGTGGCTTCCGGCATACGATCCTCCTCCTTGCTCCGGGCTTTCCGGTTTTATCCTATGTCCAGTTTGGGCAATTATGTCCTGTTCTATACCGTTTTTTTCCTGTATTTCAGGCCGCCATTGGGGCATACTGATGTTGGACCGGATGACCGCTGGTTCTTGCATCTCCTTTTAAGCCGGTGCCGGGTGAGCTCACCCTCTGGCGAAAGGCGAAAGGAGCAGAATCAAACGAACTCCGATCCTGTAAGGGGCGCGGTGGAAACACTGCGCCCCGGTTTTATGCGTAAAAAAGGCGCGCCCTGCGGGCGCGCCTTTTTTTGCAATTAGTCCTTGCCCTTTTTCAGGCCGGCAATGACCTTGACGATCTGGATCACCAGCGTGGGCAGGAAGGCCAGGCCCACCATCTCGCCCAGATTCATCAGGCCGAAGGCGGGGGAGACCATAAAGAGGCTGGTGAGACCGGGGGTGAAGAGCACCAGCATCAGCAGCACCACGCCGGCGAAGAAGGCGGCGATGGAGGCCTTGTTGGTGGAGAACTTCAGCCGGAAGATGGACTCGCTGCCCCTGCAGTTGAAGCCGTGGAACAGCCGGGCCAGGGTGAGGGTGGAGAAAGCCATGGTGGAGGCCAGAGCCGCGTCCCCGTTCTGGTAGCCCAGGTAGAAGGCGATCATGGTGACGACGGCGATGAGCAGGCCCTGTCCGCCGATGCGGGTGAGCAGAGGCTTGTTCAGGATGGGCTCCTTGGGATCTCTGGGCTTCTGGTCCAGCAGGCCCTTGCGGGCGGGCTCCATGCCAATGGCGATGGCGGGCAGGGAGTCGGTGAGCAGGTTGATAAACAGCAGATGCACCGGCTGGAAGGGCACCGGCAGGGCCATCAGGGAAGCGTACAGCACACAGAAGATGCCGGCGGTGTTGCCGCTGAGCAGGAACTGGATGGCGTTTTTGATGTTGGCGTACACGCTGCGGCCGTTGACCACCGCACGGACGATGGTGGCAAAGTTATCGTCGGCCAGGATCATGGAGGCGGCGTCCTTGGACACCTCGGTGCCGGTAATGCCCATGGCCACGCCGATGTCCGCCTTCTTCAGGGCGGGGGCGTCGTTGACGCCGTCGCCGGTCATGGACACGATGTTGCCCCGGCGCTGCCAGGCGTTGACGATGCGGATCTTATGCTCGGGGGACACCCGGGCATAGACCGAGATCTTGGCCAGCCGCTGGTCCAGGTCGGCGTCGCTCATCTGGTCCAGCTCCAGGCCGGACACCGCCTCGTCCCCATCCTGGAAGATACCCAGCTGGCGGGCAATGGCGGAGGCGGTAACCTTGTGGTCGCCGGTGATCATGATGGTGCGAATGCCGCCCCGCTTGGCGTCGGCCACCGCCTGGATGGCCTCGGGCCGAGGCGGGTCGATCATGGAGATAAGGCCGATGAAGGTGAAGTCCTTCTCATCCTCCAGGGTGAGGGGCCGGACCGCATCCACCTCACGGTAGGCAAAGGCCAGCACCCGCAGGCCTTCCATGGACAGCTCCATGTTGACCCGGGCGATCTCCTCCTTGCGCTCGGGGGTCATTTCCACCTTGCCCTGCCGGGTGAGCAGCCACTTGGACCGGTCCAGCAGCACGTCGATGGCGCCCTTGGTAAAGAGGGTGGGGGTCCCGTCGATGTCGTGGAGGGTGCTCATCAGCTTGCGGTCGGAGTCAAAGGCCAGCTCGCCCAGCCGGGGATGCTGGGCGCGGTAACTCTCCTCGTCCACGCCGAACCTCTCGCCCAGCATCACCAGAGCCACCTCGGTGGGGTCGCCGATGGAGGCGCCGGTCTCCTGGTTGTTGGTGGCGTCGCTGGCCAGCAGGGCGGCCTTGAGGAGCAGCCGCTGCACATCGTTGACCAGCTCCAGGTCGTCGCCCTCCAGCAGGGAGCCGTCGGCATACACCTTCTGGGGGGTCATTTTATTCTGGGTCAGGGTGCCCGTCTTATCCGAGCAGATCACGGAGACGCTGCCCAGACTCTCCACCGCTTTCAGGTCCTTGATGATGGCGTTTTGTTTGGCCATCTTCTGGGTGCCCATGGCCAGCACGATGGTGACGATGGAGCTGAGGGCCTCGGGGATGGCGGCCACCGCCAGGGCCACGGCGAACATGAGGGAGTCCAGCACATCCATACCGGTGCGGAAGATGGACAGGGCAAACACCACGGCGCAGATGGCCATAATGACGATGGCCAGCTTGGCGGAGAAGTTGTCCAGGCTCTGCTGCAGGGGGGTCTTGCGCTGCTGGGTCTGGTTCATGAGGGCGGCGATCTTGCCCAGCTCGGTGTTCATGCCGGTGCCGGTGACCAGCACGGTGGCACGGCCGTAGGTCACCAGGGAGCCGGAGAACACCATGTTCTTCTGGTCGCCCAGGGCCACCTGGCCGGCGTCGATGACGTCGTCGGTCTTGTCCACGCCCTCGCTCTCGCCGGTGAGGGAGGACTCATTGACCTTGAGGGAGAAGTTCTCCAGCACGCGGCCGTCGGCCACCACCATGTCGCCGGCCTCCAGCAGCACGATGTCGCCGGGCACCACATCGGCGGAGGGGATCTCCACCCGCACGCCTCCCCGCAGCACCTTGGCGGTGGGGGAGGACATGGCCTTCAGGCTCTCCAGTGATTTTTCCGCCTTCAGATACTGGACGGTGCCCAGAATGGCGTTGAGGATGAGCACGGCAAAGATGACGATGGTGCTCTCCACATTCTCCGACACCGCGGAGATGATCGCCGCGATGACGAGGATGATGACCAGCAGGTCCTTAAATTGCTCGGCAAAGATCTGAATGGCGCTCTTCTTTTTTCCTTCGGACAGCTTGTTGGGACCATACTGTTCCCGCCGCCGGCCGGCCTCCTGATCGCTGAGGCCGGATATCCCGGCCTGCTGGGCTTCCAGCGCCTGCTGGGTGGTTTTCCGGTAATAAGCCTCTGTCATACCTTTCATTCCCTTACAGTTTACTTTCGGCGAAGAGCAAACAAAAAAGACCCTTCGCCAACCGCCGCGCATGACGACAGTTGTCGAAAAGTCTTGTTACCCAGAGGGTGCATACCGCCAGGTCACAGACCGTGGTGTTGACGGTATGGCTTTGAACTACTCCCTTTTCAACTGCGGCCATCATAGCACAGTTTGACCGGCAAGTCAATCTCATTTTGATAGGGTGTCCGAATTTTCCCATCCTATACCGGCCCATCGTTGACGGCGTGTGATCCGTCCGGTATAATCAATAAAGAAGGCACACTGGAAAGGAGCGTCCTCCATGAAGGGAAGTATCGTAAAATTCCTGCTCAAGGCCGCCTGGATCCTGGAGCTGATCATTGCCCTGTTTATTCTGGTGGTCACCGTGGTACAGATGGTGCTGACGGGAATGGACTCTCTGGACTATCTGACCCTGGGCCAGTTCAGCCTCAACGATTTCTTTGCCAATACCATGAACATCATCGTGGGCCTGGAGTTTGTAAAGATGCTCATCCTCCACACCCCCCGGGCAGTCACCGACGTGCTGCTCTTTGCCATTGCCCGGCAGCTGGTGGTGAGCCACTCCAGCTCCTTGGATACCCTGCTGGGGGTGGCGGCGGTGGCTCTGATCTTTATCATCAAAAAATTCCTGCTCAGCAGGGAGGACTCGGTCCCTCCCAAAGAAGTGATCAATCAATTTTCTCAGGAGATCGCAGCCCAAAAAGAGGAGGCAGCCCATCATGAATGACCCTCACTGGCTTTCTGCCGTATTCAGCCCCACCGGCGGCACCGCCGCCATCGCCAAGGCCATCACCGGCGGTCTTGGCCAGGTGGTGGATCTGTCCGCCCCCGCACCGGTCACGCCGGTGGCGGACAACACCGTGCTGCTGGCCGCCGCGCCGGTCTTCGGCGGGCGCATCCCCGCTGTGGCCCTGGAGCGGCTGGCCGCCCTCAGCGGCAGGGGCCCCGCCGTCGCCGTGGCGGTATACGGCAACCGGGACTATGAGGACGCCCTGCTGGAGCTGTCCGCCGCTCTGAAGGCGGGCGGCTTTCAGGTGATCGGCGCTGCGGCCTTTGTGGCTCAGCACTCCATTGCCCCCACCATTGCCCAGGGCCGTCCGGACCAGGCCGATCTGGAGGCTGCCGCCAGCTTCGGCCGTGCGGTGCTGGATAAACTGGCCGGACCCGCTCCCCTCGCCCCGGTGACTGTGCCGGGGAACACCCCCTACAAGGACTGGAAGGGGGTCCCCTTCCACCCCGCCGCCGGGGAGGGCTGCATCTCCTGCGGTCTGTGCGCCTCCCGCTGCCCGGTGGGCGCCATTCCGACAGGCAGCCCCAGGGAAACCGACCCGGAGCGGTGCATCACCTGTATGCGCTGCGTCTCCCTCTGCCCCCGTGGGGCCCGGACCATCCCCGCTCCCGCCCTCCAGGCCACTACCGCCATGCTGACAGAAAAGGCAGGCGTCCCCCGTCAGCCGGACTATTTCCTGTAACAGGTATCACTTTTGTGATGGAAAGGCCCCTCTGATGCCGACTGCATCAGAGGGGCCTTTTTCACCAACGCTCAGCCAGCGGAGGCTTTGGTGAAGGTCACGTTGTAGAAGTAGCCAACCCCGTTGCTGGTGTAGCCATCCACATCCCAGTTTTCAAAGGTGATGTACAGGTAGTCGCAGCCCCGGATATTGGTGTGGACAGATATGGGATCGTCGCCCGACTTGATCTCATAGCTGTCAATCAGGTTTTTGGTGCCGTACTGATCCACCGCATAGATGCACAGCTTTGTGGCCAGCTTATCCTCCAGCCTGGACTGCCCGGCCACAAGTTCCCCGTTGAGCTCGGTGTACAGGCCGTCCAGCTTGATGGTGTTGCCCCATTTATAACGGTTAAAGGGCATCTGGGTCTCCCCCAGCAGTTTAAACTGGGCCTCTTTCCCTGTATATGCCACGGATTCGGACGGCTTGTTGTAGACCTTCATATCCTCGGCCCGGACCACCTTGCCCGCGCCGGGCTTTGTGCCGATGTACACGCTCTCGGTCTTGGGGTCCCACTCCACCGGCTTGTCGGTGAGCATCCCGGTAAGGGCCCGGACAGGCAGGTAGGTGGTACCGGCGTAGATCAGGGGTTCCACCTCATTGCCGTTGACGTCGGTAGGCACCTGCAGCTTGCCGTCCACATAGAGGGAGATGCCGCCCATGGAGACGTTGATCTGCCGAAAGGCTGACAGCGCGTGGGCAGGCAGCCCGCTGCCGGCGATCACAGCGGCGACCAGCACGCCCGCGCCAAAACTTCTGATGCTGTTGTGGTTGAACTTTTTCATCTTTGTTTCCTCCTCAAATCATTCCTGGGTTTCCCTTGATGTTTCACCCCGACAGGGGGGCTTTTCTCCCCTTGCATCAGTAAGATACATCAGCCTGTCCTCCGGTTTTATTTTTTACAAAAAATTTTTCCGGCATAAAAAATCCATAAGAAATGCCCTCTGAACAGAGGGCATTTCTTATGGACAATATTGGATGGGCAAGCGGTTCCCCAGCCGGGAGAGCAGCTCGTTGGTGATGGTGCCGCACCGGGCGGCCACCTCCTCCGCCCGGATCTCCTCTCCGCCGTCCCGGCCAATGAGGGTGACCACGTCGCCGGGGCCAATCCGGGGTACGCCGGTCACGTCCACCAGCATCTGGTCCATACACATCCGCCCTGCCATCGGGCAGCGGACGCCCCGGACCAGCACTTCCCCGCCCGCCTGGGCCAGCATCCGGGGCAGGCCGTCGGCATAGCCCATGGTGACCACCGCCAGCTTGGTATCCTCCCTGGCCCGGAAGGCCAAGCCGTACCCGGCCCCCTCTCCGGCGGGCACGGTACGCAGGGCGGCCACCCGGGCCCGCAGGGACAGTGCGGGACGCAGGGCTGCGGAATCTGGCCGGTCCTCCTCCCGGCTGTACACGCCGTACAGGGCGATGCCCGCCCGGGCCCAGGCGCAGGGCTGGGGCGGCAAATTCAGGATGCCGTAGCTGGCCTGGATGTGGACGGCCCCCGGATCCAGACCGGCGGCGGCCATCCGGGCCACAGCCCCGTAGAACCGGTCCAGCTGGACCTGGGTGAAAGCCTGGTCCTCCGGGCTGGCGCTGTCCGACACACACAGGTGGGAAAAGGTGCCGGTAAACTTGAGGTTGGGCAGGACCCGGGTGCGGGCGATGGCCTCATGGTCCTCCGCCGGGATGCCCAGCCGGTGCATCCCGGTGTCCAGAGCCAGGTGGACCTCCAGGGGCGCCCCCACCGCCGACAGAGCTCTGCCGTGGGCCTCGTCGGCCACGCACTGGGTCAGCCCCCACCGGGTCAGTTCCGCCGCCTCCTCCGGCGGGGTGTAGCCCAGTACCAGGATCAGGCCCCCCACGCCCTGCCGCCGTAGGCTGATCCCCTCCGCCAGACAGGCCACCGCGAAGGCCTTCACCCCCTGCTCCTCCAGGCATCGGGCCACCGGCCCGGCCCCGTGGCCGTAGGCGTCCGCCTTGACCACCGCCATCAGCCTACAGCCGGGGCCCATTCGCCCCTGGAGCCAGGCGGCGTTGTGGGCCACGGCTCCCAGATCCACCTCCCGCCAGGCCCGGGCGGTTATTGCTCCCTCGTACTTCATACCCTCTGCTTCCTTTCCAAGATCCGGGGCGGCGGGGCCACCACGGTGCTGCCATCAGGGATGTCCCGACAGACCACCGCCCCCGCGCCGACGCGGACACCTCGCCCCACCCGGATGTCTCCCACCAGCACCGCCCCGGCGCCGATGAGGCAGTCCGGGCCGATCGCCGGGGCCTTTCCGTCCACCTCGCCGATGGTCACATTCTGATAGATCTTGCACCTTGCCCCCACCACCGCGTAGCGGGAAATAAATACCCCGTGGAGGCCGTGGGGGAGGACCGGCGGTGAGTCAAACTCCGCACCCGGTCCCACATAGCCCCCGTGGCGGTGGGCGCTGCGGCACATCAGGTAGGTGCACAGGCTCCGCACCAGCCGGTGCTTGGTTTTCCGCCGCAGCCGGTACAGCCGCCAGAACCAGCCCAGTCCATCCCCTCTGGACCGGGCAACCAGCCTGTCCTTTCCCATGTCCTCACCCCCCTGTGCTCCGCCAGGAGGCGGCCACCACGCCCCCGCAGTTGTCACCGGAGCACAGCAGCCCCTGCTGGCCCGCCAGCCGGAAGGGCTCCCCCACCCCGCCGGGGAGGTAGGTGACGGCGCACTCCCACTCCGCCGCGGCAAAGCGGAAGGGAGCCCCACCGGCTGGATAGTTCCGCAGCTCCTCCAGATACTCCTCCAGGGTCAGGTCCAGCCGGGCCATAATCTCCCCGTGGACCGGCCCCACATAGCGGAAGTGCCAGGGCTCATGGGCGATGCCTGTGACGGTCTCCCGCCCGGCGGGATAGCGCAGCACGAAGCCGTACCGGGGGGCTGCCAGCCGGAAGGCCCGGCACACTCCCTCGTCGGGAAAGTAGGGGCGGATGAAGTCCACGTTCTCCTGCCGCCGGCCCAGGTCGATGGCCAGACCGGTCTGGTGCTCACTGCAACCGGGCATGGCCACATAGCTTTGGGTAAAAGCCAGCCCCTCTTTGGCCAGGGTGTTGTCCCAGATGGCCTGCTGCTCCGCCCGGCTGCGCCAGCCGGACACGGGGAGGATACCCGACGTCCCCCCTACCGCCCGGAGGCAGGCCCTCAGGGCCGCCGCCGCCCGGCGTTCCAGCTGCACCCCGCCCTCCAGCTCCGCCAACTCCGGATTGGCCGGGGCCCGCAGGGGATGGGCGGCGTTGACCAAAATCAGCGGTCCGGTGGAGGTCAGGTCCCGGACCGTCCCCTCCCCCCTCACGGCTCCAGCCCCAGGGCAATGAGGCGGCTCACCAGGGCGGGAAAGTTCAGGCCGATCCCCTTCATCATATTGGGGTAGCGGCTGTGGGCGGTAAAGCCGGGGATGGTGTTGACCTCGTTGAAGTAGATCTCCCCCTCCGGGGTGAGGAACAGGTCCACCCGGGCAAACACCCGACAGTCCAGGGCCTGATAAATGATCCGGGCCGCCTCCTGGATGGCCGCCGCCTGCTCCGGCCGGATGCGGGCGGGACAGTGGATGGCGGAGGTCTTGAGGGTGTACTTCTCCTCGTAGTCAAAGAAGCCCTGGGACAGCTGGATCTCATCCACCAGCCCCACCGTCAGTTCCTCGTTGCCCAGCACGGCGCACCCCACCTCAAAGCCGGGCACCGCCTCCTCCAGTAGGGCCTCCCGGTCGTGCTTCAGTGCCTCCTTTACCGCCTCCACCAGGGCCTCCGGCCCGGTCACCCGGGTGATGCCGAAGGAGGAACCGGCCCGCACCGGCTTGACGAACAGGGGATAGCCCAGGTCCCGGGCCACCCTCTGGAGGTCGGCCTCCCGCCAGTTTCGGTCCACCACCGTCCCCCGGGGAACCTTCACCCCCGCCAGGGCGGCCAGCTTATGGGCCCGGTCCTTGTCCATGCACAGGGCGCTGGCCAGGGTACCGCAGCCGATCACCGGCACCCCCGCCAATTCCAGCAGGCCCTGGAGGGTGCCGTCCTCCCCATTTTTCCCGTGGAGCACCGGGAAGGCCCCGTCAAAATGAAGCCGCGTTCCGGTACCGTCCAGCAGCAGAAGCTCCCCCCGCCCCCGGTCCAGGGAGAGGGTGCAGGGGGTACAGCTTTCCTGCTGCCAGGTATCAGCCTCCATCCGGTCCAGAGGGCCGGTATAGTACAGCCACTGTCCCCAGCGGGTGATGCCCACCAGCAGGGGCGTATAGGCCTCCCGGTCCATATGGCTCACCACGGCATGGGCCGATTGCAGAGAAACGGCATACTCCGTGGAGCAGCCGCCGAAAAGTACCAGAATGGTTTTCATTGTAGATTCCTCCCAACAGGCAAAAACGCCTTGCTTTGATACCGATATGGTACCAAAGCAAGGCGTTTGATGTTTTTGCTTTTTCTTTCCCGCACCCTACAAGTTTCCAAACATTTCTTTCTATTTTCTTACAACAAGGCTCTCATCTCACCTCCCGCCCAGAGCCCCGGCAGCGTCCGAACGCCCTCAGGCAGGGCAAAGGCCAGTCGTCATCCTCCTTGCGGTTCATCCAGGCAAAGATCCTGAGCAGTTTGAAAGCTGCGGCATTTCAGGAAAAAAGTGCATTTTCTTGACAAAAAGCACGACATCCATTAGAATAGGGCCACAATCTATACTACCTTCCAAGTGTCCAGCTTCGGCTGGGTGAAAAGGGAATCGGGTGAAAGTCCCGAGCGATCCGGTCACTGTAAACGGGGAACAAACCGCAGCAGCCATTATCCCGCCCAAACGGGGGACGAGAAGGCGCGGTGCGTGTTGATCCGTAAGCCAGGAAACCTGCTTGGATAGGGGATAGGCATCTTCCGCAGAAAGAGCCCTGTCCAGTGCTGCAGCCCCGGTCAGATCTGGAAGTCCGCTTTCTCTGGAAAGCGGACTTTTTCTCTTTTTTGCGGCTGGCGCATATATCATCACATCAGGAGGAATGTTCTATGAATGGAATCCGCACCGCCGCGTCCCTGCTTGTCGCCTCGGCTTTGGTCCTGTCTCTGGCCGGCTGTTCCGGGGGCACGCCGGCCAGCTCCCCGCCCCCCGCCGGCACAAGTCCCGTCCAAACCGCGGAAACGCCATCGGCGGACGCCCACTACCCGGTCACCATCACCAACTATGACTACGCCGGCCAGCCGGTCACCTACACCTATGAGGCCCCGCCGGAACGGGTGCTGTGCGTCTATCAGGGCTGTATCGAGACCATGATCGCCCTGGGCCTGGAGGATCATGTGCTGGCCTCCTACGGACTGGACAATGAGGTCAAGGAGGAGTGGCAGGCCGGTTTTGCCAACATGAAGTACGACGCTTCCGTTTTCGCCCCCGATCTGGAGACCGTCACCCTGCTGGAACCCGATATGATCTTCTCCTGGGGTTCCTACTTTGGGGACAAAAAACTGGGCGACGTACACAGCTGGAACGAAAAGGGCGTGGCCACCTACATGAACTCCAACACCGTGCCCGGCGGCACCCGCACCCTGGAGCATGAGTACGAGGATATTCTGAACATCGGCAGGATCTTCGGGGCGGAGGATCGGGCCGCAGCCCTGGTGGATGAAATGAAGGGGCAGGTGGAAGCCACCCTGGCCGCCGTGCCGGGACAGCAGCCCCTTCGGGTGGCGGTGGTGGAGCCTGCCGGCGGCAGCATCACCAATTACGGCGCGGACACACTGGCCGGCGATATGGTGCGCGCGCTGGGCGGACAGCTGGCCAAGCCCCAGGGCAGCGACATGGGCAAGGAGGATCTGGTGACCTGTGACCCGGACGTGATCTTTGTGGTCTACATGGCCTATGACGGAGACGACCCCGAGACGGTCAAGGCCGCCCAGCTGGCCGCCATTCAGGACGATCCCGCCTTCGCCAGCCTTTCCGCCGTTCAAAAGGGCCGCGTTCACCTCATCATGCTGGGCGATATGTACGCCAGCGGCCCCCGCACCATTGACGGGCTCAACACCCTGGCCCAGGGGATGTATCCCGGTCTGGAGCTGTAAATGGAGCCCCGGCGGAATGTTCTGGCCCGGCATCCCTGGACCTATCTGGCGGTGTGCGCCGTCCTGCTGGCGGTCCTGCTGGCGTCCCTGCTGGCAGCCGTCAGCCTGGGCACCATGTCCATCCCCCCGGGAGACGTCTACCGGGTGCTGCTGCATGAGCTCTTTGGCCTGGGCGACCCCGCCCGGTGGGGCAGCGGCGGCGTCCATGACGTGGTGTGGTTCATCCGCCTGCCCCGGCTGATCCTGGCCGTGGGCGTGGGAATGGGCCTGGCTGTGTGCGGCGCGGTAATGCAGGCCATTGTCAAAAACCCGCTGGCCGATCCCTATGTGCTGGGGGTATCCTCCGGCGCCTATCTGGGCGCCACCCTGGCCATGCTGCTGGGCGCCGGGGCCTTTTTGGGCGGCAGCGCCATGGGGCTGCTGGGCTGCGCCGGGGCCTTTGCCGTATCTTTGGCGGTCATGGCGCTGGCCAATCTGGGCGGACAGGTCAACGCGGTCAAGCTGCTGCTGGCCGGCGCCGCCATGAGCGCCGTATGCGCCGGTTTTTCCAACCTGTTCATCTATATCCTCAACAATGACCACGCGGCCGCCGCCGTGGTGCAGTGGTCCATGGGCAGTCTGGCCGGCGCGGACTGGGCCGGCAACGCCGTCATTCTCCCGGTGTCGCTGGCGGGCACCCTCTTCTTCTGGAGTCAGTACCGCAGCCTGAACCTGATGCTGCTGGGTGACGAATCGGCCATTACCCTGGGCACCAACCTCCATGGCAGGCGGCTGCTCTATCTGCTGGTGAGCGCCCTGCTGGTGGGCTTTGCGGTATACAAAGCCGGGCTGATCGGCTTTGTGGGCCTGATCATCCCCCATGTGGTGCGGATGCTCTTCGGCACGGATCACAAAAAGCTCATTCCCCTGTGCGCCCTGTCCGGCGCCCTTTTCCTGGTCTGGGCCGACGTGCTCTGCCGGGTGGTGCTGCCGGGCAACGAACTGCCCATCGGTATTCTCACCTCTCTGGTGGGCGCGCCGGTGTTTGCCTACCTCATGGTCAGGAAAACCTACGGATTTGGAGGCGGAGACTGATGGAACTGCATACCCGACAGCTCCAGGCCCGGCTGGGCGGCAGCCAGATCCTCAAGGGCGTGGATATCCAGGCCGGACGCAAAGAGCTGGTGGGCGTGATCGGCCCAAATGGCAGCGGAAAGAGCACCCTGCTGAAATGCCTCTACCGGGTGCTCAGGCCCAGCGGCGGCGCGGTCTGGCTGGACGGCAGGGAGCTGGAACGCTACTCGTTCAAAGAGTCGGCCCGCCGCGTCGCCGTGGTGGCCCAGCACAATTATTATAACTTCGATTTCTCCGTCTACGATGTGGTCATGATGGGCCGGGCTCCCCACAAAGGGGCGCTGGAACGGGACAACCACCGGGATCACCAGCTGGTTCGCAGCGCGCTGGAAACCGTGGGCATGGAGGGCTTTGCCGCCCGTTCCTTCTCCACCCTCTCCGGCGGGGAACAGCAGCGGGTGATCCTGGCCCGGGCACTGGCTCAGGATACCCCCTGCCTCATTCTGGACGAGCCCACCAACCACCTGGATATCAAATTCCAGCTTCAGCTGATGGATATCGTCAAGCAGCTGGATCGGACGGTGGTAGCCGCCATCCACGATCTGAATCTGGCCGCCATGTACTGCGACCGGCTCTATGCCCTGAAGGACGGGGAGATCGTGGGGAGCGGCCCGCCCCAGGCTCTGCTGACGGAGGCCTTTCTCCGCCGGGTCTACGAGGTGGAGGCCCACATCTTCACAGATCCCACCGGCCGGCTTCATATTTCTTACCACAGCCCCTGCCATCCATAGGGCGGGCGGCGTTGATGCGGACATAAAAAGACGTCGGAGCAAAGCAAGCTTTGCTCCGACGTGGCACGCCAGAAGGGAATCGAACCCCCAGCCTCACCCTTAGGAGGGGTGCGCTCTATCCGATTGAGCTACTGGCGCGGATCATACTGTGGGGAAGCATGAAAACTTCCTGCCAGACACTGAGTCATTGTAACCCAATTTTCGGGCGGTGTCAACGCTGAGGGTGGGAAAGATGTGGGTTTTTGTTGGTTTTTTTGCGGAAAGCTGTTGCATGGCCCGCAAGGTATGCAGTATAATTAAGAGTCGAGCTTATCAGAATATTGCATACACCCAGCTGTATGCCTTTTTGCGGGATATCTGCCGGGAAACTCAGGGCTCCGGCGGTCTTGCCAGTATATCGGGAGGAAAGTTTACATGCACAACGAGAAATTACGCAACGTAGCCATCATCGCCCACGTCGACCATGGCAAGACCACCCTGGTGGACGAAATGCTCAAGCAGGGCGGCATCTACCGTGAGAACCAGGCCACGGTGGAGCGGGTCATGGACTCCAACGACCTGGAGCGCGAGCGCGGCATCACCATCCTGGCCAAAAACACCGCCGTCCACTACAAGGACGTGAAGATCAACATCGTGGACACCCCGGGCCACGCCGACTTCGGCGGCGAGGTGGAGCGTATCCTGAAGATGGTCAACGGCGTCATTCTGCTGGTGGACGCCGCCGAAGGCCCCATGCCCCAGACCCGCTTCGTGCTGTCCAAGGCCCTGGAGCTGGGCCACAAGGTCATCGTGGTAGTCAACAAGATCGACCGCCCCGACCAGCGCATTCACGAGGTCATGGACGAGGTGCTGGAGCTGCTGCTGGACCTGAACGCCACCGACGAGCAGTTTGAGTCCCCCACCCTGTTCTGCTCCGGCCGTCAGGGCACCGCCTCCTACTCCCCCGACCAGCCCGGCACCGACCTGGTGCCCCTGTTCGAGACCATCGTCAACTATATCCCCGCCCCCGAGGCCGATGTGGAGGCCCCCTTCCAGATGCTGGTGTCCTCCATCGACTACAACGAGTTCGTGGGCCGGATCGCCATCGGCCGCATCGAGCGGGGCACCGTGAAGCAGAACCAGGAGATCGTGGTGTGCAACTACCACAACTCCGACGAGGCCCCCAAGAAGGCCAAGGCCACCGCTCTGTACCAGTTTGACGGTCTGGGCAAGGTACCCGTCACCGAGGCTGACGCCGGCAATATCATTGCCATGAGCGGCATCGGCGAGATCACCATCGGCGACACCATCTGCGCTCCCGACGCGGTGGAGCCCATCGAGTTCGTCAAGATCTCCGCCCCCACCATTGAGATGACCTTCTCCGTCAACGACTCCCCCTTCGCCGGCAAGGAGGGCAAGTTCGTCACCTCCCGCCAGCTGCGTGAGCGTCTGTTCCGTGAGACCATGAAGGACGTGTCCCTGCGGGTCACCGAGACCGACTCCACCGACGCCTTCAACGTGGCCGGCCGCGGTGAGATGAGCCTATCCATCCTCATCGAGACCATGCGCCGTGAGGGCTATGAGTTCCAGGTGTCTCCCCCCCGCGTGCTCTTCCAGGAGATCGACGGCAAGAAGTGCGAGCCCATCGAGCGTCTGGTGGTAGACGTGCCCTCCGACAGCGTGGGCGCCGTCATTGAGAAGATCGGCTCCCGAAAGGGCGACCTGCTGGAGATGACCCCCGTGGGCGACCGGATGAAGATCGAGTTCCTGGTGCCCTCCCGCGGTCTGTTCGGCTACCGCAACGAGTTCCTCACCGACACCAAGGGCGAGGGCATCATGGCTTCCGTGTTTGATTCCTACGCCCCCATGAAGGGCGACATCCAGCGCCGGGCCTCCGGCTCTCTGGTGTCCTTCGAGACCGGCGAGAGCGTGACCTACGGCCTGTTCAACGCCCAGGAGCGGGGCGTGCTCTTCATCGGCGCCGGCGTGCCCGTCTATGCCGGCATGGTGGTGGGCGAAACCCCCAAGCAGGAGGATATCAGCGTCAACATCTGTAAGAAGAAGCAGCTGACCAATATGCGCGCCTCCGGCTCTGACGACGCCCTGCGCCTCACGCCCCCCCGCCAGCTGTCTCTGGAGCAGTGCCTGGAGTTCCTGGCCGACGACGAGCTGCTGGAGGTCACTCCCCAGTCCCTGCGTCTGCGTAAGCGCCTGCTGGACCATGCGGCCCGGATGCGCGAGGCCTCCAAGAAAAAGGCCTGATATAAGATCAATACAGCCCCCGGAACCACAAGGTTCCGGGGGCTGTTTCTTATACCGGGATCTTTTTCTGCTTCCTTTTCCGATGGAACGCCAAGGCTATCACCAGCAGCACTGCCGCTCCGGCGCAGCACAGCAGCACCACAAGCATGACATTGGGTGCCGTACCGTCCAGCAGCACCACCTGCCCGCTGGCCGGGCCGTCAAAGACCAGATAGCTGCCGTCCTGACTGGCCTTTACCACCTGCCAGCCGCTGTCGGTCTGCACAGCGGCCACCGGATGGGCCGCGTCCACACAGCGCAGCCGGAGGGTCACCGTATCCCCCTGGTTTCCCTGCACAATGTAGGACCAGCCCTCCACACTCCGGTAGCCCGACAGGTCGGGCAGCTGGTCCAGCCCTTCCACACGCAGGCTGGCCTGAGGCTCAAAGGTGCCCTGAACCAGCAGGACAGGGAATTCCTCGCCGGAGGAGAGGGTGGCCGTGGGCTGGGTAAACCGGGCCTCCAGCACCATGGACCGGGTAAGCCCTTCCACCGGGAAGTCGGGCCACACGCCGTACTCCCCGTCCCGGGCAGGCGGCTCTGGCACCAGGCTCTGGTCCAGGTCGTCCCCGTAGGCAAAGGGGATCTCGGCCACGGTCTTGCCGTCGGCCACAAAGCGGTAGGAGAAGGTAAGGAAATCCTCCGGAATGCCGCTCAGCACGGAGAAGGCGTCAAACTTCAGTCCCTCCGCCTGACCGGCCACGTCCACCCCGTCCAGCCCCGCCAGCTCCTCCAGCAGGTAGCGGTTGCCGGTGAGGGGATCGCCGGACTGACCGGCAATGGCCCCCCGGTACTCCCCGTCTCCCTGGGCCCGCACCATGGCCCGGCAGTCGGTGAGGGTGCCGCCCAGACCGGCGATGCCCCCCAGCCAGCTGCCTCCGTCCAGATCCACCAGGGCGGCGCACCGGATCACCGAACCGCCGGTGCGGCCGGCAATGCCGCCGCAGTAGTCGGTGCCCGTCTCCACCGTGCCCCGGGCAGCGCAGTCCAGGATGGAGCCGGTGGTACACCGTCCGGCGATGCCGCCGCCGCAGTCGTTTCTCACGGCAACGGCGCCGTCAAAGCGGCACTGCCGCACCGCCGCCCGCAGGGTGGCGTACACGTCGGAGAGCAGTTTGATGTCCTCCATGTCAAAGGTGGCCTCGGGGTCGTCCCCCACCTCGGCCCCCACGGCCCCCACGATGCCGCCCACGTTGGAGTCACCCTCCACGGTGCAGGCGGCGGTGCAGCCCATGACCAGGCCGGGGCCTTCCGTAATGTCCCCCGAAAGGTCCTGGGTGGTGAGTTTCGGCTCCCGGCCCATGTCGTAGATGGCCTGACGGACCTGGTCCAGGGCCCCGATCACCCGCTGGGCGGAGGCGTGGAGCGCCTGATTGTCCGCCCCGGCGGCCTGGGTCATCTGGTCCACCCGGTTCTGGATCACATCCAGCTGCTCCCCGATGTCGTCCGCCGCCGCCTGGGTCCGCTCCCCCAGCTGATCGGAATAGTCTTTCAGCAGGGTACGGATGGCGGAGGCCTCGTTGCTGACGGCGTCCAGATCCTTCTTGCTGTCCTTGGACAGGGCGCTGCCCGCCCCCACCAGATGGCTGGCGGCGCTATGGATGGCCTTGGCGGCCTGATCCGCGTCCTTCCGCGCCGCCTCCATCTCTTTCGAGGTGTCGTGGCTCAGCGTTTCCCACCTGCCGGTGAGGTCGCTGACCAGGCCGGGCAGCTTGCCCAGGGCCTTGGAGATGGCGGACAGGTGTCCCGCCGGGTCTATGCTGGGGAAGGGCACCGCCAGGGCTCCCTTCCAATCCAGCTTTTTCAGGCAGTCGGCCACCTGGGTGAGATAGCTGCCCAGGCTGTCCAGCTCACGGGACATGGCCTGTAGGTGGGTGCGGATGATATTGGCCTGTTTCTCAATGCCTTCGGCGGCATCATCCAGAGCCTCCACCGCCTCTACCAGCGCGTTGTCAGCGCTGTCCAGCATCTCGCTCAGACTGCGGCGCAGCTGGGCGGTACTATCCAGCAGATCGTCCAGATCGTCCCCGGCCTCATTGGAAAAGGTATCCACATGACCCCGCAGGCCGTCCAGGGCATCCCCCAGCGCGGCGGCATGGCGGTCCAGCTGGTCGGTCATAGCGCGGTAGTCGGTGAGACCCTGGTCCCCGGCCTGCTGGGCCCGGTCCCGGATCTGGCCAACCGCCTCATGGATGGCCTGGGCGTCCTCCACCCCCTGGTCCACCATGCCGCTGAGCTGGTCGGCAAAGCCTTCCATCTCATCAAAGAGGACCCCCAGGCTGTCGTTGAGGCTGTCGGCGGGAGAGTCGCCGTAGCGCACCTCCACATTGGGCTCGAACTGGCCCACAATGCCTCCCACGTCCTTCCGGCCCAGGATGGGGCCGGTATTGGAACAGTTGGTGATGGAGCCGGACTGGAGCCCGGCCATGCCCCCGGCGTTGTAGCCCAGGTGCTGATAGCCCACGGTGCCGGAATTGGAGCAGTGGTCGATGGTGCCCCGGGACAGCCCGGCGATGCCGCCGGAGTTGGAGGGCACCTTCTGATCGGAGGCGGTATTGATCTCCCCGGCGTTGGTGCAGCCGGTGATGGTACCCAGATTCTGCCCGGCAATGCCGCCGGCGTTGCTGGGGGCGGAGATTACGGCCTGGTTGGAGCAGCCCGTCACGGTGCCGCTCTCCCCGTTGACGCCCACTACGCCCCCCACATCCTCCTGACCGGAGACGGAGCCTTTGACGGTACAGTTGCGCACGGTGCCGTAGTTCTCTCCGGCCACCAGACCCACCTGGCCGCCGGTGCCGCCGGGCCGGAGGGTGCCCTCCACCGTCAGGTCCTCCACCTGGGCGCTCTGGGTGAGGGTGCGGAAGAGGCCCACTTTGGACCCTTTGCCGCTAAAGGACAGGCCGGTGATGGTATGGCCGTTTCCGTGGAAGGTGCCCTGGAAGATGGGAATGGAGGTAAAGTCGGCGTCGCTCAGGTCCAGGTCGGCGGTGAGCTCCGCTGTCACCCCCACCGACCAGGTATCCTTGGTACAGCTGCGGGCAAAGTCCAGGAAGGCAGCTTCGTCCCCGATGGTCACCGTTCCCGCCGCCCGGGCAGGGGGCAGCAGGGAGCAGAGAAGGGCAGCCACCAGCAGCAGGGCGGTTACGGGTCTGTTGTGCTTCATGGCTGATCCTCCTGTTCCTGCTCCTCAATGTGGAGCTCTTGATACTTGCTTTCGATGAGGGCGTCCACGCTGCCGTGGATCACGCCCTTGAATTCGCCGTCCACAAAGCCGGACACATGGCCCCGGACGTGGCCGTCCAGCCGCATGGTGCCCTTGTTGAACCGCTGGGACCGGTCCCGATTGAGGGAGATGGCGGTACGCTCGATGATGGCGTCGCCCAACAGCAGCAGCTGGGGCAGTACGGTCATTACCAGGAAGATGGAGGTGACGGTGCCCCGGCCCAGGGTGAGGCCCACCGAGCCGATGGTGGCGTCGGTGGAGATGCCGCCGATGAGGAAGCCGGCCACCGCCATGATGGTGCCCGAGGTGAGGATGGTGGGGAAGCTCTGGCTCAAAGCCTCCACCGCCGCCCGCCGGGGCTCCATACTGTTCTTCAGTTCCAGATAGCGGTTGGTGATGACGATGGCATAGTCAATGGTGGCGCCCATCTGAATGGAGCTGACCACCAGATAGCTGAGGAAAAACAGATTGGTGCCGGTGAGCACCGGGAAGGAGAAGTTGATCCAGATAGAGCCCTGGATGGTAAGCACCAGCAGTACCGGCAGACCGGCGGACTTGAAGGTAAACAGCAGGATCACCATAACGAAGAGGGCGGTGAGTACGCTGATCTTCAGGTTGTCGCCGGAGAAGGAGCTGGCCAGGTCGAAGGCGTTGGTGGAGTTGCCCACCAGCACCACCTGGTCATAGTAGTCCTCACCGATGGAGCGGATCTCGTCCAGCAGGGCGTAGGTTTCATCCCCCTCGGTGGGCACGTCGGCCACAAAGACCAGCCGGGACCAGTCCTGACCCTGGAGCTGCTTGAGGCCCACGTCCAGCTGCTCCTGCAGATCCTCCACCTTCTGGGCCTGCTCTCCGGTGAGGCTCACCACCCCCTTGTCCTTCTGCTCCAGCAGGAACTGGAAGATATCCAGCAGGGGCACCGAGTAGTCGTCCGGGTTCTGGAAGATGGAGCCGTACTCCTCCACGCTCAGGCCATAGGCCTGGAAGAGCAGCCGGGCCAGCTCCACATCCACCCCCGCCAGCTCGGCGAACTGCCGGGGGGAGATATCGTCGGTGAGCATCCGTCCCGGCTCCACCTCGATGTTGGCAAGGCCGGTGACCTGGGTCACCTGGGGCAGGGCCTCCACCCGCTCCAGGATGCGCCCTTCCTTTTTATAATCTCCTCTGGGCACCAGCATGGCGATGGTATTTTTCTTGCCAAAGGCGGCGGTCACCTTCTCCTCGGCAATGCGCCAGTCCGGCTTGTTGTCAAAGTCGGCGTCGTTGGCGTCAAAGACGTAGACGCACCGGCTGGACAGCACCGCGCCCACAATGACCACCAGCACGAACACGGCGGGCAGGATGTAGCGCAGCCTGACCACCGCCTTGCCCCAGAAGTTGATCTGGGGCACCAGATTTTTGTGGCGGGTGCGGTCGATGGGACCCCGGAACATCATCAGCAGGCCGGGCATCAGCAGAAAGACGCACAGCATGGAGCACACGATGCCCTTGGCCAGCACGATACCCATATCAAAGCCGATGCGCAGCTGCATGAGCATCAGCGCCACCAGACCGGAGATGGTGGTCAGGCTGGAGGAGGAGATCTCCACAATGGCCTTGCTCAGGGCGGCGATGTCCGCCTCCCGGGCGTCCAGGCCGTTGTCCCGCTCCTCCATGTACCGGTGGCAGAAAATGATGGCGTAGTCGATGGCCAAAGCCAGCTGGAGCACCACGGCGATGGAATTGGTAATAAAGGAGATGGTGCCGAAGATGAAGTTGGTGCCCATATTGAGCACGGCTGCCGCCACAAACACGATGAGGTAGACGGGCACCTCCATATAGCTCTTGGAGGTAAAGAGCAGCACCACCACGATCACGGCGGCGGCAATGGCCAGGATGACGGTCATCTCCTGCCGCAGGGAGGCCGAGATATCCCGGCCCACCTCCGTGGACATGGACACATCGTACCCCTCCAGCAGGTCCTCTACCCGGTGGAGAGCCTCCACCGTCTCCTCATCCCCGGTTTCCCCGTCAAAGGAGATGGAAAAGAGGGCGGCGGAATCCTTGTAGTGGTCGGCGGTGTCGTCAAAGGCCACCTCCGATACCCCCTCCACCCCCTTCAGCCGCTGGGCCAGGGCGGCGGCGGTGTCGTAGGTCACGTTGGACACCATCACGTCAGCGGTGCCCAGGGTGACGAACTGCTCCTCCATCAGGGTCAGGCCCCGCCGGGTCTCGGTATCCGGCGGCAGGTAGGAGGTAATGTCGTTGTTGATCTGTACTTTATGAATGGAAGCCCCGCAGAAGATCAAAGAGGCGATAAAGACCAGAAAAAAGGCCTTCCGTTTGTCCACAATGAAGCGGGCCAGTTTGGTCATTGGGGTCTCGGTTTTTTTGTCCGTTACCATAGGCAGATTCCTCTCAGCGGTTGGGAATAAATTGGGCCAGGTGGTCCAGCAGGACCTCCTCCGGCACCGGATCGGGGCTGGCCAGCCACCAGCGCAGCAGGGACAGCATGGCTCCCACATAGAAGCGGGCGGCGATCTGGGGGTCCACCCCCGGCAGGGCGTCGGGGAACGGCGGGCGGCTCATCCGCAGACACAGCTCGTTGGCCGCCGCGTCCTCCAGCAGTCGGGTCTGGGTGTCGGCGCCGCTCTCCAGGCAGGCTCGGTACAGCGCCCTTCTCTCCTTGAAAAAGGACAGAGTGTTGCGGGCCGCCGCCAGGAAAAACTGTCCCGGCGTGGGGGCGTCCTGGGGAATGCAGGCGTCGATACACGCCCGCTCCAGCTGGGTCAGCATGTAGTGGAGCAGCTCCTGCTTATCATTAAAATGGGCATAAAAGGTGGTACGGTGGACCATGGCCCGCCGGCAGATATCGGTGACCGACAGCTCCTGAAAGGGCCGCTCCTCCATCAGTTCCACCAGAGCCTGGGTCAGCTGCCGCCGGGTCTTGCGCTGACGCAGGTCCAGATTGTCCTCTCGTTTCTCCTCCACAGGGACCCCTCCTTTCATGGGCCGGAACAGCATATCACTTTACGCTACACTTGTCAAGATAAAATACAAGTGTAGATTATCCAAAGGGGAAGGCCGCGGGATTTACAGGTTGCTTTTTTTAGAGGGAGACAGTATAATGAAGGCGTCTAATTATGGAAACCTATACGGCAACGGAGGGAAATGTATGAAAGCAAAGCGATTTGCAGCCCTTTGGCTGGCGGTGGTTCTGACGCTGTCTCTGCTGGTGGTCCCCGCCGGGGCAGTGAGCTTTACCGATATGCAGGGCCACTGGGCCCAGGAGGACGTGGAGTATCTGGCCGGCCTGGGCATCGTGAAGGGCACCAGCGCCACTACCTTCGCCCCCGCCCAGAAGATGACCGCCTGCGAGGCTCTGCTCTTCTGCTCCCGGGCCACCGGCGTGTCCGCCGCGGATAAAAAGCAGATTGCCGCCGACCGGGCCGATCAGCTGAAGAAGATCCTGCCTGAGAACGTCTACAGCTGGGCGGAGGAGGAAATGGCTGTCTGTCTGGAGACCGGCATCATCAGCGTCACCGAGCTGGAGGCCATGTGCTCCTCCGGTGCACTGCTCAAGTCCATCACCCGCGAAAACCTCTCCATGTATCTGGTACGGGCTATGCAGCTGGAACCCATGGCCAAAAATCTGACCAACTATTCCATGAGCTTTGCCGACACCGCCTCCATCTCCCAGGCGCTGCGGCCCTATGTGTATCTGCTCAATACATACGGCATCGTCCAGGGCAACACCGCCAACCAGTTTATGCCCCAGGGCAGCCTGACCCGTGCGGAAATGGCCACCATGCTCCGCCGGGCCATCGACTTTATGGATGAGCAGGGCATCTATGCCGAACTGCCCGCCTACACCGACTACCAGTGGGTAGGCGGCGTCATCGACGCGGTGGGCTCCACCAGCAATGGCGCCACCCTGCTCACCATCACCGGCAATCTGACCGATACCTTCGGGATCTCTGTGCCCGCCAACGTGCCCATCTATGAAAACAACATCCGCACCACCCCCACCGCCCTGCGGGCGGGCCAGTATGTCCGGGTGAACCTGGACAGCAAGGGGGCGGCTCAGGCGGTCCGTCTGGGCGGGGCCCTGACCAGCCTCAGCGGCAGCATCGCCGATGTGTCTCAGGACAGCGTCACCATCAGCGTGAACGGCGCCAGCAAGCGGCTGGACATCGACCGCTTCACCAAGGTTCAGGTGGGCCAGCTGGTGGGCGATCCCTCCCTGATCGAGCCCAACGCCGGCTATACCCAGGCCCAGTGCTGGGTGGACGGCATGGGCCATCTGGCCGAGCTGAAGCTGTCCGGCGGCACCCGCTCCGCCGAGGGTCTCATCACCGGTGTGGAGAACACCGCCGGTGGCCAGACCCTCACCGTCGCCTCCTTTGACGGCCAGCGCGCCCAGTACACCCTGGTGTCCGGCGCCTCCGTCACCGTCAACGGCAAGGCCGGCTCCATCTCCGTGTCCAACAAGGGGGACCATGTGAGCCTGCGGGTGTCCAACGACAATGCCGGCAGCGTGGTGAGCGCCGCGGTGGACACTGTATCCGACTATGTACAGGGCCCCATCAAGAGCGTTAACTTCTCCAAGGAGACCTATGAGATCACCCTGGAGGACAGCATTACCGGCAAGTCCCGTACCTACCCCATTGCAGGCAATGCCATCGCCCGCTATGACGGAGCGGAGATCACCGTCAAGGAGGTGGCCCGCAACAATTTTGCCACCCTTCAGCTCTCCGGTGGTCAGGTCGTGCTGCTGGACACCTACCCCGGCTCCACCACCACCCAGGGCGTGATTGAGAGCATCACCTACGCCAGCCCCACCACCCTGGCGGTGCGTACTCCCCAGGGCACCACCGCCACCTTTACCATCGACCTGACCAACCTGCCCGACATTGAGCGGGACGGCAAGACCAGCTCCATCGACAAGCTGCGCAGCGGGGACAACGTCACCGTCACCGTCCGCTACAACGAGGTGTATGAGATCGAGGCCACCTCTCAGAACGCCACCCTGTCCGGCACCATCACCCGGGTGGTCCAGGACACCACCGGCGTCAGCATCGACGTGCGCTTCTCCGACGGCTCCACCGACACCTACCAGGTGTCCGAGGGTGTGTCGGTGACCCAGAAGGGCTCGGTCATCTCCCTCTACACCCTCAAGCCCAACGACGCGGTGGAGCTGACCCTCAGCGGGGACGAGATCGTGGCCATCAACGTCACCGGCAGTTCCTCCTCTTCCACCCAGATCACCGGCTCGGTGCTGGTGGTCAACACCAAGGAGGATACCCTGATGATCAGCCTGGAGAACGGCACGCCTCTCACCGTGGACGTGGAGGACGCAAGCTTCGTTACCATCTCCGGCTCCTCCACCAGCCTGAGCAAGCTGGCGGCGGGGGACCGGGTGCAGATCTACGGCCAGTATTCCGGCAGTCTCTTCGCCGCCACCCTGGTGGTCAAACTCTAACTGAACAAAGTGCGGGGTCCGGCCTATCGAGCCGGACCCCGTACTTGACTTTTAGGCCGCAAATGAATAAAATAGGTAGCACCCATGCGTATTTTGATAAAAAAGGATTGAGATAGATATGGCACAGGACAAAAAGCAGGTGGAACAGATCACCGATATGGAGGTGGACTTCGCCAAGTGGTTCACCGACGTGTGTAAGAAGGCGGAGCTCATCGACTACTCCTCCATCAAGGGCGTGTTCATCTACCGCCCCTACGGCTACGCCATCTGGGAAAACTTCCAGAAGATTCTGGATGAGAAGTTCAAGGAGACCGGACACGAGAACGTGTACCTCCCCCTGCTCATCCCCGAGTCCCTGCTCCAGAAGGAGAAGGATCACGTGGAGGGCTTCGCCCCCGAGTGCGCCTGGGTGACCATGGGCGGCTCTGAGAAGCTGGAGGAGCGCTACTGCATCCGGCCCACCAGCGAGACCCTGTTCTGTGAGCACTACAAGAACATCATCCACTCCCACCGTGACCTGCCCAAGCTGTACAACCAGTGGTGCTCCGTGCTGCGTTGGGAAAAGACCTCCCGCCCCTTCCTGCGTCACCGTGAGTTCCTGTGGCAGGAGGGCCACACCATGCACGCTACCGCCGAGGAGGCCATTGCCGAGACCGAGCAGATGTTCAACATCTACGCCGACTTCTGCGAGAACTACCTGGCCATGCCCGTGGTGAAGGGCCGCAAGACCGACAAGGAGAAGTTCTCCGGCGCCGAGGCCACCTACACCGTGGAGTGCATGATGCACGACAAGAAGGCCCTCCAGGCCGGTACCTCCCACTACTTCGGCGACGGCTTTGCCCGCGCCTTTGACATTACCTTCGCCGGTAAGGACAACCAGCCCCACCATCCCTTCCAGACCTCCTGGGGCGTGTCCACCCGCCTCATCGGCGGCGTGATCATGACCCACGGCGACAACAACGGTCTGGTGCTGCCCCCCCGCATCGCTCCCACCCAGGTCATTATCATCCCCGTGGCCCAGCACAAGGAGGGCGTCATCGAGGCCAACGAGGCCGTCATGAACCGCCTGAAGGCCGCCGGCATCCGGGTGAAGATGGACGCCTCCGAGCAGTCCGCCGGCTGGAAGTTTGCCGAGTACGAGATGAAGGGCGTGCCCCTGCGTCTGGAGATGGGTCCCAAGGACATGGAGAAGAACCAGTGCGTGCTGGTCCGCCGGGACAACGGCGAGAAGAGCTTCGTCTCCCTGGACAACATCGAGGAGACCGTCAAGACCATGCTGGACACCGTGCAGCAGGGCCTGTTCGACAAGGCCAAGCGCAACCTGGACGACAACACCTACGCCTGCTTCACCGTGGAGGAGGTCAAGGAGAAGATGTCCACCCAGGGCGGCTTCGCCAAGACCATGTGGTGCGGTGATCTGGAGTGCGAGCTGAAGATGAAGGAGATCGCCGGCGTGTCCTCCCGCTGCATCCCCCTGGAGCAGGAGCACCTGGGCGACGTGTGCCCCGTCTGCGGCAAGCCCGCCAAGCATATGGTGTACTGGGGCGTGGCCTACTAAAAAACAGAACAGAATGAGGCCCCGGAGCGTGGCTCCGGGGCCTCTTGGTTGTATAGGATTTATGAAAGCCTCCCGTCCTCCAAAGCCGGGGTGCAATTACCGCACACGGACGGCAAAATGAGGGTTGTCAACTGTTAGACGGTAAGGTAGAATGGCCGTAAGGAAATAGAATCGTGCGGCAGACTGGACAGGACGGCAATCCCATCCAGTCCTGCGCGGGTGATGCTCCACCCACACAACGGAAATTCCGCACCGTCTCATTATTATACCATTTTTTCCACGATATTACAAGGTGTATTGTGAGGGGCGTTGCAGATAAAATGTGCTGTGCTGGGTATATTCAAATATCCGCACAGCACATTTTGTTTTCGTGGCAGACGGGGAGCCGGGGGTGACCTTCTGGATTCCGCCGTAAAGAATTTATTTCAGGAGGTAGCAAATGAACGGATTAAAAAAGTGTGCCATTTGGTTTTTCTCCCTGCTCCTGCTTCTCCCGCTTGGTCTTGTAAGCGCCTATGCCTCTGATGGCGCCCAATCCAACTACACCGCGATATCATCCGACGGCGAAACAACCGCCGCCATTACAGCGAATGGTGATCTCTACTGCTGGGGAGACAACACATACGGCACCGTGGGTATGGGTCCCTCTGTCCGCTACCAGGAAACGCCGGTCAAGGTACTTTCGGACGTCCGCTCCATTCTTATCAGAAGCGGAACGGCCTATGCCACTTTGAAGAACGGCGATCTTTATGCCTGGGGTAAGGGCAATTACGGATGCGCTGGCACCGGCAGCGAGGCGGACCAGTTTCTGCCCGTGAAGATCCTGTCCAATGTCAGACAGCTGATTGCCGAGCTTGGAAGCGCTACTCCGGGGGCAATCACAACAAACAATGACCTGTATTGCTGGGGGCAGAACGCATACGGCTGCGCCGGCGCCGGTCATACCAATTACCAGCTCACCCCCGTCAAGGTACTTTCCAATGTGAGCTACGCGACCATTACCGGCACCAGATCTGCGGCCATTACCCAAAACGGCGATCTGTACTGCTGGGGAAGTAAGGGCGCTGGCTTGGCCAAGTGCCCTGAGGGCATCTATCAGGTCAATGCGCCGGTCAAGGTCTATTCCGGCGTCGCCTCTGTAACGCTGCATGGCACCGATTTCGGTCTGCTGCTTACATACAATGGGGATCTGTGCGTATGGGGGGACAATCGAAACGCCCTGTTGGGCGTACCGCTGGGCGACTATGATACCTCATCCCTGGCAGGTAGCTGGGTCAGCGCAAACGCCGCGCTCAGGTCGGGAACTGCTCCCCAAATCGCAGCAGCAAGTCAATCTGCCGGTCTCTCCGCCGGATCGACTGTAGCTGTGGCGGTTCCCAGGGTGAACGAGAAACTTTCCGTGCCAACGAAGGTACTTTCCAATGTGGCCCGCGCCACCTATCTCAACGGCAACGATACGCTGCCCACCATCGTGGCGCTGACCAAGAACAGCGATTTGTATTGCTGGGGCTACAACGGCGGATTTGGCACCATCGGAAATGGAACCAAGCAGGATCAAACCACTCCCTATAAAGTCCTTTCCAATGTAAAGAACTTTACGGTTGGCGGATACGGCGTTTATGCCATCACAAACAACGGGGACTTGTTCAGCTGGGGCCGCCAGGCCTATTATGGTTGGGCGGACGAGACCGAAGATATTCTCCTTGCCCCCAAGAAGCTGCTGTCCAATATTGCCTCCTTTTCACTGGAGCCCGACGGCGAGGTGGTCATGGCGTTGACCTCCGGCGGCGATTTGTACAGCTGGGGCAACAACAACTGCGGCGCCACCGGCAACGAAATCGACGGCGACGCCCAGGTGGCGCCGGTAAAGGTGTTGTCCGACGTGGTATACGCCAGCGCCTTGAGTGAGCATGGCGGAAACCATACTGTCTCCATGGCAATTACCAGCACAGGCGATCTCTATTGCTGGGGTAAAAATAATTCCGGGCAGGTAGGAAACGGCGGAAAGGGCCTCATACGCCACACAAAAGGCGTGCCCGGCGCATGGGGAATTTTGTCTCAGACGCTCAAGTGCGTGCTCTCTCCCGATCAGGTGCTGACCAATATGCGCCTTCCCGACCTGTCGGTTTCGGTCCAGGCCACCAGCAACGCCAACCTTCACATCACCTACAACGGCGTGGAACAGGTTTTCACCAACACAAATGGCGGTTCTGTTCTCCCCCTAACCTATCAGGGCACCACCTACCTCCCCGTCCGGGCTGTGGCCGGTCTGGTGGGTCTCCAGGCAGACTGGGATGCCAATACCCAAACCGTCCTGCTTACCACAGCTTCCGGCTCTGTGGCCCGGTATTCCAGTCCCGGCAGTCCGCTGGGAACCACCACATCCGTAACCGCCTCTTTGAACCGCGGGGTGAAAGTAACTTTGAACGGGGATGTCCAGACCTTTTATGACGCAAATGGGCAGACTGTTTATCCCATCGTCTATAACGGAACAACCTACCTTCCTGTTCGAGCTATCTCCGGTCTGGTGAACCTCTCCATCCAGTGGGACGGCACCGCCAACACGGTCAGGCTGACAGATCAGTAAAAATAGCAGCAATTTTAGTAAAAAAGGAGTGGCGCAGCATCCGTTGCGCCACTCCTTTTTATAAATGGATTCCAATAATGATCCAGGTGCTCTGTGCCTTTTATAACTTTCCGGGGACTAGGGGCCTGCACCTATTCCTCTACGCCGTACCAGGCCAGCAGGGATTCCACCATGCCGTCCACGATCTTGGCTTGATACTCCGGGGTCTCCATAAGGGCGTCCTCCCGGGGATTGGTCATAAAGCCCATCTCAATGAACACGCAGGGCATGGTGGAGAAGTTGAAGGCGGTCAGGTCGGAGCGCTGGACGGTGCCCAGGTTCTTGGCTCCCGTATGCTCGCACACCGCCTCGATCATCAGCTCGCCCAGCCGGGCGCTCTCCTCCACGATGGAGGGGGTGCCCAGCAGGTCCCCGTAGGGCACCAGCACCATGGCCCCGTTGTAGTCCGGGTCGGTCCAGCCGTTGGCGTGGATGCTGATATGTACATCGGCCCCCGCCTCCCTGGCGATCTCGCACCGGGCGATGCCGCCCAGGGTGATCTCAGACACCTCCCGGGTCATCACTACCTCGGCTCCCAGGGCCTCCAGGGCGTCCCGGAGCTGGAGCCCCACCGCCAGGTTGAGCTGCTCCTCGGTCTGGTTGGCTCCGGCGGTGCCGCCGCCGAAGAGGTACTTGGTCTCATCGGACAGCGGAGAGACCAGCTCCCGCTGGCCGGTGCCGGTCAGCGGGGTGACGCAGTGGCCGGGGTCCACGCAGATCACCGCCCCCTCCAGGGGCAGCGGGGTGGGGGTGGGCTCCGGCGTGGGCGTAGGCTCCGGGGTGGGGGTGGGGGTGGGGGTGGGCGTGGGCTCAGCGGAGGGCGTCGCCGCCGGGGTGGGCGTGGGGACGGCCTGTCCCCCGCCCAGTCCGGCGCAGCCGGTACACAGCAGCGCCGCCATCAGCGCCAGGCAGCACAGCCGTCTCACTGCCGCCACCCCATCTCCCGCTCGTAGGCCAGGATGGTCTCCAGATTGGCCTGTTCATAGGCATTGAACACGCTGGTGTCAAAGGTGGAGGCATTGAGCCCGTCCACCGGCGTGTACCAGTTCTGGCGGTCAAAATAGTCCTGGATCTCCTGGCTGGAGAACTGATAGCCGTACCGGGCGTAGATCTCGTTGCGGATCAGGCTTACCTCCTCCTTGGTGAAGGGGGCCAGATCGCTCTTATCAATGTACTGGCTGTCCGTGGGCAGCAGATAGTCGCTGTCCATGATGTCCGGATCGTCGTTGTCCCGGCCGCCCAGCAGCGCCAGCCAGATGTCGCCCCAGCCCGCCGAAGCGGCCTGGCTGTAGGTGATGCCGTAGTAGGTCCACTCATGCAGGCCCTCGTCGTACCAGTAGGCCTCATAGGGATCCACGCTGTCGGAACTGCCGTTGACATAGAGGTTCATCCACTCGTCCAGCCGGCCCTGGTCCCAGGCCTCCCGGAAGGTGATGCCCTCGATCCGCGCGGAGAGCAGCTTGTCCATATCCAGCTGAATGGGATAGCTGCTCTGGCCCTGGCCGGGGGTCTGAGCGGGCTTGTCCTCCTCCTCCGGCGGCTCACTCTCAAGGGGCTGCGTCTCTACGACGCCGGAGGGGCTGGGGCTGGCCTCAGCATCGGAAGAGGTAGGCTTCAGAATGCCCATAGCCATCACCAGGGCCACAACGGCGCCCGCCACCAGGATACACAGCACCGCCACCAGGGCGATGTAGCCTCCCTTCCGGCGGGGCGGCTCCTGCTCTGGCTCGGATGGCTCCATAGGAGCCTGCCAGGTCGGTTCCTCCCGCTTGGGCGGCTCCGCAGGAGCCTGCCGGAGCACTTCCTCCTGCTTGGGCATCTCCTTGGAAGGCTCGGGCTTGGGCGGCTCCACGGGAGCCTGTGGGGCGGACTGAGCGGGCTGGGGCGGGCGGTTCTCGGGCTTGGTGGTGGGCTTGCCGCACTTGTAGCAGAAGGCGGCGGTATCCGCCAGCTTCGCCCCGCAGTATTTACAAAACATGGCGCACAAACTCCTTTCTGTCAAACAGGCTCACAGGGTATCCACCTGGTAGCCCAGCGTGCGGCTCTCACCGGGAGCCAGGGTGATGCAGTAGGCCTTGTCGGACAGTTCCGGGCCCTCCCCCGCCTCGGCGGACATCCCGTGCCAGGGCTCGATGCACACATAGGGAGCCGCCTTGCCCGGCATGGACCACAGGGCCAGCAGCGGGAAGTCGTGGAAGCGCACCCGCACGCCCTTGCCGGTCTTTTTGCTGTGCAGCTCCACCTGCCGGGACTTGAGGCCCCGGAAGATCAGGGTGTCCCTCTCATCAAAGTACTTATAGTCCAGGGGCAGCACATCGGTGTCCTCCAGACAGGGCAGGGTGCGGTTCAGGTCCACCCCGTTGGCGTCGGGCACCAGGGTGGGGCAGGTCTCTTTCTGCTCAAAGCGCACCTCGTAGTCGGTAAAGACCTCCCCCTCCTCCAGGGGACAGCGGAAGCCGGTGTGGGCCCCCACGCAGAAGGGCATGGGCTTGTCCCCGGTGTTGGTCACCGTCACAGAGGTGGCAAAGCCGGTATCGGTGAGCTGCTGGCGCACCACCAGCCGGAAGGGATAGGGATAGACCTCCAGAGTGTCGCCGCTCTCCCGCAGCTCCAGCTCCGCCCAGTCCTCGCCCTGGCCGGCCACCGCAAACTCGCAGGCACGGGCAAAGCCGTGGCGGTTCATGGAGACCTCTTTGCCCTCAATGCGGATCTTGCCCTCCTTCAGGCCGCCCACAATGGGGAAGAGCAGGGGGTTGCGCCCCGGCCAGTAGGCCGGATCTCCCGTCCAGATATATTCCAGGCCGTTCTCGTCCCGATAGGACACCAGCTCGCCGCCGTGGGTGGCCACCCTTGCGGTCCGCCCGCCCCGTTTCAGTTCCAGTTCCATCACATACGCCTCCTTGTGTTGCTACCAGCATTATACCGGTCCTTTTCCTCCAATGCAAGGCCGCGATGTTTGACATATGGCCGGTTCGGGGATAAAATAGGAGAGACTTTATAACAGGAAGGAGCAGCCACCATGCTGTTTGCCCCATATGAGCGGTTCCACTATGTCCGTTCCCCCCTGGTGGAGGTCATCTGCCAGCTTCGTTTCCCCACCATCCTGTCCATCGGCGCCAATGAGCCCGCCGCCTTCCAGGAGGCCATCCGGAAGGACTTCCCCAAGTATATGACCCGGCAGGAGCAGTTGCCCCCCAAAGTGGTGAAGAAGGGCAACGCCACCGCCCTGGAGCCCCAGAAGCCCATCACCAACTACCACTTCATCTCGGAGGACGGCCGTTGGAAGATCAACCTGACCCAGAACTTTATCGCCCTGTCCACCCTGTCCTATCAGCGGTGGGAGGACTTTGCCATCCGGCTGGACCAGGCCTTGGCCCAGTTCATCCAGATCTATCAGCCCGCCTACTTTGAGCGCATCGGCCTGCGGTACGTCAACGCCGTGTCCCGGAAGGCCCTGGGCCTGGAGGACCAGCTGTGGGATGATCTGATCCAGAGCCAGTACCTGGGCATTCTGGGCGAGCCCGACGTGGAGGAGAGCGAGATCGTCAAGTGCGCCCTGGATGTGGAGACCCCCCTGGTGGGCGGCTACCGCATGAAGCTCCATGCCGGTCCCGGCCTGGTGGGGGCCAACAACCCCCAGAACGCCAACCAGCCCAAGGAGACCCGTTTCATTCTGGACGGTGACTTCTCCGCCGCCGGTCAGGTCAATGCCGACGCCGTACCCGAGAAGCTGGAGAAAATGCACCGCTTTGCCGTCTGCCTCTTCCGGGGCGCGGTGACCAACACCCTCCACGAGGCCATGGGCCCCACCCCCGTTGCCGAATGACCGGGGAGATGACCATCCGTCCCGCCCGCCGGGAGGAACTGGAGGAGATTTGGTCCATGGTGCGCCGGGCGGTGGTCCATATGAACCAGCTGGGCAACCCCCAGTGGGGAGAAGACTACCCCACCCGGGACTTCTACGCCGGGGACATCGACCAGGGCGAGCTGTACGCCGCTGTCATCGACGGCAAGCTGGCCGGTGTGGCCTGTATCAACACCGCCGAATCTCCCGAGTATGACCCTCTGCCCTGGACCACCAGCCGCCCGGCTGTGGTCATCCACCGCATGGCCATCGATCCCGCCTTTCAGCGCCATGGGGTGGGCTCCGCCCTCTTTGCCTTTGCCGAGGAGGAGGCCCGCCGCCAGGGCATTGCCGCCATGCGCATCGACACCTATTCCCTCAACGACCGGATGCAGGCCCTCATCCGCAAGATGGGCTTTTCCAAGGTGGGGGAGATCCACCTTCACGGCCGGCCCCTCACCTACCCCTGTTTCGAGAAGGCCCTTGCAATTTAACGGCAGCGCCTCTATAATAGATAGGTGTCTTGACACCACAGTCTGTCGAAAAAGGCGGAACTGATGCAAGAGAGAAATGAGTTCTTGGACCGAAGAAAAGCCCTCGGCAGAGTTTTGCCGCCCGCAGGCGGCAAAACAGAGTCAGAATCTGTTTTTTCCAAGGACATGAGCCTTGGAAAAAACACTTCTCAGCCCGCAAGCGTGCGCGCTTTGCGCGTGCGACGCAGCGGGCTGCAT
>JALFRA010000020.1 GCA_022785125.1 Clostridiales bacterium
TCTGAATGTCCTCCCTTTGCTATTCTTTGTGCAGTTGGCAGACCGCACTTTTATTATAGCAAAGGGAGTTTTTTTATCACTTTCATCGCCATAGGCTTTTTGCTACCACTCGCCTAGCGAGTGGTTTTCTTTATACAAAAAACGAAAGGACATCCTTTCGGATGTCCTTTCGTCTGGTGCGCGAGGCGGGACTTGAACCCGCACGTGCGTAATGCACACTAGAACCTGAATCTAGCGAGTCTGCCAATTCCACCACTCGCGCATTTGGCGTTGCGCTGTCGTTCAGCGCGAGATATATATTACCACGTCGAATCCAGGTTGTCAACACTCTTTTTCACTTTTTTTAATTTCTTTTTATATCGATATTCGCTATTGACTTTGTATCGAATATCGCTATACAATGAAGCTGACAAAGGGGGGTGGTTACCATTGGCACGCAAGAAGCTGGAGACGCTGACGGAGCAGATGTTCTATGTGCTGCTGGTCCTGCGGCAGGAGTGCCACGGCTACGGCATCATGCAGGCCATCACCACCCTCACCAACGGCCGGGTGAACGTGGGAGCCGGCACCCTGTACGCCCTGCTGGAGCGCTTTGAGAAGGACGGGTTGATCCTGCTGACCCGGACGGAGCTCAACCGGAAATACTATCAGCTTACCCCTCAGGGAGACAAGGTGCTCCAGGACGAGTATCAGCGCATCCGCCAGCAGGCGGCGGATATGGAACAGGTCTTGCGGAAGGGAGAAACGACATGAAGCGGAAATGGACCCTCTTTGCCTATCCCGTCATGGATATCAAGGCGGCGGAGGCCATGCTCAACCGCCGGGCTGAAGAAGGCTGGCGGCTGGAGAAGCTATGGCTCAACCTGCTGGCCTGCTTTGTTCCTGCGGAAGACCCGGTGGCTTACAGCCTGGACTGGTACGACCCCGCTCGGGAGGATGGGCCGGACTACCTCCGTCTGCTGGCTGACGCCGGGTGGTATCAGGCGGCTCAGACCGGCTACTGGAACATCTATGAGGCTCCGGCGGGCACACCCCCCATCCAGACCGACGGCGAACTGGAATACCGGCGGTTCCGAAAAAAATCCCTTCACCGTATGATGTTCGGCTGGGCGGTCTGCCTGATCTGTTTTCTGCTGCTGCCCCTGGTGGGCGTGGTCACCAACTGGACAGACATGGGGACAGCTTTGCCATTCTGGGTATGGTTTTTTACCAGATACAACACCGCGGCGCTGGTTCTTCTCTGTCTGCCCCTCCTGTTGGCCGGAGGACTGCTGTGGTCCGGACGGCTGCTGCTGCGGCTGACCCAGTGGCGGCGGGCGGCAAGCGCAGGCCTCCCCTTCCCTACGCCGGGACCAAAAAGCGTCATGGCAGCCCGCCTGCTGATGGTACTGGGCTGTCTGCTGATCCCCCTTTTCCTCCTGGCTCTGCTGTTGGATGCAAATACCGGAGCATACTCCAGAGCCTGGATGGTGGGCATTGTCATCGGCGCTTTCCTCTACGGCTTGTTCAAACAGGACCCAGCCTACCGCCGGGCCCGGCGGGGAAACTGGACCATGGCCGGGGGCGCGGCGGTGATGCTGGTGTTTAGTCTGCTCCCCCTGTCTCCCCTGACTGCCCGTCTCCAGGTAGCCCCTCCCCTGGCCGGTCAGCAGCTCTTCCCGGCTGCGGAAGCCTCTCTCCGGGAGGACAGCACTACCTTCCTGGCTTCCCATACGGAATGGACCGAGTGGTGGTCGCCGGAGGGGACAGATTACACGCTTGCGCTGGAAGGCCAGGGCTGGGTTCTGCCCTGGAGCTGGCTGGCCGACGGTATACAGAACGCGCTGACAGAACAGAATATGACCCCTCTCCCCGGCTATGACGGCGTGTGGACCGACGGGGACAGTTGCGTGCTGCGCCAGGGTAATACGATCCTGTGGATCGAAGCTATCCTCCCCGACACCCAGGCAAGCTTCCTGGACGACATATTAAACCGCATGGAAGAAGGACAGTAGGACAACGACATAATGGAGGTACCGCCATGAAAACACGTTGGAGTCTGTTTACCTATCCCGTGATGGACATCAAAGCCGCCCAGGCGGAGCTGTGCCGGCGAAGCGAGGAGGGCTGGCGGCTGAAAAAGGTGTGGTTTCGGCTGCTGGCCTGCTATGAGCCGGCACAGACCCCGGTTACCTACTTTGTGGACTGGACCGATCCTCTGGGCGACGAGGCAGAGGACTATGTGGACCTTTGCGCTCAGGCTGGTTGGACCCTGTGCCAGCGGTGTGACCACTGGAACATCTACGAGGCTCCTGCGGGCACCGCCCCCATCCAGACCGACACCCAGCTGGAGTATCAGCGGTTCCGGGATAAAGTAGTGCGCTGGTGGAAGCTGAGCGCAGGCATGGAGCTCATCATGCTGGTCCTGCTGGGGATCATCTGTCTGGGGCAGCCCACAGGACTGGCTTTCCCCCTGACCCTCATCAGCAGCTCCACCGCCCTGGGCCTTGCCCTTTTCTTCTCTCCCCTGATCCTTTTGGGGTGTCTGCTGTGGACCGGGCGGCTTGGTCTGCGGCTGATCCAGTGGTGGTCCGCCGCCCGATCGGATCAACCTATGCCGGTGCCCGGCAGGCTCAGCGCAGGGGCAGCCAAGCTGCTCTGTCTGCTCCCTCCTGTCTGGTGCGTCATCATGGTGCTGGCTCTGGCGATGGACAGCCTGGACGGCCGGGATAACTCCCTCCGTCTGGCCTATACCTGTATCAGCGCGGCTCTGGTGCTGCTTTTCTACCGCCGGTCCTTGCGTCAGCGCCAGCGGGTGAGGCTGGCCAGCTCTCTGACACTGGCGGTCATGGTGCCCGCCCTGGCCATCCACACCCTGGCCGGACCGGTGACTGCCACTCTGATGGTGAAGCCTCCTCTGGCTCAGGTCCAGGTACTGCCCTTGTCACAGGCAGGCGGCGTGGATGAGAGCGCCCACGTCGCAGAGATTCTGGTGGCCGACTCGGTGGGTTCCCGCTCCAGCCACGCATCCTTTTTCCTGGGGTACTCCGGCTGGAAAGAGGAGGAATTTGACACCATCACCCTGATTCCGAACGCAGCCCCCGTAGATCTGGAGGTCTATCAGCGCTGGGATGCCTGGACCGCCCGGTGGGACTGGCTGGCCGATGGAATGCAGCAGGCTTTGGCCGATAAGAACCTGTCCCCCGTCTCCGGCTATGACGGGGTTTGGAACGCCGGAACCCTCTGGCTCATCCGCCGGGACAACACCGTTCTGCGGGTCGAAACCAATCTGCCCACAGATCAGTGGCTGGGTCAGGTACTCTCCGCTCTGGAAGGATAACAGGGCCGCTTGCGTCCCGCACCATTCTGTGATAGCATAGACAGGAAAACAGACGCAGGAGCGTGAACACCATGGAACAACTTCTTTTTATCAATGCCTGTGTGCGGGGTGAGCGGTCCCGCACCCTGAAGCTGGCCCGCCGGTTCCTGGAAACCTGGCAGAAGGCCCACCCCGACGGAGCCATCACTGAGGTAGACCTGTGCAAGGACCGTCCGGTACCCCAGTATCCCGAGGTACTGGCGGAGCGGGATGAACTTTGGAACGCGGGCAAGCTGGACGATCCCATGTTCGACCTGGCCCACCAGTTTGCCGCCGCCGACCGGATCGTGGTCGCAGCCCCCTTCTGGGACCTGTCCTTCCCCGCCATCCTGAAGATCTATCTGGAGCGGATCTCGGTGACGAACATCACCTTCGGCTACGACGAGCAGGGCAGCAACGTGGGCCTGTGCAAGGCGGGCAAGCTGCTGCTCATCACCACCCGGGGCGGCAACTTCTCCCTGCCTGAAACGGCGTGGATGGAGATGGGCGCCCGGCAGCTGGAGGCTCTGTGCGCCATGTACGGCATCCCCTCCTTCCAGTGTCTGGCCGCCGAGGGCCTGGACGACATCCGCAACGACAAGGAGGCCATTCTGGCCGAGGCCATGGGTCGGGCGGACGCCATGGCGGAGGTGTTTTAAGTGAAGAGCCGCATTCTCCTGCTGACCACCGGCGGCACCATCGCCTCCCTGCCCACCGACGACGGCCTGGCCCCCGGTCTGGACGGGGAGGATCTGGCAGAACTGCTCCCCCGGGGCGTCACCGACTCCTACGACATCACCATCCGGGACATCCTCCATCTGGACTCCTCCAACATCCAGCCCGAGGAGTGGCAGACCATCGCCCGCCACGTCTTTGCGCAGCGAAGCACCTATGACGGTATCGTCATCACCCACGGCACCGACACTATGGCCTACACCGCCTCCATCCTGTCCTTCATGCTCCGGGGCATCTCCATCCCGGTGGTACTCACCGGGGCTCAGCTGCCCATGACCCATCCTCTCAGCGACGGCATGGAGAACCTGCGGACCGCTCTGGCTATGGCGGCCTCCGGTGTGGCCGGTGTATTTCTGGCCTTTGACCGGAAGGTGATTTTGGGCTGCCGGGCGGTCAAGACCCGCACCACCGACTTTGACGCCTTTGAGAGCGTCAACTGGCCCCTGGCCGCCTCGGTGGACGGCAAGGGCCTTCAGATCCACCGGGAGGCCATCCCCACCACCGCCGGGGCCTGTACCCTGCGGGACAGGCTGTGCGACAAGGTATTCCTCATCAAACTCACCCCCGGTCTGGACCCGGAGATCTTTGATATGCTCCTCCAGATGCACTACCGGGGCATCGTTATCGAGGCCTTCGGCGCCGGCGGGCTCCACTTCGTCCGCCGGGACCTGATCTCCAAGCTCCAGACTGCCGCCCAGGCGGGCATGACGGTGGTGGTATGCAGCCAGTGCCTGTACGAGCCCAGTGACTTCTCGGTATACGAGGTAGGCCAGAAGGTGCTGGCCCAGGGCGTTATCCAGGGCCGGGACATGACCACCGAGGCAGCAGTCACCAAACTCATGTGGGTGCTGGGCCAGACCGACGATGCGGAGATCATCCGGGACTACATGGAGCGCTCCCTGGCGGGAGAAATGGCATAGACATAAAAGAGCGTGCTGCCGTTGAGCAGCACGCTCTTTTCATCTTGTCAAAGAACTTCTGTTTTATCATACGGGAACAGGAGTTCTGGTGGTATTTCTGGGAATGGCAGCTAATATGATACATAAAGCGGAGTTTTTCACCCCCAAGTTTGTCAGTTTTTTTAGATTTATGTCAGCATATTTAATCTTGACCTACCAGGTAACAGCTGCCAGACCTCTGTGGTGCGTATGATGCATGGCGTGTTTCTCTTTCGTGGCGGAAATATGACCGTTATTTGTATCGGTCGCGCCATTGGGTAGAAAATACTTTCTTGCACTTGAAACGCTGGCGTGGAATTGCCACACGATACGTCAAAAGCACGGCTTCTTTCCTCGCCGCTGTACAAATTCGCTGCATCGCTGTTTCGTGCGCCGTTTTGGCTCAAGCTCGTGCAGACACTATTCACCAGATAAAGGAGGCACTTGGAAAGCTTTTGACAGGCTAATCAGCAGCGCCGGGATCCAACAGGGTCCCGGCGCTGCTTCTGTAAAAATCTATTTTTACAAAATAGTGGCGTCTTTGGCGTATTCCTCCAGGTATTTGGCATAGTCTTCCAGGACCCGCTCCACCAGGGCGATCTCCTCGTCTGTGTACTGCTCCATGCGCTCCGACAGAAATACCTGCTCCATACGGTGGTATGCGTCGTGGGTATCCACGGCGATCTTGGCTCGCTCCGTCAGGTGGCAAATCCGTTCCTTCTTGTTCCGGCCCTGAGTGATGGTCAGTAGACCTTTCTCCTCCAGGCGGCGAACCAGTCCGGAAATGACCATTTTACTGGCCCACATCATTTCGGCCAGGGTGGTCAAATTGCAGTCGGGGTGCTTGTCAATAAGATCCAGCAGATGGATCTCGTCGGTCTTCAAGGGAATGTCGATGCCGTAATTGCGCAGTACATTGTCACTCGCCCGCTGGACGCGGGACAGGTGATCAATTATGGCGCGAAATCCATGAGATTTCATGGGTGTAGTACCTGCTTTCTTTTTAGTTTCCCGTTTTAATTATTGTATCTCCCAACAGCACAAATGGCAAGAAAACATTTTTTCATATAATTTATATATTTATTATCTTTTTTTAATGCGTTTTTATCGGCTCCAAAAACACTATTTTTTTGTTTATTATTACAAAATTATTTATGTAATTTTGTAATATATAGAGATATTGACTTGTTCCAGAAAGGTGTTATATTAAAATAGTAAATATATTTACTATATTTTTAGCGCCGTGGACTTGCGGTTTTGCCCCCACGGTGCCAGAGAAGGAATGGTGAATCATATGAATCAGGTAACTTCCACACATGCCCCCGCCGCCATCGGTCCCTACTCCCAGGCCATCCAGACCGGCAATCTGGTGTTCGTCTCCGGCCAGCTCCCCATCGACCCGGCCACCAGTGTCCTGAAGATCGGCGATGCCGCCGACCAGACCCGCCGCTCCATGGAGAACATCGCCGCCATCCTGGAAGCCGCTGGCACCAGCATGGCCAAAGTGGTTAAGACCACCATTCTCACCACAGATCTGACCGACTTCAGCGCCATCAACGAGGTCTACGGCTCCTTCTTCCAGGGCATTGCTCCGGCCCGGGCGTGCTATCAGGTGGCCGCGCTGCCCAAAGGCGCCAAGATCGAGATTGAGGTCGTCGCCGAGCTGTAAGCGTCTAGAGGTATGCCACAGACATAGAAAGGAAGAGACAACATGGAATTTACCAACGAAGTCATCAATCATAAGATTTTGAAAGAGCGGGCCTACAATATGCGCTGGGCCGAGGTGGAGGAGGGGGTCATTCCCCTCACCGCAGCAGACTCCGATTTTCCCCCTGCGCCGGAGATCAGCCAGGCCATGATCGAGTACATCAATGGCGGCTATTTCTGCTACACGCCACACCGCGGTTTCCTGTCCTTCAAGGAGAGCATGGCCAAGGCCCTGTGGGAGCGCAAGCAGGAACCCGTAAACCCCAACTACGTCCTACCCGTCGACAGCGCTGCCCGGGGCATGTGGGCCATCGCCCAGGCATTTTTAAAGCCCGGCGACGAGGCCATCGTCTTTGACCCGGTGGACTTTCTCTTCAAGACCTCCATGGAGGCCGCAGGTGCAAAGATCACCCTGTATCCCATGAAGCTTCGGGAGGACGGCACCATCGATTTCTCCGACCTGGAACGCTATATCACCCCCAAGACAAAGATGCTGGGCCTGTGCAATCCCCACAACCCCCTGGGCAAGGTCTACCCCATGGAGGACCTGGACCACATCCTCAGTCTGTCGGAGAAGTATGGCTTCTATATCATGAACGACGAGATCTGGTCGGACATTGTCTACTCCGACGCCCAGTTCAACAGTATTCTAAAGCTTGGCAACGAGCGCAACGCCCGGACCCTCAGCGTCTTCGGCTTCTCCAAGAGCTTCGGCATCGCCGGTCTGCGTGCCGGCTGCATCTACTGTCCCAACGAGGAGACCTTTGAGAAGGTGGTAGCCGCCAGTCTTACCGACACCACCATCGGCGGCGTCGACGCCCTGGCCCAGGTGGCCGGACAAGCCTGTGTGGAGAAGGCCTACTACTGGGTCGACGGCTTTGTGGCCCAGATGCAGAAGAACCGCGACTATGCCCTGGAGCGCATCAGCAAAATGTCCGGCATCACCTGCCACAAGCCCCAGGCCACCTTTGTTCTCTTCCCCGACGTCCACGAGGTCGGCATGGACCCGGTAGACTTGGTGACATACCTGCGCGAGAAGCACAAGTTGTCCATCGTCCCCGGCGGCGAGCAGTTCTTCGGTCCCGGAAGCGCCGGGCATATCCGCATCTGCCTTGCCACCAGCCATGAGCTGCTGGAGGAGGGCCTAAACCGGCTGGAAAAGGGCCTGCAGGAGATCATGACCAACAAACAGTAATCCGCCCCATCTGTCGTATGGGAATGTAATGGGAAGAGGAGTGCAGTGTTATGATTAAGATTTTGATTGCGCTGCTATATATTGCAGCCATACTGTTCATCGGTATCCGTGCAGGCAAGCACGTCAAATCCGCCGACGGCTTCGCCGTCAATGATCGCAACACCCCCTTCTGGACCAACGTATTTTCCATGTCCTCGGCCTGGATCGGTGCCGGTTCCACCCTGGGCTGTGCCAGCACGTGCTACGCCTACGGCATTTCCGGCTTCTACCTGTCCATCGGCGTCGGTATCGGTGCCATTCTGGCCAGCCTGGTCTTCTCAGAAAAGATCCGGGCAGAAAACGTCACCACCATCCCGGAGCTGATCCGCAATCGCTTGGGTACCCGCTGTGCCAATCTGCTGGCTCTGCTGAGCATTTTCCAGGTGTTCTCCATCGTGGCTTCTCAGATCCGTTCCCTAGGCACTATCCTCAATATGTTTGTTCCCTCTCTGAGCCTGCTGGTTTCCATGATCCTCATGACCGTGGTCATGCTGATCTACACCGTTATCGGCGGCATGGCCGCTGCGGCCAAAACCGACCGCCTCAACATCGCTCTAATGGTTCTGTCCGTTATGATTATTCTGCCCATCATCGCTCTGATGAAGATGGACAGCGTGGGCACCATGGTCTCCGCCCTCAAGAGCAACTCCCCCGATATGCTGAAGGTAGGCACCACCGTGGGCTGGGGCACCATGATCTCCTCCGGCCTGTATTTCTGCACTAGCGGCATGCTCAACAGCGAAAACTTCCTGCGTATCTGCAGCGCCCGCAGCGCCAAGGAGGCCCGTAATGCCTCTCTGACCGCCACACTGATGATCTACTTCCCCTACCTACTGTTTGCCAGTTTTATTGGACTTGCCGGTACAGTTCTGGTCAGCGATCTGGGCACCGCCGACTCCATTTTGCCCGCCATGATCAACCAACTGACCACCCCCTTCATCGGCGCCATCCTGCTTGCCGCCCTGCTAGCCGCCGTCATGGGTACCGCCGCCTCCGTCACCATGCTGGCCTCCGTTACCATTTCCAGAGACGTCATCGGCCGGTTCAAGACAGATATGACCGACCGGCAGATGCTGACCACCCAGCGGGTGCTGATGGTTGTTGTGGCCGCCCTGGGCCTTTTGGTGGGCTACTTCGGTTCCTCTATCGTCACTATCATGGAGGATGTTGGCGCACCCTGCGGCGCCGCCCTAGTCCCCATCTTCTGCGGTCTGTTCTTCTGGGGCAAGAAGATGAACTCCAAGGGCTGTCTCATTACCATCGTCGTGGCCGTGGTTTCCACTCTGGTTTACTGGGCCGTCGGTTCTCCCTTGGGCATTAGCCACTTCCTGTTTGGCCTGATTTGCTCCACCATCACCATGTTCATTGCAAACTCCATCTGCTACAAGCCCGAGCTTGCGACCAATGCCTGAGTAATTCGATAGAAGGAAAGAAGGTTATTATATGGGCATCATTGACTATATCATCATCGCCATCGGCTGCGGTCTTGGCATTGCCGTGTTCTACAATATGATCAAGGAAATGGTGAAGGGCGGCTAAAACCCGCCAGACGCAAGAAAGCTCGGATCTGCAGGTCCCGATTGTCTTGCTAGTCTATCAAAGAACCCCTGTTTTCATCATGTGAAAACAGGGGTTCTGGTCATATTTTGAGGAACAACAGCTAATCTACTTGCCCTTTCCGTTTTGCGGATGGCCCCCACAACATCTAGAAACTCTTTCCAGATATGAGTGGTCATCACCCTTCACCCTTTCTCATTGGCTCCGTATTAGTATTTACATGGACAGGATTTGTGCACGGTCTTCCATCGTCGTAGCAATAGTATGGCTCCAATTTTTCACACAGCCATTCATAGTCCATAACTTTTTCTGCTCCCGAAGCAGATAATATTTGGGGAACAGTGCTTCCAGATCTGTTATAGCCGCTTCTTTATTCAAATCCTTTCCCCATTGCTCCATATAGTGTACCCCCATTTCTGATACTATTTTATCAGATATGGGGGCACTTGGAAAATTCTTGACAGCCTGAAAAGAGCGTGCTGCCCAACGGCAGCACGCTCTTCTGCTTTTTACTCAGCCCACCAGAGCCTTGCCCAGATCCCGGCAGGCGTCGGCGGCATCGGCATTGGGGGAATCGTGGGCGATCACCGGCTCGTCAGCCATCCGGCAGCCCAGGCTCTCGCACTCCTCCGCCCAGGTACGCATCCACTCGCCGTCTCCCCAGCCGTAGGAGCCGAAGAGGCCGATGGTCTTGCCCCCCAGGCTGCCCTTGACAGCGTCAAACATGGGCTGGAACTCCCCTTCCTCCAGCTGCTCGGCCCCCATGGAGGGACATCCGAAGGCGATGGCGTCGTAGCCGCTCACCAGATCGGGCGTAAAGAGGGCGGGAAGCAGCAGGTCGGCCTGACCGCCGGCAGCCGCAATCCCCTCCTCCACCAGCTTGGCCATGGCCTCGGTGTTTCCGGTGCCGCTCCAATAAACCACTGCGATCTTGCTCATCTGAATCTTCCTTTCTGAATCATCTTACTTATGCCGCCACGGTCAGCTGTCTCAGGGTGGCCCCTGCCGCAAACCGACGGCGGTAAACATTGGTACACTCTTTGAACCGGCGGAACTGCCGCTGGGCCTCTCCGGGATCGCCGTAGCACTTCCAGCAGCCGCAGAGGGTGAAGTTCTTCCCCTTGTGGCGGATGAAGCCCTTCACGTCGGAGAGCGGATATCCCAGAAATACCCCGATCTCATGGGGGAACTCCCCCTCCAGGCACAAACGGGTGGCCAGCTGACGCAGGCAGCCCCGGCTCTCCGTCCAGGGCTCATACCCCATCTCCCGGAGAAAGGCACGGTGGTCCGGCTGGTTCAGCAGCCCCGCCAGGTCCTCCTTCCGGTAGAGGTAGACCAGATAGGCCCCCGTCCTTCGGCAGCCCTTCAGCAGGGTGAGCACCAGTCCTCGCCCCTCCAGCTCCCGGCGGCAGGCGAGAAATTCCCCGGCAAAGTCTCCCCCCTCCTGGGGCTGGAATCGAAACAGACTGGCGGGCTTCAGTCCCGCCAGGGTGGGAGAGCCATGTTCAACAAGGGCGGCTTGCAGGGACATCTTTGGTGCTCCTTTCGCAGTTAGTATATACTAACCATATCGCTTCATTTTTGGTTAGCTATCGCTAACCACTCCATAAAAATACCATACTTCCCCTCCCCTGTCAACCCCTTTTTTGCGTTTCCCTCCGCTTGACGACGGCGGCCCGTCCTGCTACAATTTGCTACAGCAATGTCTGCTGAATAAACCGCGATGCGGTTTATTCGCGCGGAGGCAGCCGCGCAATTTCATAAAAACAGCTCGAAGTGGCCGTTTTTATGAAATTCAACCATTGTTGCAATGCGTATTTCTGTTGGCGCGTCTCAACGCACCAACGGAAGGCGCAATTTTTTGGACGATCACGTCCAAAAAATTTGCGCCTTGAACAAAGCCAACCAACCTTGAAAGTTGATATTTCCAGGCATTTGGCTTTGTGCAGTACGCATTACAGCAATGTAAAGGAGCGAGTTGTTTGATCGTATCGCTTGCCCCCATGGAGGGGCTGACCACAGTTTACTACCGGCAGGCCCTGGCCCGCTGGTTCGGCGGGGTGGATCGGTACTTCACCCCCTTTCTCACCCCCACTCAGGACCACCGCTTCACCAAGCGGGAATTGCGGGAGATCCTGCCGGAGCACAACGAAGGACTCCCCACGGTGCCCCAGCTGCTCACCCGAAACGGGGAGGATTTTCTCTGGGCGGCGGGAGAGCTGGCTGCCATGGGCTACCGGGAGGTCAACCTGAACCTGGGTTGTCCCTCAGGCACGGTGGTGGCCAAGGGCAAGGGCTCCGGCTTTCTGGGCCATCCGGCGGAGCTGGACGCCTTTCTGGATGAGATTTTTTCAAAGGCCCCCTGCGCCCTCTCCATCAAGACCCGGATCGGCCTGAAGGACCCGGCGGAGTTCCCCACCCTGCTGGCCATCTACCGAAAATATCCTGTGGCGGAACTAATCGTCCACCCCCGGGTACGCACCGATATGTATAAGAACACTCCCCGATGGGACTACTTCGGGGCGGCGCTGGAGGACTCCCCCTTCCCGGTGTGCTACAATGGGGACATCTACACCCCCGACGATGCCGCCAGGCTCCAGGCCGCCTTCCCGGCGGCAGAGCGGCTCATGCTGGGCCGGGGGCTGGCCGGAGACCCCGCCCTGGCCCGCCGCCTCAAGGGTGGATCTGCCGCCAACAAGAAGGAACTGGCCGGATTTGTGGACCAGGTGTATGAGAGCTACGCAGAGGCCTTCGGCAGCCGCCGCAACGCCATGCTGCGGATGAAGGAGGTCTGGTTTTACCTGATCCGCCTGTTTCTGGAGGGGGACAAGCTGTCCAAGGCCATCAAGAAGGCACGGGACCCCCTGGACTATGAGGCGGCGGTGCGCTCCGTCTTTTCGGACCTGGAGCTCTCCCCCGTCCTCCGGCCCGACTGGTGAGGTCCATGGAATACTGGGTCTACATCCTCCGGTGTGCCGACGGCAGCCTGTACACCGGTACCGCCGCCGACGTGGATAAGCGGGCGGCGGTCCACAACTCCGGCAGAGGGGCCAAATACACCCGCTCCCGCCTGCCGGTGGAGGTGGTCTACCGGGAGGCCTGTCCTGACAAGGGGGCGGCTCTCCGGCGGGAATACGCCATCAAGCAGCTGCGTCGGCGGGACAAGCTGGCGCTCATCGCAGATTATCAAAGAAAGCTGGGATCTTTTATGAAAAAAGCGGCATTTATCGGCGCAGGCAACATGGGCGGCGCCCTCATCCAGGCGGCCTGCCAGGCCATTGGCCCGGACCAGGTGGTCATTACCGACCACACTTACGCCAAGGCGGAGGAACTGGCCGGAACGCTGGGCTGCACCGTGGTTCAGGACAACGGAGATGCCCTCCGGCAGGCCGAGTACGTCTTTCTGTGCGTCAAGCCCCAGGTGATGGAGGGCGTGGTAAAGGCCCTAGTCCCCGCCCTGCGGGCCAAGCCGGACACCGTACTGGTGACCATCGCCGCCGGCATTCAGATTTCCACCCTGCGGGGCTGGCTGGGAGAGCTGGACTTCTCCCCCGCTATCCTGCGGATCATGCCCAACACCCCCGCCTCCATCGGCATGGGGATGCTGGCCCTCACCGGCGAGCCGGGGGCCAGGGAGGAGCACTATCAGGCCGTGGAGGCCATTCTGGCCAAGGCGGGCCGGGTGGAACGGCTGGCGGAGGGTCAGATCGACGCCTTTTCCGCCGTGGCAGGCTGCGGCCCCGCCTTCGTCTATCCCTTTATCGAGGCTCTGGCCGATGGGGCGGTGAAGGTGGGCCTGCCCCGGCAGCAGGCCATGGTGTACGCCGCCCAGATGGTGCTGGGCTCCGCCGCCATGGTGCTGGAGAGCGGCAAGCACCCCGGCCAGCTGAAGGATGAGGTGTGCTCCCCCGGCGGCTCCACCATTGCCGGTGTGGCCGCCCTGGAGGCCCGGGCCTTCCGCTCCGCCGCCATTGAGGCGGTGGAGGCCGCCTACCACAAGACAGTGGATCTGGGGAAGGTGTAACAACTCCATAAACAGAAAACCAGGGTGCGCCGTAAGGCACACCCTGGTTTTTTACGCTTATTCCGCTGTAATAACGGCCTTCTCCCCGTCCGACGTGGCGTGGATGGCGGAGATGGGATGGAGGTAGCTGTCGATGAGCTTGGTGGCGATGTCGTCCTCCAGGTCCTTCTGAATCTGGCGGCGCAGGTTGCGGGCGCCGTAGGTCTGGGAGTAGGACTTGCGGACCAGGTGGTCCAGCAGAGCATCGTCCCAGGTGAAGGTGATGCCCTTCTCCTTGAGGGTATCCCGCAGCTCACCCAGCATGATGGCGGCGATGGCCTTGAAGTTGTCCTCGGTGAGCTTGTTGAAGTAGACGATCTCGTCCACCCGGTTGATGAACTCAGGCCGCAGGAAGGACTCCAGGGCCTTCATGGCCCGCTCCCTCCCCTGCTGGTCGGCGGTACGGCCGAAGCCCACGCTGCCGGCGGAGGTACGGGCGTCGCTGCCCGCGTTGGAGGTCATAACGATGACGGTGTTCTCGAAATTCACGTTGCGGCCCTGAGCGTCGGTGATGTGTCCGTCGTCCAGAATCTGGAGCAAAATGTTGAGCACATCGGGATGGGCCTTCTCGATCTCATCAAAGAGGATGACGCAGTAGGGCTTGCGGCGCACCTTCTCGGTGAGCTGGCCGGCCTCGTCATAGCCCACATAGCCCGGGGGCGAGCCAATGATGCGGGAAACGGCGAACTTCTCCATAAACTCCGACATATCCAGCCGGATGAGGGACTCGGGAGAGTGGAACATATCCATGGCCAGCCGCTTGACCAGCTCGGTCTTGCCCACGCCGGTAGAGCCCACAAAGATGAAGGACACCGGCTTGCGCTTGGAGGCGATGCCCACCCGGCCGCGGCGAACGGCGGCAGCCACGGCGTGGACCGCCTCGTCCTGGCCGATGAGGTGCTCGCGCAGCCGGTCCTCCAGCTTGGCCAGGCGCTCATACTCGGCCTCCTGGATCTGGCTGGCGGGGATCTTGGTCCACAGTTCGATGACCCGGGCCAGGTGCTCCACCGTCAGGGGCGGGGCACTCTGGGCGTCCAGCTTGCTCAGCTCGTCCTGAAGCTGGATCTCCCGGCTCTTGATGGCGGCCAGCCGCTCGTAGTCCTTGCTGCTGCCCTGGTCGGCCATCAGCTTCTCCCGCTCGGCGGCCAGGTTGTCCAGTTCCTTGCGGAAGTTGGCCTGACGGCGTTCGTTGGCCCCCAGGGCCTCGGTGGTGGCGGGATTGCCCATGAGGGAATCGTGCTCGGCGGTGAGCTTGTTCAGCTCCCGGCGGATCTCGCCCTGGCGGCTCTCGTTGTTCTTTAGAGCGGTCTGGCGCTTGTAGTCCCGGTCGTTGGCCTCTACCATCAGGTTCTCCCGCTCCTGACCCAGGGACTCCAGCTCCTTCTTCACCTCCACCTCACGGGCCAGGGCCTTGTTGTGGAGGTTCACATCGGAGCAGGCCTCATCAATGAGGTCGATGGCCTTGTCGGGCAGGAAGCGGTCGGTGATATACCGCTCGCTCATGGTCACCGCCAGGCGGCACATCTCAGGAGAGATGGAGACGAAGTGGTACTTCTCATAGTAGGGGGCGATGCCCTTGATGATCTTGATGCTGTCCTCAATGGAGGGCTCCTCCACCATCACCGGCTGGAACCGCCGCTCCAGGGCGGAGTCCTTCTCAATGTATTTACGGTACTCGGTGAGGGTGGTGGCGCCGATGACCTGGATCTCCCCCCGGCTGAGGGCGGGCTTGAGGATATTGGCGGCGTTCATGGACCCCTCGGCGTCGCCGGCGCCCACGATGTTGTGGACCTCGTCGATCACCAGGATGATGTTGCCCAGCTTCTTGATCTCCTCAATCAGGCCCTTCATGCGGCTCTCAAACTGGCCCCGGAACTGGGTGCCCGCCACCAGGGCGGTCAGGTCCAGCAGGTAGACCTCCTTGTCCAGCAGCTTGTAGGGTACGTCCCGCTGGTAAATCTTCTGAGCCAGGCCCTCGGCGATGGCGGTCTTGCCCACGCCAGGCTCGCCGATGAGGCAGGGGTTGTTCTTCTGCCGGCGGTTGAGGATCTGGATGGTGCGCTGGATCTCCTCGTCCCGACCGATGATCTTGTCCAGCTTGCCCTCGGCAGCCTTCTGGGTCAGGGAGATGCAGTAGTTCTCCAAAAACTTCCGTTTGGGGGGCTTGTCGCCCTTCTTGTCCTTATCCGCCCGTTCAGAGCGGTTATTCTCCCGCTCGGGGGGCTGGTTCTGGGGGTTCTGGGCCCCGCCGCCGAACAGCTTGTTCAGGAAGGGGAAGGTGGCGGTCTTGCCCTCGTCTTCCTCGTCCTGGTCGCCGTCGTCGCTGGGCACCAGGCCCTCCATGCCCTCGGCTCCCCCGAAGGCGGACATCATTTCGTTGGTCAGTCCCTCCAGGTCCTCGTCGGTGATGCCCATCTTCTGCATCATATCTTCCACGGGCTTAATGCCCATTTCCTTGGCGCACTTGAGGCACAGCCCCTCACTCTTGGTGGTGCCGCCCTCCATCTTCTGAATGAAGATGACGGCCACATTCTTATGACATCTGGTACAAAGTGTGGGTTGCATATATGTTCAGCTCCTTTGACGGGGACGGTCCCATGGGGGCCCTCTCCCCGGAGAGATGATTCTAATCTGAAATTATGAACTGGGTATGAATCAGGCCGGCTTTCTTTCCCGCATGGCCTTGCAATACTGATACACGTACCCTGCCAGCGCCAGCAGCGTCAGTGCCAGCGCTCCGCCGATCATAGCGGTACGCCCCGCTCTGGGGATGGCGGGGAACAGCATCAGGGCCACGCACACCACAAAGAACACGCCGGTGGACAGCTTGCCCAGCCAGTTGGAGGGGATCACATCCCCCAGACGGCGATACATGAGATAACCGCCGATGGCCATGCACAGCTCCTTGCAGAAAAACACGATCACCGCCCACAGGGGGATGATACCGTCCACTGTAATGCAGATAATAACCGTAAAGGTCATCCACTTGTCAGCGGCAGGGTCCAGAATGCGGCCCAGCTTACTGATCTGGTTAAAGTGGCGGGCGATCCAGCCGTCGGCGATATCGGTCACAAAGGCCACCAGATAGATGAGGGCCGCCCAGGTATGGGCGTCCGGTATGGGCTGGAAAAACACCACCGCGAACACCGGCACCAGAAACAGCCGGAACAGGGACAGAATATTGGGGACTGTCATGTCGATTCACCTGAATTTCTCTCTTTTTCTCAGATCGCTGCCGATCACACACCGGAAAGCAGGCTCAGGGGGTTGGTGGTCATGAAGAATTTCAGCAGCACCGTGTGCTCCACCGTCTCCGCCGGGATCAGATTACCCATGAACTGAATGGCCCAGGCGGCGATAAACAGGATCAGGCAGCCCTGGAGCAGGCCGAATACCGCGCCCAGGGTCTTATTCAGGAAGTGGAGCACCGGCAGGCGGGCCACCAGGTCCAGGGCCCGGCTTACGATCTTCCACAAAATGAGAATGACCACAAAACCCACCAGGAACAGGATGAGATAGGCCGCCGACTGGGCGATGGCTGCCGCCACTTTGGCGGCGGCGCTGGCGGCCACCTCGGTCATACCGTTCTCCACCGCCTGGTTGACGCTGTTGATCAGGGGCTCATAGAAGCCCATGTCACGCAGGGCGTTGAGCACGTCCTGAAGAGGCAGGGTATCCGGGGTGGGTGCTCCCTCCCCTGTCTGGCCGTTCTCCTCCAGGCTGGCCTGGATCTGCTGGTCCAGCTGCTCCTCGATGGCGGCGGCAAATTTGGGCTCCAGGGCATCAGCCACCATGGGTGACAGGGTACGGGCCAGCACGCCGGCGCCGCCGAAGGCGATCAGCACACCGATCAGGCCGCACAGGGACAAAACCAGTCCCCGCTTGATGCCCAGCAGCACAAAAACCGCCAATATTGCCACAACGATCAATTCAAATACGATTGCCATAGGGTTCCTCCGATTTTACTGGGGCAGGTAGACCCGCGCGGTGTCGTTGCCGATGAGCAGCACGCTGCCGTCGGTGCGCTGGAGCACCTTGCGGGCACTCTGGGTCCCTTCCAGGGAATGATAGACCGACAGATCCTGGTCGTAAATGTTCATCTGATCCGCGGTCAGCAGGCTGATATACCGCCCGGCCGCCGAGATGGACAGCACCTGCTCGTCCAGAGCCAGGCTTGCCCGGGTCTCTCCCTGGGTGTCCACCACTACCAGCTCAGCAGTGCTGCCCGCCCGGTACTTGCCCAGCAGCAGAACGGCGGTGCCGTCACCCGCCAGGGAAAAGCCCTTCAGGTAGCGGTCGGAATAGGAATAGCTGCCCGTCAGGGCGGCGGAATCGTCCAGATGATAGACCTCGTCCTCACCCAGGGCCCAAATTCCGCTGCTGTCCCAGGTCATGTCCAGGATCACCTGGCCGCCCACTGTACCGGTGGCCTGGGGGGATGCGTCGGAAGCGGCGCCCGCAGTGGGATAGAGTTCCACCTGACTGGTGAAGGTACCGTCGGTGAGACCCATGGTGAGCACCGCCACCGTGCTGTTGTCCGGCGACAGGGCGGCATCCATGATAAAACGGCTGGACAGGCTCACCTGCATCTGGGGCTGGAACTGGCTGTCGTACACCGTGACCACGCCCTTATAGCCGCTCTCCTGGGTCACCGTCACCATCCAGCCCTTTCCGTTCACGTCGGCGGAAAGCACCTTCTCATCCTCCGCCAGCTCCAGGCCGAAGGCCTCCTCCCGGTTCCGGCAGGCCAGCAGGGTCTGTCCCCCGGCGTCGTAGGCCAGAGCGGTGGACCCGGCGGCCACCGCCACCGGATGCTCCATGGCAACGGTACGGTTCACATATACCTGGCCGCTGGCCGAATAGAGCCGCACGCCGGTTGTGGAACACACCAGCAGGTCGCCGTCCAGGCTGGCAAAGGTGCTCGTACTGTCCCCGTCGAAGGGGAAGGACTCAGCCTGGCCTCCGTCTCCCCGCTCCAGATCCCGGTAGGTGAACCACCGCTTGATGAAGTCAAAATTCAGTTTATCATAGTTGACGATGAGGAAGATGGCGCCCAGCACCATGACCACCGTGAGCAGAAAGGCCAGCAGCCGCAGCACCACATTGGGCCGCTTCTCCTCCTTACGGGAGGGATTGGCGTCCTTGTCCTCGTTCAGTCTATGCGCCTTCTTGGAAATTATGTGGCGAGGCATTACAACACATCCTCATGGTACCATAGCTTTGTCATGTACAGGCCGCCGGCGGGTACCGTGGGGCCTGCGGCGGTACGATTCCTGCCCTCCAGAATGGCGGGCACGTCGTCGGGAGAGAACTTGCCCTCGGCGGCATAGACACAGGTGCCCACCATGGCCCGCACCATGTTGTACAGGAAACCGTCGGCACACACCTTACATTCGATCATCAGACCGCTGCGGGTGATATTGAAGTAGTGGACCGTCCGCACAGTGGTGCGGGTCTCGGTGCCCACACTGCGGACGGCGGCAAAGTCGTGAGTACCCACAAAGTGGGAGGCCGCCCGCCCCATGATCCCCTCGTCCAGGTGCTTGGGGTAGAACCAGGCCCGGTCCACATAGAAGGCATTGCGGATATGGGAGTTGTAGATCCGGTAGGTGTATTCCTTTTTCACACAGGAGCCAATGGCGTTGAACTCCTCCGGCACCTCGGTGGCCTTCACCACCACGATGTCGTCGGGCAGCCGGGTATTCACCGCCAGGGGCAGCCGGTCGCAGGGAATGCGGGAGGTGGTGCGGAAGTTGGCCACATAGGTCTCTGCGTGGACCCCGGCGTCGGTGCGGCCCGCGCCGGTACACTTCACCGGATGGCCCACCACCGTGGCCAGGGCCTTCTCCAGAGTCTCGGCCACGGTGACGGCGTTCTTCTGAACCTGCCAGCCGTGGTAGGCCGTGCCCACATACATCAATCTTAACGCAATATTTCTCATAAGTCCTTCAGTAAATCTTAAATTTTGGTAAAAATTGTGGTGCCTCACCAACCGTAGTGGGCCAGTACGCCGATACCCACACACAGGGCCACCGACAGCAGCAGGGCAAGAATGTCCACGCCCTTCATCTTCAGCTGGCGCAGGCGGGTGCGTCCGCTGCCGCCGTGGTAGCACCGGCACTCCATGGCCACCGCCAGCTCGTCGGCCCGGCGGAAGGCGGAAATGAACAGGGGCACCAGCAGAGGCACCAGGGCGCGGGCCTTGCGGATCAGGTTGCCGCTGTCGAAATCGGCGCCTCTGGCCTTCTGAGCAGACATGATCTTGTCGGTCTCCTCAATGAGGGTGGGGATGAACCGCAGAGCGATGGACATCATCATGGCCAGTTCATGGATGGGCACCCGGATCACCTTCAGGGGGCTGAGCAGCTTCTCCAGGCCGTCGGTGAGCATAATGGGCGAGGTGGTGTAGGTCAGCAGGAAGGTGCAGGTGATGAGCATCATGATCCGCAGGATCATGAACACCGCCGCCCGGATGCCCTCGGCGTAGATGGTAAACACCCACCAGGACACCAGTGGTTCTCCCTGACCGGGGGTAAAGAACAGGTTCAGAATGGCGGTGATCAGGATAATGATGAAGATGGGCTTCATGCCCCGCAGAATGCTCTTGAGCCCCACCTTGGAAATGGCGATGAGGGCGGCCAGCAGCACCAGCAAAATGGCGTAGGTCACCACATTGGCGGCCAGGAACAGGGCCACGATATAGGCGATGGTTCCGATCAGCTTGGTACGGGGGTCCAGCCGGTGGATGATGGTCTTGCCGGGGAAATACTGTCCCAGAGTGATGTCTTTCAGGGCCATCTTATTCCCCCTCCTTTCGGGCCATCGCCGCCAGAATGGCGTCTCTGGCCTGTTGGATGGTATACACCGAGGGGTCGATGTCCACTCCCATGGCACGCAGCCGGTGGAACACCCGGGTCATGGCGGGCACGCCCAGCCCCATGCGCTCCAGCTCGTCCCCGTGGGCAAATACCTCCCGGGGAGCGCCGGAGAAGGGGATCCTGCCGTCGTTGACCACTACGATGCGGTCCACCGTCCGGGCCATCTCCTCCATGGAGTGGGAGACGATGATGATGGTGGCGTTCTTGGCCACATGGTAGTCGTGGATGTTGCCCAGAATGGACTCCACGCCCACCGGGTCCAGACCGGCGGTGGGCTCGTCCAAAATAAGCACCGAGGGCTCCATGGCAATGACGCCGGCAATGGCAACCCGGCGCTTCTGACCGCCGGAGAGCTCAAAGGGGGACTTCTCCAGAGTCTCCTCCTTCAGGCCCACAAACTGGGCGGCCTGCCGCACCCGGCGGTCGATCTCGTCGGGCTCCAGCCCCATGTTGCCGGGGCCGAAGGCGATATCCTTATAAACGGTCTCCTCAAAGAGCTGATACTCGGGGTACTGGAACACCAGTCCCACCTGAAAGCGGGTCTGGCGGGTACGCTCCTTGCTCTCCCAGATGTCCTTGCCCTCAAAGAGCACTCTGCCCGAGGTGGGCTTTAACAGGCCGTTGAGGTGCTGGATCAGGGTGGATTTGCCCGAGCCGGTGTGACCAATGATGCCCAGGTACTCCCCGCGGTAGGCGGTGAAGTCCACATCCACCAGGGCCCCGTGTTCAAAGGGGGTGCCGGCGGAATAGATATGACTCAGGCGCTCCGTCTGAATAATCGGTTCCAATTTGCTTCAGTCCTTTATCACAATGGTGCATTCCTCTTAGGGTGCATCTGATAAGTCGGGGTGCCCGAAATTTCAAGCAAAAATTTTGTCAGGCAACGAACTTTTATGCAGGAATCCTGGGCGGATTTCAAATAAAAATTCGGAAGCATGGCGAAATTTGGGCTGAAAGAGCGGGTGCCAAGACTTTTCAGATACACCCTACAAGGTAACGCCCTGGTTCAGCAGCTGATACAATTCCTGGGCGCACGCCTCGTCGCTGAGGGCGTCCAGGGAGACGTCCGCCCCTGCCTTCCGCAGTTCCCACAGAAGCTCGGTGGTCTCGGGTACGGTGAGGCCCACTTCCTTCAGCGCCTCCACCTGCTGGAATACCTCCCGGGGGGCGCCGTCGGCAATGACCTTGCCCCGGGCCATGACCACCAGACGGTCGGCCTGAGCGGCTTCGTCCATGTGGTGGGTGATGAGCACCACCGTCACCCGGTCGGTGCGGTTAAGTTCCTTGATCGTCTTCAAGACCTCCGCCCGACCGATGGGGTCCAGCATGGCAGTGGGCTCGTCCAGCACGATGCACCGGGGCTGCATGGCGATGACGCCGGCAATGGCCACCCGCTGCTTCTGGCCGCCGGAGAGCAGATGGGGGGCGTGCTCCCGGTATTCATACATCCCCACCGCCTTCAGGGCGTCGTCCACCCGGCGGCGGATCTCCTCCGGGGGTACTCCCAGGTTCTCCGGAGCGAAGGCCACGTCCTCCTCCACCACGTTGGCAACGATCTGGTTGTCCGGGTTCTGGAACACCATGCCCACGGTGCGCCGGATGCCCAGCAGCTTGGCCTCATCGGCGGTGTCGATCCCGTCCACATACACCTTGCCGCCGGAGGGCAGCAAAATGGCGTTCAGGTGCTTGGCCAGGGTGGATTTCCCCGAACCGTTATGGCCCAGCACCGCCACGAAGGTACCCTCCTGGATCTGGAGGTCCACCCCGTCCAGCACCACCGGAGAGGGGCCTTCCCCATCGTCATAGCGGAAGTGCAGATCCTTTGTCTCAAGAATGGTCTGTCCCATAGTCTCTCCTTTTTAGTCGCACAGCCAGCGGCCGGTAGCGCCGCAGGGCAGCGCCAGGCCGGTGGCAGTCACCCGCAGGCCCAGTTCCTGGCTGTCGGTATGGCCGCCGTGCTTCCGGGCCACCAGGGTCTCCAGCAGATAGGTGAGCACCGAGGGAGCCAGGCCGGTGGTGTAGGAGTTGATGAGGAAGAACAGAGGGTTGTCCGACAGCACCCCGGTCACCAGCTCCACAAAGGGGAACAGGTTCTCCTCCAGCTTCCAGATCTCGCCGGAGGGGCCCCGTCCATAGGAGGGCGGGTCCATAATGACAGCGTCATACTTCCGTCCCCGGCGGATCTCCCGCTCCACAAACTTGCCGCAGTCGTCCACGATCCAGCGGATGGGCGCGTCGCCCAGGCCGGAGGAAGCGGCATTCTCCCGGGCCCAGCTTACCATGCCACGGGCGGCGTCCACATGGCACACGCTGGCCCCCGCCGCGGCGCAGGCCACGGTGGCTCCGCCGGTGTAGGCAAACAGGTTGAGCACGCTGATGGGCCGGCCGGCGGAACGGATACGCTCCATGGCAAAGTCCCAGTTGGCGGCCTGCTCAGGGAACAGGCCGGTGTGCTTGAAGTTCATGGGCTTGATGTTAAAGGTAAGCTCCTGATAGCCCAGCGTCCACCGCTCGGGCAGGGCCTTTTTCACCCAGCGCCCGCCGCCGGTGGAGGAGCGCTGATACCGGGCGTCATACCGGTTCCAGCCGGGATGACGCCCCTCAGGGCGCCAAATAGCCTGGGGGTCGGGCCGCACTAGGGTAAACTTACCCCAGCGCTCCAGCCGCTCTCCCCCGCCGCAGTCCAGCAGTTCATAGTCTTTCCATCCGTCAGAGACCCACATAGTCATCCTCCCGGTCATTGTTGTCATAATCATCCTATTATATCATTGTGGTACAGTTGAGTCAACGAAAAGAGCGGATTGTGTTATGGAGAAAACTGTGATAAAATAGGAGATGATTTTGTGGAAACGAGGTGTCCCTATGAGCGCCACTGAGCTTCAGTTTCGTACCGCCACCTTCGGCGGCTTTCAGAAGCAGGATGTGTTGAGTTATATTGAATCCTCCAACCAGGCCCACGTGGAAAAGCTGGCCCAGCTCCAGCGGGAGTGGGAGGATCTGGCGGCCGAGAAGGAGTCGTTGGCGGCCCAGGCCGGGCAAGCCAAGGAGCAGGCCGAAACGCTGGCCAAGGAAAAGGAGTCTCTGACCGCCCGGCTGGATGAGGCTCGCAAGGAGGCGGAGGCGCTGCGCGCCCAGCTGGACCAGGCCCGCAGGGAGGCGGAAGAGACCGCCGCCCGGCTGGCCGACGCCAACGCCCGGCTGACCCAGGCCGAGCCCGACGCCGCCGCCTATCAGCAGGTAAAGGACCGCACCGCCGGCATCGAGCTGGAGGCCCACTGCCGGGCCCAGGAGATCCAGCGGGAGGCGGAGGAGAAGGTCCGCCGGGCCCACACCGAGGTGGAGCAGTGGCTCCACAAGGTGCAGGCAGGCTACGATCTGCTGCGCTCTGACATGGACGGGGCCATCTCCCGCACCGGTCAGGAGCTGGACAAGCTGCGTCAGATGCTGGAGCAGCTCTCCTCCAACTTCAGCAGTCAGGACGAGCACCTGCGCAAGCTGGCTCAGGACTGCGCGGATCAATTCGCGCCCCCCGCGCCCCTGCCCCTGGATGAGAAATAAGAACCCCGCCGCACGGGCATGGGAGAGGGAGCCGGAAGGTCCCCTCTCTTCTGCTGTTGCCCTGCCGCCCGCCGGCGTCATTCTGTAGTTTGTGGAAGGAGTGCATCCCTTTGGCAAAATCCTCCGGAGCACGCACTAAAGTCACAGTCAAAACCTCGGCCCGTATGTCCAAAAAGGGTCCTCTCAGCCCTGAGACCCTGCGGAAACTGGACGCCTGGTGGCGGGCCTCCAACTATCTGGCCGCCGGCCAGCTCTACCTGCGGGACAATCCCCTGCTTCGCGTCCCTCTGAAGCCGGAGCACCTGAAGCACGCTCCGGTGGGCCACTGGGGCACGGTGCCGGGCCAGAACTTTATCTATACCCACCTCAACCGGGTCATCACCCGGTATGATCTGAACATGATCTATGTCTGCGGCCCCGGCCACGGCGGCGCCGCCGTACTGGCCCAGACCTATCTGGAGGGCACCTACAGCGAGATCTACCCCAACGTAAGCCAGGACGAGGAGGGTATGCGCAAGCTGTTCCAGCAGTTTTCCTTCCCCGGCGGCGTGGGCAGCCACTGTGCCCCCGACACTCCCGGCTCCATCAACGAGGGCGGCGAGCTGGGCTATTCCCTGGCTCACGCCTTCGGCGCCGTCATGGACAACCCGGACCTGATCGCCGCCTGTGTGGTGGGCGACGGCGAGGCGGAGACCGCTCCCCTGGCCGCCGCCTGGCACGGCAACAAATTCCTGGACCCGGTGGGAGACGGCGCGGTGCTCCCCATCCTCCATCTCAACGGCTATAAGAACGCCACCCCCTCTCTCTTTGCCCGCATTTCCGAACAGGAGGTAGAGGATTACTTCAAGGGCTGCGGCTGGACGCCCCGCTTTGTGGAGGGAGACGACCCGGCCCAGATGCACCAGAAGATGGCGGCCGCCCTGGACTGGGCGGTGCGCGAGATCCAGCGCATCCAGGAGAGCGCCCGCTCCTTTGGGGAGACCGAGCGTCCCCGGTGGCCCATGGTGGTATTCCGCTCCCCCAAGGGCTGGACCTGCCCCAAGGAGGTGGACGGGACCACCCTGGAGGGCACCAGCCGGGTCCATCAGCTGCCCCTGGCGGTGGATGACGCGCACCCGGCGCAGCTGCCCCTGCTGGAGGAGTGGCTGCGCGGCTACCGCCCGGAGGAACTCTTTGACGAGGCGGGAGCCCCCGTCTCCGCTCTGCGCTCCCTGGCGCCCCAGGGAACGCGGCGGATGGGCTCCAACCCCCACGCCAACGGCGGCCTGCTGCTGCGGGATTTGCGCACCCCCGACTTCTCCAAATACGCGGTGGCCGTCCCCGCCCCCGGCGAGGCGGAGGCCGAAGACATGGCCGAACTGGGCAAGTACGTCAAGGACGTGCTCAAGCTCAACCAGAAGGCCAAAAATTTCCGCATCTTCTCCCCCGATGAGACCATAAGCAACAAGCTCTGGGCCGCCCTGTCCGCCAGCGACCGCCGGTGGAACGCCGACCTGCTGCCCTCCGACGACGGGCTGTCCTCCGGCGGGCGCATCCTGGACGGGATGCTGTCCGAGCATATGTGCCAGGGCTGGCTGGAGGGCTACCTGCTCACCGGCCGCCATGGTTTCCTCAACAGCTTTGAGGCTTTCATCCGCATCGTAGACTCCATGGTGAGCCAGTATGCCAAGTGGCTCAAGGTGGCCTCTCCCCTGCCCTGGCGGCAGGATATCGCCTCCCTCAACTATGTGCTGTCCTCCAACGTGTGGCAGCAGGATCAGAACGGCTTTACCCACCAGGACCCCGGTTTCCTGGATCATGTGGCCAACAAGAAGGCGGACGTGGTGCGGCTCTACCTGCCCCCCGACGCCAACTGCCTGCTGTCCTGCTTTGACCACTGCATCAAAAGCCGCAACTATATCAATGTGATGGTGACCTCCAAGCACCCCCGGCCCCAGTGGCTCACCATGGACGAGGCCATTAAGCACTGCACCCACGGCATCGGCATCTGGCAGTGGGCCTCCAACGACCAGGGGGCCGAGCCCGACGCGGTGCTGGCCTGCTGCGGCGAAACGCCCACGCTGGAGACCCTGGCCGCCGTCACCATCCTGCGGCGTTATCTGCCTGAGGTGAAGGTGCGGGTGGTCAACGTGGTGGACCTGATGAAGCTCCAGCCCCACACCGAGCACCCCCACGGCCTGACCGATGAGGACTACGACGTGCTCTTCACCACCGACAAGCCCATCATCTTTGCCTTCCACGGCTACGCCACCCTGGTCCATGAGCTGACCTACCGGCGGCACAACAAAAACCTCCACGTCCGTGGCTATAAGGAAGAGGGCGGCCTTACCACCCCCTTCGATATGCGGGTACAGAACAACATCGACCGCTTCGACCTGGTCATCGACACCGTCAAGCGTCTGCCCCAGCTGGGCAACCGGGGCGCCTTCCTCATCCAGCTGATGAAGGACAAGCTGGTGGAGCACCGGCAGTATATCACCGCCCACGGCCAGGATATGCCCGAGATCCGGGACTGGAAATGGAACGGCGGCGCGGGGATCTGATCTGCCTTGCCAAAGGGCCCGTTCTGTGCTAACCTTATAGAAATCGTATGGATGGGAAGGAATCTGTTATGAATATCTATGAATCCTCCGAAAACTATCTGGAAGCCATCCTCAGTCTCCGCCAGCGGCACGGCACGGTCCGCTCCATCGACATCGCCAATGAGCTCCACTTCTCCAAACCCAGCGTCAGCGTGGCTATGAAGAAACTGCGGGAGAGCGGCTATATCGAGATGGACAAGGATGGACTCATCTCCCTCCTCCCCGCCGGAGAAGAGATCGCCAGACGTATCTATGAGCGTCATCAGCTGCTCACCCAGTTTTTTACCTTCCTGGGCGTCAGCCCTGAGGTGGCCGCCGCCGACGCCTGCAAGATCGAGCACGACCTCAGCGAGGAGACCTTTCAGAAGATCAAGGAGCACGCCATGGGCAAGGGCGGGTCCTCCCAGCCCTGAGCCCCCTGTTGCCGCGAAAAATGGCCGCCAATGGCGGCCATTTTTTGTGGGAATCTGTCATCTGCCACAGGAGAAACCAGTATGACTTTCGCTCAATTCACAAAGACCTACGGCCTGTGCCTGGACAAACAGCAGGAGGCCGCCGTCCAGGCCGTGGACGGGCCGGTGCTGCTGCTGGCGGTGCCGGGCAGCGGCAAGACCACCGTGCTGGTCAGCCGCATCGGCTATCTGGTGCTGGGCCTGGGGGTGGACCCCCGGCGCATCCTCACCATGACCTACACGGTCTCCGCCGCCCGGGATATGCGCCAGCGCTTTGCCGCCTTCTTTGGCCCGGAGCTGGCGGAACGGTTGTCCTTCCGCACCATCAACGGGGTGTGTTCTTCCATCATCCGCCGGTGTGAGCAGCTGGTGGACCAGAAGGCCTTCGACCTGCTGGACGACACCGGGCGGCAGGCCGCCCTCATCGGGGAGATCTGCCGCAATCTCACCCGGGAATACGCCCTGGAGACCACCATCAAGGCCATCCAGACCGCCATCACCTATGTCAAAAACCATCTCCCCGGTCAGGCCGATCTAAACGGTGTGGAGGTGGAGGGGGTGGATTTTCCCGCCGTCTACCAGGCCTACAACCAGGCCCTGCGGCAGCGGCGGCTCATGGACTACGACGACCAGCTGGGCTACGCGTATCAAATTCTGCGGCGCTACCCCACCATTCTCCAGGAGTGGCGGAACCGCTACCCCTACCTGTGCGTGGACGAGGCCCAGGACACCTCCCAGATCCAGCACGCCATCATCCGCCTGCTGGCGGGGGATCAGGTCCAGCTCTTCATGGTGGGCGACGAGGACCAGAGCATCTACGGCTTCCGGGCCGCCTGTCCCCATGCCCTCCACTCCTTTGAGAGCACCTATCCCGGCGCTCAGGTGCTGCTGCTGGAGCAGAACTACCGCTCCACCCGCCAGATCGTGGCAGCGGCGGATAAATTCATCCGGCTCAACACCCAGCGCCGCCCCAAGACCATGCACGCCGCCGGGGGCGACGGCCCCGCCATTCGGCAGGTGGAGGTATACGACCGGCAGCGCCAGTATCAGTATCTGGCCAAGGTGGCGGAACACTGCGACCAGGAGACAGCGGTGCTCTACCGGGACAATGACAGCGCCCTCCCCCTCATGGACCTGCTGGAGCGCTCCGGCACCCCCTACCGCTGCCGCCAGGTGGACAGCGGCTTTTTCACCCACCGGGTGGTGCGGGATGTGACCAATATCATCCGGCTGGCTCAGAACCCCTGGAACAGGGACCTGTTCCTGGACCTGTACTACAAATTGGGGGCAGGCATCAGCCGGGCCGCCGCCCAGGAGGCGGCCAACCAGTGCTCCCCCACCGGGGAGACCCTGCTGGAGTATCTGGCGGGCTGCTCTACCCTCTCTCCCTGGAGCCGCAAGCAGTGTAAAGCTCTTCAGACTCACATGAATAACCTGCTGGAGGAGCGGGCGGACAAGGCGGTATACCGTATCGTCCACTTCATGGGCTACGGGGCCTGGCTGGAGGAGCGGGGGGCGGACAACAGCAAGCTGGCCATTCTGGAGGCTCTGGGGGCCAACGAGCCCACCCCCGCCGGTCTGCTCAACCGGCTGGAGGAGCTGGAGGAGGTGGTGCACCGGGGCTCGGCCCACCCGGACTGCCCCTTCATCCTGTCCACCATCCACTCCAGCAAGGGTCTGGAGTACGACCGGGTGATTTTGATGGACGTGGCCGACGGCCTGCTGCCCAAGCTGCCCCCCACCCCCAAGGAGGACGAGACCGAGGAGGAGGTCAACCAGCGGGAGGAGGAACGGCGGCTCTTCTATGTGGGCATGACCCGTGCCCGCCGGGAGCTGTGGGTCATGACCTTCCGCCGTCCCGAGCTGGCCTCCACCTTTTCTTCCTTCCTTTTCCCGCAAAAAGGCCCTCAAAAGAAGAAGGCCCCCGTCCGCAAAAGCCCTGATCCGGCGGTCCTGTCCGCCCGGCTCACCGCCGCCGCCAAGGACTACATCCCCGGCACACGGGTGCGCCACGCCCGCTACGGCTTCGGCCTGCTTACCACCCGGGACGGGGACCGGATCACCGTCCGCTTTGACGACGGCACGGTAAAGCCCTTCTCCCTGCCTACCGCCCTGGGCATGGGCCAGTTTTCTCTGGAGGGCCACCGGCTGCCGGGGTGAGGAGACGCAACTGAAACGAACCATTTCTGTCACCTCCAGTTGGTGGTAATCCCGCCCGGCCGTGCTATCATAGAGGGCAAGGAGGTGTGAAAAATATGAAAAAACAAACCAGCTGCCTGGCCCGCAACCTCAGTGTTCTACGGCAGCTGCACAAGTTTTCCCAGGAGGAGGTGGCCGAGACCATCGGGGTATCCCGGCAGGCTGTGGCCAAGTGGGAGAGCGGAGAAAGCGCCCCGGACATCGCCAACTGCGACGCCCTGGCCCAGCTCTATCAAGTCTCCCTGGACGATCTGATCCACTACGACGACCGCAAGACCTCCATGTCCATCCCGCCCAGGGGGAAGCATATGTTCGGAGCGGTAAAGGTGGGCGAGCGGGGGCAAATCGTCCTGCCCAAGCGGGCCAGAGAGGTGTTTCACATCCAGCCCGGCGACATCATTGTGGTGCTGGGGGATGAAAACCCGGAGATGGCGGGCATCGCCCTGGTCAAGGGAGAGACCATCCTCCAGAGCACGGACCTGCTGCGCCGGGCTTTGCGGGCGGCGGACGAGGAGGATGCGCCATGAATGAGCTGCTCTCCGTCCGTGGACTGACCAAGCGCTACCCCGGCTTTATTTTGGATCATGTGTCCTTTTCGGTGGCGCCCGGCCGGATCATGGGCCTGATCGGCAAAAACGGCGCGGGCAAGAGCACCACCCTCAAGTCCATCCTGAATCTCATCCCCACCGACGGCGGCAGCGTTACCCTGCTGGACCAGGATGTCCGGGAGCGGGAGCTTGCCTGCAAAGCTCAGGTGGGGGTGGTATTCGGCGGACTGGACTATTACCCGCTCAAACGGCTGTCTGCCATCACCCGGGCCACCCGGCGGTTCTACCCCCAGTGGGATCAGGACCGCTATGAGACCTGCCTGCGCCGGTTCGGCCTGGAGGAGGAAAAGCCCTTCAAGACGCTCTCCAACGGCATGAAGGTCAAATATCTGCTGGCCCTGGCTCTCTCCCACCACGCCAGGCTGCTTCTGCTGGATGAACCCACCTCCGGCCTGGACCCGGTATCCCGGGATGAGATGCTCCATCTCTTCACCCGCATCGTCTCCAACGGCAGCTGCTCCATCCTCTTCTCCACCCATATCACCTCCGATCTGGACCGCTGCGCCCATGACATCACCTACCTCCACAACGGACGGGTGCTGGCCAGTGCCCCAAAGGACGCCTTCCGGCGGGCCTTTGATCACCTGAGGACCCCGGGGGAACAGGCCCCCCTTACCCTGGAGGAGATCATGCTGCGCACGGAAAGGAGGGATTGGGATGAAGCTGCTCTGTAAGGAGATCACCCTGGCCGCCCACCCGACCTTATTCCTGTTTGTCCTGCTGGGGGCGCTGGTGCTGGTCCCCGCCTACCCCTACAGTATGGTCTTTTTCTTCGGCTGCCTGGGTCCCTACTTCACCTGCACCTACGCCCGGGAAACCAACGACCTGTGGTACACCGCTCTGCTGCCGGTGACCAAGGCTCAGGTGGCAGTGGGAAAGCTGACCCTGACGGCCGCCGCCCAGCTGAGCCAGCTGGCGCTCACCCTGCCCTGGGCCCTGCTGCGCCCCGCCCTGGGCGCGGCCAACAATCCGGTGGGGCTGGACCCCACCGCCGCCTGGTTCGGCTTCGGCCTGATGGCCTATGCCGCCTTCGACCTGGTGTTCTTCCCGGTCTGGTTTGGCTCCGGCTTCCGGACAGGCCGGGCCTTTCTGCTTGCCCTCCCACCTCTGCTGGGGGTCATGGGGGCGGCGGAGCTGTCCTTCCGGCTGCCCGGCCTGGCCTTTCTGGACAGCAGCGCCCCTCCCGACCTGCTCCGGCAGCTGCCCGTGACTGCCCTGGGGGCCCTCCTTTTTGCCGCCGCCCTCGCCCTGGCCCGGCGGCTGTCCATCCGGCGCTTCGGGCGGGTGGATCTGTAGCTCCGGCAAAATGTCCCTTGGATGTGGGAAAAAGCCGGACCTGAATTTTCCACAAAAAACGCCTGTGACTTGGTCACAGGCGTTTTCGCTTCTTACCGCCCCCGCAGCTCCCAGAAAGCCACGGCGCTGGCCGCCGCCACGTTGAGGGAGTCCACTCCGTGGGACATGGGGATACACACGGTGTAGTCGCAGGCGGCGATGGTGTGGTCGGACAGGCCGTCCCCCTCGGTGCCCAGCACAATGGCCAGCTTGTCCTCCCCCCGCAGCCGTGGGTCTTCGATGCTGATGGCGGTATCGCTGAGGGCCATGGCCACCGTCTTGAAGCCCAGGGCGTTGAGACGGCTCAGCCCCGGCTGGGGCCACTGGGAGGGGTCGTCCCCGATGCGGGTCCAGGGGATCTGAAACACGGTACCCATGCTCACCCGGGCCGCCCGGCGGTACAGGGGGTCGCAGCAGGTGGGGGTGACCAGCACCGCGTCCATATGGAGGGCGGCGGCGGAGCGGAAGATGGCTCCCACGTTGGTGGAGTCCACGATGCCCTCCAGCACCGCCACCCGGCGGGCGTTGGCGCACAGCTCCTCCACCGTGGGCAGCACCGGCCGCCGCATGGCGCACAGCACGCCCCGGGTCACCTCATAGCCGGTGAGGCCCTCCAGCACCTCCCGGTCGGCGGTGTAGAGGGGCAGGTCACCGCAGCGGGCCACCACCTCCTTGGCGGGGCCGTCGATCTTCTTGCGCTCCATCAGCAGGGACAGGGGCTCATATCCGGCATCCAGGGCCCGCAGGATCACCTTGGGGCTCTCGGCAATGAAGATGCCCTTCTCCGGCTCCAGCCGGTTGCGCAGCTGGGCCTCGGTGAGCCGGGCGTAGCAGTCCAGCTGGGGATCGGAATAATCGGTGATCTCAATGATGTTGGCCATGTCTTTTCTTCTCCTGCTTTCTCTTCGTCCTTCGTTCAGAAGGTCGTTCTCTCTTGTTGTTCCCTTAGGTTGTTAGGGGACGCTTTTCCGACCGGGTCCTAGCCGGTTTTCCGACCGGGTCGCGGTCGCTTTTCCGGCCGGGTCCAGGTCGGTTTTCAGCCCTGGTCCAGACGGGCCAGCACCTGCTGCCCCAGCCGGAAGGTGGGGGAATCATAGGCCACCAGACAGACCGTCATGTCCGCCCCGGCGAACTTGCGGATGCTGGTGATGGCCACCTCCAGGGCCTCCTCCTTGGGATAGCCGTACACCCCGGCGGAGATAAGGGGGAAGGCCACCGTGGCGCATCCGTGTTTCTGGGCCAGGGCCAGGCTGTTGCGGTAGCAGCTGACCAGGGCTTCCCGCTCGCCGTGGCTGCCGCCGTGCCATACGGGGCCCACGGTGTGGATCACATATTTGCTGGGCAGATTGTAGCTCCCCGTGATTTTGGCCTCCCCGGTGGGGCAGCCGCCCAAGGTGCGGCACTCGGCCAGCAGCTCCGGCCCCGCCGCCCGGTGGATGCAGCCGTCCACACCCCCGCCGCCCAGCAGGGTGCTGTTGGCGGCGTTGGCAATAGCGTCCACCCTCAGGGTAGTAATATCCCCCTGCACCAGTTTCAGCTTCATAGTCCTTCCTCCCCATAATCTCGCTTTGTCCTTCGGTCATTATACCGCAGCCGCCCGTCCGAGGCAACGCACATTCCAGGATCTCCAGGCCGACGCTTTCTCCTGCCAGCGGACACCCCAACCACGCCTCCTCCTACCGGCGGCTACCGTGCCAATGGCGACGCCGGTGATCTGGTGTACGCCCCTCTTTCAAAAAGCGCACATCCCTGTTTGTCAACTGATCAACACCGCAGAAAAGCCGGATGGCAACGCCATCCGGCTTTTTCTTCCTCTGATGACGGTATTACTCCAGCCGGGTACCGCAGGCGGCGCAGAACAGGCTGTCCCCGTCCGCCGGACTGCCGCACTTGGGACAAGTCCGGCCGCCCTGCGCGGCGGAAGGCTCCATCTTGGCTCCGCAGCCCCCGCAGAAAGCGGAATCAGGGCCTACCTCCGCCCCGCACTCCGGACACAGCCGGATCCCTTTGATCTGGCGGATCTGCGCCTGATACTGGGCGATCTGGGCATAGGCGGCCCGGACTCCCTCGATCTGAGCGGCATACGCATAGTCCGGGTCGTTCTGATGCCGGTCGTAGCAGGCCTGTCCCAGCTCCCGCAGCAATGCGTCCGCTTTTCGCTCCTGCTCAGCAATGGCTCCGTTGAGCCGGGTCACCTCCGTAAAGTTCTTGGTGTGCTTGGCCACGCCCTGCCCCGCGTCGGACAGCCGCTTGCCGATCCCATCCAAAAACTGAGACATATTCATGCTCCTTTCGCCTGCGCCCCAAAGGGGACCTCGGGTTTGATTTCTCTCACAATATAACATAGCCGTCCCTGTTTTTCAACCGGAGCAAACCATCTGGTTCCCCCTTGACTTTTTCGCTTTAAAGCAGTAAAATACACAACGATACAATTTCCAGTTGAAAAAACATCCGCCTCCCCTGCCCCGCTGTGCGGGACCGGGAGGTGCAAAGGAGTCAGCTGTCATGGTTATCACAGACTTTCTGGAGCGCAATGCCCGGCTGTACCGGGACGAGCCCGCCCTGGTGGAGATCAACCCCTCGGAGGAGCGGGACAAGGCCACCACCTGGCGGGAGTTCAGCCTCATCGAGCGCAACCGTCCCGACGAGCCCTACCGCCGGGAGATCACCTGGGGCCAGTTTGACAAGAAGGCCAACCGCTTTGCCAACCTGCTGCTCAGCCGGGGCCTGAAGCGGGGCGCCAAGGTGGGCATCCTGCTGATGAACTGCCTGGAGTGGCTGCCGGTGTATTTCGGCATCCTGAAGGCGGGCTGTCTGGCGGTGCCCATGAACTTCCGCTATTCCTCCGACGAGATCCGCTACTGTCTGGATCTGGCCGACGTGGAGACCCTGGTGTTCGGCCCCGAGTTCATCGACCGGCTGGAGCCCATCCTCCCCCAGCTGGGCCGGGTGCGCCAGTGGTTCTATGTGGGCAACCGCACTCCTGACTTTGCCGAGAGCTACCGGGAGCTGGTGATGTACTGCTCCATTGAGCCCCCTCCGGTCCATCTGGAGCTGAGCGATCTGGCGGCCATCTACTTCTCCTCGGGCACCACCGGCTTCCCCAAGGCCATTCTACATAACCACAAGGCCCTGTTCTCCTCCTGCCTCACCGAACAGCACCACCACGGCCAGACCCATGAGGATGTGTTCCTCTGCATCCCGCCCCTGTACCACACCGGCGCCAAGATGCACTGGTTCGGCTCCCTGGTCAGCGGCAGCAAGGCCGTGCTGCTGCGAGGGGTGTCCCCGGAGTGGATCCTCCGGGCGGTCACCGAGGAGAAATGTACCATCGTGTGGCTGCTGGTGCCCTGGGCCCAGGACATTCTGGACGCCATCGACAGCGGCCGGGTCAAGCTGGACGACTATCTGCTGGACCAATGGCGGCTCATGCACATCGGCGCCCAGCCGGTGCCGCCCAGCCTGATCCACCGTTGGAAGAAGCTCTTCCCCCACCACCAGTATGACACCAACTACGGCCTCTCCGAGTCCATCGGCCCCGGCTGCGTCCATCTGGGGGTGGAGAACATCGGCAAGGTGGGCGCCATCGGCAAGCCGGGCTATCTGTGGAGTGCCAAGGTGGTGGACGAGCACGGTGTGGAGGTGCCCCAGGGCCAGGTGGGCGAGCTCATCGTCTGCGGCCCCGGCGTCATGCAGTGCTACTACAAGAACCCGGAAGCCACCGCCGAGGTCCTCAAGGGGGACTGGCTGTACACCGGCGACATGGCCCAGGTGGATGAGGACGGTTTCATCTATCTGGTGGATCGGAAGAAGGACGTGGTCATCTCCGGCGGCGAGAACCTGTACCCGGTACAGATCGAGGACTTCCTGCGGAAGTTCGACAAGCTGAAGGACGTGGCGGTCATCGGCCTGCCCGATCCCCGGCTGGGCGAGATTGCCGCCGCCATTGTGGAGGTGAAGGAGGGTGTCTCCTGCACCGAGGAGGAGATCAATTCCTTCTGTCAGGAGCTGCCCCGGTACAAGCGGCCCCGGAAGATCATCTTCGACCATGTGCCCCGCAACCCCACCGGCAAGATCGAAAAGCCGGTGCTGCGCGAGAAATACTGCCACGGCCGTCTGGTGGAGGCTCAGATCTCCAACTGATCCGGCCCACCGGGCAGCGAGGAGTGTTCCCCTGTGACCGATATGCTCATCAAGGTATCCCTGCTCATCCTGTTTTTCGCCGTCATGGTGGGCATCGGGCTGTACTGCCGCCGCCACACCACCGACGTCAACGGCTTCGTGCTGGGAGGCCGGTCGGTGGGGCCCTGGCTCACCGCCTTCGCCTACGGCACCAGCTACTTCTCCGCCGTGGTCTTTGTGGGCTACGCCGGCCAGTTCGGCTGGCGCTTCGGCATCGCCGCCACCTGGGCGGGCCTGGGCAACGCCTTTCTGGGCTCCCTGCTGGCCTGGGTGGTGCTGGGCCGGCGCACCCGCATCATGACCCAGCACCTGGACAGCGCCACCATGCCCGAGTTCTTCGGCCGCCGCTTTGACAGCAGCAGGCTGAAGATCACCGCCTCCGTCATTATCTTCATCTTCCTCATCCCCTACACCGCCAGCCTGTACAACGGCCTGTCCCGGCTCTTCGCCATGGCCTTCGACATCGACTACGCCGTGTGCGTGGTGGTAATGGCGGTACTCACCGGGGTGTACGTCATCGCCGGAGGCTATATGGCTACCGCCATCAACGATTTTATCCAGGGCATCATCATGATCTTCGGCATCCTCGCCGTCATCGCCGCGGTACTCAACACCCAGGGCGGTCTGACCGGAGCCCTGGATGCCCTGGCCCGGGTCAGCGACCCCGCCGTGTCCGATACCCCCGGTGTGTTCGCCTCCTTTTTCGGCCCCGACCTGCCCAGCCTCATAGGCGTGGTGGTGCTCACCAGCCTGGGCACCTGGGGCCTGCCCCAGATGGTGCAGAAGTTCTACGCCATCAAGAGCGAGTCGGCCATCACCAAGGGCACCGTGATCTCCACCGCCTTCGCCCTGGTGGTGGCGGGAGGCTGCTACTTCCTGGGCGGCTTCGGGCGGCTCTTCTCCACCCCGGAGACGGTGGCCGCCCAGGGCTACGACTCCATCATCCCCGCCATGCTCTCCGGCCTGCCCTCCATCCTCATTGCGGTGGTGGTCATTCTGGTGCTCTCGGCCTCCATGTCCACCCTGTCCTCCCTGGTGCTGGCCTCCAGTTCCACCCTCACACTGGACTTTATCAAGGACAACCTCATTAAGGACATGGATGAACGCCGGCAGGTCCGCTGGATGCGCTCCCTGGTGGTGATGTTCATCGCCATTTCCGTGGTACTGGCCATTGTACAGTACCGGTCCAACCTGACCTTCATCGCCCAGCTCATGGGGGTGTCCTGGGGCGCTCTGGCCGGGGCCTTCCTGGCTCCCTTCCTCTACGGACTGTACTGGAGGCGCACCACCAAGGCCGCCTGCGCCGTGTGCTTCCTTTTCTCCACCGCCGTCATGCTGGCCAACATCTTCGCCGGGGCCTGGTTCCCGCCGGTACTCCAGTCCCCCATCAACTGCGGCGCCTTCTGTATGCTGGCAGGCCTGATCATCGTGCCGGTGGTCAGCCTGTTTACCCCCGCCCCCGGCCCCGGCCGGGTGAAGGAGATCTTCTCCTGCTATGAGCGCACCGTCACCGTGGCGGTCACCGACTCCATCGGTCCCAGGGACGATCTGGCAGAGGAAGGTCCTGTAAAAAAGATTTGACTTTACCGACAAAAAGTGATAAAGTAATACCGTTCAAATTTGCGAGAACGGAACCAGGTAGAGGCCGTTTCGCCGGAAAATCGTCGTCCTCTGCATCCGATGCAGAGGACGTTTTTTATTTTCCGATCGCCTCTGGAAAAGGAGAAATGCACCATGAAAACCCTGATGCTCGGCAACGAAGCCGTGGCCCGGGGCCTCTATGAGGCAGGCTGCGCCGTTGTCTCCAGTTACCCAGGCACCCCCAGCACTGAGATCACCGAGGCGGCAGCCAAGTTCCCCGAGGTGTACGCCGAATGGGCCCCCAACGAGAAGGTGGCCATGGAGACCGCCTTCGGCGCCTGTCTGGCGGGCAAGCGGTCCTTCTGCGGCATGAAGCACGTTGGCCTCAACGTGGCCGCCGATCCTCTGTTCACCATCGCTTATACCGGCGTCAACGCCGGCATGGTCATCGCCGTGGCCGACGATGCCGGGATGCACTCCTCTCAAAACGAGCAGGACTCCCGCCACTACGCCCGCTCGGCCAAGCTGCCCATGCTGGAGCCCGCCGACTCTGCCGAGGCTCTGGCCTTCACCAAGGCGGCCTATGAGCTGTCCGAGCAGTTCGATACCCCGGTGCTCCTCAAGATGTGCACCCGTGTGTCCCACTCCCAGAGCGTGGTGGAGACCGGTGAGCGGGTAGAGCCCCCCGCCCGGCCCTACGAGAAGAACCCTGCCAAGTACATCATGATGCCCGGCTATGCCAAGCTGCGCCACCCGGTGGTGGAGCAGCGCACCCAGGCCCTGGCCGACTGGGCAGAGAGCTGCCCCCTGAACCGGGTGGAGAACGGCAGCGACACCTCCATGGGCATCATTACCGCCTCCACCAGCTACCAGTATGTGAAGGAAGTGGTGGGAGACAAATACCCCGTTCTCAAGCTGGGCATGGTGTGGCCTCTGCCCTCCAAGCTGATCCGGGACTTCGCCGCCGGCGTGGACAAGCTGGTGGTGGTGGAGGAGCTGGACGGCTTCCTGGAGACCTGGTGCCGGGAGCTGGGCCTGGAGGCGGAGGGCAAGTCCTCCTTCTCCCTCATCGACGAGCTGAGCCAGAACAAAGTGGCCGCCAAGCTGGGTACCCCGCCTGAGGCAGGCAAGGCCCTGGAGACCGCCATCCCCAACCGTCCCCCCGTCATGTGCGCCGGCTGCCCCCACCGCGGCCTGTTCTACACCCTCAACAAGATGAAGCTCACCGTGCTGGGCGACATCGGCTGCTATACCCTGGGCGCGGTGGCTCCCCTGTCCGCCATCGACTCCACCATCTGTATGGGTGCCTCGGTGTCCGGCATCCACGGCTTTTTGAAGGCCTCCGGCGGTCAGATGGACGGCAAGACGGTGGCGGTCATCGGCGACTCCACCTTCATGCACTCGGGCATTACGGGCCTGGTCAACATCGCCTACAACGAGTCCAACGCCACCGTTATCATTCTGGACAACTCCATCACCGGCATGACCGGCCATCAGCAGAACCCCACCACCGGCTTCAACCTGAAGGGCGACCCCTGCACCAAGATCGACCTGGAGTCCCTGTGCAAGGCGGTGGGTATCCGCCGGGTGCGGGTGGTGGACCCCTACGATCTGAGCCAGTGCGAGCAGGTCATCAAAGAGGAGCTGGCCGCTCCCGAGGCGTCGGTGGTCATCTCCCGCCGGCCCTGCGCCCTGCTGAAGTATGTCAAGCACAAGGCACCCCTGACGGTAGACACCGCCAAATGCACCGGCTGCAAGGCCTGCATGAAGATCGGCTGCCCCGCCATCTCGGTGACGGACGGCAAGGCCGGGGTGGACGCCACCCTGTGCGTGGGCTGCGGCGTATGCCAGCAGATGTGTAAGTTTGATGCCCTCCAGACGGGTGAGGAGGTGTGAACATGGATACGAAAAATATTATGATCGTAGGCGTGGGCGGCCAGGGCTCCCTGCTGGCCAGCAAGCTGCTGGGCCGTCTGCTGCTGGACCAGGGCTATGACGTGAAGGTATCCGAGGTCCACGGCATGAGCCAGCGGGGCGGCAGCGTGGTCACCTACGTCCGCTTCGGCGACAAGGTGTACTCCCCCATCATCGACCAGGGGGAGGCCGATTTCATCGTCTCCTTTGAGCTGCTGGAAGCCGCCCGCTACACCGCCTTCCTCAAGAGCGGCGGACGCATCATCACCAACACCCAGCAGATCAACCCCATGCCTGTCATCACCGGCGCCGCCGCCTATCCCCAGGACCTGGTGGGCCAGATGAAGGAGGCCGGCGTGCTGGTGGACGCCATGGACGCCCTGGCCCTGGCCGAGGAGGCCGGTTCCCCCAAGGCGGTGAACCTGGTGCTCATGGGCCGTCTGTCCCGGTACTTTGACCTGCCGGAGGAGGCCTGGCAGCAGGCCCTGGCCCGCAGCGTACCGGGAAAATTCCTGGAACTTAACCGCAAGGCCTTCCACCTGGGCAGAGATTCCTGAGCGGCGAGGAGAGAGAGAAGCATGGAGCGTTACTATCAGAAAGACATTGAATGCGCCAGCCGGGAACAGATCCGCGCCTGGCAGGATGAGCGTCTGGTCAGGCAGGTCCGCAATGTGTGGGACAACGTCCCCTACTACCGCAGGAAGATGGAGGAGAAGGGCCTGACCCCCGAGGACATCAAGGGCGTGGACGACCTGCACAAGCTGCCCTTTGTGACCAAGGCCGACCTGCGGGATGCCTATCCCTACGGCCTGCTGGCCCGGCCCCTGAAGGATTGCGTGCGCATCCAGTCCACCTCCGGTACCACCGGCAAGCGGGTGGTGGCCTTCTATACCCAGCACGACATCGACTTGTGGGAAGACTGTTGCGCCCGGGCCATCATGGCTGCCGGCGGTACGGAGGAAGACGTGTGCCAGGTGAGCTACGGCTATGGCCTGTTCACCGGCGGCGCCGGCCTCCACGGCGGCTCTCACAAGGTGGGCTGCCTCACCATCCCCACCTCCTCGGGCAATACCGAGCGGCAGATCATGTTCATCCGGGACCTGAACGCCACCATCCTGTGCTGCACCCCCTCCTACGCCGCCTATCTGGCTGAGAGCATGAAGGAGATGGGCCTCACCCCCGACCAGATCCCCCTGAAGGCGGGCATCTTCGGCGCCGAGGCCTGGAGCCAGGAGATGCGCCAAAACATTGAGCATACCCTGGGCATCAAGGCCTACGATATCTACGGTCTCACCGAGCTGTCCGGCCCCGGCGTGGCCTTTGAATGCTCCGCCCAGAACGGAATGCACATCAACGAGGACCACTTCATCGCCGAGATCATCGATCCCGAGACCGGGGAGGTTCTCCCCGAGGGGTCCAAGGGCGAGCTGGTGTTCACCTCCATTACCAAGGAGGCCTTCCCCCTGCTGCGCTACCGCACCCGGGATATCTGCGTGCTCCACCATGAGGACTGCCCCTGCGGCCGCACCCATATGAAGATGAGCAAGCCCATGGGCCGCAGCGACGATATGCTCATCATCAAGGGCGTCAACGTGTTCCCGTCCCAGATCGAGACGGTGCTCATGGGCCAGAGCTTCGCCCCCAACTATCAGATCATCGTGGACCGGGTGAACAACACCGACACCATGGAGGTGCTGGTGGAGATGACCCCGGAGATGTTCTCCGACCAGCTGAGCCAGGTGGCCGAAAAAGAGAAGCAGGTGGTGGCCGCCCTCAAGGCCATGCTGGGCATCTACGCCAAGGTCCGTCTGGTGGCCCCCAAGTCCATCCAGCGCTCCGAGGGCAAGGCCGTCCGCATCATCGACAAGCGGAAGATTTAAGAGAGGAGCTGGCGCATCATGACCATCCAACAGATTTCTGTCTTTCTGGAGAACCGGGCGGGACAGTTGGCGGAGATCACCGCCATTCTGTCCGAACATCAGATCAATATGCGGGCCCTCCACATCGCCGAAACCAGTGATTACGGCGTGCTGCGCATGATCGTGGACCAGCCCCAGCGGGCCGCCTCCCTGCTGCTGGAGCACGGCTTTGTCGTCTCCATGACTCCGGTGGTGGCGGTGCTGGTGCCCGACGAGCCCGGCGGCCTGGGCCGCATCCTGGCTCTGCTGGCCAGGGAATCCGTCGACGTGGAGTATGTCTACTCGGTCTTTGGCCAGGTGGACGGCCAGGCCTGCATGATCTTCCGTGTGGCCGACGCCGTGGGGCTGGCCAGCCTGCTCCAGGCCAACGCCATGCCTCCCGCCCGGGGCGAGGCGCTGGGCGTCCATTAACGAGAAAAGCGAGGTTGAACTTTATGCAGCCGTTGAGCAAGAAAACCCAGTATTTCACCGACTCCGTCATCCGCCGGATGACCCGCATCGCCATTGCCAACAACGCCATCAATCTGGCCCAGGGCTTCCCTGACTTCGACCCGCCCAAGGCGCTGCTGGACCGGCTGGCTGAGGTGGCCCATGCCGGCCCCCACCAGTACCCCATCACCATGGGCGCCCCCAACTTCCGCCGGGCTCTGGCCAAGAAGTGCGGCCGCTTCATGGGCCGCACCCTGGACCCGGAGACTGAGATGGTGGTGACCATCGGCTCCACCGAGGCCATGGTGGACACCATCTTCGCCCTCACCAACCCCGGGGACAAGATTATCCTCTTCTCCCCCTACTTTGAGAACTACCACGCCCAGGCCCTCTTTGCCGACTGTGAGCCTATCTATGTGCCTCTGGTGCCCCCCGCCTTCGGCTTCGACGCCAATGTGCTGGAGGACGCCTTCAAGCAGCACCCCAAGGCCATCCTCATCTGCAACCCCTCCAACCCCAGCGGCAAGGTGTTCACCGAGGAGGAGCTGAAGTTCATCGCGGACCTGTGCATCAAGTACGACGTGTACGCCATCATGGACGAGGTGTACGAGCACATCGTCTACGCCCCCCACAAGCACACCTATATGAACTCCATCCCCGGTATGTGGGAGCGCACCGTGTCCTGCTCCTCCCTGTCCAAGACCTACTCCATCACCGGCTGGCGTCTGGGCTATGCCATTGCCCCCAAGCATCTGATGGACAAGATCAAGCAGTACCATGACTTCAACGCCGTGGGCGCCGCCTCTCCCCTGATGGAGGCCGCCATCGCCGGTCTGGAGATGCCCGACAGCTACTATGAGGAGTTCGGGGCCCACTACGCCCACATGAAGGAGCTGTTCACCAAGGGCCTGGACAACATCGGCATCCCCTACACCGATCCCCAGGGCACCTACTTCGTGCTGGCCGACATCGCCCCCTACCTGAAGAAGGGCCAGACCGATGTGGAGTTCTGTGAGGAGCTGACCCAGAAGGTGGGCGTGGCCGCCGTGCCCGGCACCTCCTTCTTCATGGAGGACGTGCCCAACATCGTCCGCCTCCACTTCGCCAAGAAGGATGAGACCCTGCTGGAGGCTCTGGACCGCCTGTCCCACATCAAGGAGAAAATGGTCTGAGTCAGGAGGGACCCATGCGCATCATCATCTCCCCCGCCAAAAAAATGCGGGTGGACATCGACAGTTTCGCCCCCAAGGGCCTGCCCGCCTTTCTGCCCGAGACCAGGCGGCTGCTGGCGGCTTTAACGGAAATGGACGGCCCCCAGCTGCAAAAGCTGTGGAAGTGCAACGACTCCATCGCCGCCCTCAATCTGGAGCGGCTGGCCCACATGGACCTGGAGAAGAACCTCACCCCCGCCCTGCTGTCCTACGAGGGCATCCAGTACCAGTACATGGCCCCCGGCGTCTTTGACCGGGAACAGCTGGACTATGTGAAGGAGCACCTGCGCATCCTCTCCGGCTTCTACGGGCTGCTGCGTCCCTTTGATGGGGTAACTCCCTACCGCCTGGAGATGGCCGCCCCCCTGAAGGTGGACGGCCACAAGGACCTGTACGCCTTCTGGGGAAGCAAGCTGGCAGAGGCTCTGGCCGCTGAGACCGACCTGGTGGTCAATCTGGCCTCCAAGGAATACAGCAAAGCGGTCTCTCCCCATCTCCCCCCTTCCGTAACCTTCCTCACCTGCACCTTTGGCGAGGAGAAGGACGGCAAGGTGGTGGAAAAGGGCACCATGTGCAAGATGGCCCGGGGAGAGATGGTCCGCTGGATGGCGGAGCATAATATCCATCAGGCGGAGGAGCTCCAGGCCTTCGATCAGCTGGGCTATGCCTTCTCCCCTGCCTATTCCGATCCCCAACACTACGTTTTTCTAAAGGAGGAACCCTGATATGCTGGAAGTGGGAACCCTTGCTCCCGACTTTACCCTGCCCGATAAGGAGGGCAACCCCGTCACCCTGTCTCAGTTCAGAGGCAAGCGGGTGGTGGTCTATTTCTATCCCCGGGACAACACCCCCGGCTGCACCCGTCAGGCCTGCGGCTATGCCGCCGCCTACGACGAATTCCAGGCCCTTGACACGGTGGTCATCGGCATCAGCAAGGACTCGGTGGCCTCCCACCAGAAATTTGCCCAGAAGCACGAGCTGCCCTTCATCCTGCTGTCCGACCCGGAGCTGACCGCCATTCAGGCCTACGGCGTATGGCAGGAGAAGAAGAACTACGGTAAGGTGTCCATGGGGGTGGTCCGCTCCACCTTCGTCATCAACGCCGACGGCGTCATCGAAAAGGTGATGCCCAAGGTGAAGCCGGATACCAACGCCGCCGACATTTTGGCTTACCTGCGAGGATAAAAAAGGTGCCCTCCGGTGGAGGGCACCTTTTTTATCAGAAATTGTGGCTCTTCCTTTTGCGGGAGGACATCTCCGCTCCGGCCCCGGCATGGCTGAGCACCGGCAGCAGCACAACACCCACAACGATACCGCTCAGCCCCTGCACCACGTTGAAGGGCACGCCCGCCAGCACTGCCGTCGCGGCGGCAGTCAGGTCGCTGCCTGCCAGCGTCATCATCCCCACTTCATAGAGGAAATAGCCGGCAACCATCACCGCTTCGGCGGGAATGCCGCACAGAATCACACGCAACGGCAGAGAGATGTGCTCCCGCTTCAGGCAAAGGCGGTAGAGGCTCCCGCCCACCAGCGCCGTCAGGGCCTTGATGGCAAAGGTCCCCGGCACCCATGCCGTGAAGCCGCTGAACAGATCGGCCAACATAGACCCGATTCCGGCAGCCGCCGCACCCAGCCCCGGCCCCAACAGAATGCCGCAGATCAGCACCATACTGTCACCCAGGTGGATGTATCCCAGGGTCGGGGTGGGGATTCGGATCACCATGGTCGCCGCAGTGGTCAGCGCTGCAAGCAGCGCCGCCATGACCATACGTCTGGTTTTTTGATTCACCATACTGGAACGCCTTCTTTCTGTTTTTCTTCTGTGCCTCCAGTATAGTTCCAATCTGATCTTTTTAAAAGCGTCAATTTTATTCTATTTTATAAGGTCAGATTGTGTGCCTATCCCAAAAAGTCAGCGCCCGCCGACGTTGTCGGCAGGCGCTGATTTCATAACTTATACCCGGGTCCAGGTGGTCCCTTCCTTGCTGTCCTTGATCTCCACGCCCATCTCCTTGAGCTGATCCCGGATGGCGTCGGCGGTGGCCCAGTCCTTGGCCTTTTTGGCCTCCAGGCGCTTGGCGATGAGGGCCTCGATCTCCTCGGCGCCCTCCACCGGGGCGGCAGCCTTCTCCCGGAGGGCGGCGGCCTTCTCCAGCAGGTTCAGGCCCAGCACGGTGTCAAAGCTGCCGATGAGGGCCCGCTTGGTGGCGTCGTTCACGTCGGCCTTGAGCACGTCGTACAGGGCGGTGACACCCAGGGAGGTGTTCAGGTCGTTGCCCACCGCCTCGATAAAAGCGGCCTTGTACCGGGCGGCGGCCTCCTCGTCCACCGGGGCGGGGTCGTCGGACAGGGCGGCCACCCGGGCCACCAGCTTGTCGTAGGCCACCTTGGCGTTCTCCAGGTTCTCCCAGGAGAACACCAGACCCTTACGATAGTGGGACTGGAGGCAGAAGAAGCGGTAAACCAGCGGATCGTACCCCTTCTCCTCCAGCAGGGAGACGGTGAGGAACTCGCCCTTGGACTTGCTCATCTTGCCGTCGTTGGTGTTCAGGTGGTGGACGTGCATCCAGTATTTGCACCAGGGATGGCCCAGATAGGCCTCAGACTGGGCGATCTCGTTGGTGTGGTGGGGGAAGGCGTTGTCGATACCGCCGCAGTGGAGGTCCAGATACTCACCGGCATACTTCATGGAGATGCAGGAGCACTCGATATGCCAGCCGGGATAGCCCACGCCCCAGGGGGAGTCCCACTTCAGGGCCTGATCCTCAAACTTGGACTTGGTGAACCACAGCACAAAGTCATTCTTGTTGCGCTTGTTGGTGTCCTCCTCCACGCCCTCGCGGACGCCCACGGCCAGGTCCTCCTCGTCGTGGTCGTTGAACACATAGTATTTCTCCAGCTTGGAGGTGTCAAAGTACACGTTGCCACCGGCCACATAGGCGTAGCCAGTATCCAGCAGCTTGGTGATGACCTTGATATAGTCGTCGATCATGCCGGTGGCGGGCTGCACCACCTCGGGATACTTGATGTTCAGCTTCTTGCAGTCGGCAAAGAAGGCGTCGGTGTAGAACTGGGCGATCTCCATCACGCTCTTGTGTTCCCGCTTGGCGCCCTTCACCATCTTGTCCTCGCCGGTGTCGGCGTCGGAGGCCAGGTGGCCCACATCTGTGATGTTCATGATCCGCTTCACGTCGTAGCCCTCGTAGCGGAGGAATTTCTCCAGCACGTCCTCCATCAGGTAGCTGCGCAGGTTGCCGATGTGGGCGAAGTGGTACACCGTGGGTCCGCAGGTGTACATGGTCACCTTGCCCGGCTCGTGGGGGATAAAGTCCTCTTTCTTGTGGCTTGCGGAGTTATACAGTTTCATGGCAATTCGCTCCTTATTGATTTTGGCTTCTGGCCTGTTCATCCATCAGTTTTTCCAGCCACTCCAGCCGGGAACTGATGGCCTGCAATTCTTTCTGTACCGGGTCGGTGACGTGGATCTGGTCCACGGAGGAGGCGTAGTCCACCTTCTCCCCGGCGATACGCACCACCCGGGCGGGCACGCCCACGGCGGTGGCGTTGGGCGGGATCTCGCTGAGCACCACCGCGTTGGCGGCAATGCGGGAGTTGTCTCCCACCTTGAAGGGACCCAGTACCTTGGCGCCGGTAGACACCAGCACGTTGTTGCCCAGGGTGGGATGGCGCTTGCCCTGGTCCTTGCCGGTACCGCCCAGAGTGACACCGTGGTAGATGAGGCAGTCGTCGCCGATCTCGGCGGTCTCGCCGATGACGATGCCCATGCCGTGGTCAATGACGAACCGGCGGCCGATCTTGGCGCCGGGGTGGATCTCAATGCCGGTCCAGAACCGGCTCCACTGGCTGACGAACCGTGCCAGGAACTTCAGGTGGTGCCGGTAGAGGAAATGGGCCAGGCGGTGGTAGATGATGGCGTGTACGCCGGGATAGAGCAAAAAGATCTCCAGGCGGCTGCGGGCCGCCGGGTCGCGGGCCTGATAGGCCCGCAGGGTCTCGCCAAGTCGGGTCAGGGAAAACACCTCCAAAAAGAAAAACGCCTCTTACGCATACGCATAAGAGGCGATCAGATCGCGGTTCCACTCTCATTTCTCACTCAAAGGCCGATGACGGGGCCAGCCGGGGGGCATCCACATCCCCCGCGCTCCCGGACGCACATTCTCCAGTTACTCCCTGGGACCGCTCTCAGCCGGTGACGTTCCCTCTCTGGCGGGTACTCGCTGGGTACTATTTCCGTTCCTCGCGCTATTAGGTTACCATAGTATACTACCACGTTTTCCTTTTGGTGTCAAGTTACCCAACGCCCGGGTCATACTTGACACAGAAGGCGGCCACATCGTCAAAGTCCCGCAGCTGCTCCTTCAGCTCCTCATGGCTCCAGTCCCACCACTGGATACGCAGGAGGGCAGCGATGGTGTCCTCGTCATACCGCCAGCCGATGTGACGGGCGGGTACGCCCCCTACGATCTCATAGGGGGCTACGTCGTGGGTGACCACGGCGCCCGCCCCCACCACCGCACCGTGGCCCAGGGTGACCCCCGCCATGATAACGGCGTTGTGGCCGATCCACACGTCATTGCCCGTGGTGACATGGTGGTTGTCCCGCCGCCACTGGAGCAGAGCCTGATCGTCCGGCCCAAAACCATAGTGGGCGCAGCGGTAGGTGAAATGGTGGGCTGCCGCCCGGGTCTTGGCCGGGTGCTGCACCGGGTTGATGCGTACCCCGGTGGCAATGGAGTTGAACTTACCGATGTGGGAGTAGATCACATCGTTGGACCCGAAGAGATAGGTGTAGTCCCCCACATGGGTCTCCTCCACGATACAGTGGTCCCCCAGCTCCACATACCGGCCAAAGGTGCAGTTTTTCACCACGCAGGTAGGATGAATCAGGGGCCGGTCTTCCTCCAGGGTCCTGGTAAAGTCCAGCATTACAGCTTACTCCAGTCGATGACATCCTTATTTTTTACAAAATACTCGATGCCGGAGTAGATGGTGGTAGCCAAAATGACGGCCACGCACACCACGTCCAGGGTCAGGTGGTGGAACACCAGCATGAGGCAGATGCACACCATGGTGGAAGCAGTCTTGATCTTACCCGACCAGGCGGCGGCAATGACCCTTCCCCGCTCCACAGCGATGAGCCGCAGGCCGGTGACGGCGAATTCCCGCACCACCACGATGAGCAGGGCCCAGGCAGGGAAACGGTTCATCTCCACGAACCACAGCATGGCGGCCATGACCAGCATCTTGTCCGCCAGAGGGTCCATGAACTTGCCGAAGTCGGTGATCATGTTGTAGTGACGGGCAATATAGCCGTCCACAAAATCGGTGACGCTGGCCAGGATGAACACAGCCAGAGCATAGTACATATGGAAGGGGAACTGGAGGTAGAGCACCACCAGAAAGACGGGGATGAGCAGTACCCGAAGCAAAGTCAGCTTATTGGCGGTATTCAAACTATGTCACTCCTCTATTTCCCCGGTCAGATCACCATCACTGGTGCCGGTAATACGCACATTGACAAAGGTCCCCGCAGGCACCAGGCCGGCGGCGGTAAAGAACACCTTGCCGTCCACGTCGGGGGAATCAGCATAGGAACGGCCGGCGTAGCAGCCCATCTCCTGATCAAAGCCCTCGCACAGCACCTCCAGGGTCTCCCCCAGGCGGCTCTCGTTCCAGGCGTCCATCACCCGGCTCTGGAGCTCCACCAGCAGCTCCACCCGCCGCTTGGCGGTATCCGGGTCCACCTGGTCGGGCATAGTTGCGGCGGGGGTCCCCTCTTCAGGAGAGAACTGGAAGATACCCGCCCGCTCGATGCCGCTCTCCCGCAGGAAGTCGCACAGCTCCTCAAACTCCTCCTCCGTCTCACCGGGCAGGCCGCAGATGAGGGAGGTACGCAGCACCAGACCGGGCAGCCGGTCCCGCAGCTTCTTCAGCAGGGCGATGATCTCCGCCTTGGTGGAGCGGCGGTTCATGGCCTTGAGGATACGGTCATTGATATGCTGCAGGGGGATGTCGATATACTTGAGGATCTTGTGCTCCCGGGCGATGACGTCGATGAGGGCGTCATCCAGCTCATCGGGGTACAGATAGTGGAGCCGCACCCAGTGGAAGGGCAGCTTGCACAGCTCGGTCAGCAATTCGGGCAGCATCCGCTTGTGGTACAGGTCGGTGCCGTACCGGGTGATATCCTGAGCAATGATGATAAGCTCCTGCACCCCGTCGTCGGCCAGCTTCTTGGCCTCGGAGAGCAGAGACTCCATCGTGCGGCTGCGGTACCGTCCCCGGAGGGAGGGAATGACACAGTAGGCACACCGGTTGTCGCACCCCTCGGCGATCTTCAGGAAGGCGGTATAGGAGGGCGTGGAGACCATACGCGCTCCGTCCTCGATGGTGTGGTCGATATCCCCGAAGTAGGTGGGGGTATCCCCTTCCATAACGGACTCGATGGCGGGCACGATGTCGGTATAACTGCCGGTACCCAGGATGCCGTCGATCTCAGGCAGCTCCTCCAGGATCTCGTCCTGGTAGCGCTGGGTCAGACAGCCCGCCACCAGCAGCTTGCCCAGCTTGCCCTGTTCCTTCAGGGCAGCCAGCTCCAGAATATTCTGGATGGCCTCACTCTTGGCGGAATCAATAAAGCCGCAGGTATTGAGCACCGCCACATCGGCCCCCTCGGCCTCGCCGGTCACGGTATGGCCGGCAGCCTTCACCAGGGCCATCATCTGCTCGGTATTCACCAAATTCTTGGCACAGCCAAGGGATACAAATGCAATCTTCAAGAGACTGCCTCCTTATACGATGGTATATCTGCCCTCCCTGCGGGGGGGCATTTGGGGCTGCTGATCGGGATAGCCCAGGGTAATGGCCGCCACAAATTCTCCCTTGTCAGGAGCGAACCGCTCCTGAAAGGCGGGACCGAAGCCCATACGCTGGGGGGCGGACAGCCAACAGGAACCGATCCCCTTGTCCCAGGCGGCCAGCAGTATATTTTCAATGGCGGCAGACACGCTCTGCATGGCGCCGTCCCGGTCGGGATAGTCAGGCTTGAGGAAGAACACCAGCACACATACCGGCGCGCCTCCCAGGGTGGACAGGAACTTGTTGGTGATGCCAACCTGCTCCGGGTGGCGGGCAAAGCGCTGCTCCAGCACCGGAGTGAACTTCTCCACCACCCCGCCCATGATGGCCTTGACCTCCTCCAGAGCTTCAGGGCTCCGGACGGCCACAAAGTGCCAGTGCTGCATATTGATGGCGGAGGGCGCGGCCAGACCGGCCTCCAGGATCTCCTTTAGATCGGCCTCCAGAATGGGATCTGCCTTGTAGCGGCGGATGCTGCGGCGGGTCATCAGGGCTTCGCGGGTATCCATCAGAATTCCTCCTCCATGGCCGCGCCGTACCGGCGCAGGCCCTCCTTGATATCCTCCCACCGGAACCCCCGGCGGGCCAGGGCGTTGGCCGCCCGTTGATAACTTTTGGGGTCAGTGAGATCCGCTCCACGGAGTTTTTTCTGCAAAAACGCGTCGATGGCATCGTCGGGGGACTCCAGATCCTCCAGGACGCCGTCCCAATAGTCTCGGGGCACACCCCGGCGGTAGAGTTCGTCCCGGATGCGGGCCGGGCCCCACCCCTTGGCGGCGTAGTGGTCGGCCACTGTACGGGCATAGGCCTCGTCGTTCAGGTAACCCAGCTCCTCCAGCCGGTCGGCCGCCGCTTCGGCGCTCTCCCGGTCAGCCAGAGGCTCCTTGTCCTTATTTCGGGGCCGGGCGGTCAGCTTGTCCACCAGTTCCTTTCGGGACAGGGGCCGGGCAGAAAGCAGGTCCAGGGCCTTGTCCCGCACGGCGGCGGCTCTGGCGGCCCGTCCCACCTGCTCCAGTTGCTCCGGACTCAGCTCCAGGCCGGAGCACAGTCCAAAGGCGACGATCTCATTTTCTGTGATGCGGAGGATGGTCCCATCCTCCAGGTGACACAGCCAGCGTCCTTGAATGCGCTCCGAGGGGGCCAGCTTACTGATCCGCATCCTCGAAGTCCTCGGCGGACACGTCTACCGCCCGGCCGGCGGCACGGGCAGCGGCCCGGGCCTGGCTGCTCATCAGTTTGTAGGAATTCTTCCGGATGTCGGCCTCCAGCCGGTCCAGCACCTCCGGGTTGTCCTTCAGATACTGCTTGGCGGCGTCCCGGCCCTGACCCAGACGGGTCTCACCCATGGCGAACCAGGACCCCGACTTCTGCACCAGGTCCAGCTTGGTGGCCAGATCCAGGATCTCGCCCACTTTGGAGATGCCCTCGCCGTACATGATGTCAAACTCCGCCTCCTTGAAGGGAGGAGAAACTTTGTTCTTGACCACCTTGACCCGGGTGCGGTTACCAATGATCTCAGAGCCGTTCTTCAGAGACTCCACCCGGCGCACATCCATGCGGACGGAGGCGTAGAACTTCAGAGCCCGGCCGCCGGTGGTGACCTCCGGGTTGCCGTACATGACGCCCACCTTCTCACGCAGCTGGTTGATGAAGATGACCACACAATTGGTCTTGGCAATGGAGCCGGCCAGCTTCCGCAGAGCCTGGCTCATGAGGCGGGCCAGCAGACCCACATGGGAGTCGCCCATGTCGCCCTCGATCTCGGCACGGGGGGTCAGGGCAGCCACCGAGTCCACCACCACCACGTCGATGGCGCCGGAGCGCACCAGGGCCTCACAGATCTCCAGGCCCTGCTCGCCGGTATCGGGCTGGGAGATGAGCATGGAGTCGATGTCCACCCCCAGAGCCCGGGCGTAGTAGGGGTCCAGAGCGTGCTCGGCGTCGATGAAGGCCACCTCGCCGCCCCGCTTCTGGGCCTCAGCCACGATGTGGAGGGCCAGAGTGGTCTTACCGGAGGACTCGGGGCCGTAAATCTCGATGATACGTCCTTTGGGGACGCCGCCGATGCCCAGGGCCAGGTCCAGGGACAGGGAGCCGGTGGGGATGGCCTCCACCACGATGTCGGCGTTGTCGCCCAGACGCATGATGGAGCCCTTGCCGTAGGCCTTCTCGATCTGGGCCATGGCGGTCTCCAGCGCCTTTTTCTTGTCAGAGGCGGGAGCGGCGCTCTCCACCACAGATTTCTTCTTGTCTGCCATGTATCCTTTTCATCCTTTCACGGCGGGCCAGAAGCCCGCCCTTACCGATTCAAAACGCCTTCCACCACACGCCAGATGCCCTGGGTGTCCTGGCTGGACTGCACGTTGGAGAAGCCCTGCTCAATCAGCAGCCGCTCCACATCCGGAGCCTGTCCAATCCCCACCTCAAAAAGGAGGGAGCCGCCCAGCCGCAAAGCGGGGCCCCACTGGGCAGTCACCGCCCGGTAGAAATCCAGGCCGTCGTCGCCCCCGTCCAGCGCGGTACGAGGCTCAAAATCCCGGACGCACCGGTCCAGTCCGGCAATATCTCCGGTGGGGATATAGGGGGGATTGCAGGCGATCACATCAAAATCCCACAGCGCACCATCAGGAGGCTGGAGAGCGTCTGCCTGGAAGCAGGTCACCCGGGCGTTCAGATCACACCGGCGGATGTTCTGCTTACAGGTTTTCAGTGCCCCCTCACTGAGGTCGGCCAGCACCACCCGGCAGTCGGGCACATTGGAGGCCACCGCCAGACCCACACAGCCGCTGCCGGCGCACAGATCCAGCACCCTTGCCCCCTCCCCTGCCGCCCGGGCCAGCAGAATGGCCCGCTCGGCCAGCAGCTCGGTATCCATACGGGGGATGAGCACATCCCGGTTGACGGTAAGGGACAGTCCGTAAAATTCCCACTCTCCAATGATGTAGGCCACCGGCTCCCCGGACAGCCGCCGCTCCACCAGTTCCTTCAGCTTCTCCTCCACCGCGTCGGAAGCGTAGAGGGCCATGTCCCGGTAATACTGTTCCCGGCTCTTTCCGGCGGCGGCGCACACCAGCTCCCGGGCCTCCAGCTGGGCGCCTTCCACCCCTGCTTCCCGCAGGCGGCGGCGCGCGTCCAGATAGAGGTTGTTGTAGGTGGTTGCCATGCTGTAACCACTCCTCGTCTCTCTTGTTCTCTCTCTCAAAACACCGTTATTGGGTGTTACCACCGATCTTTGCCCTGCTCCTGAGGCAGCACCAGAGTAAAAGCCCGGATACCCACCTCGATCATGGAGTCGTCCGGCTCAAAGGTGGTCCAGTTCTGGAGCCACATACCAGGGGCGGACATAAAGCGGGTAAACCAGTTGTCATGCCGGCCTACCATGCGGTTAAATTCATAGGTCAGGCTGACGATCACCGGCAGCATCAGCAGATGCAGGCCCATCCGCAGGAAGGTGTTGGTCACCTCCACAAAGGAAAACACCACGCTGGACAGCAGGATGCTCACCACGATCACCACGAAGAGGAAGCTGGTGCCGCAGCGGGGATGGTGCCGGGGCTGCTTACGAACATTTTCCACCGTCAGAGGCAGGCCGTGTTCATAGCAGAAGATGGTCTTGTGTTCTGCTCCGTGGTACTGGAATACCCGGCGGATATCCTTCATATGGGCGCACAAAATCAGGTAGCCCACAAAAATCACGATGCGGACCACACCCTCCAGCAGGTTGCGCAGCCACATGGCCAGGGGGGTAAAATGCCCCAGCAGGCCTACCAGAGCGGTGGGCAGCAGGATAAAAAGCCCCACCGAGAAACAGATCCCCAGCACCACCGCCAGCGTCACCAGAGCGGAGGCCGCCTTTTCGCTGCCCAGATGCTTGTCCAGCCACCGCTCAAATTTAGAGGGTTCCTCCGGCTCCTCGTCCTCGGGCATAAAAGACGCAGAGTACATCAGAGCCTTGACGCCGTTGGCCATGGAGGAACAGAAATTAAAGACGCCCCGGATAAAGGGCACTCCCAGTATGGGGTGCTTGTCCTTGATAAGCACCCGCTCCTCCACCTGTTCGGCCAGCTCCCCGTCCGGCTTGCGGACCACCACAGCCTTTTTCTCCGGCCCCAGCATCATGATGCCTTCGATAAGGGCCTGACCGCCGATCATGGTCTTGTATGGCGTGTCGCAGGCGCGTTTCGTCTGTTTTGACATTCGTTCCATGTTCTCCTTGCTGTTTGGATTCATATCTAATATATTGTATCAGACCCGCACCCCGATTGCAAGGGGTGCGGGCCTCTTTTTTAAAACAAATGTTCGATTGCCCTATTATTTCCTCACTGAGGCTGGATGGGCAGACGGACGGTGACGATACAGCCGCCCCCCTCGGCGTTGCCGATCTCCAGCACTCCCTCATGGCGGCTGACGATCTCGTCGCAGACAGCCAGGCCGATGCCGGAGCCTCTGGCCTTGGAGGAGCCTTTGTAGAACTTATATTTGACGTGGGGCAGCTCCTCCTCCGGGATGCCGGGGCCATAGTCCCGGATGGTAATGACCACCATATCCGCCTCCCGGCAGATGGCGGTATCAATGCGCTTGCCGGAACCGCCGTGCTTGGCGGCGTTGTCCAGCAGGTTGCAAAACACCTGCCGCAGCCGCTCCGGGTCGCCCTCAATGGGCGGGAACTCCTCATCGCAGTCGAAGTGGTTGAGCTCGATGCCCTCCCGGCGGAAGAACTCCCGGTAGGTATACACCGCATCCTCCAGCTCCGCCTTGATGTCCATGGGCTCCACCGACAGGGTAAACCGGCCGTCCTGAATGCGGGAGAACTCCAGCAGCTCCTCCACCATATTGGTAAGCCGCCGGGCCTCTGAGACGATGATGCCCATGCCCTTCTTCACATCCGCGCCGTCCCGCACCTCTCCATGCATGATGGTTTCCGCCCAGCCGTTGATAGCGGTGAGAGGGGTACGCAGTTCGTGGGATACCGAGGAGATAAATTCGTTCTTCATCTTCTCGCTCTGGTTGATCTTCAGGGACATATCATTGATGGCGTCGGTCAGATCGCCGATCTCGTCGTCAAAGCGTTTTTCGATCTGCACGCCGTAGGACCCGGCGGCAATGCGCTTTGCCGTCTCCGTGATCCCCGCCACCGGCTCCACGATGGAACGAACAAAGTACAGGTTGGAAAAATAAACGATGGCCAGGATCACCATGCCGATGCCCAGGGAGATGGCCACCACGATGATGATCTGCCAGTCCACATTGCGCAGGGAGGTAACATAGCGCATAGCTCCCACCACTTCCCCGTTGATAATGAGGGGGCTGGTGGCCGCCATGATATGCTCCCCGGTGCTGGGATCAGAGCCGGTCCACACCTCGGTCTTGCCCTGGCTCAGCGCCTTGGAGATGTCGGGGGTGCCCGGAGAACGGAAGGCGGTCAGGTCGGAACTGGAGTAACGGATCTGGCCGCCGGCGTCCAGAAACTCCACCTCCAGCCGGTCGCTGGACTGGTCCCCGCCCACCAGGGTACGGGCATACTCATAGTAGGAGTCGCCGCTGGTACGGTAGTAGTTGAAGCTGCGCACCGCGCTTTCCGCCTTCTGGGACAGGGATTCGCTGAGGGTGGAGTAGTAATAACTGCCCATGGCCGCGGAAAAGGCGGTCACCGCCAGCAGCACGATAAAGAGCACCACGCTGATGGAGTTGACCATCCACCGCTTCCGAATGCCGCGGATGCCTTTGATTTTCTTCATAGGTCGATGTTTCACCACCTGGGTTTGATAAAAGATAGCGCGTCACAGGGCCGGGCGGCCGCCGTCAGAACCCCCGTTTGTAGCCGTACCCCCATACGTCGTCGGCACAAAGTCCGCTCTCTTCGGGACAGCCTGAAGGCTATCCCTCATCCGCTCCCTTGCGCCTCCTCTCCCAAAGAGACCCGCTTCGCTGGGCTCTCTTTGGGTATGATGTGGGACTGGCACTGCTACATAGCAGCGGGTTTAAAAGCCCCACTTGTAGCCGTACCCCCATACCGTTGTTATAAAAGAAGGATTGGTCGGGTCGTCCGCCCCGCAAAACAGGTTTTGCGGGGGTCCCATTTTATATCTGCGCGGCGGAAATGAATTCCGCCTGCGCCAAGGTTTTGGCTACGCCAAAACGCTTGTACGGCTCAAGCGCCGCCCCGCCAAAGGCGGGTATCGAGGACGACTTCGGGCTGGGTCAGAATCCCCACTTGTAGCCGTACCCCCATACCGTTGTTATAAAAGAAGGATTGGTCGGGTCGTCCTCGATTTTGATCCGCAGGCGGCGGATATTCACGTCCACGATCTTCAGTTCTCCGAAGTAATCCCGGCCCCACACCGAGTCCAAAATTTCCTCCCGGGACAGAGCCTTCCCCGGATTGTCCATAAACAGCTTCATGATGGAATACTCCACCTGGGTCAGCTTGACCCGCTGGCCGTTCTTTTCCAGGGTGCGGTTGCGGGTGTTCAGCAGGAATGGCGGCTGACTAATCTCACCGGTATCCACCGCCTCGGCCCCGCCGGTGCGGCGGTACAGAGCGTCAATGCGGGCGGTAAGCTCCGCCGGGGAAAAGGGCTTGGTCACATAGTCGTCGGCGCCGGTCATCAGCCCGGTAACTTTATCCATTTCCTGGGTGCGTGCGGTAAGCATGATAATGCCGATGTTATTGTCCCCCGCCCGGATACGGCGGCATACCTCAAAGCCGTCCATGTCCGGCAGCATGATATCCAGCAGCGCCACCTTGATATCCGGGTTGCGCTTAAGCTGGGCCAGAGCCTCCTCACCGGTCTCGGCCTCAATGGCCTCATAGCCTGCCCGCTTCAGGTTGATCACCACAAAGCTGCGGATGTTGGACTCGTCTTCCAGCACGAGTACCTTTTTCATCCCATTCCCTCCTTATATTTCCGTCCATGTCAGGACCAGTCGTTGGTAATCAGTGCAAAGTGCGCCTTTACGCCGCTCTCATCCAGTCCGCAGTCCCAACTGTTCTGGATAAAGCGGGCAGCGTAAATGGTATCCCGGTCGTCATCCCCTGCCAGCAACCGGAACCGCCCCGACATATTGGCCCGCATATAGCGGTTGTCGCCCCGCAGGGTGTAGATTACCAGGAAGGGCGCCGGGTCCACACCGGCATCCCCCTCCCAGTAGGAGAAGATGACCGCCCGCTCTCCTCCGCCTGCCACGTCGCTGCGGGACAGCGTGATCTTGCCGTCCCAGCTGTCCGGCAGAATAAAATACCAGCCGTCCTGGTCATTATAGTAGGTGGAAAAGACCGGATGGGAGTTGCCGTTGATGTCGTACTGCCGCCAGCGGATGGCCCAGAAATTCACGGCAATACTGGTGCTGCTGGGATCGGGCAGGGCGTAGGGGTCGGGCAGCTCCATAATACCGTCATTATTGATGTCCTTGGCGGTCACTGCTGTATACCACCGGATGGTGTTGTCGCTCTCGCCGGTAGCCGGGTCCAGGGTAATGTTCTGGATACGGCCGTTTTTCCAGGCAAAAATATCGGTGATCTGCCCGGTCTGGCTGTAGGCGGTGCTGGAATTGTAATCGGTCTCGCTGCCGCTGCGCCCGTAGGCAGAGCTGACAAAGACAGCCGGGATATTGTCCTGTAAATAGCCGGTTTTCACCCCGCCCTCCGGCAGGCCGGTCACATTGCGGGACAACGGCGCGGAAGAATCCAGCCCCAGGATACCATTTCGGTAGTTGTACAGCTCCACCCGGTTGCTCTCCTCAGTGGCGCCGGTCTGGACCACCACGATCTCGTTTTGGCCGTCCTGATCCATGTCACAGATCTGGAAGTTGGTATAATTGGTGCGCATCAGTTCCAGTACCTGACCGTTGTGAATGGAATAGGCAGCCAGAGAATGGTTTTGATCGCTCATCATCTGCCAGCTGACGATGATCTCCTTGCTGGGACTGTCATCCAGATTCACATAGGAGACATAGTTGATGGCCGAGCCTTCTCCTTCGATGATGGCCGCCACCTCATAGTCGTCTCCGGTCTGGCGGTAGATGTAGATTTTCAAGGGCCGCTCTGACGAACTGACCCGGAAGAAAGCGATGGCCTCCTGCACGCCGTCGCCGTCCAGATCCTGAAGCTGCACTTTCTGGGTCAGTTCTCCGGTGAGGGGGGCGGCATACTCGCCGCCGGCGTTGAGGACCTCATTGATTTTGTTATCCAGTTTCAGATAGTCGTCCGGCGCTCGCGGCGGGGCGTAAAGGTCGTCCACCGATTGGGAAAAGCAGCCTGTCAGCAGCATCAACAGCCCTGCCGCCAGAATCAGTCTGAGTTTTTTCATGGATTTTCTGCCCTCCGTGGGAATTTTCGATATTGTTATCATAACACATCTTCCGATGAAATGGTATGGCGTTTTCTGAATTTATTCTGAGGACAGGGCTTGCCATCTGTCCACAATTCGTGTATAATACCATCCAGACCGCATATTGGACGCCGGTGTGATGGAATGGTAGACGTGACGGATTCAAAATCCGTTGGTGGCAACACCGTGTGGGTTCGAGTCCCACCACCGGCACCAACTAAGGTTGCTGAAAAAGATGCAACCCCTGAAACCCTTGCTGCGGCAAGGGTTTCAGCCGTTTCAGAGGGAAAAATCGAGCACCAGCCGAGATGGAGATGCAAAAGGCCATTTTCGTGATGTGGGGTGATTCGAACCTCTGAGCAAAGAAAAAACAGCGAGAGAAGCCCCCGCTGGCAGTTCCAATCGAACGGCCAACGGGGGCTTCTCTCTTTGTATTGCGCGGCTGTTTCAGTTGGTGGTATTGCTTGCTTTGTCCTTGGTTCCTTGGTGGTCTTGGTAATAGCTTTCTGACATGGTTTTGGATATACTTGCGTTGCAAAACGAGGAAAGGAGAGCAGACCATGGCAGACAAGAAAAACCTATGCGCTCAAATCGACATCACCCTGCACAACCGGGTAACAGAAGAAAAAGACCGCCTGGAGATGACCACCAGCCAGTACATCGCAGCATTGCTCACTGAATACTACAAGATGAAGGATGAGAATGGAGGAATCAACATGACAGGCAGCAGAACGATGGCATTCCAGATCCCCGAGGGACTCTTCCAGCGCATCAAGACCCACCTGGCCAAAGAAACGGCTCGGACCGGCGTAAAGCTCACCCAGCGGGACTTCGTCCTGGGCCTGATCGAGCAGGCGCTGGCGGAAACCGAAGCCAGCCTGGCCCCGGAGGACAGTGGAGCCGCCGGTACCACCCCAGATGCCAGCAAGGCCAGTGCGGAGGCGGAGAGAGACACAGTGGACATCGAACAATAACACAAGGAGTCAAAGCAAGGGGCCGGAGGGCACATCTCAAGCGGATGTGTCCTCCGGCCCCTTTTTTGTTTTCTCGAGAAGGAGGTGACATGATGCAAACAGCAGAAAGGACTCGTTTTACAGAGGCTGAAATGGCCACTGTCCGAGACACAGACCTTCCGGATCTGTTGATCTCCCTGGGCTACCAGGTGAAGCGGATCGGCAGGTACTACACCACGCAGGAGATGGACAGCATCCGAATCAAGGACAGACGTACCTGGTTCCGCTACTCAGAGGGCATCGGCGGAGACGCCATCACATTCCTCCAGCGGTTCTGCAACAAAAGTTTCCCGGAGGCGGTGGAATACCTGCTGACCTGGCATGGCCGCGCCCGTGACTCTCCCCCGGTGAGCACTTCGCGGCAGGCCAAGGAAAAGGAGAAAAAAGTTCCCTTTACCCTCCCACCTGCCAACGTGGATCACCGCAGGGTGTTTGCCTATCTCCGCAAGCGTGGGATCGCACCCCAAGTGATCCGGGGCTTTGTGGAGGCTGGATTGCTGTACGAGGACGCCCAGCATCACAACTGTGTCTTTGTTGGCCGGGACCAATCAGGAGCGCCGGTATTTGCCAACCAACGAGGAACCTATGATCGGAACGGCAGCAGCTTTAAGGGGGATGTCCCAGGCAGCAATAAGGACATCGCATTTCGACTTCACTGCAGCAAGAAGCATGATGCAGTTCTTGTCTTTGAGGCCCCAATCGACCTGATGAGCTTCTGCACCCTGCACCGGAAAGTGACCTCCAACGCGGTGGCGCTGTGTGGGCTGTACGAAGGAGGACTGCGGACCTATCTGCGAGACAACCCACACATACGCCGGATTATTCTGTGCCTGGATAACGATGAACATGGTCGGCAGGCAACCCAAAAGCTCCGAGAAATGTTCTGCGTACACAGGAACTCTGGTTCTACAATGCGCCGGTGGGCGGCGTGGAGATTACCAAAGTCAATGAGGTTGATCAGGCAGAGACCATCCCTGGAGTCACGTTTGAGATCCGCCGCGTCAGCGACGACGCTCTGGTGGACACCGTGACCACCGGGAAGGATGGAAAAGTGTTCTTGCCCTTGGAGGCTGACAACTACTATGCCGTGGAAACCGATTGCCCGGATACCTTCAAATTGGACCCCACACCCATCTACTTCACCGTAAAGGATGGGGAGATCACCAGAAAGACTGTGACCAACAAGGCATTCTCCGGCATCCTGCTGCACAAGATCGACGCAGACACCCGAAAGGGCATTTACGGCGTGACCTTCCTGCTCTATGACAGCAACATGAATCCGGTGGATCAGTTCACCACCGACCAGAACGGATACGCCTACATTGACACCCTGGAGCTGTCTGGCAAGGTGTATCTGCGGGAGCTGGAGAACGAGGGCTACATCGTAGACGAACAGCTGAAAACCGTCTATATAAAGCCGGGCGAGACCACGGAAATCACCTGGGAAAACCGGGCCATCACAGGCCAGATCCAGATCGTCAAGAAGTCTGCCGACTACAACCCCACCAACGGCCTGCCTGCGGGAACGCTGCTGGAGGGGGCTGTATTTGAAATCTATGATAAGGCGGGTAATCTAGTGGACACCATCCGCTCTGACAGCCGAGGGCTGGCCGTGTCCAAACCTTTGCCTCTCTCCCGCTATACCATCCGTGAGGTCAAGGCTCCGGCCAATTACGGCGTAAATGAAACGGAACTCACCGCCTATCTGGAACATGAGGGACAGATCGTCAAATTTGAGGTGACCAACAAGAGCCTGACTACCGGCGTATCCATCACCAAAACCGGCCCCAAGGAGATCATGGCAGGCCAGCCGGTACGCTATACCTTCTCCGGCATCGCCAATAGCTCCAATGTCCGGCTGGACAACTTTTATTGGCGCGATACCCTTCCCGCAGAAGTACGGCTGGACACGGTGGTCACCGGAACCTATAACTTCCCTGGCACCTATAAGATCACCTATCGTGTGAACGGCGGCGAGTATCGGACCCTGGCAGACAACCTGTCCACCAGCAAGAACTACACCCTGGCTGCCTCGGCCACCGCACTGGGCCTTGCCAGCAATGAACGGGTCACAGAGGTCATGTTCGTCTTTGGACAGGCCCCTGCTGGCTTTGCCCAGGTAGAAAAGCCGTACCTCCACTGCACCGCCGTGGCCAACCTGGCCTCCACCTCCTTTGTCAATGTGGCCGACGTGGGCGGCGTCTACAACGGCCAGTGGGTGCAGGCCGTCAGCCGTTGGGTAACTACGGTGTACGGCAAACCTGTCATTCCCACCCTGCCCCGGACGGGGTATTAAGCCCTTGGGGGACTCACAGAATCTGTGAGTCCCCCTCTTTCTTACAACCAACTATTCTAACAGAAAAAGGAGAAATGAACGATGTTGAAGATCACTGCCACTGGAAATCTGACCAATGATGTGGAGCTGAAGATGAACGAAACCACGGGCAAGCCCTATGCCATCCTGCGCATTGCCTCGGACCGCCGCTATCGAGATCAGGAGGGCAACCGGCTCACCGACTTCATCTCCATCAAGGTGCGCGGTCCCCTGGCCGAGTTCTGCGCCGCCTATGCCTGGAAGGGCTGCAAGTTGGCCGCCTCCGGCGACTTCGAGACCATCACTTTTTCTGACGATCCCACCCGCCAGCCCGGCTTCCTGATCAAGGCTACGGAGGTGGAGCTCCTCTCCCCCCATCGGGCAGAGGATGCAACCGCTGCCGGGCAGAACCAGGCCGAGTGTGAGGCCGCCTGATGAAGAACACTGGGATCATTTACAGCAGCACAGAGCGCACCCCTGTCGTGCTGCCTGAGATGGCCGAGCTGCTCCCGCCTTTGAGCGAGGAGCAGCTCGGTGCGCTGGAGGCGGATCTCCTGAAAAATGGGTGCTATACCTTCATCATCGTCAATGAGGATCTGGTCGTCATTGACGGGCATAACCGAAAATCCCTGTGCGACAAGCACGGCCTGCCCTATCAGATGCTGGTGTTCGCCTTTGACGATCTGCTGGAGGCCAAGCAGTGGGCTCTGGATACACAGAAGGGCCGCCGCAACCTGGACAAGTGGGAGCTGGGCAAGATCGCCCTGAAGCTTAAGCCGGAGATCGAAGCCAGGGCCAAGGCAAACCAGGGTACGCGAACTGACCTTTCGGCAACATTGCCGGAAAGTTCCGTTCCTGTTGATACCCGCAAAGAACTGGCAGACTCCGTTGGCTTGGGTGAGCGGACCATGGGCAAAGTGATGCAGATCGACGAGCACGCCCCCGCAGCGGTCAAGGAGGCGCTGGACAAGAAGGAACTGTCCATCAATCAGGGCTACCAGATCACCAAGCAGGTGGAGGATCTGCCGGAGGAGCAGCGAGAGCAGGCCGCCCAGGAGGCGCTGGACATCCTGAAAGCAAAAAAGGAAATCCAGGAAAAGGACGCAGAGATCGACCGTGAGGGGAAGATCGCCGGAGTCTTCTGCAAGGCGTATGAAAAGGCGGTCCTGCTGGACCCCACAGAGGAAAATGTCCGGATCTGGGCTAAATGCACCCGCATGACCAGGGACGAGATGGAAGATACGGTGAAAGAGTCTCGTGAATTGGCGGAGGTGTTTCGGACCATTGCCGACCTCATGGAGCGCCTCCTGCCGGAGAGGGGGACGCTATGACGGAAATGAGTGTCCGCCAGTGGCAGGAGCGGTTCCGTGCCGGGGATTTTTCCTCGAAAGATCGTGCCGTTCAGTGTGAGGCCGGGTGGTATGACTGGTTCTGTCAGGATGACGCGCTGGCCGGACGGCTCCAGAAGTTGAGCAAGGTGGTCATGGGGATCACCGACCCGTATATCCTGGACCACTACTATGTCTGGTTCAAGAACAACTGCCCGCTGTCCGGCCCGCTCTATGATGACATGCGGTTTGAGCCGCTACATGGCGACCGCAACGGGAGATATTTTGTGGTCATACGGGACAGTCCCCATGAGACCCATAAGTGGACCATCTACACGGAGCGCCATGGATTTGAACAGCCGGAATTCACCTGTGCAAACGTGCGGGATATGCTCCGCCATATCAATACCATGGCCCCGGAAACCTGGCGCGGTGATCCGCAGCCTGCAAAAGCGCCGCATTCCCCTCAAAAGAAGCGAAAGGAGGCAGAACGATGAACCGGGAAAACGCGGGTGCCAAGCCGACTGCTCCGCCCAGACTGCCGCCAGCGGCTGAGCAGGAGATCCTGGAGGCGTTGTTCGAGGGGATGGAGATCCACTCCAGCGAGATCGCTGCAATCCTGAAAAAGCATGGCGTGTGCGGGGATGTGGAGGCCCTCCAGGACAGCTACCGCAAGCGCCTGGGCCAGCGTCTCATGGCCAGTCTCCGGGATGATACCGGGCGGCGTGAGGTGCTGGCCAACGGAAAAGGCAGCTATGTGGTGCTGGAGGGCTGCGGTGATAGACGGCAGCTCAAACAGATCCGTCGCCGTATCCAGAGCCAGATGAATGGGCTGGATATCCCCGTGCGTCTTGCATCGGTTGTTCTGTCCTGCCAGCATGACCCTGAGAAAGATCTGGGCCAGCTGCAGGCGGAACTCATGGACCATGTGATCCAGCCCGCACTGCGGGAGCTGCCGCCCGATACGAATACAGAGATCCTGATCAATCCATCCGGGCGGTTTGTCTACGGCGGATTTGAGGCGGATACCGGCCTCACGGGCCGCAAGCTGATGGTGGATACCTATGGCGGACTGGCCCCTCACGGCGGCGGCGCGCTGTCTGGTAAAGACTCCACCAAGGTGGACCGCAGCGGAGCCTACATGGCGCGCTATATTGCCAAGAACATTGTATCTGCCGGTCTGGCGGATCGCTGCACCGTCGCCCTGGCTTATGCCATCGGAAAGGCTGAGCCTGTGGCAGTCAACGTGGATACCGAAGGGACCGGCGAATACCAGGATGAGGTACTGGAGCGGGCTGTGCGGGCGGTCTTTGACCTGACCCCCGCCGGGATGATCCGCACCCTGGGACTGGACAAGCCCCTCTTCGCTCAGTTCTGCAACTATGGCCACTTTACCCATCCGAACGCGCCCTGGGAGCAGACGGAGAAAGCGGAGGTACTGTGCAACGCCTGCCGCATCAAGGAAGCAGGTGTGTCGGACCGTTGAAACATGTTGCCTCCTGTTCCTTTGGTAAGGACAGTCTTGCCACCATATTACTGGCTCTGGAACATGGGGAGCCTCTGGATGAGGCAGTATACTGTGAGGTCATGTTCGACAAGGAGATCTCCGGCGAGGTGCCGGAACACCGAGATTTTATCTACACCACCGCCATTCCGGCTTTAGAACGCAGGGGTGTGAAGGTAACCGTCCTGCGCAGTGAGAAAACGTATGTGGATCTCTTCACAGGCAAAATCACCCGTGGTCCCAAGAAGGGCCTTCTGCGTTCTTTTCCCATCTGCGGACGGTGTGCTGTTCAGAGAGACTGCAAGCTGAAACCGATCCTGCGATACCAAAAATCGCTGCCGCCCGACACAGTTCAGTATATCGGGATCGCCAAGGACGAGCAGGAACGGCTGCTTCGATTGGCCGGGAACCGTGTCTCCTTACTGGACAAGTACAACTGTACAGAGGAAGATGCAAAGCAGCTCTGCCAGCGGGCTGAACCGCTACCCGTCAAGAGGACAGTGAAAAAGTATAAAAATTCCCCGGCCAGCAGTTCATTTCTGCTGGCCACTTTTTATGCGGCGAGGCACAACTTATGCTTTTCCAATGGCGTCAACACACCCAGATTACGTTGTAC
>JALFRA010000022.1 GCA_022785125.1 Clostridiales bacterium
TGACATTAAGGTCAAAAGGGGGTGTGACACAATACTTCAGGTTTGATATAATGTAGATAAAAACAGGGTGGTGGCGGAAGATGTCATACAGGGCCAACGGAAGCCAGCAGTTGTCCATATTCGACCGCAGTCTCCGGCTCACGAGACGGGAGCGGAGCTTTTTGGAAAAGTCATGGGCAAAAGTGTTTTCTGATGAGATTTTTCCCGCCATTGACGAAGAACGTTTCCGAGTTTTGTATTCTCAAAATGCTTCACGACCCAATACCCCAGTCAATATTATTGTGGGTGCGCTCATTATAAAAGAACTGTTTGCTTTGTCCGATGACGAGATTGTTGAGAATCTGATGCTGGACATCCATTATCAGTATGCTCTCCACACCACCAGCTACGAGGAGCAGCCGTTGAGCGACAAATCCTTGTCCCGTTTTCGGAAACGCTGCTATGAATACGAAAAAACTACCGGCGTAGATTTGTTCCATGAGTGCGTCTGCGATCTGAACCGCAAAATCGCAAAACTGATGGGGATCAATTCTCACGTCAAACGTATGGATTCGCTGATGATCGAGGCAAATATCCGAAAATTAAGCCGGATCGAGCTGCTCTATTCCTGTGTTGCAAGACTTGCCAAGCGTATCGAAAAGAAGGAAGGCATCGGTAAACTGACAGGGCTGGAACATTACTGCCAGCCAGGTGACCGCAATTTCATCGTGTATCATTGCCGGAACACAGATATGAATGAGCGAATAGAGACCATTCTGAAAGATGCGGACCAGCTTCTGCTGCGGAGTGCGGCACAATATCAGGAAACAGAGGAGTATCGTCTGCTTGTCCGATGCCTGGACGAGCAGACCATTGCCGGAAGCGGCGGAAGACGGCTTCGCAAGAAGGGAGAGGAATCCCCGTCAACAACTTCCCTGCAAAATCCTACTGACCCGGATGCGACATACTGTGTAAAGGCAGGGAAAGACCATATTGGATATGCTGCGAATGTGGTGGAGAGTGTGGACAGCAGCGGTTCCGTGATTACGGATTATCAATATGAGAAAAACATATTTTCCGACCCGCGCTTTCTTCGCGACCATCTTACGCGCACAGAAGAACAAAAGGAGACCGTGCGGATTGTTGCGGATGGCGGCTATGTGGGGCAGGAGTGCAGAGAACTTGCAGCAGAGAAAAATATTGAGCTCATCAATACAGCATTAAAGGGTGTAGCTGTACCGGATATTTACGGCGGTTTTCTGCTAAGTGATAACGGAAAGAGTGTGCAGCAATGTCCAGCCGGATATGCGCCAATACGCTGCTCCTACACAGAAAGAACGTCCCGAATCAGGGCCTACTTTAAATCTGAACATTGCATGGGATGTGATCACCGCGAAGAATGCCAGGCAAAGCAGCGACGGGCGACCTGTCAAATGTCACTTTCCCGCTCGGCTGTGGAGCGCGCAAGGCAGCAGCAACAGATGCATGCACCTGATTTTCAAAATTGGCATAGAATTCGGAACGGAATAGAATCGGTTCCGTCCATACTGCGTAACCGGTACCAAGTAGACAAGATGCCCGTGAGAGGATTTATCCCGAGTAAATTCTTTTTTGGGGCTAAAATCTCCGCAATGAATTTCAACAAACTTCTTCGACACCGGAGAGGCTTGTTGTCCTGCGCCCAAAATCCTCTCCTCAGTTAAACAATCGGAAGATTGGATTGCCTGCCGTCCCGTATAGAGGGCCGGCAGGCAATTTTTATTGGTATGATATTGTTTTGGAGCAGCAAAACAGGCCTAACATTAGCTGCGCTAACTTCAAAACCTCCCTTTTGACCTTAATGTCACATTTTGGTACAAACCACTCTCTCTTTTATTTCACGGTATAGAGATTGGAGGTGCTGCTCCCATTCGGCCTGTGCCGGGAAGCCTTTTTCAGATAGCCGTGCTGCTCCAGATCGTGCAGCGCCCGTTTGACCGTGGAGCGGGACAGCTTCATGTCCGAGGCAATGGTCTTGATGCCAGGCCAGCACTTTCCCTCGGCATCGGAGCGATCCCGCAGGTACATATAGACCGCCTTCGCTCTGGATGGAAGCTCAGTGTCGGCGTAAATCGTTCCGAAGTAGCTCATCGTTCCTCCTCTCCGAATGTCTTCATCTGCTTTCCTCTTTTTACAGCTCTCTCCTGAGCCGGAGCATGGGCGATGCCACCCCTGCTGGATACCGCATAGCCGCGGCTTTCGTCCATCTCATCCGGCTCACTGAGCTGCGGAAGATTCCGCTCCAGATCCACCCGGTTGGCATAGGCCACCGCTCGGTTGGCTCTTTCCGGCACCACATACGGCTCCCCGAAGGTAATGCCCCAGTTTAAGAAGAGTTGGAGCCGGGTCCGCATGGGATGGGTGCCAGTTTTCATGACGATAAAGCTGCCCTTGGGAATGGATTTTAGCTCGTCGGGCGTCAGCAGGGCGCGCTCCATCATCTGCAGGCTCTGGCTGGGATCATTCTTGCCCCGGCTCACCGAGCCGGAGAGGACGGTGCGGCTGCCCAGAGCTTTGGACAGCACCTCCGCAGTCTGGCTGTTGGGGGCGAAGCCGCCGAAGATGGTGTCCTGGCAGTTGTCCTGAATGATCTCGCAGCCCTCTTTTCCGTAGTTTTTTTCGAGCTGCGCCAGCGACTGAATGATGGGAACCAGTGTCAATCGGCGAGAGCGGCCTGCGGAGAACAAGGGCAGGATATCAAAGGGCGGCATGGTGCCGAACTCGTCGCAGAAAAGCACCACCCGGTTTTTCAGCTTGCCGCCGTTCTCATCGGCCACGGCAAACAGCTCCCGGCTCAGGTTCTGGATCATGAGACCGGCCATGAAGTTCTTGGTCGTGTCTTCTTCCGGCAGGATCAGAAAGATGGCAGACTTCTCCGAAGCAAACTTCTCAGCGTCAATGGCGCTGTCGAAGCACAGGATCTGCTCCAGCTCGCTGTCCAGAAAGGCATTCAAGCGGGACAGCACGGTGGACATGACGGAGGCCATTGCCTGCTCGGCGCTGTTGAGGGCGGCACCGGCAAACCACCTCGCCTTGTGATCCGGCGGCAGTTTTGCCATCAGGAGCTGGAAGTGGCTCTTGCCCTTGACACGGCTGGGCTCCAGCAGATCCTGCACCAGCTTGAACACGGAGACGATATGGCGGCGCTCCTGGGGGTGGTCTTTATCGGGCGGCAGGAACTCGGCCAGCATCAGGATGACCGAAGTGAGAAGCCCTTCCGCCGCATCGTAGAAGAAAGCGTTCTGGCCGCGGTTGCTGTCATCGCCGTCCGGATTGACGATGGTCTTGGACAGGATTTTGGCGTATTTCTCGGCCTTGGCCCGGGCTGCAAGATTGTTCGGGTCACTCCGGGCAATGTCCATATACCGGTTGACCAGCGTCAGCAGATTGTTACCGTCTGAGCGGGTGGGATTTCGCAGGTCGATCACGGCCACATTCTGATACCCATAGCAGTTCTTGGCAATGGCGCCGTAATTGCGGGCGAGGTCGCCCTTGCTGTCCAGCGCCAGCCAGCTCATGCCGCTGGCGCAGGCGTACTCCAGATTGGGATAGAGAAAATAGGCGGTCTTGCCGATGCCGGAAGCGCCGATCATCAGGCAGTGGATGTCATCGCTGTCCACGAGGGCGGTGAGTTCGCCTTTCTTTCCCTTGCACCCCAGCACCAGCCCCTGCTCCGTGGGCAGGTTCTGGCCGCTGCGCCATTTCTTCACCTCGAAGGGGACATGGGCATAGGTCTGCCGGATCTCTTTGGCTGTGGCCCATCTTGCGGTGCCGTGCTGGCCGTCGCCGACCGTTTTGGATTTGATCCCGCTCAGGGTGTAGTAGTGGGACAGGCCCGCCAGACAGCCGATGACCAGAAACATCAGCCCGCCGGCCGCCAACAAAATCAGGACTTGGTGTGGCATGGTTAACCCCTTTCAGGGCACACCACTTCCTGCTCGGCATCATTTTTCTGAATGCGCACATCACTCTCGTTACGGCCTACTTCGGGCGAACAGGAAGTGGTGTGCGTTGTTGTTATTTACTGCATGACTTGTGCGTAGGACGGTTCCTCAGCGGTCAGATCATCATTCCAATCCTTGTGTGTGGGAATGAGCCTTTCCACCGTGTACCTCTCTGCCAGCTGTTCCTTCATGCGCCGGCTGGCCAGATGGCCAGCCTCGTCATTGTCGAGGCAGAGCAGGACCGTATTGATTTGCGGCTGCCGCTCCAGCAGCTTCAGCACCGGCTGAATGGAGGTGCCGCAGCAGGCCACATAGCTGTGGCTCTGCCAGCCCTCCGGATGGAGCGTGATGTAGGAGAGCATATCGATGGGAGCTTCGAACACATAGAGGCTCCCATCTGTGCCGATGTGGTGGAAGCTGTGGCGGGGATCGCAGCCCTCCACATTGAGCCGGAAGGCTTTGCCGAAGCTGTTGGCGCTGCGCTTGTGGGCATGGCGGGGGACGCCGTCTTCATCCGTACCCACGAAAACCGCATTGTGGTAATCGGCGTCTTCATACAGCAGCTTCTCTCTTGCAAAGTGCGCCACAACGCTCCGGTCGATATTCCGGTGCTTGACCAGATAGGCATAGACCCGGCGCATATTGGAATTGGCCGGCGGAAGGACAAAGGGCTTCGGCGGCTCCTCTACCCGTTCTTCGGCAGAGGGATAAACCGTTCCCAGCTCGCCTCCCAGAAGCATGGTCACCGCCTCCGGATAGCTGAGGTGATAAAACCGCTGCACGAAGCTGACGGCGTGGCCGCCCCGCTCCTCGGCATGATCGTACCACTCGTTGCCGCGGATGGTGACACTATGGTCACGGGCCAGCCGTTTCTCTCTGCCGGAGGCAAGGAGCTTTTCGCCCCGGCAGCGGAGGAACTCCTCCAGATCAACGGAGGCGGCTCGCTGCTTCTGTTCTTCCGTGAAATGAATGTAAGTCGACATAGGCTCCTCCTGTTACATGGTCTGCTGATAGGATACCTGCTCCTCATGATCATCCGCCTTGTGGCCCATGGCCATCCGCTTTTCCGTCAGCCGCTTGCGCCGTTTGGAATCAATGCGAATCCCTGCCGGATTGCGAGGCGGCATGGAATTGTCCCGGAAGATCCGGCTCATGTGATGGAGCAGCTTGGTTGCCGCCAGCATGACGGACGGATCTCGGAACTGGTCAAAGCGGTCAAGGAAGAATTGAGCATACGCATTGCCCTGGGCAGCGGAGCGGGTGAACCAATCCCTGGCCTGCTCCCGATCCTGTTCCACATCCCGGCCCAGGAGATACAGCTTGCCCAGTGTGTACTGAGCAAACGGGTTTCCTTGTCTGGCGGCGGCAGTCAGGTACTCCAGAGCTTTTCTCACATCCTTCTTTACGGACTCACCGGTGAGACAGAGCTTCCCAAGGCGGTATTGGGCAAACGGATTCCCATGCCCGGCGGCCTTGTCCAGCCAGCGCACCGCCTCATCGGTGCGCTTTTGAGAGAGCAGGAGCTTCCCGAGTGCGTATGCCGAAAAGTCATTTCCGGCCTCTGCGGATAAGCGAAACCAACGCTCCGCCTTTTCATGATCCCGCATTGTGGAGAGATCATCCCGGTAGAACTTTCCCAGCTGATGCGCCGCCACCGTGTATCCTTCCACCCAGAGCTGTTCCAGCACCCGGACGGCTTCGGCGTGTTCCTCATCCAGCGCATAGACATCCTGCAGAACCGTTTTGGCGGCACGATAGCGTCGAGCCTGTTCATATACGCTGCTGGATCGCTGCTCCTCATGTGCCGCCTCCGGCTCCGGCTCATCTTGCATTTTCTCATCTTCAAAAGTCGGGAGGCCGAGGCGGATGTTCTCGGCCTCCCGGATGATATCGTTTTTAATCCGGCGGAACTCTTTCTGCTGAGAGAGCGGGAGATGCTCCCGCGGTGTACGGCTGCCATAGCACTCGTTCAGCTCATCCCGGATCTGATTCCAGGTTTCATAGCACTTTGCTACTTCCGGCTGCCGGGCCAGCTCGTCCACGATGGTGTCCACCAATGCTTTGAGCGGTTTCTTCAGATAGCCATACTGCTTTTTCCCGGTGGTGGTTTCCAGCGCCTGCACCAGCTGGCGCATCTGCTTCTCGATGACAGGGTTGTCGCAGAGCTGATGCTCCATCTTCTGAATCAGCTCCCGCATGGTAGTCAAACTCATCCACCTCCGGTTCCTCCACCTCATCGTTGAAGCGGACGATGCCGATCCCCAGCGAGGAGATGATCTGCTCGTTACTGACCTTGCTGGTAGTGCTGCCTGACCACGCAGGATACCCGAGGTCGGCTTCCTCCAGAAAGATAGCGAGCGGGAGATTCTGATGGGTCAGCGATCCCATCCAATAGCGCAAGTTGCCGCTGACCACCTGGTCGTACAAAGCGGCCTCGGTGGCAGTCATTGCAAACTGCTGTCCGTCATAATTCAGGTACGCAATCGGCTCGATGATGATCTTGTAGTCGCCATTGACCAATGTATCGAAGTCCATGCCGACATACACATCGTCATAGTTGTCATTGACGGTGGAAATGACCGCCTGCTGCGCGGCCTCCTTTACGCCTTGGGCAATGATCCACAGCCGGCTGAACTCGGCAATGGCGCAGAACAGCATCAGCAAGACCAGCACGATAGCAAGGATCATGGGGGTGCCCTCGCCGGAGCGACGGCGAAAGATATGCTTGCATTTCAATGGTTTCACCAACTTTCATCGCGGGCATACGGGCCCGATTATTCCGGCTCCTGGTGCGCGAACTGGGTGCAGCGGCACGCTGCTCACTTCCAATACACCTCCGACTTGCCTGTGGCGGAAGCCGTCAGCGTGATCGGGAACGAGCCAAACCCTCCGAACAGGCCGATGTCCGTCTCCAGCGTCAGGGTCACGGTGACCTCGTCGTTGAGCTGGATGCGTCCGGTGGTGGACCACCGGATGTCGGGGTCAAGCCCGGTGCTGTCGGTAAGCGCCGCCGCCCGGCGGGTGGTCTCCGTGCCAACCCGGCCGGCGATCTCCGCCTCGCGCACCAGCTCCACCGCATAGGTGTCCAGCTGCTGTTTGGTGATATAGACCGGCAGCACACGAACCACCAGCGCGAGCACCAGCATGGCGCACACCACCAGGACGCATACATCGATATAGCCTTCGCCGGAGCGCCGTTTCAGTATTTTTTTCATGGCGACCTCCTTTAGAACAGGCTTCCCAGAGAATTGACGATCTGGTACACGATGATGACGATGTAGGTCATCATGAAGCACATGAGCATGATGAAGCTGAACACCCGGATCTTGGGCGGGATCTTGGCGGCCTTGGCCTTGAGGCGCTGCAGTTCCAATGCCTTCAGATCGTGGGACAGCATCTGGAAGTACATTCGCCCGTCGTCACCCCGCAGTATGCCGATGAGGCCGCGGACGATGTCCGAAATGATGGCGGAGCCCATTCTGGCCTCAAAGCGGATGAGCGCCGCTTCATAGGAGGAAGAACGCATATCCGCCGTCAGCACATCCAGCTCACGACCAAAGTCAGGCCCGGCGTGTTTCTTGTAGTTTTCCAGAATCCGCAGCACATCCCGGCTGGCTGCCAGCTCCTGATGGATGGTGGCGACGAACCGGGGCAGCTCGCCCTCGATCAGCTCCATTCTGGCCTTGACCAGCTCGTCAGCCCGACGGCTCTCCTTGAACCAGGTCAGCACGGCCAGCACCACGATGAGGGGGCTCAGGATGGGCAGGATCAGCAGGCACGGGATGATGCCGAGCAGGATGAGGCAGGGCTTCAGGATCGAATAAGCCGTGTAGACCTGGGGCGTCATATCCAGCCCTGCCGCCGTGAGCTTGCTCTCCAGCCGGCGGTATTTGTATTCGTCCATTCGGATCAGCGGCGCCAGCTTCAGCGCCCAGCCGAGGATCAGCGCCTCCAGAGCTTTGACCAGGCTCCGCTCCCTCCGTCCGGCAGAGATGAGCGCCCGTTCCGTGGCCAGTCTGGGAATCTTCAGAAGGTCGGCGAGGACGAAATACAGTCCGGCGGCCAGCGCGGTCCCGAACAGGAATAAAAGTACGCCCATTTCCTCACCTCCGATACTCAATAGGCTGGGTCAGCTTCACCACAAAGGCAAAGGACACGAATACGGCTGCGATGCAGACGGCGATGACCATCTGGCCGGGGATGGTGTCCACCAGGGTGTGGTACCAATCGGTGTTGATGAACCGCACCAGCGGGATATTGATCAGCACCAGGATCGCCATGGTGACGAACTCCTTGCGGGGGCCGAAGACCAGATTTTCCAGCTCTCCGTTGACCACTCGCATATCCGACAGCTTGCTGACGATGGGAGTCAGGGTGCTTTTCAGGCTGCGGTCTGTTTGGCACGCCATCACCGCTTCGCACCACTCCTGCCACACCTCATTGTCGATGGCGTATTTCAGGTCGTGAAGTGCGGCGTCCATGTCCGGGTCAATATGCTTGATGCGGGTCAGAAACCGCTGGAACACCTCCTGCACCGGGTGGTGCAGGTATCGGACATTTTCCTCCACCGCCTGCTGGAAGTTTTCCGTGCGCAGATAGGCGGTGGTGATGACCGACAGCGCCGTTTCCAGCTCTGCGGCCACATCCTTTTTGAAGCTGCCGGCTGTCAGCTTGACATACCAAAACGGCGCCAGCATAAAGCCGACGGCCAGCACGGGGACGAGAAAGGCGTTCCCGGCAAGGATGGCAATGCAGGCGCCCAGGGCAAACAGCACCAGGGAGGCCATGCACACCATGGGGAACTTCCCCTCACGCCCGGATGCGGCCAACACCGCCTGCGCCTCTGTGATCTCCCGGCGAAAGAAACCGGCCTTTTTTCGCTTGGTCGTCTCGTTGATATCCGCCCGGATGCTGCCGGGAGCAGCAGTCAGCCGGGAGAAGATGCTGTCGCTCATTTCTGCGGGGGATATCCCCAGCACCATAAAAAGCCCGGCGATCATGCCAATACAGGCGATCAGTTGGATCATTGTCATGCAGTTTCCTCCTTTCTCTGGATGAACTGCTCCAGCTCACCGCGGGGCATACCGTTCTCGATAAAGCGGCGCTGCAGGCTCTCGGACATTTCCTCGCACTTCTGGTGGTGTCCCTCAATGATGAACCGGTCGCCCTCCAGACGGTTTTCGGTGATGTTGTACTCGTAGAGCTTGTGAAGCCGGCGGCTCCCATCCGGCAGGATCTCGCACTCGGAGATATTGGTGATACGGCGCTGCTTGTTCTCCAGCTGGCGGCAGTAGACCACGATGGGATACGCCTCGGTGACATAGCCCATGAGTGTATCGTCAGGGGTGTCCACGGCCCGTTTGCACAGCGATACCATGCGGCGATAACACGGACGATCTCAGCCTTCTCGCTGGCGCTGCGGCTGAACAGGGGCGTCACCCCGAAGCAGATGACGAGCGCCAGGAGGATACACAGCACACCGATCACGGTGCGGTTACGGAAAATCTTCATATGAGCCTCCTTATATGAAATATGCGGGGATGAAAGCCACCGCAAAATATGGGACCAGCGGCTGTTTTGCCGATGCGCCCTTTCGCAGTGCCGGGATCACGCGCATGGCAAAGGAAGCCAGAAGGAGCGCAATGGCCATGATGCTGAATCCCGTGATTACCCGGTCGAAGCCCAGAACAAAGCCTACCGCCGCAGCCAGACGCACATCGCCGCCTCCCATCAGGCCGAAGCCCGCACACAGATAAAACGGGAGAGCGGCCAGCAGCGCCCCTAAAAGGGAGGCGGGGCTGATGGTGATCAGCCCCGCCAAAGCGATTGCGATGCAGACGATATCACTGACCGTTCTGGATCTCAGGTCATCCACGGCGGCATAGATAAGCCCCCCGCAGAAGACCAGCGCCTGCGCCCAGTGCATCAGCCGGCGTAGTTGAACATCTCCTGGATGCGCTGAGTCACGGTGGGCATGACCGTGTCGTTCAGCACAGCGTACAGACCGGCCAGCACCAGGGCGCCCAGGACGACGGCGATCAGCACCTTGACGGCGGTATCGATATAGCCCTCGCCGGCGTTGCCGCAGACGGCGCGGCGGTGGAAGGCGGCGATGGAGGTCTGGCAGTTGATGGCGGCAGTCTTGGCAGTATTGGTGATATTCTTGAACAGCTTCTTCATATCCTCATACGCCGTGAGGAGAAACAGCGCGGCCAGATCACGGTCTGACATTCGATAGCAGCGCGCACGCCAGTGCTGCCAACGCTCCCGATGACTATCGCTCAGGAAAAATCCAATGGAGCAGCCATTGAAACTTCTCTCTAAGCGGGCCTGAAGCTGCACTCCTACTTCAGGGAAGAAGCAATCCCTGACAAACTCGTTGAGGTCAATCGCACCGGCCACGATCCGTTCATCCAGACAGATGCACTGCTCCAACGGGCAGGGATGCTTTCGTCTGAAGTTCATGCAGTATGGGCACTCCATGTCATCTCTGCTATATTTGAAACTGGGATAGTATCGGCCATGGCCCCTGGGCTTGAAATAGGGCGGGGTCATCATCTGCTGTTCCAGCTGGCACAGCGGTGTATCCCGCATGAAGTAGCGTGTCATAAGGTCATGCCCATCCCTTTCTGCTTGATTTCGCAATCGTCTTCCCTGATTCCCTCATTCTCCTCCGTATCGCTTTTCTGGCCGGGCATAAGGCATTCGCCCGGATAAAGCTCCATTTCGTACAGCACGCTGTTATCACCGCTTCTGCGGTCAAGAACCTTGATGGTCGTGCCCTCAAATAAATAGTTGGATGCCTTTTCGAAATCAGAGCGGAATCCCTTCCCGTAATTACAGGTCGAATACTGATGAGTCGGCTGATCCTTGACCACGGAATAGTAAGCGTTGGTCTGAACCTCAGTCACCACCCGTACAAGCCCGACCAGGGCAGGGTGCTTGTTATGGCTGGTTGCCACCAACTCTGTCCCAGGGCGGATACAGCGTTTCAACTCAGCCAGGTTTTTGATGCGCAGCGGCGCTTTTTGTTCGTTCTTTTGATCCAATCTTCAATCCTCCTGTCTGGTTTGAGGCAATAAAAAAGCGCCGGAGTCTTATTTCTAAAACTCCGGCGCCTGAATATTACATGATCGGTTCCTGGTTGTAGGGTTCCATGGGGTGTTGCTCCTGCTCTCTTATGCGCTCCAGAGCATCGGGAGCTGCAATGGCAATCTGCTCCTGAACGCCCCGTATGCACTTTTCCTGCTCGGCAGTCAAGTCATAACCAGCGTCTAAGGTGTCAGAGCAGCACCGGTAGATTTCGATAAGCTGCTCCTGATTGAAGATCTGCTGTTTGGAAATGAGGCCGGCGCGGATGGCGAAGTCCTGCTTGGCACCTACATAGTTTTCCTGAAAGTAATTGCCCTGGTTGAGACCTGTGCGGTCGAAGCTCCAGTCCCATGTGACGAATTGGACGCCAAGCCGGGTGGGATGGGCAGCCAGCACGGCTCCGTTGAAGTCAGCCAGCAGGCGGTAGTCACCGGTCAGGCTTTGGGCTTGCAGGGGCGGAGCCTGTTCAAGCAGCGTCATGTACTCCCGCACGGTGCAGGCCAGATCGGTGGCTCGCTCACAGGCCCGTTCCCGTTCTGGTGTCGCTACATCCTCCTGCCAGTAGCGAACGCTTCCGTCCGCTGTGATTCGGCAGAGAGGGAGACCATCCCACTCCACAGGAAGCAATTCGTCCTGTTCCGGCTGCGGGACAAAACCCTCACGGTGAAGAGCGGTACGAAGTTCTTGAAAAAACTGTTCTCGATTCATTTACTACCTCCTGACATTTAGTGCCCTTTTTGAAATTATCTGAAAACGAAAAAGGGCGCCAACCCATTGGCCCATCACGACCAACAAATCGACGCCCCAAACTTTGTGTATTCTATTGGTAGAAAAATAGCGCCCTTTTTGAAAGTTGCTGTTTCAAAAAGGGCGCCACATGGTTTCGGGTTTGCCAACCACTAAGAAGAGGGGGTTCGAATCCCACCAGTTAGGGGGAAACAGTGGTTGGCATCTATGGAATCATCATCGAATTTTCGAGCTGAAAAAGCCCGGAAACAGTTGATGCCGTAGGCTTCTGGCCTACGGCATCTATACTGTTTTGCTTTTATGGTGGAGGCGGGGGGAGTCGAACCCCCGTCCGAAAACGCTTCCTCAGGAACTTCTCCGGGCGCAGACGGTCATTTCCATTCCCTCGTCCTGGCGTAGGCCGTCAAACTACAGGACTTGGTAGCTTCATTGTTCATGGTGCGCTCAAAGCTTTGCGCACACACGTGCACCACTCAACGACGCCCCATCCCGGACCGTGGTCCTTCCGGGCGGGACGGCCGCTAATTAAGCAGCGGCGAGAACGACGTTATCGTTGTTCTTTAATTTATAAGTTGCCCGTTTTAAGGATGTCAGGCACATCCGCCCGCTATTCCTGCCCCCACGTCCCCGTCGAAACCAGTACGCCCCCGTGGAGCGGCGCGGCCAAGCCGCGCCGCGACAGGTAACAATATTGTTCAGCCGAACTGCCTCAGCACTTCTCAGGCGCGGGATAGTCCACACCGAAGGTCTCCACGGTGACAGACTTCATTCGCTGATCCTCGTAAGGGCGGTCCATCCGGTCCCGCTTCGCATTGACAATGGCGTCGGCCACGTCCATGCCCTCGATCACCTTACCGAAGGCGGCGTACTCGCCGTCCAGGTGGGGAGCCTTCTCCACCATGATGAAGAACTGGCTGCCGGCGGAATTGGGATGCATGGCACGGGCCATGGACAGCACGCCCCGGTCATGCTTCAGGTCGTTCTTCACGCCGTTGTGGGCGAACTCACCCTTGATGGAGTAGCCGGGGCCGCCCATGCCGGTGCCCTGGGGGCAGCCGCCCTGGATCATGAAGCCGGGGATCACACGGTGGAAGATCAGGCCGTTATAGAAGCCGGACTTCACCAGGCTGATAAAGTTGTTGACGGAGTTGGGGGCCACCTCGGGGTAGAGCTCGGCCACCATCTTGCCGCCGTTTTCCATCTCAAAGGTCACAATGGGATTTTGAGCCATTTGCTTTCCTTCCTTTCTTCGGGGGCTGTGCCCCCCTTGTCAATAACCGCCTCGGCGGTGTGATTTCATAGTACGGTCCATCTCACGCTTGGCGTCCCGGGCAGCGGCAGAATCCCGCTTGTCATAGAGCTTCTTACCCTTGGCCAGGCCCACCTCCAGTTTGACCCGGGGGCCACGGAAGTAGATGGACAGAGGAACCAGTGCGTACCCGTCCTGCTTGACCTTGGCAAAAAGCTTCAGGATCTCCCGCTTGTGCATCAGCAGCCGGCGGGGCCGCAGGGGGTCCTTGTTGAAAATATTGCCCTTCTCATAGGGGCTGATGTGCATCCCGTGGACGTTCATCTCGCCGTCCTTGACGATGCAGAAGGAGTCCTTCAGGTTGACGTGGCCCTGACGGATGGACTTGACCTCAGTGCCGGCCAGCTCGATACCCGCCTCGTACTTATCCTCGATAAAATAGTCGTGGTAGGCCTTGCTGTTTTTGGCGACCACCTTGATGCCCTTGCTCTCCATTCCGCCACCTCCCAACCGGGACAGATCTCTTGAGCGTCTATTATATCATGGCTACAAGCCGTCCAGGCTTGTGCGCCGCATAGCGGCGGAAAATCGGCGCAGCCGATTTCGGCCATGATGTAACAACCGCAGTGCGCGGCATTTCGCCGCGCCCGGCCGCCTGAAGGCGGCCCCAAACAGCCCCGCTGTTTGCCTTGCGGTTATTATACCACAGCTGTCAATAGCTCAGACGGGAAAGTAGGTCAGCACCCCGGCCAGAGCGTCGGCAGGAAAAACCATACGGCCATGCTCTGCCAGACTGGCTTCCAGATGGGGCCGCCCGGCCTCGCTGCGTCCAAACTCGGAAAGCCGTACGGCGGTCTGCTCCGCCCCTGCGGGAAGGGAGAGCCACCACCGCTCCTTCCACCACAGCAGGGCGGCGTCCGGCCTGGGCTGGTCCAAGGCCCGGGCAGCGGCGGCCAGGTCCTCCAGGCTGGCAAAGGAAAACCAGCGCTGCTCCGGTGAGCGCACATGGGCAAACACCAGCACGCCGCAGGACTCCGGGTAGGCCTCGATCTCGATGGAGCCCTCCAGATCCATACCCGCCTGCCGGAAGGCGGTACGGGTCAGCTCCAGGGCCTGCTCCAGAGTAAGTCCCGCCGGCGTCAGACCGTGCTCCTTCAGGTCGGCGGGGGTGATGTACAGGGCAACGCTGGCGCTGCCGATGGGCTGGATGGTCATAGTCTGCCTCCTCTCAAATGCAGGAACGATTATACCGGTTCCGGCTCCCGCCGTACAGCTGTAATGATTGGCTTGATTGGAAAAGCTGAGGGTGGCACGGAACCTGGAAATATGATATAATGCACCTAACCGATGTAAGAAAAGGGGATATGCCGGATGGAACTGTGGGAAAAGACTGTAGAGAGCGAAACGCTCTTTGAAGGTAAGATCGTCACCCTGAAGCTGGACAAGGCCCAGCTGGTCAACGGCCGGATCGCCCGGCGGGAAGTGGTGGAGCACCCCGGCGGGGTGGCTGTGCTGCCCCTGTTTGACGACGGTACCGTCAGCATTGTGCGGCAGTTCCGCTATCCCTTCCAGACCGTGGTCACCGAGCTGCCCGCCGGCAAGCTGGAGAAGGGAGAGGACCATCGACCCGCCGCTCTGCGTGAGCTGGAAGAAGAGGTGGGCGTCACCTGCGGCAAGCTGACCTATCTGGGCTGCCTGTACCTCTCCCCCGGCTTCTCTTCCGAGGTGCTCCATATGTATCTGGCTCAGGATCTGAAGCAGGGCGCCTGCCACCCGGACGACGACGAATTCCTGGAGGTGGAGCGGGTGCCCTTTGCCCAGCTGGCCCAGCAGGTCATGGACGGGGAGATCGTGGACGCCAAGACGGTGGCCCTGGTGCTGAAGGTCAAGCAGCTGCTGGGTCTGTAAAGACAGGAGGTTGGCATGAGCAAGCGCATTTTGATCGTGGAGGATGAGAAGAACATTGTGGACATCCTCAGCTTCAACCTGACCCGCGAAGGCTACGAGACGCTGGAGGCCTACGACGGTCAGGCAGGACTCCAGTTGGCGCTGGAGCAGAATCCCGACCTGATCCTGCTGGACCTGATGCTGCCCAAAATGGACGGTTTCGACGTGTGCCGCAGCCTCCGCAAGGAGAACCGCTCCACCCCGGTCATCATGCTCACCGCCCGGGAGGAGGAGACCGATAAGGTGCTGGGCCTGGAGCTGGGCGCCGATGACTATATCACCAAACCCTTCTCCATGCGGGAACTGCTGGCCCGGGTGAAGGCCAACATCCGCCGCAACGAGATGGTGGCCGGCGCTCCCGCCTCCGCCCCCTCCGGCAGCCGGATGGAGCTGGGCCGTATCTCCATCGATCCTGACCAGATGGTGGTCTGCAAGGATGGACGGCCCCTGGAGCTGACCCAGCGGGAGTACGAGCTGATCAAATTCCTGGCTGCCCAGCCCGGCAAGGTGTTCTCCCGGGAGGCGCTCATGGAGCACGTCTGGAACTATGAGGGCTATGTGGGTGATGTGCGGGCTGTGGACGTGGCCGTCCGCCGCCTCCGGGAAAAAGTGGAGGACGATCCGGCATCGCCTCAATTTGTGGTGACCCGGAGAGGACTGGGATACTATTTTAACGCTTAACCCTGCGCCAACTGTCCGGATCGTCCTCCACGGGACCCCGCACAGCGGGGCGGCGCCTGCGCCGTACAAGCGATTTGCCCAGCGGGCAAATCCTTGATGGCCGGGGAAATTCATTTTTCCCGGCCAGATGCAATGATCTCCAGGGCTCCCGGCGGCTCTGCCGCCGGGAATCGGACGATCCGGCATCGCCTCAATTTGTGGTGACCCGGAGAGGACTGGGATACTATTTTAACGCCTGATGCTTCTTCGGCGGGCCGGGGCAGCGGTCCCTGCCCGCCTGATTTTATTCTGACAAGAGAGGAGTGGTCCACAGTATGTTCCGCAGCCTGCACATGAAGCTCATGCTCATCATGACGCTGCTCATCATTCTGCTGATGACCGTTGTGGGCGCATTCCTCATCAACTCTGTGGCCAATTTTTACACCCAGGACTTTTACACCCAGATGTCCCAGGCCTTTGCCGACGAGGTATTCTGGGCCGACCTGAACACCCCCACCCCCGGCGAGCAGGACGGCGCGGCCAGCATTGCCGAGATCCTCAACGCCTATAACGGTACTCTGGGCGTGGACAACCGCAGCCGGAAATACTATGTGCTGGACGGTAAAGACGGCCACTGGCTGGCGGGCTCTGACGAACAGGACGCCGACCAGCCTCTGGATATGGATTCCCGCAACCTGATGCGGGTGCTGGCCGGAGAGGAACAGAGCGACGACAGCACTCCTTCCGCCTCCTACATGGATGTGGCGGTGGCCGTCCAGCGGGGAGACCAGCGCTATATCATCTATGTCCGGGATGATGGCACCAATGCCGCCGCCCTGAACAGCGAACTCATCACCCTCATCGTGGAGGCCCTGGTCTTTGGTCTGGTGATCTCAGTCCTGCTCTCCTTCCTGCTGTCCAAAACCCTCATCACCCCCATTGAGCGGCTTACCGAGGGCGCGGAACGGGTGGCCGACGGCGATTTCTCCCAGAAGCTGGAGGTGGCCTCTAGGGACGAGATCGGCATCCTCACCGGCACCTTCAACGACATGGCGCAGCAGCTCCACCATACGCTGGAAGAGGTGGAGAACGAGCGCAACAAGCTGGGTACTCTGTTTCTCCACATGACCGACGGCGTGGTGGCCTTTGCCCGGGACGGCGCGGTGATCCAGTCCAACCCCGCCGCTGAGGAGCTGCTGGGGACGGCCATCCCCATTGGCGGCAGCGTCAACTATGATACCCTGTTCTCCGACATTGCCCCCCTCCAGGGGGTGCTGGCAGTCCAATCCCCCGGCTATCTGGACGGAAAGCGCACTGTAGGCGGCAAAAGCCTGGAGCTGCTGCTCACCCCCTTTGACCAGGAGCGGCTGGGCGGCGTGCTGGTGGTGATCCATGACGTCACCGAGCAGCACAAGACCGAGGAGATGCGCCGGGAGTTCGTGGCCAATGTGTCCCACGAGCTGCGCACCCCCCTGACCAACATCCGCTCTTACGCTGAAACTCTGGTGGATAATGCCGGGGAGCTGCCTGCCAACACAGAGAAAAACTTCCTGGGGGTCATTCTCAACGAGTCTGACCGGATGACCCACATCGTGCAGGACCTACTCACCCTCTCCCGGTTCGACTCCGGCCGGTCGGAGCTGAAGCTGGCCCCCTTCCCCTTTGGTCAGGCGGTACAGGACGTGTATAATGCCATCCTGATGGAGGCCCAGCGCCACGGCCATCAGGTGGAGCTGAAGCTCCCCCCCACCCTGCCCGATATCGTGGGCGACCGGGAACGCATCCTTCAGGTCATGATGAACATCGTCTCCAACTCCATCAAATACACCCCCGACGGCGGCCACATCCGCATCTCCGCCGGCCAGTGGCCGGGCAAGGTGTGGATGGAGGTGGCCGACAACGGCATCGGCATTCCCGAAGCTGACCGGGGCCGCATCTTTGAACGTTTCTATCGGGTGGACAAGGCCCGCTCCCGGGAGTCCGGAGGCACCGGACTGGGCCTCTCCATCGCCAAGGAGATCATCGACCGGCATGAGGGCACCATCGAACTGCTGGACCGGCCCGGTCCCGGCCTGACGGTGCGCGTCACCCTGCTGACGGAGGGCCCCCGCCATGGAAAGGAATAAGCCGAGACGCCGCAGGAACCGGGGCCTGGAGCGGCTCAAGACCCTGCTCATCGCGCTGCTCACCCTGTCCGCCCTCTACCTCACTGGGCTGACCCTGGTGCAGAACCGGGCGGCCTCCGGCTCCCAGGGGTTGCTGGGCAGCCTGGTCTCCCTCTTCCACCCTCAGAGCACTGTGGAGACCTCCGATCCCGGCAGCGCCGTGCAGCTGACCGCCGCCGCCCGACCGGTCCGCATCGCGGTGTGCGATGGAGTCAACCGCTACGCCGTCCAGTACAACACCACCCAGACCGACAAACTGTACGACAGCGTGGGTATCCTGTTGGGCGAGGCGCTGTCCAGCGCAGAATCACCCACGGTCGTCACCGAGCAGATATGGCAGGCAGCTTTGGGCTCCCCCGGCGTCTGGTTCGATTTTCTGGGCAAGATCCCGCTGGAAACCCTCAGTGCCTGGACCGGAGAAGGGCGCATCAATGCCGCACTCACCGGCTCCGCCCGGCGAATCGCCGTGGCCCTGGCAGACGACGGTGTGCGGCTGTACTATCATAATGAAAACGACGGCCTGTACTATACCTGCAAAACCGCGGTGACCTACCAGGGCCACATGGACGAACTCATTGCCGGTTACGGGGGCAACGGCGTCCCCTTTGCCTTTGAGTTGGGCACGGACAGCGGCTACGCCGGGCTGGACCCCTATGTGCTCATCTCCGCGTCCGCCCCCACCCCTGCCGTCTACCGCTCCTCCAATCCCCTGGCCAACCTGGATGAAAACCTGATCAACAGCTTGCAGCAGGCCCTCTCTTTTCAGACCTCCTACTACGCCATTCCTAACGGCATCCGTATCCGGGAGGGGCAGGAGACTCTGGAGATCAGCAGTACCGGCACCGTCTCCTATACCACGGCCGAAGGCACCGCCTCCCGCTATCCGGTAGGAAATGAATTCGGCTATGACATTACGGAGGTAGTGGAAACCACCCGGCGGATGGCCGCCGATACGGTGGGCCGCTACTGCGGCGCCGCACGCATCTATCTGATGGAGGTAGTTGAGACCGAAGATGGGCTGTCCGTCCGGTATGGTTACAGCCTGAACGGCACAGAGGTCAGTCTGTCCGGCGGTGACAGCGCCGCACTTTTTACCATTCAGGACGGTCAGATCGCCTCCTTTACGCTTCGGTTCCGGCGGTATGAAGATACAGGTCAGACCAGCCTGATTTTAAACGAACAGATGGCTGCCGCGGCTTTGGAGGCCCTGGACCCGGAGGGCCGGGAGCTGGTCCTGTGCTACAGTGACAGTGGTGGCGAAACCGTCCAGGCCGGCTGGGTCGCAAAATAGCCCCAGCCGCCATTCTCCGGACATGAGAGCGAGGTTCCTATGGAGTGGTCTAAACTAAAAAATGTGATGCTGCTGATGCTGCTGTGCGTCAATATCATCCTGCTCCTGCTGGTAGGAAGTCAGGCCAGCCAGGACAAACGCTATCAGGCGGAGACCAAGCAGGCCGCCCAGGCTGTTCTGGAGCAGGGCGGTATTGACTTTACCCTGGATAAATTCCCCACCGATTTGGCTTTGCCGGTGACCACCGTCACCCGTGACCGGACCGGCGAGGCCAATATGGCCGCCGCTCTGTTGGGGGAGGTCACCCTGGAGGGGGAAAGCGAGGTGCGTCCCCGCTACTCCGGCCCCGGTGGTACCGCAGAATTTTCCATGAACGGCAGCTTTACCATCACCCTCACCCCCGGGATCTGGAGCCTTGGGGAGGGGCAGGACTACGAGACATCCGGTCAGGCCTGCCTGGAGGCCATGGGCTTTACCGGCACCCTGTCCGACACAGAGCAGACCGGCACCCAAACCGTGCTGACCTACTGCCAAAGCTGGGAGGGTTCCCCCCTCTTTTCCTGCACCATCCGCCTCCACTGGCAGGGAAACGACCTGATCCAGGTGGAGGGACAGCGGCTGGACGGCAGCACTTCCGCTTCGGTCACCAAGTCCCTCCTCTCCACCCCCACCATTCTGGTCCGTTTTCTGGCCGGGATCAATGAGGGAGGCTATGTGTGCAGCCGCATCGACGCTATGGATGGTGGCTACCTGCTCTCCAGCAACACCACCCGGCAGGTCCAGCTGACCCCGGTATGGCGGTTTGTCACCGACACCGGTACCTACTACGTCAACGCGGTCACCGGTGAATTTTCACCTCTGGGATAATCAAAAAGGGAGCGGCTTACGCCGCTCCCTTTTTCATGTCTGAATGATTATTCCTCGTCCACGATGAGGCCGTAGCCGCCGTCATTGCGCTTATAGACCACGGCAAAGCGCCCGCCCTGATCCACGTCCTTGAAGGCGAAGAAGGTGTGGTCCACCAGATTCATCTGGAGCACCGCCTCGTCCACCGTCATGGGCTTGATGGGGAAGCGCTTGGTGCGGACGATCTTGAACTCCTCCTCATCACTCTCGGGGGCGAAGGAGGAGATCTCCTCGGCGTCCACACTGCGGGAGAATGCGTCCTGACGCAGGCGCTTCTCCAGGCGGCTCTTATTTTTACGCAGCTGGCGCTCCACGGAGGAGACCGCCGCGTCGATGGTGGCAAACATATCGGAGGTGCTCTCGGCTACACGGATAATGGTACCGCCGGAGCGGATGGTCAGCTCCACGTTATTGCGGTCCTTCTCCACGCTGAAGACGATGGCGGCCTCCGTATCCGCCTTAAAGTAACGGTCTAACTTGCCCACCTTTTTCTCGGCATAGGCATGGACCTTGTTGGGCAGATTGATCTTCTTGTCAGTAAACACGAACTTCATCGTTTTCAACTCCTTCCACCCTCCGAGGAGGGATTGGGTCGCCGGTCAGGACCGGTTCCCTGCTTTGATTATACCACGTCGTACGCAGATTGTCACAACTTATTTCAAAAATTTTTGTGAATTTTGCCCATCACATTCCGGACCCTCCGGGTGGGAACACACACCGCAGCCACAGCGGCCTCCGCCGCAGTCCCGCCGCGCACAGTTTCGGCCCGGACAGACCTCCCCCTGTGGACACAGGGCATAATCGCCGCCGGTAATGGTCAGCCGCCGCCCCTCCACCAGGGCCAGAGCCAGCTTCTTGCGGGCCGTATCGTACACCTGCTGCACCGTGGAGCGGGCCACTCCCATCTGGGCGGCGCACTCCTCCTGGGTACAGCCCAGCAGATCCATCAGGCGGATGGCCTCATATTCCTCCACCGCCATCTCCACCGTCCCGTCCCCGCCCCCTGTCAGCGGTCCAAAGGTGTCGTGCCGGGGCAGGGCACAGATGCGGCGGCATTTCTTCGGTCTAGCCATGGGCGCTCCCTCCTGTTCCTGCTCTCAGTGTAGCAGATTCCCGGTATATGTCAAGAACTCACAAAAAACAAAGCCGCTGCCTTCGGCAGCGGCTTTGTGGTTACAGTGCGGCGAATACTTCTTCCGCAGCGGCCAGAGTGGCCTGGAGTTCCTCCTCCCCATGGGCGGCGGAGACAAACATAGCCTCGAACTGGGCGGGGGCCAGAGCCACGCCCCGCTCCAGCATCCCCTGGAAGTACCGGGCGTACTTGCCCACGTCGCTGCCCTTGGCGTCTACGAAGGTGGACACGGCGGTGGGAGTGAAGAAGGGGGCCAGCAGGGAGCCGATCTGATTGACCACCACCGGCGCACCGGTCTTGGCGATGGTTTCCCGCAGGCCTGCCGCCAGCTTCTCGCCCTTGGCGGCGATGTGGGTATAGACCTCCGGGTGGTCCTTCAGGTAGTTCAACTGGGCCAGACCGGCAGCCATGGCTACCGGGTTGCCGCTGAGGGTGCCCGCCTGGTACACCGGACCGCAGGGAGCTACCTGCTCCATAAGGGCACGGCTGCCGCAGTAGGCGCCCACCGGCATACCGCCGCCGATGATCTTGCCGAAGGTAATGAGGTCGGCCTTCACGCCGAAATACTCCTGGGCGCCGCCCAGGGCCAGCCGGAAGCCGGTGATAACCTCGTCAAAGATCAAGAGGGCTCCGCTCTTGTCGCACAGGGCCCGCAGCCCCTCCAGAAAGCCGGAAGCAGGATTGACCACACCCATGTTGGCGGCCACCGGCTCCACGATGATGCAGGCGATCTGGCCGGGGTAAGCGTCCAGCAGGGCCTCCACGGAGGAGAGGTCATTGAACTGGGCGGTGAGGGTGTGCTTTACGATGTCCTCGGGCACGCCGGCGGAGGAGGGATGGCCTCCCGCCAGGGCGGAGGAGCCGGCGTTCACCAGCAGGCAGTCGGAGTGGCCGTGGTAACAGCCCTCAAACTTGATGATCTTGTCCCGGCCGGTGGCGCCACGGGCCAGCCGGACGGCAGACATGACCGCCTCAGTGCCCGAGTTGACCATGCGCACCATCTCAATGTTGGGCACCAGGTCGATCATCAACTGGGCGATCTCCACCTCCCGGCGGGTGGGAGCGCCGAAGGACAGTCCGTCCTTCACGGCCTTCTCCACCGCCTCCCGGATCACCGGGTGGTTATGGCCCAGGATCATGGGGCCCCAGGAGCACACATAGTCGATATACTTCCGGCCGTCCTCGTCCCAGATGAAAGGGCCGTCGGCACGGGTAATGAAGCGGGGGGCCATACCCACCGCCCGGTAAGCGCGCACCGGGGAGTTGACTCCGCCGGGCAGGACCTTGACCGCCTGCTCAAACAGTTCTTCCGAGCGTCCCATCAGCCGATGTCCCCCTTCTGGATGGCCTGAGCCAGTTCTTTGGCGTAGTAGGTAATGAGCATATTGGCTCCCGCCCGGAACACGGACAGGGCGGACTCGCACATGATGCGGTACTCATCGATAAGGCCGGCAGCGGCGGCAGCCTTGATCATGGCGTACTCACCGGACACGGAGTAGGCGCACATGGGCAGGTCGTAGGCGTCGGAGCACTCCCGGATCACATCCAGGTAGCTGAGGGCGGGCTTGACCATGATGATGTCGGCTCCCTCCTCAATGTCCAGAGCGCACTCCTTCAGGGCCTCCTTCCGGTTGTGGGGGTCCATCTGGTAGCCCTTCCGGTCCCCAAAGGAGGGAGCGGAGCCTGCCGCCGAGCGGAAGGGTCCGTAGAAGGCGGAGGCGTACTTGGCGGAGTAGGCCATAATGGGGGTGGAGGTGTAGCCGTGCTCGTCCAGGATGGCCCGGATGGCGGCCACCCGGCCGTCCATCATGTCGGAGGGAGCCACCATGTCGGCCCCGGCCTGCACATGGCTGAGGGCAGTCTTGGCCAGTACCTCCAGGGTCTGGTCGTTGTCCACCTCATGGCCGCAGAGGATGCCGCAGTGGCCGTGGTCGGTGTACTCGCACATACACACGTCGGTGATGACATAGAAGTCGGGATACTCCCGCTTGATGGCCCGGATAGCCTCCTGGACCACGCCGTGCTCATCCCAGGCGGAGGAGCCGATGGCGTCTTTATGGGCGGGCAGGCCGAAGAGGATGCAGTGATTCACCCCGGCCTCCAGGCACTCCTCCACCGCCTGGCACACACTGTCGATGCCATAGTGATTCTGGCCGGGCAGGGCCTCAATGGGCCGCACCCCCTGGAGGGTCTCGTCCACAAAGATGGGATAGATCAGGCTGTCGGGGGACATCCGGGTCTCCCGGCACAGGCGGCGCACCGCGTCGTTGCCCCGCAGGCGGCGGGGCCGTTGGATCAGTTCCATATCAAACACCTTCCAAAATGGTTTCCACCAGTGCGTCCATGGTGGCCTCACGGGCCACCCGCACCGGGATACCGTACTTCTGTGCTTCGGCGGCGGTCTGGGCCCCGATGCACATACCCACCATACGGGAGAAGTTTGCGTCCTCCCCCACGGAGGAGACGAAGCCCTTCACGGTGGAAGCGGAGGTGAAGGTCACCAGCAGGCCCTCCGTCCCCTCCACCGCCTCCCGCAGCTCCTGAGAGCGGGGGTTTTCGTACACCGTGCGGTAGCTGGCTACGTCGTCACAGGCAATGTTACGCCTTGCCAGCCCCTCTGTCAAGGCGGGGGAGCCCTCCTCCGCCCGAAGCGCCAGCACCTTGCCCATGGCGGGCAGGCCCGCTCCCAGGTGGGCGGCGTCGTATACCTCCGGCACATAGTCGGCTTTCAGGCCGTGGGCCGCCAGGGCACGGGCGGTACCGGGACCGATGGCGGCCAGTTTCACAGCACCCAGGGCACGGGCGTCCTTGCCGTGGCCCTCCAGCCACCGCCACAGGGCCTCCACCCCGGCGGGGCTGGTGAGGGCCAGCCACTCATAGTCACAAAGCCGCTCCATAGCCTCATCCACCCCGGGACAGGGGTCCAGGAGGAGAGTGGCGATACAGGGGTACTCCCACACATCGGCCCCCAGATCCCGCAGCCGTGCGGACAGGGTGCCCGAGCGCTCCCGGGGCCTTGTGACCACCACCCGCTTCCCCTTCAGGGGCAGCTTGTCAAACCAGTCAAAATCCTCGGCCAGGGCGCACACCTTGCCCACCACGATGACGGCGGGGCTCTCCACCCTGGCCTCCTCTGCCACGGCGGGCAGGGTGCCCAGGGTGGCGGAAATGCGCCGCTGGGCGGGGGTGGTGCCCCGCTCCACCACGGCGGCGGGCATATCGGGCTCCATGCCCGCGTCCAGCAGACCCTTGCAGATCTGGGGCAGGGCGGACACGCCCATCAAAAAGACCAGGGTGCCCTTTGTGCGCACCAGGGCCTCAAAGTCGATGTCCAGCTCCTTCCCCGCCCGCTGATGGCCGGTAACGATGTGGAGGGAGGAGCAGCAGTCCCGGTGGGTTACCGGGATACCCCCGTAGGCGGGGGCGGAAATGGCGGAGGTGATGCCGGGTACCTCCTCAAAGGATACGCCGTGCTGGGCCAGCAGCTCCAGCTCCTCGCCGCCCCGGCCAAAGAGGAAGGGATCGCCCCCCTTGAGGCGCACCACATTCTTGCCCTCCAGGGCCTTGTCCAACAAAATCTGGTTGATCTGGTCCTGGGGCACCGGGTGGCGGGAGGCCTGCTTGCCCACGTCGATGTGCTCGGCCTTCTCGGGCATCATGGCCAGGATGGCGGGGCTGACCAGCCGGTCATACACCACCACCTCCGCCTTCTGGAGGGCCTCCAGCCCCTTCCGGGTCAGCAGGCCGGGATCTCCCGGCCCCGCCCCCACCAATGTCACTTTACCAGGCATGGGTTTCCCTCCTTCATGCGGTCTGCCAGCGCCTCCGCCAGCACGGCCCCCTCTTCCTTCGGTCCGGAAATTTTCTCCCGGAACACCTGCCCGGCCTCGTCCACATAGAGGCCGGTGAGGGTGATGATTTCTCCCTCCAGCACAGCGTGGGCGGCAATGGGAGAGGAGCAGCCCCCGTCCAGCCTGCGGACAAAAGCCCGCTCGGCCCGGGCGCACAGGGTACCCGCTTCATCCACCACACCGCTGAGATAGCTCAGGTCCTCCCCGGCCCGGGTCTGAAGGGCCATAATACCCTGGCCCGCCGCCGGGATCATCTCCTCCACGGTAAAATACCGGGTAATGCGCCCTTCCAGTCCCAGCCGTTTCAGGCCGGCGGCGGCCAGCACCAGGGCGGAATACTGGCCCTCGTCCAGCTTGCGCAGCCGGGTGAGCACATTGCCACGCACCGGAGCCACCTCCATATGGGGGAACAGCTTTTTCAGCTGCACCGTCCGCCGGGCGGAGGCGCAGCCGATGGGCTTGGCGGGGTCCAGCTCGGTGACCCCCTCGGGGAGCACCAGCACATCCCGGGGGTCCTCCCGCTTGGAGAAGCCCGCCAGGGGAATGGCCGGGTCCTCCTCCATGGGCAGATCCTTGCAGCTGTGTACCGTCAGATCCACCCGACCGTCCAGCAGGGCAGCGTCCAGCTCCTTCACAAAGAGGCCCTTGCCGCCAATCTTGTCCAGGGTGCGGTCCAGGATCTTGTCGCCGGTGGTCTTCATGGTCACCAGCTCCAACGCAATATCCGGGTGATGGGTCTGGATGCCCTCCATCACCAGCTCCGACTGGATGACAGCCAGCTTGCTCTCCCGGCTGCCTACCCGTATGGTCTTCATTCCAATCCCTCCAGTACGGCCCGGATGGCCTTGGCGGCCCGGGCGGTGCGGGCGTGGTCGTCTCCCCGCCCGGCCACTCCGGCCACAATGTTGTCCCCGGTGCAGATGGCGGGGAAAAAGAAGGTACACTCCTCCGGGGCATCGGCCACGCTCACCGGGATACCCAGGGCCCGGGCCTCCTCTCCCACGGCGCGGTTGACAGCGCGATTGTCAGTGGCGGCCACCGCAATGGCGGCTCCCGCCAGATCGCCGGGGGCATAGGACCGTCCCTCCCACTGTATGCGCCCGTCCAGGGCTTTACACCTGGGGGCAATGACTCTGACCTCCGCGCCGAAACGGGCCAATACCTCCGCCCGGCGGCAGGCTACCACACCGCCGCCGATGACCACCGCAGTTTTCCCCACCAGGTCGATGAACAGTGGAAAACGGAAGTGCTTTTCCGGCGGTAAGGTCCACCGGGGCTTGGCGGCGGTATGTACCTCGATCTTGGCGGCGCACCGCTCCAGATCCTCCGGGGTCAGGTTATCCTTCAACCCGCCGGACAGCAGATCCACCGCCCGGCTCACCGCCAGTTCCACCAGTTCCCGGGCCTCCGGGCCCTCCAGATCGGTGGACAGCACACGGGCGGCCACCGCCTGCTTGACCCGCTCCAGGCCGGGCAGGCAATTCTTGTAGTTCTCCCACTGGCTCAGCCGGTCCAGATACTTTTCCACAATGGCCGCCGCCTCCGGTGGAAGTTCCCGGCTGGCATCCACCCCCAGGTCGTCCACATTGTAGAGGGTGAAGCCGGGCAGGGTGGCCACCTGGGGCTCGATGTCCCGGGGGATGGCCAGGTCGGCCAGCACCCTGGGCGGATTGGACAGCTCCGCCAGCTCCCAGGCCGTCACGGTATAGTGGGGGCTGGTGGTGGCGGAGAGTACCAGATCCATGCCCTCCATGGCCTGATATCGCTCCTCATAGGGAGTAACGGCGCACCCGGCGGGCACCACGGTCTCCCCGTGGTGATAGCTGCGCAGGGTCACGGTGACGGCACACCCCGCCTCGTAGAGGAGGGAGGCAGACAGCCGCCCCATCTCCCCGTTGCCGATGACCAGGGCCTTCCGGCCCTTCAGGCTCCCCAGATGGGCTTCCAGCCGGTCCACGGCCGACCGGGCCGCCGAACGGGGCACCCCAATGAAACGGACTTTGGTCTTGATCTCTTTACCGGCGGCAGCGGCGTTGCGGAACAGCGTCTCCAGCACCCCGTCCGCCGTGCCTGCCTCCCGGGCAGCCTGAACGGCGCCCTTCACCTGGGTGACGATCTGATCTTCCCCCCAGATCTGGGAGCGCAGGCCGCCGGCCACCTCCATCAGGTGGCGGGCCGCCTCCTCCCCCGTCCGGGTCACAAAGGCGGCCGCAAAGGGGGCATATTCCACCCCCGCCTCATCGCACAGCAGCCGTCCCGGGTCAGGCATGGGGCCCTCCCCGCAGGACAGGTAGAGCTCAGTTCGGTTGCAGGTGGACAGCAGCACGCAGCCCTCCACCCCTGCCCGGCGGGACAGGCGGCGATCCAGCTCCAGCACCTGATTGCGGGTAAAGGACAGCTGTTCCCGCAGGTCGATGGGGGCTTTATGCCAGTCCAGGCCGGTCATGATGAGCTTCACGCCTCTTCCCCCTTTTTCACCAGCACCACCGAGAAGTAGCCGCTGCCCTCCTCCAGGTCGGCAAAGCGGGGACACACCAGTTCCCCTTCCATGCCGCAGTTGGCCACCAGGGAGGCACGTCCCAGCAAGCCGTGCTCCTCCAGCGTGTTTTTCAGGGCGCCGATCTCCTTGCCCGCCTTCATGAACACCAGGTTGGCATCCAGGTCCAGGCAGTCGGACACATCCTTGTGGGAGGCGGGGACGATGAGCAGCCGCTCGCTCTTCTCGCACAGGGCCATGTTCAGCTTGGCGGCCACGGCGCAGAAGGAGGGCACGCCGGGGATGATCTGGGCGTCGTACCCCCGGGCCACCACTTTTTTGTGGAGGTAGAGGTAAGTAGAGTACACCGTGGGGTCCCCCAGGGTGATGAAGGCCACGTCCTTGCCCCCGTCCAGGGCGGCGCACACCAGGTCGGCGTTGCGCTCATAGGCCGCGTCCAGAGCGGCGTGATCCCGCACCATAGGGGCAGCGCAGTTGAGCAACTCCTTGCCGTCAGCCAGCTCCCCCACGATATTGAGGGCGGTCTTCTCCCCCCGGCCCGCGTCGGGCACGGCCAGCACCGCCGCCTGGCGGATGATGCGCTCCGCCTTCTTGGTGATCAGTTCGGGATCGCCGGGGCCAACCCCCACACCGTACAACATTCCTCTCATTGGTTTTCCTCCTTGAGCATTCGCAGGATCTCCCGCCGGGCCGCCCCAATGGTGGCGGCGGACCGGTCGGCATCCAGACCGTCCACCTCCCGCAGCACCTCCATCAGATGGGCGATGCGGGGCAGACGCAGATGATTGGCACGCAGGGCCGCCGGATCGGCAAAGAGCTGCTCCGGCGTGCCCTCCAGCAGAACCTTGCCCCCTCCCAGCAGGTAGGCATAGTCGCAGTACAGGGGCACGATGTCCATGTCATGGGTGGCGATGAGCACCGTCATACCCAGCTCGTCCCGCAGGCGGGTGAGCAGCTTCATGATGTCGCTCACCCCCTGGGGGTCCAGGCCGGCGGTGGGCTCGTCCAGGATGAGCACCTCCGGCTCCATCACCAGCACCCCGGCGATAGCCACCCGCTTCTTCTGTCCGTAGGACAGGGCATGGGTGGGTTTGTCCCGCAGGTGGGACACGCCGGTACGTTCCAGGGCGGCTTCCACCCGGCGGCGGACCTCCTCCGCCGGCAGGCCCAGATTTACCCCGCCGAAGGACACGTCCCGGTACACGTCGGCGGAGAACAGCTGGTCGTCCGGGTCCTGAAACACAATGCCCACCCGGCGGCGCAGCTCCAGCAGGCCCTTTTTATCGTAGCGCACCGGCTGGCCCCCAAGCACCACCTTGCCGCTCTTGGGGGTGAGCACCCCGTTGAGGCTGAGAAACAGGGTGGATTTGCCCGCCCCGTTGGCCCCCAGAATACCGGTGACCTTGCCCTTTTCCGCGGCAAAGGTAATATGGTCCAGGGCTATGGTGCCGTCCTCATAGGTATAACACAGATCTTCTGCCTGGATGGCCTTCATCCCAGCAGCCTCCCTTCCACAAGCCAAATGGCGATCTGCCCCGCCGCCGCCAGGGCGGTGAGGGGGAGCAGCCCCCACCCCGGACGGTAGGCGTCGTTCAGGGTGGTGAGGCTGCCGGTATAGCCCCGGGACTCCAGGGCGGTATAGATACGGTCGGCCTTCCGCCATGCCCGCAGAAACACCATGGAGGAGAGCATCCCCAAGGAGGACACCGACCGGCGAAATCCCCGGTAGCCCAGCCGGGAATCCTGGGCGGTGCGGATGTTGGAAGCCGTCTCAGCCAGCACGAAGATGAAGCGGTAGATGAGCTCCATCAGCTCCACCAGCAGCTTTGGCACATGGAGCTTCTCCAGGGCCATGGTCAGGTCGGTAACGGGGGTATTGAGAGAGAGAAAGTACATACATCCCACCGCCCCCAGGGCCTTGCAGAAAATGCGCCCGCCCAGCCAAAGGCCATCCATGGTAAAGCCCCACAAGCTGTCGCCCACCGGAATGGCGGCCACCATCTCTGTCCCGGCAGGATAGGCCCCCGCCACGATGGTAAGGCAGCCGATGACCAGGAAGATCAGCGGCACCTTGAGAAAATGGAGGTACACCCTGGGGGGCAGTCCCCCCAGGGCGGTAATAAGCACCCCCATCAGAACCAGGGTAAACAGGCCCACCGCCACGCTGTCGCAGCACAGGCAAATCACCAGGGCGACCACCGTCAGCAGCAGCTTGGGCATGGGGGACACCCGCCGCAGGCGGGACTGATAGGCGTAGCGGTCGGTGCCCATGGTCAGTTCGTTCCTTTCTCTTTCCCGTCCGGCTTCTTGGTGATGCGGCCCAGAATAAAGCCCACCACACCGGCGCCGATGGCGGCCTGGAGAGCGAAGAGCATGGACTCCACCTCGCCGCTGGCGGGCTCCAGAATGGGCTCAAACCAGGGCTCATAGTCGGGGTTGAGCTCCATAATGGCCTCCTCAGCCTGGCCGTCGGCTCCGCCGAACTCGGCGTTGGGCAGCAGCCACAGGGGCACGGCGGCGATGACCACCACCAACAGGATCAAAATCAAATTTTTCTGCCAAACTTTCATATCCATCCCCTCCTTACAGCACCTGCAGCTCATGGAGCTCGGTCTTGCTGTACTTCTCCAGCACGTTGAAGATCACCACGGTGAGCAGGCCCTCGGCAATGGCCAGCGGTACCTGGGTGACGGCGAAGATGGTAAGGAACTTCACCATGCCGCCGTTGATGACCCCCAGCTGTACCGAGGTGACCACATAGGTGAAGAGGTCGCCCAGGGCGGCGGCGGCAAACACCGCCACAGCGGCGGGAGCCTTGACCTTCCGCAGCAGCTTATAGACCAGCCAGGACACGATGGGCCCGGCAATGGCCATGGAGAATACGTTGGCGCCCAGGGTGGTGAGGCCGCCGTGGGCCAGCAGCAGGGCCTGGAAGAGAAGCACGATCAGTCCCAGCACCGTCATGACCAGGGGCCCGAACAGGATGGCGCCCAGGCCCACACCGGTGGGGTGGGAGCAGGAGCCGGACACCGAGGGGATCTTCAGGGCGGACAGCACGAAGGCGAAGGCGCCGCACATGGCCAGCAGGATCTTGGCCCGGGGGGCCTGGTCGATCTTCTTCTTGATGGAGAAGAAGCCGGCCACCAGGAAGGGCACACACACCGCGCCCCAGCCGATGGCCCAGGGCACGGGCAGCATACCTTCGGCAATGTGCATGGCGGAGGCGCTCATGGTCATCAGACCCAGCAGCCCCACCAGCACCGCCGCGGCGCGGACGGTTTTGTTGGCAGTCAGAGTTCTCATAGTCGTTTCATCCTTTCCTATCACTCGTAGGCGTTTGGATTGCCGGGCCGGGCAAGGTTTTCCGGCTTGAGCCTCTCTGCCGCCGTGCGTCTTCCCAGGTTTCCCCAGTGACATGGTGCCCGGCGGCTCTTCTCTTACGGCAGCGGGACTGCGCGGGATTTCCACCCGGCTTCCCTTTTCCCGGCCCTCTATGCAAAACAGGCTTACGCCTGGAGTTGTTTGGCCTCTCCGGCGTGCTTGACAAAGAGGGCCTGGATGCTGGGAAACTCCCCCAGGCCCTGGAGCACACAGTTGACGGCGTAGCCCTTCTGCTCCAGCAGGGACTTCCAGGAATCCTCCTCCTCCCCCGCCAGATCGTTTTTGGCGTGGTCGCCCGCCACGATCATCAGGGGGCGCAGCTCCACCTTTGTGGCGCCCAGTTCTTGGATACGGCGCGCCGCCTCCCCGAACCCGGGGTAGCCTTCCACCGTGCCGATGACCACATCCTTCCGGCCCATATCCCGGAACACATACTCCAGCAGGGCGTAACAGGAGTTGGCAAAGTGCTCGGTGCCGTGGCCCATGTAGAGGATGGCCTTGCCCTCCTCCGCCTCCGGCAGATTATGGAGCAGAGCCTGCACCGCGTCCAGGTAGTCCCCGGTCTCGGTGAGCAAGGGGCGGCCAAAGGTCAGCTTCTCAAACCGGTCTTCAAAAGGGGTGGCCAGGTCCATCATCTTGTCGTACTCATCGCCGTTCATGATGTGGGTGGGCTGGACCAGCACGTCGGTGTATCCCTCCGCCGCCAGCTTCTCCAGGGCGGCGGGCACGTCGTCGATGTGGGTACCCTCCCGCTCCAGCTTTCTTAAAATCATACCGCTGGTGAAGGCCCGGCGCAGGGTGCGCTCCGGAAAGGCGGCGGCCAGGGCCTTCTCAATGGCGGCGATGGTCTTTTCCAGGGTGTCCCGGTGGCTGGTGCCGAAGGACACCGCCAGAAGGGCTTGTCTATTCATATCCTTCACTCCCGTACGTTGTTGCTGGCCTGGTAGAGCAGGGCGTTGCAGATGGCGGCGGCCACATTGCTGCCTCCCTTGCGGCCCCGGGCCACGATGTGGGGGATATCCATGGTGAGGAGCAGCTCCTTGCTCTCCACCACGTTGACAAAGCCCACCGGCACGCCGATCACCAGGGCGGGGGCCATCTTCCCCTCTTCGATCAATTCGCAAATCCGCACCAGAGCAGTGGGGGCGTTGCCGATGGCCAGCACCAGAGGGCCCTCCAGCTGAGCGGCCCGCTCCATGGACACAGTGGCCCGGGTCTCCCCACGAGCCTTGGCCTCGGCAGCCACATCCGGGTCGGACATGAAGCATACGGCCTTGCCGCCGAACTTCTCCAGCACCTTCTTGTTGACCCCGGAGAAGGCCATCTGGGTATCGGTGACGATGGTGCAGCCCCCCTTGATGGCGGCAATACCCGCCGCCACCGCGTCAGGAGAGAACACCAGATTGTCGGCATAGTCGAAGTCGGCGCTGGTGTGGATGGCCCGCTTGATCACCGGCAGCTGGTCGGCGGGAAATACCCGCTCACCCAGCTCCTGGCCAATGATCTCCATACTTCTGGCCTCGATCTCAGCGGGGGCCACCCGCTGCAACTCTATCTTTTTCATGGATCATTCCTCCCCGTTCAGGATGCGGTAGATCCGCTCCATATCCAGACTGGCCCGCAGACCGTCCGCCAGCTTGTCGTATTGCCGCTGGGCGTACTCCTGCCAGTCCACGCTGGCGGCCTGTCCCTCCAGGCCCTTGGCCTTCAGCAGGCAGTTCACCAGAGCGGAGGCCGCCCCGGCCTTGTCAAAGATGCCGTGGACGTAGCAGCCCCACACGTTGCCGTTACTCAGGCCGTCGGTGTGTTCCTCCCCGGTCTGGGTGACAAACTTCACCAGGGGGGCGGCAGCGCTCTCCGTCTTGCCCATGTGGATCTCATAGCCCTCAAAAGCCACACCGGCCAGAGGGGCAAAGATGCCCTCGGCCTGGGCAAAGGTACCGGTCACCCGGGTGCGGGTCTTCTCCCCCTGGAACACGGTTTCCGAGGGCAGCAGGCCCAGCCCCGCCAGGGTGCCGCCGCCCTCCACCCCGTCGGGGTCGGAGACGGTGTTGCCCAGCATCTGATAGCCGCCGCAGATGCCAATGACCGCGCCGCCCCTGGCGGCGTGCTTCAGAATGGCGCCCTCCAGGCCGCTCTGCCGCAGCCACCGCAGGTCGTCCATGGTGTTCTTGGTGCCGGGCAGAATGATGAGGTCGGGGTGGCCCAGCTCCCCCACGCTCCCCACATAGCGGAGGGAGACCTCCTCCATCCGCTCCAGGGGGTTAAAGTCAGTGAAGTTGGAAAGCCGGGGCAGGCGGATCACCGCCATGTCCACCAGGCCCACTTTACCGGATTTGGACAGACGGGCGGACAGGGAGTCTTCATCGTCCACGTCCACCTCCAGCATGGGCACCACGCCCAGCACCGGCTTGCCCGCCAGCTCCTCCAACTGGGTCAGGCCGGGGCGGAGAATCTCCACGTCCCCTCGGAACTTGTTGATGATGAGGCCCTTTATCAGGTCCTGCTCGTCCGGGTCCAGCAGCTTCACCGTGCCGTAGAGGGAGGCGAACACACCCCCCCGGTCAATGTCGCCGCACAGCAGCACCGGGGCCTTGGCCATCCGGGCCATGCCCATATTGACCAGATCGTCCTCTTTCAGGTTGATTTCCGCCGGGCTGCCCGCCCCCTCAATGACGATGATATCATACTCCTCGGCCAGGGAGGAATAGGCCTCCATCACATCGGGAATGAGATTTTTCTTATACTGAAAGTAATCTCCCGCCTTCATAGTACCCCGTGGAATACCGTTGACGATGACCTGGGAGCCCACGTCGCTGGTGGGCTTCAGGAGAATGGGGTTCATCCGCACGTCGGGGGCCACCCCCGCCGCCTCGGCCTGCATGACCTGGGCACGGCCCATCTCCAGCCCGTCGGGGGTGATGGCGGAGTTGAGGGCCATGTTCTGGGACTTGAAGGGGGCCACCTTGTAGCCGTCCTGCTTGAAGATGCGGCACAGCCCTGCCGCCAGCAGAGACTTGCCGGCGTTGGAGGCGGTGCCCTGGATCATAATTGCCTTTGCCATCACTGCACCTCGCTGAGGGCGGCCAGCAGCCGCCGGTTTTCTTCTTCGCCCCGGACGCACACCCGGTACCAGTCGGGGCCCAGACCGTGGTAGTTGGCGCAGGAGCGGATGAGCACACCACGCTCCAGCAGTTTTTCTTTCAGATCGGCCACACCGGGCAACCGGAACAGGAGATAGTTTGCCTGCCCGGGGATCACGGTACAGCCTGCTGCCGTCAGACCGGCGGCCAGACCGGGCCGGGCCTCCTCCACAAAGCGCCTGCCCTCCGCCAGCCAGTGGGGACAGCCGGTGAGGGCCGCCACGCCTGCCGCCTGGGCGGGGGTGGACACGCTCCAGGGCTGGGCGAACTTGCCCAGCTCCTCCCGCAGTCCCTCGTTGGCCGTCAGGCAGTAGCCCAGCCGCAGCCCCGCCATGGCGTAGCTCTTGGTGAAGGCCCGCAGCAGCACCAGATGGGGGTGGTTCTCCAGCCATGGGGCCAGCCCCGGCCCGCCGGTGGCCAGCGGCAGAAAGCATTCGTCCACCGCCAGCACCGCCCCCACAGCGCCGCACCGCTTCACCACTTCTTCCAGCAGATCCTCATCAATCAGCCGCCCGGTGGGGTTGTTGGGGGTACACAGGAACACCAGGTCAATGTCCGGACCGATGGCGTCCACGAAGCCAGCGTCCAGATCGAAGTTCCTGCTCTGGTCCAGGGTGTACCGGGCCACCTCGCAGCCCACGCAGGTCACGGCCTCCTCATACTCGGAGAAGCTGGGAGCGGTAACCAGAGCTTTTCCAGGCTTCAATGCGAAGGCCAGCCGGAAGATCAGGTCGGCGGCTCCGTTGCCGCACACCACCTGCTCCTCCCCCACCCCGTCGTGGGCGGCGATGGCCCGCCGCAGGTCCCGGCACAGAGGGTCCGGGTAGCGGGCGGACTGGTCCGCCGCCTGCCGGACCGCCTCCGCCACCAGGGCAGGCATCCCCAGGGGGTTCAGGTTGGCGGAAAAGTCCAGGACCTCCCCGCCGTAGGCGGCCTGGGCGGTGAGGATATCCCCGCCGTGGGTGTAGACTGGCATAACAACGCTCCTTTTCGTGGACAAAGTGGGCATCCGCCCTCATGGGAACAATAAAATCAGCAGGGGCACCCCGCAGAAGAGCAGCAGGGCGAAAAAGGCGGTGGCGTATAAAATCCGGCCCGACCGCAGGATGTCCAGAGGCTCGGGGGGCCGCTGGTCGTCCCCGATGGTGGGCTTCTCCACCAGCTTGCCGAAGTACCAGTTGGGACCCGCCAGCTGAAGCTGGAGCGCGCCCGCGCAGGCCGCCTCAGTGTGGGCAGAGTTGGGAGACTTGTGCTTTTTCCGATCCCGCAGGAAAATGCGCCAGGCGTTCTTCCCGTCGTACCCCGCTGCCACAGCCCCCAGGCACATGAGCACGCCGGAAATGCGGGCGGGCAGGAAGTTGAGCACGTCATCCCACTTGGCCGCCGCCCGGCCAAAGTAGAGGTATTTGTCATTTTTATAGCCCACCATGGAGTCCATAGTGTTGGCTGCTTTATAGAACATACCCAGGGGCGCACCGCCGATGGCCAGGAAGATGAGGGGGGCGATGACGCCATCGGAGGCGTTCTCCGCCACCGTCTCCACGGCCGCTTTGGTCACCCCGGCCTCGTCCAGCCGGTCGGTGTCCCGGCCCACGATCATAGAGACGGCATACCGGGCTTTCTCCAGATCCCCAGTCTTGAGGGCATCGTACACTTTACGGCTCTCGGCGGCCAGAGACTTGGTGGCCAGCAACTGGTAGCTCACCACGCTCTCCACCGCCAGGGACAGCCAGGGGCTGACCAGCCAGCAGGCCCACAGCAACAATACCGTCAGGCCGGTGGGGATCGCCAGGGTGAGGAGCACCAGTACCACGCCCCCTGCCAGCTCACCGCCTCGGGACTTGGGGAAGATCTTCCGCAACACCTTTTCCAGACCGGAAATCAGGGCGCCGATGGCCCGCACCGGGTGGGGAGCCCAGTGAGGGTCTCCCAGCAGCAGGTCCAGGCAGAAGCCAATGAGCAGCGCCGTCAGATGACTGATCCACCAACTCATCCCTTATACTCCTCCAGCACCGTCAGTTCCAGGGTGTCCAGGTCCAGCGCCATACGGAAGCCGCCGCAGTTGGGGCACATCCAGTCGTAATACGCCCTCTCCGGGCGGCCATACTTGGACAGCAGACCCATCAGCGCTCCGCCGTGGGACACCATGCCCACCCGCTCAAAGCCGTGGGCGGCGGCATCCTTGGCCAGCTTCTCAAGGCCGATGGACACCCGCTCCACCACCTGCTCGGCGGTCTCGCCCACCGGCATGGCGGCAAAGTTCAGCCGGTCGCCCTGGCCGATCCAGGCCTGATACAGGGGGTCGTCCTTCAGTTCCTGGTGGTTTTTCCCCTCAAAGGGGCCGAAGTCGGTCTCCCGCAGCTCTTCGATCACGGTGGTCTCCACCCCCGGCCACAGCAGCTCCGCCGTCTGGCGGCACCGTATCAGGGGGGAGCGGTAGATGTGCTCCACATGGGGCAGGATGGGCCCCACCTTTCGGGCCAGTTCCTCCCCCTGGGGGGCCAGCGGCACATCCAGCATACCGATGAACCGCTTTTCCAGGTTGCCCTGGGTGGTTCCGTGACGGATGAGGATCAGTTCCATGGTTTGTCTCCTTTCAGGGTCATGGGCAGGCCACAGAAAATGCGCTCCACCCGCTCCGCCCGCTTGGCCAGACGGCAGCACAGCCGCCCCACGTCCTCCCGCCAGGCCCGCTGGTCCGGGTCGATGGGTACTACGCCGCAGCCCACCTCGGCGCAGATCAGGATGACTTTGGGATTGGCGGTCAGCAACGCTTCCTCATCCAGGTGGGGCCACTGTTCCAGGCCGTCAAAGACCGGCTTCTGCCTGGCCTCCTCCGGGGTATGGGCCACCTGGTCGGAGGTATATCCGGTTTTTTGCAGCACATAGTCCAGCTTACCCTGACCCGCACCGCCAATGATGAGTATCATACCAACACCTCGATTTTCTGGACCACGGCCACCATCAGCACCATGCCCAGCTCGCAGATCTGGAGGAAGAATCCAGCCAGATCGCCGGTGACCCCTCCAAACTGCCGGGCGCTCATGACCCGGTAGTAGAGGCAGGCCAGCCCAGCCCCCAGCAGGGCGGCGCCCCCGGTCCACAGGTCCAGCCACAGCATGGCGGCCACGCAGACTGCCACCCAGATCACCATGACGCCACGGGCCTTGACGGTGTCCATAGGCCCGGTGAAGGTGGCCAGCAGGCCGGTGCCCCGGGCGTTGGGCAGGGAAAGTGCAAAGAGGCCGGACAGGCTGCGGGAGAGCACCGGCCCCAACGCCAGCACCAGAGCGGCCCGCCCCGATGCCGCCACCTCACTCCAGCAGGCAAAGAACACCAGCAGGTAGAGCCCGCAGCAGATGATGGCGAAGGCCCCGGTGTGGGAGTCCTTCAAAATCTCCAGCTTACGCTCCCTGGTCTGGTGGGAAGACAGGGCGTCGCAGGTGTCGCAGAAGCCGTCCAGATGGATGCCGCCGCTGAGGGCAATGGGGATGAGCAGGGCAAAGGCGGCAAAGAAGAGAGGCCCAAAGCCCAGATACCGGGCCAGGATCATCCAGCCGTACAGCACCGCGCCGATAACCGCTCCCACCAGAGGGAACCAGCACAGGGCCCAGGACAGGGCGCGCTTCTCCCAGTCCACCCTTGGCATGGGGACCTTGGAGTACATGGCAAAGGCAATGATAAGACTTTTCACGCACGTTCTCCTTTCCACGCCACGGGGATGCCGCACACCACTTCGTAGACCTGCCCCGCCAGGGCGGCCACCCGGCGATTCAGCTCCCCCAGTACCGACAGATAGTCCAGGGTGACGGGGTCGTAATCCATGCCATCGGAGAAAAGCTCGTTGGTGACCACCACCAGCAGCTCCGCCTGCTCTGCCGCCTTACAGATGCCAGAGAGCACCCGGTCCAGAGCACCGTCCTTCCCGTCGGGGGAAAAATACTCGTTGGCGCACAGGTTGGACAGGTCCTCCAGCAGCACGGCGCAGCCGGCAGGGAGAATGGCGTCCGCCAGGCCGGTGGGACACTCCACCGTCTCAAAGCCCTTGCCGGCGCGCATCTGCCGGTGACGCTCCACCCGGCGGATGCTCTCGGCGTCCCACACCTGCATGGTGGCCAGATAGATCCGCTTTTCCAGGCCGGAGGAGGTCACCAGACCCTCGGCAAATTCCGACTTCCCGCTGGCCGAGCCGCCGGAAACCAGGATTAACATGGTGATTCCTCCCTTCAAACGGGCGGGTGTGGGCACCCGCCCCTACAATCAACCCCCGTAGGAGCCGATGCCCACATCGGCCCGCGTCACGTTAACGGTTGATAGGCCTCAATATCCGCGGCTTCAAAGGTAGTCATCTCCCGGTACACCGCCAGGCCCATATCCAGCAGGGGCATCACCGCCACCGCGCCGGTGCCCTCGCCCAGCCGCATACCGGCGTAGAGGAAGGGCTCCAGACCCAGCTCGCCCAGCACCAGCTTGCTGGCCGGCTCGTCGGAGGCGTGGGAACCCAGCATATAATCCTTACAGTTGGGGCAAATGCGGGCGGCAATGAGGGCGGCCACCGAGGAGATGAAGCCGTCCACCAGCACCGGTATATGGCACAGAGCGCCGCCCAGGAACACGCCCGCCAGGCCCGCCAGATCCAGGCCGCCCACCTTGTGGAGCACGTCCATGGGATCGCTGGGGTCGGGCTGGTTAATTGCGATGCCCTGCTCAATGGCGTGGATCTTCCGCACCAGGCCCTCGCTGGACAGACCGGCGCCCCGGCCGGTCATGACCTCGGGCTCCTTGCCCAGCAGCACGGCGGCCACGGCGGAGGAGGTGGTGGTGTTGCCGATGCCCATCTCGCCGGTACCCAGCAGCTTGACACCATTGGCGCACAGATTCCGGGCAATCTCCACACCGGTCAGCACGGCTCGCTCGGCCTCCTCCCGGGTCATGGCGGGACCCTGGGACAGGTTGGCGGTGCCCCGGCGGATGTTTTTCTGCAAGATCCGCTCCCCGTGGAGAGGGGTGGCCACACCGATGTCCACCGGCACGATCTCCACCCCGGCGGCCCGGCCCATGGCACACACACTGGTGTCACCGCTGGACATATTCTCCGCCACAATGGCGGTGACCTCCTGCCCGGTCTGGGTGACTCCGTCGGCCACCACGCCGTTGTCGGCGCACATCACCACCACCGCCCGCTTGGAGATGTCCACGTTGGGGGTGCCGGTGATGGCCGCCATGCGGATCACCGCGCTCTCCAGAGCGCCCAGGCTGCCCAGAGGCTTGGCGATGGCGTCCCAGCGGGCCTTGGCCTGGGCCGCAGCGTTTTGATCGGCGGGGGTGATGGAACGGACCACTTCTTCCAGTGTCATAGCAATGCCTCCTGTCGGCGGCGGGCCGCCGCCACGAAATTGCGGGCCATCTCGGGCTTGGCCCAAAAATGAAAGTGTGGAAAACCGGCGTACAGTGTAGGCGTATGAACACCGCAGTCCCAGCCACGGTTACTCAAAGGCTTCTGGGCCCGGAAGCTGTCGCCGGGCTGCTGGCTGTCCCAGTAGTGGAACTCATGGGCGGGCAGCTCTTCTCCCGCCTGACACAGCAGACCGTCGGTCCGGGCGGTGAGGGTCACATAGCCAAACCGGCCCAGCTTGCCGGTATTCCAGGCCCGGCTGGGGATCACCCCCGCCATGGGCCAGTCTCTTCCGCCCACATCCTCCAGCATCTCGTGGAGGTAAAGAAATCCGCCGCACTCGGCCACGGTGGGCAGGCCACCCGCCACCGCGTCCCGGATGGCGGACAACATAGCGGTGTTTTGACTGAGCTTCTCCGCCAGCAGCTCCGGGTAGCCGCCCCCCAAGTAGAGGCCGCAGGTACCCTCCGGCAAAGCCTGGTCCTCCAGGGGGGAGAACTCCACCAGCCTGGCCCCCAGCTTCTCCAGCAACTCCAGGCCGTCAGCGTAGTAGAAGCAGAATGCCTTGTCCCGGGCCACGGCAATCACCGGCGCTCCCTCCACCGGCTCCGGCAGGTCCAGAGGTCCGGCGTTCAGGTCGGAGGCGGAAGCCGCCAGAGCCAGCAGACCATCTAGGTCTATGGTCTGCTCCGCCTGGGCGGCCAGCTTCTTCAGCTTGTCTTTCAGGCCCGCCACCTCGTCGGCGGTGACCAGGCCCAGATGGCGGCTCTCCAGGGCACAGTCGGGCAGACTGGGCAGGAAGCCATACACCGTGACTCCGGTCTCCCCCTCAATGCACTCCTTCAGCCGGGGGTAGAGCATGGGGGACACCCGGTTGAGGATCACACCCTGGATACCACTGTCCGGTCGGAAGGTTTTCAGGCCGTGGACTACAGCGGACAGGGTGAGAGCGCTTCCCCGGCCGTCCACCACCAGCACCGCTGGGGTACGGGTGGCTTTGGCCAGGTGGTAGGCGCTGGCCTCATGGCTCATGGCGATGCCGTCATAGTAGCCCATGACCCCCTCGATGAGGGCCAGGCCGGACCCAATGCTGTTTTGCTCCAGCAGGGACCGGGTACGGTCCTCCCCCAGGAAGAACAGGTCCAGGTTGCGGCTCTTGGCCCCGATGACCTTGCTGTGGAACATGGGGTCGATGTAGTCGGGGCCGCACTTAAAGGCCACAGGATTGACCTTTCGGTCCATCAGGGCCTGCAAAAGAGCGCAGGTGACGGTGGTCTTGCCCCCTCCGCTGGCGGGGGCGCACAGCAGCAGCCGTGGGGTACTCATATTCGTCCCTCCCCGGAGAAGATCCACACCGGATTCTGGGCGTCCATCAGGTGATACCGGCCCGCCTGCCGGGTGCGGGTGGCAGACACCTGCACCATATCCGCCCCCTCCAGGGGGGCGAAAAGCCGGGCGGCCTCGGCCACCGTCTCCAGGGTGACGGCGGTACATACCACCCGGGCGGCGGGATTTTTCCGGAAGATGATATTTAAAATCTCCTCCAGCTCACCGGAGGTGCCCCCCAGAAAGACCCGGTCGGGTGCAGGCAGGTCCTCCAACGCCGCTGGGGCGGTGCCGGGCACCACCACCAGATTGCCGGTGTGGAACCGGGCCTTGTTCTCTTCCAGCAGGGCCACGGCCTCTTCCTTCTTCTCCACGGCATACACCTGTCCGGCAGGACAGGCCAGGGCGCACTCCACCGACACCGAGCCGGTACCGGCGCCCACGTCCCACACCACATGGTGCTCCTCCAGCCGCAGCTTGGAGATGGCCAGGGTGCGCACCTCCTCCTTGGTCATGGGCACGTCCCCCCGCAGGAAGGCCCCGTCGGGCAGGCCGGGGGAGTTGAAGGGCCGCACCACCGGGTCGGGATTCTCGGCCAGCACCACCGACAGGTCGGCAAAGGACTGCTCCGCCAGCTCCGCCGCGGTGCCGGTGACCACCCGCTCGTCGGGGTAACTCAGCCGCTCTCCCACCGAGATAGTGACCCCGCCCAGGCCCCGGCGGGTCAGCTCCTTGCAGATATCCTCCGCACGGGTAACCCCGCCGGTGAGGGCAAAGGTGCGGCTGTTGCGCTGGATCTCCCCCACCACGTTGTGGCTGCGGCCGTGTGCGCTGACGATCTTCACATCCTGCCAGCTGGTGTGCAGCTTGGCGCAGAAATAGCTGAGAGAGGAGATGCCGGGGATGGTGACCACCTCATGGTTGCCCAGCAGGGTCCACAGCTTTTTGGCTCCGCTGTAAAAGCCAGTGTCCCCGGACAGGAGCACCCCGACGGGGCCCTCCTGCTGCTTTTCGATGTATTCGGCGATATCGCTCCCGGCGATGAGGGGAACGCAGGTGTGGCTCTCCTGGAAGGGCTCCAGCAGCCGGGGAGCGCCCACCAGGGTGGGGCACGCCTTGACGGCCTCCAGCGCCCACACCGTCATGGTCTCCGGGGCGCCCATGCCCATGCCGATGAGATAGACTTTCATGCTTCTCCCTCCCGCAGCAGTTTCTCCTTACATTCTTCCAGGGTCAGGCCGGTCTCGGTCTGGGGCCGCTCCACCACCAGCAGCGCGCACCCCGCCTCACGGGCGGCCTCCGCCTTCTCCCGGAACCCGCCGTAGCCTCCGGTGTCCTTGGTTACTAGGGTCTTGATGTGACATTGCTTCAGCAGGGCCACATTCAGTTCCTTGGAGAAGGGGCCCTGCATACAGATGATGTTCTTGGGCGGAAAGCCCAGCTTCAGGCAGCGGTCCAGAGAATCCGCCATGGGCAGCACCCGGGGATAGCACCGCTCCACCAGGCCGGGCTTTGCAAAGGCGTCCAGTTCCTTGCTGCCGGTGGTGAGCAGCACGTTGCCCGGCAGCCGCTCCAGCATATACGCCGCCCCGGCCATGTCTCCCGCCTTGTGGCACAGGTCCTCCCCATCGGACTGGCGCACCAGCCGCAGGAGAGGCAGACCGGCCCCTTCCGCCGCGGCCTTGATGTTGGCGGTCACCTCCACGGCGTAGGGGTGGGTGGCGTCCACCACGTGGGTGAAGGGGCGGGAGGCCATCAGCTTCTCCATTTCCTCCCGGTCCATCCGGCCCACGTGGGCCTCCGTCTCAGAGGGCAGGAGGGTCTCGCCATACTCGGTGGCCACGCACACCAGAGTAGGGATCTTCTGATCCAGCAGCCACTGAGCCAGTTCTCTCCCCTCGCCGGTGCCGCCGAAGAGCAGGATGTTCATCTTATTCCCCCCGCTGGAGGTAGCCACGGGGGGTGACCATCTTGCCGCCCAGCACCTTGGTCTGGCTGTTGCCGATGAACACGGTGGTGAACATATCCACCTGGGTGTCCCGCAGCTGGGCCAGGGTGAGGAGCTTACCCTCCTCCCCCTCCCGGCCGATGTTGCGGACGGTGCCGCACACGGTCTCCGGGTCCTTGTCCCGCAGCAGGATGTCGCAAGCCCGCTGCAAATAGTCGGGCCGGTTTTTGCTGGCGGGGTTGTAGAGGCAGATCACGAAATCCGCCTGGGCGGCGGCGGTGAGCCGCCTCTCGATCTTCTCCCAGGGGGTGAGCAGATCGGACAGGGAGATCACCGCAAAGTCGTGGGTCAGAGGGGCGCCCAGCACGGCGGCGCCGCCGCAGGCGGCGGTAATGCCGGGCACCACTTCGATCTCAATGGGGTCATACTCCTGAGCCACCTCATAGATCAGTCCCGCCATGCCGTACACGCCGGAGTCGCCGGAGCATACCACCGCCACGTCCTTGCCGGTGAGGGCGGCCTCCACGGCAGCCCGGCAGCGGTCCACCTCCCGGCGCATCCCGGTGGACAGCACCTCTTTTTCAGGGAAATCAGGGCGTACCAGCTCAATATAGGCGGTATAGCCCACGATCAGGTCGCACCCTTCCAAAGCGGCCCGGGCACGACCGGTGAGGTCGGCGCCGCCGCCGGGGCCCAGTCCGATAACTGTTACTTTCATAGGATCTTCCTTCCTGCCACCGCCACGGTGACGCCGTTTTTTGCCTGCTTGGGTACCAGAATGGTACCGCCGGCACACACTGCCGCCCGCTCGCACACGTTATCCACCCCGGTGATATGGGCCACAAAGGCGGACGGGGTGAAGGTTCCCTCCGCCTGTTCCAGCTCCGCCGCCGAAAAGACGGCCAGGGGCAGGTTTTGGGCGGCACAGAAGGCCAGCAGGCCGGGCTCATTTTCTTTCAAATCAATGGTGGCCACCTGGGCTACCGCCTGGGCTTCATAGCCGGACAGGGCCTCCTCCACCGCCCCCCGGATGGTCTCCATGGGAGTTCCTCTCCGGCAGCCGATGCCCAGGATCAGCCCCCGGGGGGCCAGCCGCAGGGTGCGGGGGAAGGGGCCGGCCCCTGTTTTCCAGGTGACCCACACGCCCAGCTCCGCCGGGGCCTCTGTCAGTCCCGTCGGGCAGGGGTGGCCGAAGTCGCTGGCAAAGCCCACGCGCTTCCCCTCCAGCAGGGCGGCGGAGATCTCCTTGGCCAGCACCCGGTCAGTGATGACCATGCCCCGCTCCCTGGCCCACACGTCCACGGCAAACAGGCCGTTGACGTCGGTGGCGGTGGACACCGCCGCCTGACCACCGGTGAGGGCGGCCACCTTCAGGGCCAGTTCATTGGCCCCGCCCACATGGCCGGACAGCAGGGGGATGACGAACCGTCCCGCCTCGTCCACACTCACCACGGCGGGATCGGTGAATTTATCCTTCACATGGGGGGCGATGGCCCGGACAGCGATGCCCGCCGCCCCCACAAAGATGAGGGCGTCCGCCTCGGTCCAGGCTTTGGCGGTCCAGCCCTCCAGACTGTCGTAGGCCTCCGCTCCCACCTCAGGGGCGAAGCGGGCGGGCACATGGAGGGTGGCCCCCAGCGTATCGGCCAGGGTACGCCCCAAGTCCGCCCCCCGCCTGGTAAAGGCGATGATGGCCGCCGTCACTGGCTGGCCTCCCGGAATTCATGGGTAAAGGTGGGGTCGTACAGCTTGGACCGCTGGTAATCGTTCCCCAAAAAATAACCGATGGTAATGAGAGCCGTCTTGGTCACCTTATTCTCCCTGGCGGTTTTGGCCAGGGTGGACACGGTGCAGCGGTACACCTTCTCCTCCGGCCAGGTGGCCTTGTACACGATAGCCGCCGGGGTGTCGGGAGAATAGCCTCCCGCCATCAGCTCCTCCTCCACCTGCTCCAGCAGGCCGGTGGACAGGAAGAGCACCATGGTGCAGCCGTGGGAGGCCATCTTGCGCAGCTGCTCTCCCTCGGGCACCGGAGTGCGGCCCGCCATGCGGGTGATGATAACCGACTGTGATACATCAGGCAGAGTATACTCCGCGCAGAGGGCTGCGGCGGCTCCGGAGAAGGAGGACACGCCGGGAGTCACATCGTAGGCAATGCCCAGTTTGTCCAGCTCATCCATCTGTTCCCGGTGAGCGCCGTACAGGGAGGGGTCGCCGGTATGGAGCCGGACGGTGGTGCCCCCCCTGGCCTCGGTCTGCCGTATCACCTCGATAACCTCTTCCAGGGTCATCTTGGCGCTGTCGTAGACCTGGCAGCCTTCCTTTTTATAATCCAGCAGAGCGGGGTTTACCAGGGAACCGGCGTAGATGATGACATCCGCCTCCCCCAGCAGCTTGGCTCCCCGCACGGTGATGAGATCGGCCCCGCCGGGGCCCGCGCCGATGAAATGTACCATAATCGAAACTCCTATCTGTATCGGCGGACGACCATAAAGGTCGCCCCTACGATTGATGTTGATGCAGGGCAAGCAGTTTATCAGCTCCCGCTGTCTGTCCCAGCAGTCCATACTGGTTGGAGAAGAACACCGCCTCAATGGCCAGGTCGGGCCCGGCCCGGTGGTGCAATACCTCCTCCAGGGCCTGGGCAATGGAGGCCATCACCGGCTCCAGCAGCCCGACCTCCTTCAGCAGCTCCACCCCCGCATCGGTAGTAGGGCAGGCAAAGAGGGCTTTCAGCAGCGCCGGGCTTCCGCCCGCCAGAGCGGCGTGGGCGGTGAGGGTCTCCCGCCGGCCGTCGGCCACCTTGGAGTGGGTGTTCATGCTTCCCGCCGCCACCTTGATCAGCTTGCCCAGGTGGCCCACCAGCAGGAAGGACCGGAAGCCCAGCCCGGCGGCGTAGTCGATGGCGTGGCCCAGGTAGTTGCTGCAGGTGCAGCGATGGGTCAGGTCCAACCTCAAAGTCTGTTCCGCAAAGGTATCCCCGTAGTTGCCGGGGGTGACCAGCAAATCGGTCACTCCGGCGACGCGGGCCATATCCTGCTCCAGATAGAGGGAGTCGATGAGGGCGGCCTCGCTCATGGGGCGGACGATGCCGCTGGTACCCAGGATGGAGATGCCCCCCTCAATGCCCAGCCGCGGGTTGAAGGTGCGCCCCGCCAGGGCCTCCCCCTCCGGCACTGAGATGGAGATGGCCAGCCCGCCGGCATAGCCGGCCCTGGCCATCTCCTCCTCCGCCTGCTGCCGGATCATCCGCCGGGGGGTGGAGTTGATAGCGGCCGCGCCTACCGGCTGGTCCAGTCCGGGCCGGGTCACCCGGCCCACGCCGGTACCGCCGTCGATGGTGACGCCCGGGGTGTTGGTCTTTTCCGCCCGGGCAAAGATCCGGGTGCCGTTTGTCACATCCGGGTCGTCCCCGCCGTCCTTCCGGACTGCGCAGCTGGCCCAGCCGGTTCCGGCGGCGTGCTCCAGCAGCTCGACCTCTACTGGAATCCCTGCCGGGGTCTCAATACGGACAGCGGGCAGACTCTGCCCGGTGAGCAGCAGCCGGACCGCCCCGGCTGTAGCGGCGGCGGCACAGGTACCGGTGGTATAGCCGCAGCGCAGCCTCTTGTTCCCCACCGGGATATACACTTCCAGCACCAAACCGCCTCCTCTGCGTCAAAAAAGCCCTCCCCATGTCGGGGAGGGCTTTTCAATCCAAAAAATGCCGCACCTCTCCACCTCAGAGCTACGCAATACGGTATCCCTGCAGCGGGTTTCCTGGCTTGCGCTTCCTCCTCCGGCGCACCTTCTCAGCCCCATCGGCCAATGGTCTCTGCGCCTTCGTCCACGCTTACAGTAGAGGTAAGACTGCGCCGGATTTCCACCGGCTTCCCCCTTGGCGGCACTGCCGCAACTGCGGATACGCTTCAATTCTCCGCTCATTATAGCAGGGCGCGAGGGAAAAGTAAAGGTAATTTCTTGTCAAACGGACTCACAAGGCGGCTGCCGCACCATAACGAAATTGGTCAATTTGATCCCATGGCGTTCTACCTGCTGCTCCCGCTCCACCTCCCAGCCCCGGCGTTCAAAAAAGGGCCGGGCAGTGAGGGAGGCGTGGGTCAGCCGGGCGCCGGGCAGGCTGTCGCACAGGGCGGTGGCGACTCCCCGGCCCTGGAGATCCTTATGGACATAGAGCCGGTCCAGATAGCCATCGCCGGTCAGGTCGGCAAAGCCGGCAATCCTCCCGTCCCACTCCGCCACCAGAGTGGTGTGGGCCTGAAAGGAGGCGTCCCAGGCCGCCAGATCCACCTGTCCGTCGGCCCAGGCATCCAGTTGCTCCGGCGTATAGTCCCGCCCGCATACCCCATGGACCGTCTGGTAGAAGAGCTCTGCCAGAATGGGGCAGTCTGACGGACGGTAGGACCGTATTGTCAGACTCATGTGCGGTCCCTCATGTGTCTGGCCTTATCCCACAGCAGGGCGCCGTACTGACATACCTTCAGCAGCACGTTCATCACCGGGTAGGACAGACCCAGGAACACCACCAGTACCAGGAAGGACTGAATGGTCAGCTGGCTCAGGCCGAAGCTGGCTCCGAACCAGATAATAGCCACCGCGGAGGAGGCAGACATGGCGATCATCAGCACCCGCCGCTTCCAATCGAAGGGCTTACACACCTGATAGAGCACCAGCAGGCCGATGACCACCAGCAGAATGGTGGACATGGTAGACAGCTCGGCGGTGGTAAAGCCGAAGGCCAGATAGAAAGCCTCCAGCCCCAGCACGATGAGCAGGTCGGTAAGGCCGCCGGGCAGAGCCGCCCGGAACACATTGGTCAAAAATTTTCCCTTCACCAGCGCGTGGTTAGGCTCCAGAGCCAGGAAGAGAGAGGGTACGCCGATGGTAACGGCACTGAGGAAGGAGATCTGCAGCGGTGTTACCGGGTAGGGGAAGGTGGCAAACAGAGAGATGATGGACAGGAAGAAGGAGAAGATATTTTTCACCAGATAGAGGGCGGCGGCCCGCTGGATGTTGTTGATGACCCGCCGCCCCTCGGCCACCACCTTGGGCATAGCGGCAAAGTCGGAGTTGAGAAGCACCAGCTGGGCGGCATGGCAGGCGGCTTCCGCTCCGGAGGCCATAGCAATGCCGCAATCGGCATCCTTCAGGGCCAGTACGTCGTTAACACCGTCGCCCGTCATGGCCACGGTGTGACCCGCCCGCTGGAGGGCCCGGACCAGCTTGCGCTTCTGGTCAGGGGTAACACGGCCGAACACGGTGTATTCCCGCACCGCCCGGTCCATATCGGCGTCACTCTGAAGGGTGGCGGCGTCCACATAGCGGTCCGCCCCCTGGATGCCCGCCTGACGGGCCACCTCAGCCACCGTCACCGGGTTATCGCCGGAAATGACCTTAACGGCCACCTTCTGCTCGGCAAAGAACTGGAAGGTCTTGGGTGCCGATTCCCGCACCCGGTTGGACAGCAGCACCAGAGCCATGGGGCACACCTGCCGGGGATCCAGCCCCTTCTGGTCGGGCATCCCCTGGTATTCGGCGGCCAGCAGAACCCGGTAGCCCTTGGCAGACCAGGGGTCCACCTGCTCTTTCAGATCCCCGTACCGGGGTCCCATGATAAACTCGGGGGCGCCCACCAGATAGGCGCCGTGGCCGGGAAAGACGGCGGCGCTCCATTTGGTAGCGGATGTAAAGGGAATGATTTTTTCTGCGCGCCAGGCAGACGTGCCGTGGAACTTCTTCTGCATGGCCCGGGCGGTATCGTTATCCGCCTCGGAAACCTGATAGAATGCGTTGAGGATCTCGGTGACCTCGGTCTCGGCATACTTCTCCGGGTCCAGGTACACCACCTCGCCCACCTCCATCCGGGGTTCGGTGATGGTGCCCGTTTTGTCCACGCACAGCACGTCCACCCGTGCCAGCGTCTCGATGCAGTTCATATCCTGGGCCAGCACCTTGCCCTGGGCCAGCCGGATCATACTTACTGCCAGAGCCACGCTGGTCAGCAGATAGAGTCCCTCGGGGATCATGCCGATGAGGGCGGCCACCGTGGACACCACCGTCTCCTGGAAGGTACGGTTTACGATAAAAAATTCCTTGGCAAAGAGGGCGATGCCGATGGGGATCAGTAGGATACCAATGACCCGGATCAGCTTGTCCAGGGAGGCCATCATCTCGCTCTTGCCCACGGTGACGTCCTTTTTGGCCTCCAGGGTGAGGCGGGCGGCGTAGGATTCCGCTCCCACCCGGTCCAGCCGGGCCCGGCAGCGTCCCGCCACCACAAAGGAGCCGGAGAGCAGGGCGTCTCCCGGCTGCTTGATGATGGCATCGGCCTCGCCGGTAATGAGGGCCTCATTGACCTGGACCTGACCGGCCAGCACCGTGGCGTCAGCGGGGATCTGGTCACCGGAGCAGAGTTCCGCCACATCATCCCGCACCAGATGGGAGGCGGGCACCGAGCCCAGCTGTCCCTCCCGCACCACGTTGGCCCTGGGGGCGGCCAGCAGGTTGAGCTTGTCGATGGTGTGCTTGGAGCGCAGCTGCTGCAAAATGCCAATGCCGGTGTTGGCCATGGCGATCAGCAGGAACAGCAGGTCCTCCACCGAGCCCACAAAGATCAGCAGAGCGGCCAGCACCACAAAAATAAAGTTAAAAAAGGTAAAGACGTTGGCCCGCACGATCTGGCCCACGGTCTTGGTGGGGGATTCCACCGGATCGTTGGCCCAGCCGTTCTGCTGGCGCTCCCGCACCTGTGCCATGGTCAGGCCCAGATTGGGGTCAGCGCTCACCCGGGGCACATCCCGGCGGGGACGGGGGCCGGCCTGGGGTAATGGATGCTGTTTCTGCTTGCCTTTCATGTAGTCGCCCTCAATCCTGTAAATTCCGCCTGTGGGACGGATAATTTCCAAAATCTTGTCACATTATAGCCGATTTTTTTGGTGCATACAAGGCCGCCGAATAAATCTTAACCAATTCTCCACAATTTCTTAAGCCGGGGGTATGGCAGCCCTCTTTTCCCGCTATACTGGAACCAAAGGAGGGGTACCCATGGAGCCCATTTCAGACAAGATGCAGGTCCTGCTCCGGCTGGCGCTGTGCGGTGGCGGAGCCGCCCTGCTGTATGCGGGCGCCCTCAAGCTGCCCGCTCTGGAGGAGCACCGTCCCTGGCTGGAAGAGCACCGGCTTCAGATCATTGCCCTGGGGGCGGCTGCGCTGTTTGGCCTGTCTCTGCTGGCCTTTCCCCGGCCGGAGGACGGGGACGGCCAGGAAGAGTCCGACTGCTGCGACGGCTACGAGCCGGTGGAGTGAGCCGCCTCAAAAGAACAGGGCCCGCCGGATGGCGGGCCCTGTTTTGGTTTATCGGAAAAGGGGCAGCAGAGCCGCGCCGATGATACCGGCATCGTTGCCCAGGGCCGCCCGCACCAGCCGGGTACGGTGGACGCTGTTGCGGGCGTAGTCCTCCCGGTTCAGGATGTAGCGCACAGGGGCCATCAGCGTCTCCCCCTGAGCGGAGGGACCGCCGCCGATGCACACCACCTCGGGCTGGAAAATGTTCACCAAACTGGCCACGCCGCAGCCCAGGTAATCCACATACTCGTCAATGACCTTCCCAGCCGCCGCGTCGCCCAGAGCGGCGGCGTCAAAGGGGGTGCGGCCGTTGACTGTCTCCAGGGACCCGGCCAGTTCCCACAGCTTGGAGTCGGGATACTCCTGCATCACCTCGCGGGTACGCTTGATGAGGGCGGTGGCGGAGCAGTAGGCCTCAAAGCAGCCCTTCCGGCCGCAGGTACACAGCCGCCCGCCATGCTCGATGACAAAGTGGCCCACTTCCATGCCGGCGTAATTGAAGCCGGTATACAGCTTGCCGTTGAGGACGGCGCCGCCGCCCACGCCGGTACCCAAAGTAATGGCGATCATGGACTGGCTGCCCTTGCCTGCCCCGGCGGCAAATTCGCCCAAAGCGGCGGCGTTGGCATCGTTCTCCAGATAGATCTTTTTATTCAGCCGCTCCGCCATCAGGGCGGTGAGGGGCACGTTGGAAAAGTCCAGATTGGACCAGAACCGGATCACGCCGGTATCAGGCTCAATGGTACCAGGGGAACCGATGCCCACCGATTCGATATCGTCCAAGGACAGGCCCACCTGCTCCACCGCCGCCCGGGAGGCAGCCGCCATCTGATCGGCCACCTGTTCCGCCGGCACGCCCCGGGGGGTGGGCAGACTGACCTTCCCCAAAAGTTCACCATTTTCATTGACCACAGCGGCAGCCACATTGGTGCCGCCCAGATCGATTCCCAGATAGTACATCATCCCGCCTCCTTTGTTTTTCTCCCTGATTATAATGCACTCGGCCCGGCGGCACAAGAGAAAAAACGGCGTCCTGCGGACGCCGTTTTTCAGGTCACGATAGGCCCCCGGGCCCGTTTAGGGTAAATGGCGGGATCCTCCTTCCGCCGCTGACGGCGGGTCCGCAGATGGACCGTCAGCGCAACAATGGCACTGATCAGCAGGAATGCGTAAAAGCTGATCCCCCGGGACACCAGCACGGCAGGCGTCACCAGGCTGGAGCCAAAGAAGAGGGCCATGGCAGTAACGAAGCCGCCCTCAGAGGCGCCCACGGCGCCGGGCAGCGGCAGGTTGGCCACCGCCAGGGTCACCAGCGCCTGGGTGGCGATGATCTCCAGCGGACTGCTGCCGGTAAGGCCGAAGGCGTAGTACACTGCTACCGGAACGGAAAAGAGCGCGGTGAGCTGCACAACGGTGATCAGCACCAGCACCAGCATCATACCCGGGTTCTTTTTGACACACTCAGCGCCCCTGTGATACTCCTCCATCTGCTTTTCCAGTCGCTGGCGGGCCTTGTCCTCGTGGCGAATGATGCGCGCCTTGACCAGCAGCTTGAGTACGCCGCCGGTGAGCTTGCGGGCGGCGTTGGGCAGGAACATGAGGGAAAGCATCCCCACCGTCAGGCTGCCGTTGACCACCACGCCGTAGAGCAGCAACAAGCCCAGACCGCCGCCCAGATTGCGGACCAGGTCAAAATGGGTCAGCGCCGCCGTCAAAGCGTAGGCAATGACCACCGCCTGATAGCACACGGCGATCAGCATCATATTCAGCGCCCCGTGGGCCGCCGGGATGCTGTCCCTGGACATATAGTAGACCTGGGCCGGCTGACCACCGGTGGAAGAGGGGGTAATGGAACTGACATAAAAACCCACGAAGGAATAGCCCAGGCAGCGGCGATAGCGCACCTTATGGCCCAGGCGCCCCAAAATGATCCGGGAACACAGGGCCTCGCTGCCCACAAACACGAACATCATACCCAGCCCCACCAGCAGCCACAGGGGATTGAGCTGCCGCAGGGTGCCAGCCAGCCGCGAGAAGGACATATCCCGGAGCAGCATATAGCCGGTAAAGGCCATGAGGGCCAGGATCAGCCCGATACCGACCAAGCTCTTCCGTTTGTCCATCAGGCGCACACCCCTCTTCCCGCGGTCAGCTGAGCCAGGATATGGGTCAGACTCTCCTGCTCCAGCTGTTCCTTCAATGCGTGCATTTTGGCCGACATATCAGAAAGTGTATAGTCGTCATAAATCAGCTCCCGAATGGCCGTCAGGCACTCATCGGGCTCCTTGGCCGCCACCCGGCCCAAGCCCCGCTTCACCAGAAAACGGGCGTTGTTCTTCTCCTGCTCCAGGAAGGGCTCCCAGGCCAGGATGGGCAGTTCGGAGAAAATGCTCTCAAACATGGTGATGCCGCCGGGCTTGGTGAGCACCAGATCGGCCCAGGCCATATACTCGTAAACCCGGTCGGTAAAGCCGATCACCTGAATATTCTCATACTTGCCCGCCAGCCGGTCGTACAGCTTCTGGTTGCGGCCGGTAATGATAGTGGTATGTACGCCGGGCAGGGTGTCCAGCGCCTCATAGAAGGAATCCTTCCGGGGCATCATACCCAGGCCGCCGCCCATAATGAGCAGATTGCGCTCCTGCCGGTCCCCCCGGTGAACAGGCATCTTGAATTCCGCCCGGACGGGGATACCGGTGACGTAGATGATATCACGGTTGACTCCCTTGGCCACCAGCCGCTCCCTGATCTCCTCGGTACCCACCAGATAGCAATCGGTGGCACGGTGGATCCACTCGGAATGGCTGGTCAGGTCGGTGACGCAGGTCACCAGAGGCAGATCGCTCCCTGTCTCCCCTTTCCAGCGGGCCACCATACGGGCACAGATGGGATGGGTGGCAATGATCACATCGGGTCGCTTGGGCTCGAAAAGTTCCTCCACCCGGTCAGGGCACTGCTCGTCGTTCAGCGGCCGTTCGTCGGAATCCTTATTCTGGGTAAACTTATAATAAAGGTTAAACAGTCCGCTGCCCCGGGTCACCAGGACGTTGAACCACTTGTACATGGACTCGGAATTGTGGCTGGTATAGGCAATCAGATCCATAACCTCCACCTGTGCCTCAGGAAAAGCCCGCAGCAGCTGCTGACGCAGGGACATGGAGGCCGACCAGTGACCCATACCGAACTTACCCGTTACGATCAGGATATTCACGCAGCTCCCTCCTCACGATACTCTTTCTCATGGTCAAGTATAGCGGGCGTTTTTTTAGAAAATCAGAGCCTGTTTCTTAAAAAGATATTAAGAAAAAGAAACAGATTGTCACTTTTCCGCCCAGACCTCAAGGGGCAGAGGCTCTTCTCCAGCGGTACACACCGCCGCCCGCCAGTCCGGACCGGCATAGGCCCCAAAGCACAGGCCGTCCTGTTCCCCTGTCTGGCCCGGCTCCAGCAGAGGCACCGCAATGGTGCGGGGGGGCTGCCGCAGGCCAGTTCCCAGGCATTTTACCTTGGCCTCCTTCAGGGTCCACAGGGTATACAGGCTTCCCCAGTCCTCACCCCGGCCCTGGAACCAGGCAAATTCCTCCTCCGAGAGCACGTAACGGGCCAGTCCCGCCCGCCGAGGACGCACCCGCTCCACATCCACACCCAGAGGAGCCGCGCCTGCGCCGCACAGGGCCAGGCTGCCGCTGTGGCTCAGGTTAAAGTGCAGGCCGGGTATATCCGGAAACCAAGGCTTCCCCCACTCCATATAAGCGACCCGGGGCAGCTCCGTCCACCCAAACTCCTCCCGGAGCAGACGGGCAAGCAGCGCCCATGCGTCCCCTTCCTCCATCCGGAGCTTCATGTTCCCCGCCTCCTTCCACAGTCGCAAAAAGACGGCGAGCCCTACCGGTCGCTTTACGGCACGGCAGGGACGCCGCGTGTCCTTATTTGTCATTATATCCGGCGGGTCTTGGATTCGCAAGTCTCATTCGTTCACAATGCCATTTCTTTCATTTTTCCCTTTTCATTTTAAAAAGGGAGCCGGCTTTCCCCCTGTATTTGCTTTTGTCGGTGGTTGGAGGTACAATAAGATATCACGCCTGTTGGCTTGAACGCTCTTAAAAGGTTCTTAAGAGATTTCCGCCCCCGCTCTTAAAAGACGTCTGCTACTTTTAACTGTACACGAGGTGAGCTTATGTATACTATTCTCGTCTGTGATGACGACCATGACATCGTCTCCGCCCTGGATATCTATCTGACCAGCGAGGGTTACCGCACCGTCAAGGCCTATGACGGGTTGGAGGCCATCCGTGCCGTGGAGGCCCAGCAGGTAGATCTCATTCTGATGGACATTATGATGCCCGGTCTGGACGGTATCCGGGCCACCGCCAAGCTGCGGGAAAAATGCAACGTCCCCATCATCCTGCTCACGGCCAGGAGCGAGGATGCCGACAAGGTCCTGGGACTGAATATCGGCGCCGACGACTACATTACCAAACCCTTTAATCCCATCGAGGTCATCGCCCGGGTGAAGAGCCAGCTGCGCCGGTACACCAGCCTGGGCGGCAAAAGCGGCACAGGCGAGAACCCCCAGCTGCTTACCAACGGCGGCATCGCACTGGATGACAATGCCAAGTCGGTAACTGTGGACGGAGAACGGGTGAACCTGACTCCGCTGGAGTATAACATTCTCCTTTTGCTGCTGAAAAATCCAGGCCGGGTCTTTTCCACCAGCCAGATCTACGAGCTGGTGTGGAACGACCCCTCTCTGGGTTCGGAAAATACCGTGGCGGTCCACATCCGCCACCTGAGAGAAAAAATTGAGATCGATCCGGCCAACCCCAGATACATTAAGGTGGTGTGGGGCCTGGGCTACAAGATGGAAAAGCTCTGACCTGTTCAAAAGGAGGGGAACCACCATGAAAAAACTGGGAACCCGGCTGGCGGTAAAGGTGATCGCCTTCCTGCTGGCCCTGGGCACCGGCGTCGGCGGCTTCTGGGCCACCCTGTTCATCCTCTCCCAGTGGGATACCCTGTGGACCGGCGTGGGCTACTACTCCAGCAACTCCTGTTTCCAATACATGAACAACCGCATGATACAGGTGGAGGAGCTGGCCCGGCTGCTCCAGTATCAGGCCTGGGAGGCCCCACTGTCCTACCTGGATCAGCAGCGCCTCGGCGACCTGAACTACGCCCTGGACAGCAGCCGCACCAATTTCTGCTTTACCATCCGGCGCAACGACAGCGGCGCACTGGTCTACTCCAATCTGGAGGACGGCAAAACGGTGGAGAGCAGTGTCCATACCGTCCTGCGGGATTCCATCGACGTGACCTACAACGATGGCGGCGAGCGCCGGAAAGACTACTTCGTCTGGAACGGAGAAAAGCAGTTCTATCTGCTCTATGTGGTGCTGGACGACGGCGCCGAGCAGCTGCTCACCCCTAATGACGCCGCCACGGCCGCCCAGTACGGCTACACCTTCAACGGAAACTCCTGGGACTATAACCAGGCTCAGGACAGCCGCCTGCTCTATATGGAACTGGCTGTGGAATACGGCGTGGCCTATCCCCTGTCGGTCCACGACGAATTCTGGGACAGCTCTCAGGATTTCAGCGAGTACGCCCGGTATCTGCCCGCTCTGGCGGTGCTCACTGTGGTGCTGGATGTGTCCTGCGTGCTGACCTGCGTCTTTCTGTGCCGGGTGGTGGGCCTCCGGCCGGGCAGGGAGGATGTCACCCTGAGCCGCTTCGACCGCATCCCCATGGATCTGCTGGTGCTGCTGGATATCTGGACCATCATTCTGCTGCTGGCCGGAGGCGATCCCATGGCCGTCGCCCTCAACGCCAACGGCCCCTCTACCGACGTGGTGGTGGGACTTGCCCTCATCTCCAGCGGAATAGGCCTTTGTTTTCTCTCTTTCCTGCTTACCTTTGTGACCCGTCTCCGCACCAAAACCCTGTGGAGCAACACGCTTGTCTGGCGCCTGATCCAGGTGCTGGGCCGTGCTCTTCGCAACGCGGCCCACAGCTGGCCCCTCACCGGGCGGATCATCATTCTCTTTCTGCTCTATCTGGTGGGCACCGTTCTCACCGGCCTTACCGTGGTGTTGATTCCGGTCTACCAGGGGCTGGTATTGTGGCTGCTGTGCCGGTGGGCCATCCAGTGGCACCGGGTCCGCCAGGGCGCCGACCATATCCTGGGCGGTGATCCCAGCTTCAAGATCGACACCAGGGGCCTGTACCACGACCTGGCCCAGCACGCCAAGCAGCTCAACGATCTGGGCGACACCATCAGCCAGGCGGTGGATGAGCGCATCCGCAGCGAGCGTTTCCGGGCGGAGCTTATCACAAACGTATCCCACGATCTGAAAACTCCCCTGACCTCCATCATCAACTATGTGGACCTGCTGAAGAAGCAGCCCATTGACGATCCCCAGGTCCAGTCCTACATCGAGGTACTCACCCGGAAAAGCCAGCGGCTGAAAAAGCTGACCGAGGATCTGGTGGAGGCCTCCAAAGCCTCCACCGGCACCCTCCCCGTCCACCTGGAGCGGCTGGGCATGGTACAGCTGGTCCGGCAGGCCCTGGGAGAATTCGAGGAGCGATTTGCCCAGAGCAATCTGGCCGTGGTCACCCTCTATCCGGAGGAAGAGGTGTGGATCATGGCGGATGGTCACCACCTGTGGCGGGTCATCGACAACCTCCTGTCCAACTGCAACAAGTACGCCCTGGAGGGCACCCGGGTCTATCTGGAGATCACCCGTCGGGACAATGCCGCCGTATTCTCGGTGAAAAACATCTCCCGGCAGCAGCTCAACATCCCCCCTGAGCAGCTGATGGAACGCTTTGTCCGTGGGGATACCTCCCGCACCACCGACGGCTCCGGCCTGGGACTGTCCATCGCCCGCAGCCTCACCGAGCTGCAGCACGGCCAGTTTGATCTGAGCATCGACGGCGATCTGTTTAAGGCCACCGTCACCTTCCAGCTGGCTCCGCCGCCCAAGGTTGAGACGGAGCCACAGCTTCCCCCGCCCGCATAAAAGAAGTCCTGCCGTTTTCACGGCAGGACTTTTCCGTTATCCGCAGGAAGAGCAGCAGTGCCCCTCCTCACAGTCACAGGGCAGCTTCAGGGACTCGGGCACCGGCTCTCCTTTCTTCTTATAGTAGTCGGCAAGAGCAGCCTTGATGGCCTCCTCCGCCAGCACGGAACAGTGCATCTTGTGGGCAGGCAGCCCGTCCAGGGCCTCAGCCACGGCGGCGTTGGTGAGAGTCATGGCCTCGGAGATGGTCTTGCCCTTGATCATCTCGGTGGCCATGGAGGAGGTGGCGATGGCGGAACCGCAGCCGAAGGTCTTGAACTTGACGTCGGTGATGACGTCGCCGTCGATCTTCAGGTACATCTTCATGATGTCGCCGCACTTGGGGTTGCCCACCTGGCCTACTCCATCGGCGCCCTCGATCTCTCCCACATTGCGGGGATGCTCAAAATGGTCCATCACTTTATCTGAATACAGCATTGCAGTTGCTCCTTTCCAATTACAGCTCCCAGGTGGGTTTCTGGGCTTCCTTGTCCCATACCGGGGACATCTCCCGCAGGTAGGCCACCACGGCGGGCACTTCTTTCAGGATATAGTCCACGTCCTCCTCGGTATTCTCAGCTCCCAGGGAGAGCCGCAGGGACCCATGGGCAATGGCGTGGGGCAGGCCGATGGACAGCAGCACATGGGAGGGGTCCAAAGAAGCGGAGGAGCAGGCGGAACCGGAGGAGGCACAGATCCCCTTGGCGTCCAGATGGAGCAGCAGGGCCTCACCCTCCACACCTTCAAAGACAAAGGAGGCGGTGCCGGGCAGCCGCTTCACCGGGTGGCCGGTGCGGCGGGAATAGGGCAGCGCGGACAGGCCGGCGATCAGCTTGTCCCGCAGGGCGGACAGCCGGGCGGATTCCTGAGGCAGGTGGTCCACCGCCTCCTTCAAAGCGGCGGCCATACCGGCGGCGCCGGGTACATTCTCGGTGCCGGAGCGGCGGCCCTTCTCCTGTCCGCCGCCCTGGATGAGTGCGGGCAGCCGGAGGGGCTTTTTCATATACAGGGCCCCGATCCCCTTGGGTCCGCCGAACTTATGGCCGGACAGGGAGAGCAGGTCCACATTCCACGCCTCCACGTCCACCGGGATGTGACCCACCGCCTGAACGGCGTCGGTGTGGAACAACACCTTGTGGGCTCGGGCAATGGCGCCGATCTCCGCAATGGGCTGGATGGTGCCAATCTCGTTGTTGGCGGCCATAACAGAGATGAGGATGGTATCCGGACGGATGGCCTGTTCCACGGCGGCGGGGTCCACCAGACCGTCCCCGTCCACCGGCAGATAGGTCACCTCATAGCCCCGCTTCTCCAGCCACTGGGCGGTATGGAGAATGGCGTGGTGTTCAATGGCGGTGGTGATGATGTGGCCGGTGGTTTTGCCCTTGAGGGCCATCAGTTCAGCCACTCCACGCAGGGCCCAGTTGTCGGCCTCGGTACCACCGGAGGTAAAATAGAGTTCCTCCGGCTTGGCATTCAGGCAGGCGGCCACCTGGGCCCGGGCCTGCTCCAAATGGGTCTTGCCCTCCTGAGCAAAGCGGTACAGACTGGAGGGATTGCCATAGTCTCTGGTAAAATGAGGCAGCATAGCGGAAAGAGCAGTATCGGTAACGGCAGTGGTAGCCGCATGATCAGCATAGACAAATCGTTCAGACATAGGTGGCTCCTTTCTGGAATTCACTTAATTCCTATCTGTTTACTAGATTATACGAAATCTCACTTTGTTTGTCAAGTAAAATCTTCCGCCAGTCCTTGATTCGGCTGCTAATTAAAATTTTTTAAAGATCCCGCTTTCCCGTTGACGGTATGCGGCGGGGGTGCTATAGTGAAGTCACCAGTTACTGTAATACGTACCGAACAAAGCCACAGCCTTTGAAAGCCAAGGCTTTCAAGGCGCATTGGCTTTGTTCAAGTGCAAGGTTTCTGGGCGATTGCGCCAAAACCTTGCACCTTTCCTGGGTGCGCAACCGCGCGCCCAGGAAAATACGCATTGCAGCAATGGCTGAATGGAAGTAAAAACGACTGTTCTCAGCCGTTTTACTTCCATTCCGCGGCACCTGCCGCGGAAATAAACCGCCCTGCGGTTTATTCAGCAGACATTTCTGTAAAGAAATCGAGGTCAAACATGGATAAAAAACTGTTCCGAAGCATTTTGCTTATTATTACATATGCAGTCTTGCTGGTCATGGTCCTGGCCCGTCTGGACGTGATCGGCGGCACGCTGGGCACCCTGCTGGCCGTCTTCAAGCCGCTGATCATCGGCTTTTGTCTGGCCTTTATCCTCAACCGCCCCTGCCAGTTTTTCTTCCGGCTGTACAGTCGGGGCCTGGATAAGACGCCCGCCCAGGGAGCGGCCCGCCCGCTGGCGGTGCTTACCTCCTATCTGGCCCTCATTCTTCTGGTTGTGGCGGTATTCTCCTTCGTGCTGCCCAAGCTGGTGGAGAGCATCCAGACCTTTGTGCTCAATCTGGGTGGATACATCGCCAACGCCCAGAACTCCATTAATAAGTTGTTGGAGTATCTGCACCTGGATATTCAGCAGCTGGATCTGTCCAGTCTGAACACCACCCTGGAAGGGCTGCTCAACAACGCGCTGAAGTTCCTCTCCAGCCTTGGTCCCCAGCTGGTGGAGTTCACCACCGGTCTGGTCTCCATTCTGGTCACCGGCGTGTTGGCCCTGGTCTTTTCCATCTACATGCTCTCCGGCCGGGACAGGCTGCTGGGTCAGTGCCGGCGGCTGCTGCAGGCCTATGTGCCCGGTAAAGTGGCCGGTCCCATCTCGGAGATAGTTTCCCTGACCGCCGCTACCTTTACCAAATTCGTCACTGGCCAGTGTATCGAGGCCTGCATTCTGGGCAGCCTTTGTACCATAGGGATGCTCTTTATCCAGCCGGACTACGCCCCCCTCATCGGCGTCACGGTGGGAGCCGCCGCCCTCATCCCGGTTGCGGGCGCTTATATCGGCGCCATCGTATCCGCCATTCTGCTGCTGATGGTCTCCCCGTTGAAGGCTTTCATTTTTGTGATCTTCCTCATTATTCTCCAGCAGGTGGAGGGCAACGTGATCTACCCCCGGGTGGTGGGCACCTCCCTTGGGCTGCCCGGTATTTGGGTACTGGCCGCCGTCACAGTGGGCGGCAGCCTGCTGGGCCTGGTGGGTGTGCTGATCAGCGTACCCATTGCCTCGGTGATCTACACCCTGCTCCGCCGGGACATCCGCAAGCGTCTGGGTCCTCCGAACGAGGCCTGAATCACATATAAAAAGACCTGCTGCCGGCAGGTCTTTTTTCTGGCTGAAAAGGGCGCAGAGGTATAAAACCTCTGCGCCCTTGTTCTCATGCGCAATACGCCGTCAATCCTCCAGTATCTGGATGCAGCCTCCCAATACGCCGTCGCCGATATAGACGCTGAGGGTGGCGTCGATCTCACCCTCCCACATCTGCACAGCATCAGGGAAGCGCTCCTTCATCCGGATAGCAAACTCCGCCATCTCCGCCGGCGCGCCCCCGTTGGCAATGCCCAGATTGTACCGGACACCGGGCCGGATATGCTGTTCCATCAGCTCCAGGATCTTGTCCTGAACCTGCCGGCGGCCCCGCACCTTGGCCACACTCTGAAGCTGACCGTCGGAGGCAAAGGAGATCACCGGCTTGATGCTCAGCAGGGTACCGGCAAAGGCGGCCACCTTCCCGATCCGCCCGCCCTTGCTCAGGTATTCCAGGGTATCCACCGAGAAGAAGGGGAAGGTATTTTGGATCAGCCTGGGCACCCGTCGAGCGATCAGCGTTTCCCAGTCCATTCCGGCCTGGATATCCTCCCACAGCTGGAGCACCATGCTGCCCATACCCAGAGAGCCGCTTTTGGAGTCAAACGCGGCAATCTCCAGGTCCTTTCGTGTCTCTGCCTGGAGGCGCACCATATTATAGGTGCCCGACAGCCCGGAGGAGAGCATCACGGCCAGCACCTTTTCATAGCCGTCAGCCTTGATCCGGTCCAGGGTGTCGCTGATGCTGCCGCCGTCGGGCAGAGAGGTGCGGGGCAGCTCCCCCCGATGGAGGCGGTCATACACATCCTGAGCAAAGATATCCACCCCGTCGGAGTATTCTCCGTCGTCGCAGACGATCTTCAGGGGTACTGTATAGATGGGCTTGTCCTCCCGCATGGCGGGGGACAGATCGGCGGTGGAGTCGGTAAGCAGCGCGATCTTCTGTACGTTTGACAAGTTGATCATCCTACCCTATAATCAGTATCGTGAAACTGACATAACGTCGTTATGTGACTATCTAAATTATAGCGGCAAAGAGCCGCCGCTGTCAAGAGGTGGAAGCCAATGGAGGACTATCGGACCCGCAGAAAAGAGCAGGCCAGGCAAACTGAGCAGGCCATTTTGCAGGCCGCCATGGACCTGTCCCGGAAACAGAGCTTTGACAAGGTATCCATCCGGGAGATCTGCCAACAGGCTGGGATCACCACCGGGGCGTTCTACCACCACTTCCGCTCCAAGGAGGACCTGCTCTCCCGGGGCTTTGCCCCCCTGGACACCTATCTGGAACAGTGTCTGGCGGGCCATGAGGAGGACCCTCCCGCCCAGCGCCTGTGGCGGCTGATGACCAACTATGCGGAGTTTCTGGAAAACCTGGGGTGGGAACTGGTGGCCCGCTACTATCAGCGGCGGCTGGATTCCCCCGACGACACTTCCTCCATGGACTCCAGCCGGTTTACCCTCCGGGCCATGGCAAATTGTCTGGGCCAGGCGGAGGCGGAGGGAGGCCTGCTGCCCGGCTGGTCGGCGGAATGGACCGCCGACTTTCTCCTGCGTCACTTCCGGGGCGTGGTCATTGACTGGGTCCTCCACCGGGGCGCCTATCCCCTGCTGTCCAGGCTGGAACAGGATTACACCCTCTTCAGCCATGTGTTCCGCACCGGCTGAGGTGGACAGGCAACTTTTTGCCCTATGGCGCATACCCATCTGTGAAGGAGGTGTGTGCCATGTCCCGGCTGCTGTCCAAAGCCAGAGTCCGCGACCTGATCCTGGGCCTGGTTCTCTTATGCGCCACCCTGGCGCTGATGCTCTATCCCAAGCCTTCCATGGAGGCGGCCCGGACCGGCCTCCAGCTGTGCTACAACGTCATCATCCCCTCGCTTTTCCCCTTTTTTGTGCTGTCCTCCCTGGTGGTGGAGCTGGGCCTGGCCCGCTATCTGGGCCGGCTGCTGGAGGGGCTTATGCGCCCCCTGTTCCACGTCAGCGGAGCCTGTGCCTCCGCCTTCGCCCTGGGCTTTGTGGGGGGCTATCCGGTGGGAGCCAAGACCGCCATCAGCCTCTATGAGAAGGGGATGTGCACCCGCACCGAGGCAGAGCGGCTGCTGGCCTTCTGCAACAACTCCGGCCCCGCCTTTATCCTGGGGGTTGTGGGAGCGGGCATCTTTGCCAGCAGCACGGTGGGGGTGCTGCTCTACCTGGCCCACGCCCTGGCCTCGGTATGTGTAGGGCTGCTCTTTCGTTTCTACAAGGCCGGCGAGGACAGCGGCAGAGGAAAATCCATCCGTCCCGCGCCCCAGTTTCAGGCCCAGCGCTTTTCCACCGCCTTTACCGGCTCGGTGAAAAGCGCCTTTCTCTCTACCTTAAATATCTGCGCCTTTGTGGTGTTCTTTACGGTGGTCATCCAGCTGCTCATCCGCTCCGGCTTTTTGCCCGGCCTGGCCCAGGCGCTGGGCACCGTGCTGGCTCCCTTCGGCCTGACGCCGGAATGGGCCCAACGGCTGCTTACCGGCGCGCTGGAGATCTCCTCCGGGGTGTCCACCCTGTCGGAGGGAGGAGCCCTCAGCAGCCGGTTGGCCATGGCCGCCTTTATGCTGGGCTGGGCAGGTATCTCGGTCCACTGCCAGGTGCTCTCCTTCATCGGAGGCAGCGGCCTGTCGGTGGGCACCTACCTGGTAGGCAAGCTGCTCCACGGCGGCCTGTCCGCCCTGTTTATCAGTGTACTGGTCCATTTCGTCCCCCTGGGCGCTCCCGTCTCCAACTACCTGGCCGATCAGGTAGCCGGCATCGCCGGTATGGAGTTTCACGGGGCCCTTACCGCCTCTATCCTGGCCGCCTGGATGATCTTTCTGTTCTTTCTGCTGGCGGCGGCCCTGGGTTCACGAAAAAGCCTTGGCAAACGCCGCAAGCCCGTGATATAATGATACTTACTGAATTTATACAAGGACAGGAGGGATTCCATGCTGTTCCAAAAGGACATCGAACCCCGCTGCTGCTACTGTCAGCGGGGCACCAAGCTGGACGAGGAGCAGATCCTCTGTGTCAAGAAGGGTGTGGTCTCTCCCGGCGGCAGCTGCCGGGCCTTTCGGTATGATCCGCTGAAGCGGGTCCCTACTCCGCCGGTAACGCTGGATTTGGATAAACTGAAGGACGAAGATTTTTCCCTGTAACAGACCGGGACCCGCTGCTCAAGCAGCGGGTCCCGGTTTCCTTTATATCTCAAAAGATCAGCCGCACCGCCCAGGCGGCGGCCAGAAAGCCTGCCAGGTCGGCGCACAGAGCGGCAGGAACCGCATAGCGGGTCTTGATAATACCCGCCGCGCCGAAGTACACGGCGATGGTATAAAAGGTGGTCTCGGTGGAGCCCAGCATAACGGCGGCGGTACGGCCGATCTCCGAGTCGGGCCCGTAGGTGGAGATGAGTTCTGCTCCAACCCCCAGCGCGGCGGAGCCGCTCACCGGCCGCACCAGCATCAGGCCCACCGTCTCCGGCGGAATGCCCACGGCAGTGAGCAAGGGAGCCAAAGCATCGGCGGCCAGCTCCAGAGCGCCCGACGCCCGCAGCATATAGACCGCCGTCAACAGCCCCACCAGGGCCGGAACGATACGGATGAGCACGCTCAGCCCCTCCCCGGCCCCCGAGAGCAGGGCACTGTACACGTCCACCTTCCGGGCCATGCCCCACAGGGCCACCACTCCAATAATGAGGGGCACCAGCATGGTAAAAAAGGTATCCATACTCAGTCCCTCCACATCCGGGCCAGCACCTTGGCCGCCAGGATGCCCACGCACACCGAAATGGCGGAGGCCAGCCACACCGCCGGCAGGATATCAAAGGGGGTCTCACACCCGGCGGCCAGCCGTACCCCCGCCACAGTAGTGGGAATCAGCTGGATGGAGGCGGTGTTGCACACCACCAGCATGCACATCCCGTCGCAGGCCACCCCCGGCCTGCGGCGGCTCATCTTCTGGGCAGCCTGAATGCCCAAAGGGGTGGCGGCATTGCCCAGCCCCAGCAGATTGGCCGACACATTGGCGGAAATACAGTCCATTACCTCACGGTCCCGGGCAAACTCCGGGTAGAGCCGCCTCAGCAGAGGACGCAGCAGCCGGGACAGTCCTGCGGACAGTCCGGAGCGCTTCATGATCTCCATGACCCCCATCCACAGACAGAGCACCCCCGCCATGGCCAGGCAGAGATCCACCGCCGCCCCGGCTCCCTCCAGAGCCGCCGCACCCACCGCCGGACCATTCCCTGTGGCCAGCCCACACAAGATGGAGATCACCACCATGCCCGTCCAAATTGCCGCCATTGCCATGGCCGTCCGCCCCTTTCCCTGTCCAAATTTCCAGCTCAGGCTATCTATACGATCCAGCTTCGGAAAAGATACCCAATCTCAGGGCGAAAAATGGCAGATAATATATGAAGTTTTTGTAACATTGCTTGACAGAACAATACGTTGTGTTATAATTGTGTCAGTTTCTAGTTAATGAAGGGAATAATTGGAAGCTAATAGGGAAAGGAAGTAGCATTTATGAAGTCAACCGGAATCGTACGTAAGGTAGATGAGCTGGGCCGCATCGTCCTGCCCATCGAACTTCGCCGCACGCTGGATATCGCCGAGAAGGACTCTCTGGAGATTTATGTGGACGGCGCTTCCATTGTGCTGAAAAAGTATCAGCCTGCCTGCATTTTCTGCGACGATGCGAAGGATGTCATCAACTTCAAGGGCAAGAACGTCTGTACCAACTGCATTCGTGAGCTCCAGCTGAAGTGATTCAAGTTGAAAGAAAGAGGGACTCCTCTGGCGTTTTCGCCGGGGAGCCCCTTTCTTTTTCCATTACTACTAATAATTATGCAATTAACACAGGTTAAACGAATCCTGCAATTTTGTGCTGTTTTTTCCCATCTTTTTCCCTCTTTCCCCGGTGATTCGACTGTTTTTTTGCCGTTTCAACATTTGGGGAACAGGCCAAAAATATACGTTTTGTAATATTCAATTCCCCTCATTAGCATAACACCGTTTTTTCATTCATGGCTCTTCCGTACAGCTCGTTCTTGGGCAAACCGGTCTCCTTGGCGGCCTGACGGGCGGCATCCTTCAGGGACAGTCCCTCCGCCCGCAGCTGGGACACCCGCTCCAACCCCTGCTCAAGGGTGGGGGTTTCTTTGGCACTCTCCGCCGCCCCCTCCACCACCAGGACAAACTCGCCCCGTGGCGGGTTTTCCTCATACCATGCCATAGCCTCCTCCAGAGTGGTGCGGCGCACCTCCTCGTGGAGCTTGGTCAGCTCCCGGCACAGGGAGATCCGCCGGTCCGGCCCAAAGGCCTCCGCCAGGTCGGCCAGGGTGGCGGTCAGTTTGTGGGGGGCCTCATAGAAGATCATGGTCCGCCGTTCCTGCCGGAGTTCCTCCAGGTGGGCGCGGCGGTTTTTCTTGTTCATAGCCAGAAAGCCCTCAAAGGTAAAGCGACCAGTGGGCAGGCCGGACACCGACAGGGCGGTGATGAGGGCGCAGGGGCCGGGAATGGCCACCACCTCCACCCCGCTCTGGGCACACAGACGCACCAGATCCTCGCCGGGATCAGACACCGCCGGGGTGCCCGCGTCGGTAACCAGGGCGCAGCTCTCCCCCGCCAGCAGGCGGCCCAGCACCGCCTGTCCCCCCGCCTCAGTGTTATGGCGGTAGTAGGAGATGAGAGGCTTTTTCAGCCCCAGGTGGTTGAGCAGCTTGAGAGTCACCCGGGTATCCTCGGCAGCAATAAAGTCCACCGCCTCCAAAGTGTCCGCAATGCGCTGGGAAATGTCCCCCAGATTGCCGATGGGGGTGGGTACCAGATATAAAATGCCGGTCATAGAATTACCTCCGGTTCATCAGTCGTGTGGGCAGAACCTCCAGTCCCGGTCTGCCCTGGCGCACCGCCTCTACCAGAACGGCAGAGGGGGGCATATCGGTGTCATGCTGGATCAGCTGGAGCCGCTTGGGCTCCAGGCCGCAGCCCTGTAGGGCGGCAAAGAGTTCCGCCAGACGTTCCGGCCGGTGGACCAGGGCAAACCGCCCGCCGTTTTTCACCAGCCGTCCGGCGGCGGCGCACCATTGCGTCAGAGTGGTCTCCTCCATACGGGCCGCTCCGCCGTCTCCCCCACTGCCTGCCTTGAAATAGGGCGGGTTGGAGATCACCAGCGAGAAACCTCCCGCCGGCAGGGTTTTGCACACTCGGCGGACGTCGCCGGTATAGATTTCCCCCGCAAGGCCGTTTTCCGCCAGATTTTTGCGGGCAAGGGCGCTGTCCTCGGGGGAGATTTCCACACCGGACAAGGCCAATGTGGATTGCCGCCCAGCCAGCAGCAGAAGCAGGGCTCCCCCGCCGCAGCCCAGGTCGCACACCCGATCTCCCCGCCGCAGGGTAGCAAAAGCGGCCAGGGCCAGACTGTCCTGCCCCAGGGGGAAGCAGGTATCCGACTGCTCATAGCGGTAAGGCCCCAGCTGCTCCGGCGCTCTCATGCCATTTCCTCCATCAGGTGGCGGACAATGCGGCCGGTGAGACCCCAGATGGGCCGCTCCGGCCAGGAGTAGACAGGCACGGTGGTCTCTCCGCTGCGCCAGCGGTAGCCCCGGGGAAAGCCGATGCTGTCATAGGGAAAATCCGCCGCCACCTGGGGCTTGAGCTCGTAGGAGTAGACCTGGGGCGGGTGGTCCCGGAACCAGGCCACCGGCACCAGAAAGGCGCTCTCCACCTCGGCGGGGCTGGGGGTCATGGCGGCCATTCCCACCGGGCTCACAACACCCAAAAAGGGGTGCATCACAAACTTCCCCTGCTGCACCAGCAGATCCAGAGGGGCAATGACCTCCACCTCATGGGGCGGGATCGCCAACTCCTCAAAGGTCTCCCGCAGGGCGCAGTCCCGGGGTTCCTCCCCCGGCTCCACCCTGCCGCCGGGAAAACACACCTCCCCGGGCTGACGGGCCAATGTACTGGCCCGCACTTCAAAGAGCAGGCTGGGCCCCTCCGGCCCCTCCACCAGAGGGACCAGTACGGCGTACTGCTGCTTGATATCCTGTATCCCAGGCACATGGCCCGCCCAGCGGGCCCGGAAATCCGATAAGGTCATAGCGTCTCCATCCAATCACAGAGCGCCTGATGGAAGCGTCCCACATGGACGCCGTCCAGCAGGCGGTGGTTCAGCTCCAGGCTGAGGCTGAGCACGGTCCTGTCCCCCCGCTCCTCCCAGCGGCCCCAGCTCACCCGGGGCACCGAGTCCCAGGGCACCACATCCCGCTCGTTGGTCAGGGCGGTAATGGGAAACCAGGGCAGGCAGGTAAAGTAGATCAGTTCATCCTCTTCCCAGGGCCCGGCGGTGATCAATTCCGTCTGGGCCGCCGAGGCCGCCTTGGCCCGGCGGCAGAAGTCGGTCAGATCCTCCCCCGCCTCCAGGGTGACAATGTGGAAGAGGTCACTCCCCTCCTTCAGGTCGGTGAAGCTGGGCACCAGCCGGTCATGACGCACGATCCTGCCGTTGCGGTCTTTGTAGAGGAAGGCCTCCACCCCCTCCATGGCCTTGGTCACCCCAAAGACCATAGCGGCATAAAAGGACAGCCCCTCCCGTTTGCACCGCCGCCGGAGCGCCGTCACATCCACCGGGAAGGTCAGGCTGTAAAAGGGGTGGGACATGGGGGCGAAAAAGGCATAGTGTTCCTTTCGGGCCCAGGTCTCCAGTTCGATCTCTTTGGTCATATCAGCCCTCTCGTCCCAGCAGGTAGTCGGTGGTCACGCCAAAGTAGTCAGCCAACCGGATCAGCGTCAGAGAAGGCACATTGATATACCCGTACTCCATCCTCTGATAATGCCGGTCGGTACACTCCAGCAGCTTTGCCATTTCCACCTGAGTCTTATGCTTTTCTTTCCGCAGCTCTTTGAGCCGTGTTCCAAAGGCCTCCATAATTTTTTCCATAGCGGCACTGCTCCCTTGACATGACATTTTATGTGGTGTATAATAAACACAACATTGGAGGTGGTGTTATGAGCGACTTTCTGACGTTCCTCTATGAGGGATACATCAAGCCCTATCTGGACCGCCAGAGCAGGGACGACGGGGACGTCTTCCGTCAGTCTCTGTGCCAGAGCAACCAGACTGCGGAGACCCAAAAGGACGTGGACGCGGTGGTGGCTTTCGCCGCCGCCCACGCCTTCCTGCTGGGAGTACGCACCGGGGCCGGACTGCGCCAGAGCGGAGCCCTATGACTCCGGCCGGGTGAAGTGGGCCAGGGGATCAGGCCGGCTCCACAGCACCACCGCCCCCGCCGCCCGGCTTTTGGGCACGTCGATGAGCCGCTGGTTGGTGCTCCCCCGGAACAGGGCGTCGTAGGACTTGAGGTTTTCCACAAAGGGCCCGTCCACCAGCACGTCCACCTGCTCCAGCAGGGCCAGCACATCCGGGTTTTCTTTCTCCAGCAGGTTTTCGTAGAGATAGCCGGTATAGGCCCACACATTGAGGCCCCGCTCTCTGGCCCGGGCGGCCAGGGCGGCGCACTCCCCCGCCTGATCAAAGGGCTCCCCACCGGAGAGGGTGAGCCCGTCGGTGAGGGGGTTGGACAGCATCTGTTCCGCCAGCTCCTCCACCGCCACCGCCCGCCCTCCGGCGGGATCATGGGTCTCCGGGTTGTGGCAGCCGGGGCAGCTGTGGGGACAGCCCTGGGTAAAGACGGTGAACCGCAGGCCGGGACCGTCCACAATGGAGTCGGACACCACATTGGCAATACGCATATCAGTTCTCCTGTAAAGCGGGGGCTGCTGCACCAGGGCGCAGCAGCCCCCGCTTTCCTTTGATGTTAAAATTGGAACACGACCCCCACCACCGCCGAGGCGGCAATAAACACGATGGGGTGGAGCTTTTTCAGAGGTTTAACCTGGAGGCAGGCAAAGACCGCCGCCGCCAGAAGGATCCCCTTCCACCGGACGAAGTCCGCCGTGCCGAAGGCGGCGCCGGTATTCACCAGGGCAATGGCGCACACCTCCACCAGGGCCGCCGTAATGAGGGCGGTGGAAGCCGGGCGGATGCCGTAAAACACCGCGTCCACCCTCCGGCTCTCCCGGAATTTTTTCAGGAATCCGGCAATGATGAGGATGACGATGATGGAGGGACACACCAGCCCAAGGGTGGCGATGATGCCGCCCGGAATGCCGCCGGTGTGGAATCCCACATAGGTGGCCATATTCACCCCCATGGGACCGGGGGTGGACTCAGAAATGGCAATCATGTTGGCCAGATCTCCGGCGGTAAACCAGCCTGTGCGGGCACCGATGTCGGTGAGGAAGGGAATGGTGGCCAGGCCCCCGCCGATGGCGAACAGGCCCGCCTTGAAAAATTCAAAAAACAGCTGAAGGTAGATCATGCTTTCCGCCCTCCCATGGCGGAGCGGACGCACAGTCCGGCCACTCCGGCCAGTACCACCAGCACGATGGGGGAGGTTACAAAGCCCATTACCGCCGCCAGCGCAGTGCCGGCAGGGAAGGTCACAACGTTGCCCACCACGGCCAGAACGGCCACCGCCACAAAGATGATCACGGTGGGCACATCCACCACGGTGCTCTTGCGCAGCTTGAGCACGCTGGACAGGATGAGGGCACACACGCAGGCCCGCACACCGTTGAAAGCGTGGATCACCACCGGCAGCTGGGCAAAGTTTTGCAAAAAGGCCGCAATGAGCATGATGATGACCAGGCAGGGAAACACCAGCCCCAGGGTGGCTGTCACTCCTCCCACCGGACCTTTCAATTTATGGCCCACAAAGGTGGCGGTATTGACGGCGATAATGCCAGGGGTACACTGACCGATGGCAAAGTAGTCAGACAGTTCCGCCTCGGTGGTCCACCCCCGCTTCTCCACCAGCTCCCGCTGGAGGATGGGCAGCATGGCATAGCCTCCACCAAAGGTACAGACGCCGATTTTAGCGAAGGTCCAGAACAGTTTGAAACAGAGGTCCACCTTACTCCAGCCCCTCCAGCTCCTCCAGCCAGAGGGAGGCCACAGCATCGCTTGGCATCCTCCAGTCGCCCCGGGGAGACAGGGCCACCGAGCCCACCTTGGGACCGTCGGGCAGGCAGGAGCGCTTGAACTGCTGGGAGAAGAACCGGCCGTAGAAGTTTTTCAGCCACTTGAGGAGGGTTGCCCGGTCATACCGCTTGCCCATGGCCTGCTCCGCCAGCCGCAGTACCTTCCGGGGCCCAAAGCCCCAGCGGACGGCGTAGTAGAGGTAGAAATCGTGGAGCTCATAGGGCCCCACCAGGTCCTCGGTCTTTTGGGCGATCTGCCCCTCGATGGCGGGGAGCAGCTCGGGGGATACGGGGGTGTCCAGAATATCGGCCAGCACGGTGGACAACTGGGGGTCCTCCGCCTCCTTGTCGTTGGAGATGAAGCTGACCAGATGGCGCACCAGAGTCTTGGGGATACCCGCGTTGACGGCGTAGTTGCTCATGTGGTCGCCGTTGTAGGTACACCAGCCCAGGGCCAGCTCGGAGAGGTCGCCGGTGCCGATGACCAGACCCCCGGTCTGGTTGGCGATGTCCATGAGCACCTGGGTGCGCTCTCTGGCCTGACCGTTCTCAAAGGTGACGTCGTGGTCCTCCATGGACTGGCCGATGTCCTTGAAGTGGCGGCGCACCGCCTCCCCGATGTCGATGGTCTTGAGGGTGCAGCCCAGCCGCTCGGCCAACAGCACCGCATTGGACTTGGTGCGGTCGGTGGTGCCGAAGCAGGGCATGGTCACCGCGATGATATCGCTGGCCGGACGGTCCAGCATCTCCATGGATACCGCCGTGATGAGCACCGCCAGGGTGGAGTCCAGGCCGCCGGACAGGCCCACCACCGCCGTCTTGGCGTGGGTGTGCTCCAGCCGCTTCTTCAGGCCCAGGGCGGCGGTATAGAGGATCTCGTTGCACCGCTCCGCCCGGTCGCTCTGGTCCTGGGGTACAAAAGGCATGGGGGCCACCGGCCGGGTGAGCCGGGTGTCGGACACAGGCAGATCAAAGGCCACCCGCCAACACTCCTGGGAGGGATCGGCCCGATAGGTATTCATCCGCTGCCGCTCGTAGACCAGCCGGTCCACGTCGATCTCGCTGATGGTAAGGCCGGTGGCAAACCGGCGCTCGGCCAGGATGGTGCCATTCTCCGCCACAATGTTGTGACCGGCAAAGACCAGGTCGGTGGTGGACTCACCCTCTCCGGCATTGGCATAGACATAGCCGCACACCAGGCGGCCGCTCTGGCCGGACACCAGGCCCCGGCGGTAGGCCGCCTTGCCCGCCAGCTCATTGGAGGCCGACAGGTTTAGAATGAGGGTGGCCCCCGCCCGGGCCAGGCGGATGGAAGGGGGCTCGGACGCCCACAGATCCTCACAGATCTCCACACCAATCACCAGATTGGGCATGTCATTGCATGCAAACAGGTCGGTATTCGACAAGGAAACCTCCTGTCCGCACAGGGGGATGGTGGTTTCCACCCCCGCCCCCGAGGCGAACCACCGCTGCTCGTAAAATTCCCCGTAGTTGGGCAGATAGGTCTTGGGTACCAGGCCCAAAATCTCTCCATTCTGTATTACAGCAGCACAATTATACAGTTTATTGTCCCATTTATTCCATACGGGCAGGCCTACGGCGGTCACCATATCCAAATTCTTGGTGGCCTCCAGGATGGTGGCCAGGCCCTCCTCCGCCCCTCTCAGCAGGGTGGGCTGGAGGAACAGGTCGGCGCAGGTGTAGCCGGTGAGGCACAGCTCAGGCAGGGCAAGCACCTTCACGCCCTGCTTGTCTGCCTCCCGCATGAGGGTAAAGATCTGCTCCGCGTTATACCGGCAGTCGGCCACCCGGATCTTGGGGGTGCCGGCGGCTACTTTTATAAATCCATCGCGCATATTACGCGCCTCCTTCGCTCAGGATCGTTTTCTAGCAAATATGATACCCCAAACCAGTCCCAATTGCAACGTCTCCCAGGCCAGGAGAAACAAAACCCTGCCAAATACCGGAAAGGGCCGGTTTCGGCAGGGTTTTTATCAACTGGTTGGTCTGCTCAGCTCCGGTCGCGCCTCTGGCGCTTTCGCTCCGGGTCAAAATCGTTGGCCGCCATAATATCCTGAAGTTCCTCCACATATTTGCTGGAGGTATGAACCACAAAGGCATCGGAATCGATGGGGATGCCCCGTTCATCCATCTGCCGGATGCTCCAGATATACAGGGCGTCCAGCGCGGGGATAAGCTGCTCTCCGCTGGGGGTAAGCACATACTCCACCTTGGGCGGAATGGTGTCATAGGAGATGCGGCGGATCAGTCCCGCCTCCACCAGCTCCCTCAGCTGCTGGCTGAACACTTTCTCGGAAATGGGCAGAGCCTTCAGCGTCTGGTTGAAGCGAATGCTCCCGTAGGTGTGGATCTCATGGAGGATGGTCATCTTCCACTTCCCGCCGATGCAGTGCAGCACATAGTGGTAGGGATTTGTCGGTGTGTCAAAATGATCGTTCCACACAAGCAGTTACCTCTTTCTCTTCCCGGATTTACGCAGGGGAGCCGTTTTGGCTCCATTGGTATCATGATAACACAGCCGCCAGTTTACCACAAGACAGCAGTCCGTACTTCCGGGTGGGCCATGCCAAAATTTTAACAAAGAAATTGTGCATCTTTGCCAACTGCCCTCTATTCCCTCATCTATTTTAGCGTTTTTGCACATTCTATTCCCTTTTCTTTTGTCCAATTTTACGACTTTCTCATACTTACCATTCGGTGGGTGCAAACCAGCAAGTTACCTACTTACAAAATTGTGCGTATTGCACAAAAGCCACCCTATAGCTACACTATGACCAGACAAAGTGCCAGGCCAAAGGGCCTGGCAAAGACACAAAACACATCTAAAACAGCTAAAAGGAGCGGATTTCAAATGGTCAAGCGTACTGTTGAGGAGCTCAAGTCTTACGAGGCTGCCGGTCATTTCAACATGGTGGCCATGCGCATTCACGGCAAGGAAGAGACTGGCGCCGAGAAGTTCTGGGTGGGCGTTTCCACCTTTCTGCCTGGCGGCGGCGCTGAGTGGGCTTACGAGGACAACCCGCTGGAGAAGGTCTACTACGTCCTGGAGGGCGAGATGACCGTTACCGATAAGGACGGCAAGAAGTACGTCATCCACAAGGATGAGTCCATCTCCTTCCCCCCCAACGAGGGCCGGGGCCTGATGAACGAGAGCAACCTGCCCGCCCGTATGCTGGTCATCATCAACTACCCCAACGCCTGATTCCGGCTCACCCACAGATTATAAGGAGGAAATCACCATGGTTCCTGTGAATAAGGATTTTGTTGAGCATATGTTCTCCGTCAAGGGCAAGGTTGCCCTGGTCACCGGCGCTACCGGCGCTCTGGGCTGCGTGCTGGCCAAGGCTTACGGCTACGCCGGCGCCAAGGTCTTTATGACCGGCCGCAACGACGCCAAGCTGAAGGCTCTGGAGGAGGAGTTCAAGGCCGAAGGCATTGACTGCGCCTACTTCGTGGCCGATCCCGCCAAGGAGGAGGACGTGGACGCTCTGGTGAAGGCCTGCGTGGCTCAGTACGGCTGCATCGACATCCTGGCTGTCTCCCACGGCTACAACAAGCCCCAGAACGTGCTGGAGCAGTCCGTTGCCGACTGGCAGTACATTATGGACGCCGACTGCAAGAGCGTGTACATCGTGACCAAGTACGTTGCCCATCAGATGGTGGCTCAGTACGAGGCTGACAACACCAAGCGCGGCAAGATGGTCATTGTGACCTCTCAGCGCTCCAAGCGCGGCATGGCCGGCTACACCGGTTACTGCACCTCCAAGGGCGGCGCCGACCTGATGGTGTCCTGCCTGGCCTGCGACCTGTCCGCCAAGTACCACATCAACGTCAACTCCATCTGCCCCACCGTGTTCCGTTCCGACCTGACCGAGTGGATGTTCGATCCCGAGTCCGCCGTGTACAAGAACTTCCTGAACCGCGAGCCCATCGGCCGTCTGGGCGAGCCCGACGACTTCGTTGGTTACGCTCTGTTCCTGTCCTCCGACGCCTCCAACTTCATCACCGGCAGCAACTGCGACTGCTCCGGCGGTTACCTGGTGGTGTAATTTCCGCTTGACGGGAAGGACGGCATAACGCAATGAAGAACATTAAGAATATCCTGATCTGCGGCGCGGGCATGATGGGCAAGAACATCGGCTTCGTGTTCGCTTCCAACCCCGACTTCCAGGTGGGTATGTACGATCTGTACCCCACCGATGTGGAGGCCGGTATCCGCACCAACACCAAGCAGCTGGTGGAGAAGGGCGTCATCACCGAGGCCGAACTTTCTGACCGGCTCTCCCGCATCTCCTTCACCAACGATATCGACAGCGACATCGTCAAGAACGCCGACTTCGTGATCGAGGCTGTGTTCGAGGACATGAAGATCAAGCGGGACACCTTTGCCAAGCTGGAGGAGCGCTGCGCCGAGGACACCATCTTCTGCACCAACTCCTCCGTGATGAGCCCCAGCGAGATCTCCGCTGAGCTCAAGCACCGCCAGCGCTTCGTGGGCACCCACTTCTGGAACCCCGGCCACCTGATCCCCCTGGTGGAGGTGGTCAAGTCTGACGCTTCCTCCGATGAGACTGCTCAGACTGTGATGGAGGTCCTGCGCTCCGTGGGTAAACGCCCCGTGCTGTGCAAGAAGGACGTGCCCGGCTTCATTGCCAACCGGATGCAGCACGCCCTGTGGCGTGAGGCCATTTCCATCGTGGAGAACGGCATCGCCGATGCCGCCACCGTGGACGAGGCGGTGCGCTACTCCTTCGGCCTCCGTCTGCCCCAGCTGGGCCCCATGGAGAACGCCGACATGGTGGGCACCGACCTGACCTACAACATTCACAACTACATCCTCCAGGATCTGGAGGATTCCCACAAGCCCTCTCCCCTGCTCAAGCAGCTGCGGGAGGAAGGCAAGATCGGCTTCAAGACCGGCGAGGGCTTCCAGAAGTGGACCCCCGAGCAGGTCGCCAAGTCCAACGCCGATCTCAACGAGTACCTGATCCGGATGCTGTACGGCAAGTAAGCCATCCGGTCTGTCTTAAGATTTTGACTTACATTCAAGGAGGCACCTGTTATGGGTAAAGTTTATGTTGATCTGACCCACCCCTTCAGCGCTGAGATTCCCCGCTGGCCCTACTTTGACAAGCCCGAAATCACCAACGCTCACACCATGGCCAAGGGCGGCGTTCTGACTTCCAAGATCACCTGCACCATGCACACCGGCACCCACTGCGACGCGCCCCGTCACGTCATGGAGTATGAGTTCGACGGCCGCCGCGCTCGCTACACCCACGAGATGCCCATCGACGCCTACACCGGCGAGGCTGTTGTGCTGAAGCTGGACGTGGAGCCCTGGACCCTGATCACCGACAAGCACCTGGACGAGGCCTGCAAGAAGTGGGGTGTGGATCCCGCTTCCCTGAAGGGCAAGGTTCTGTGCCTGAACACCGGTATGCACCGCCTGTTCGACGACTCCAAGGCCTACTATCACTACGCCATCGGCACCGGCATTGACGCCGGCAAGTGGTTCGTGAAGCACGGCGTGAAGTGCGTGGCCATGGACGGCCAGGCTCTGGATCACCCCCTGCACACCGCCATGGGCAACAACGGCATGACCCGCATGAACCTGCTGGGCGCCACCGGCAAGCCCATCACTGAGGAGTACAAGGAGCTCTTCGGCGAGGAGGCCTATGCCGAGTTCGATAAGTTCGAGTACATCGGCATCCACGGCCAGGCCGCTTACGACGAGAAGTTCGGCGAGCTGGAGAACCTGGGCGTGTGGGGCACCTGGGAGCCCTGCCACAAGGAGATGCTGGGTCACGGCATCGTGGGCGTTGAGAACCTGGGCGGCGATCTGGACAAGATCAAGCCCGGCACCGTGTTTCAGTTCTTCTGCTTCCCTCTGCGCTGGTACATGGGCGACGGCGCCATGTCCCGCTGCGTGGCTTTCATCGACGAGGAGAACATCGATCCCTCCGTGCCCGACCGCACCTACAAGTACGGCGGCACCGGCTATGCCGATGAGGACGGCCACGGCGCCAGCGGTCTGGAGTACATCCAGAAGCTGTTCAATCGCAACAAGTAATTCTTTGTTCCAACCACTTTCCTAATTCCCTTCCATCCCATTCCATGCCGAACGTAAAGCGGCGGGCAGTCGCCCGCCGCTTTATGCGGTATCCTGATTCAGAAAGGACTTTGAACGATCATGGCTGATCTGAAGAATAAGACCATTATCACCGTGGCCACCACCGGCGCCTGGCCCACCAAGGAGAACAACCCCAACGTCCCTATGACTCCCGCCGAGATCGCCGAGGACGTGTACGCCTGCTGGAAGGCCGGCGCTGCTGTGGCTCACCTGCACATGCGCGACGACCAGGGCAAGGGCACCATGGATAAGGAGAAGTTCCGCGAGACCGTGGAACTGCTCCGCTCCAACCACCCCGACTGCGACATCATCCTGAACATGACCACCTCCGGCGACCTGAACGCCACCGACGAGACCCGCCAGATCCACCTGAAGGAGCTGCGCCCTGAGATGGGCTCCTACGACTGCGGCTCCATGAACTGGCTGCACACCTCCCTCTTCCTCAATCCCCCCGCCTTCCTGGAGGAACTGGGCAAGAACATGCAGGAGTGGGGCGTCAAGCCCGAGATCGAGGCCTTTGACCCCGGC
>JALFRA010000023.1 GCA_022785125.1 Clostridiales bacterium
TGTACGACCTGTAAGAAACGCGGCGCTGCCTATCGGCAGCGCCGCTTTTTTGTAGGGGGACTATTTCTTGAAACGCCGTTTGAGAAATACGGCCAGAATGACACCTGCCACCATCAGGATGATACCGATGACCAGAATCACGGTGCCAAACAGGGTCACCGGATTGTTCCGGATTATGGACTGGCCGAAGCTGCCCCCATCCCAAAAGGTCATCATCCGGGCGGTGGAGGCCCGAGCCAGAGCGCCTACCAGAGTAAAACCAGCCCCTACGAACACCAGATAGACCCCGGCCAGCCAGCCGTACCGGCGGGCCAGGGTACCGATGAGACCGGGCAGCTGATCGGCCCAGGTGGGGGAGGGCGGGACGCTGGGCTGAGGCTGGGGCTCCGGTTCCGGCTCTGCCTCGGACAGCAGCCAGTCCAGAGAGACGTGAAGCGCCTGGGCCAGCAGGGGCAGCTTGCTGACCTCGGGGGAGGACTCGCCGGTTTCCCACTTGCTGATGGCTTGACGGGATACGCCGATTTGCTCAGCCAGGGCTTCCTGAGACAGGCCGGACTTTTTTCGGCAGTAGTAGATCTTTTCTGACAGCTTCATATACAGGCCTCCTTTCCTTGTGCCCTGAGCATAACAAAAAGGCCGGTTGCGGGTCCAGCAACAGGGACTGTCACTTCCGCAACCAGCGGTTGCGTTTTGCAAGGGCCTGTTTGCGTGCCGAACAAATGAGAGCAGACGGCACATAAAAAGGAAGAAAAAACATAATATGACAAAAATAAGGTGAGATGAGTGGGGAATTACATATAATATACAAATACTTCTGAAAAAGATAAAGAACACAATGGTAATATTACCAAAAAAGGCTTGTGTCCAAAGGAATGTTTTGTTAAAATAACACTGTGTAGTACGCAGTTGCTTTACTGCAATCCATTGGACGGACCATCAGGACCGCCTGGGACAAAGAAAGGCAGGACGAGGCCGAAAATCAGAAGGAGAAGCCGGACGCACCGTCCGGTTTTTTTGGCCCAATCCGCGACATGGGGGTGAGAGAGCGGGGTACATCCGGAAGAAGAAGCGGCTGCGCGGGAGCGCGGCCTCGTGCAAGGAAGGATGGATGATTGCTGTATGAGACATAAACTAAAACCCCTGCTATCCGCGATATTAACCCTTGCAATGCTTTTATCCCTGCTGCCCACCGCGGTCTTTGCCGCCGGTGAAACGGGGACCTTTACGAAGATCACCACACAGGAAGAACTGATCGATGGCAAATACGTCATGGTCGTTGACAGCGGCTATGCCGTGGGCGCACTGGACGGTACCTGGCTTACCGCCACACAGGTGACAGATGAAACCGGAAGCCTTACGAATCCCGATGCCAATCTGGTGTGGGATATCGCCGTCGCGGATGACGGTGTCACCCTTACCGACGCCAACGGGACCCAGGTGGCGCCCAAGGGCGGCAATGAGAATGGCATCCAGACTGGCAGCTATACCTGGGCCATCTCCTTTGAAAATGGTACCTTCCGTTTTCTGGGCACCGGTGCGGACACCGTGACCCTGGCTAGCAACAAGAGCGTCGACAACAAATTCCGCGCTTATAAAAATACCACCATCAACGCAGGCTATCCCTGTGATTTTACCCTCTATAAGCTGGACGGCGAGGGCGGCACGGACCCCGGCCCCACGGAGCCGGAGACCATTACCATTGCGGATGCCCTGAAGGCTCCAGATGACACTGCTGACCTTGCAGTCAAGGGTGTTGTTACACTTGTTGATGGGAAGAACGTCTACCTCCAGGACAGCACTGGGGGTATCTGCGTTCGCATGAGCGACAATTTTGACGACATTGCCCTGGGCGACACCGTCATCGGAACCGGCAAGCGTGCTACGTTCAACGGTTTACCCCAGCTGGACGGTTCTACCTATGTAAAATCCTCCGGTCTGACCCTTACCCCCACCGTCAAGACCATCAGTGAGCTGACCACTGCCGACATCTGCACCTATGTGACCATTCAGAATGTGGAAGTTACGGAGGTCGACGATAACGGCGGCAAGTATTCCAATCCTAATATTACCGTTACCGACGGCACCAACTCTATTGAGCTTTACAAGGCCGTTATTGAAAAGAACAAAGATGGCGCCTGGCCTGTGAAGGTGGGCGACACCATTACCATTACTGCCGCGGTGGGCGTATATAATACCACCCTCCAGTTGCGTAATACGACCGCCGCCGAGATCGACCTGGGCGGCACTCCTGCCGGTCCCATCACCCACGGCGACCAGGTGGTCATTTACAACCCCGCCTACAACAAGGCGCTCTCCGCTACTTACAACGGCTTCTACAATAACGGTGTGGATGTGGCCTATTCAAACGGCACCCTGTCCGGCTTTACCGCCGCCGAGGTGTGGACCGTGGCCGACAACGGGGACGGCACCTGGTCCTTCTCCTATAACAGCCAGAACATCGGCATGGGTGACTCCTTCGCTAGTATGCCTCTGGGCGAGAAAAATGACAAGTGGGTGCTGGAGGATGCCGGCAACGGCCTCTGGTACATCAAAAACTTCGTACGCGGCGCCTATATGGAGTGGTATGCCGAGAAGAACAACTGGAGTTCTTATTACAAAATTAACCCCGGCAGCGAGAGTATGTTTGCCCTCTCTTTCTACAAAGTGACTGATATTCCTGAGCCGCCTACCGGCGATCTGCCCAAAGACGGAGACCAGGTGGTCATTTACAACCTGTCCGCTCAGGGCGTGCTGTCCGGAGAGGGCGACAATCAGGTTGTCAACAACGCTGCTGCTACGGTGACTGACGGCGTGGCCACCCCCACCAATGGCGCCCGGGTGTTTACTGTGGAGCAGAAAGGCGAGTGGTTCCGCTTTAAGACCGACTATGACGGCTATCTCTGCTCCAACGGTACCGGCAACAATGCGTTCTATTCCAAGGATGCTGCTGACGACGCTGACTGGAAGCTGGAGGCATATAACGGCGGCTTTACCCTGGAAAGCCGCACCGCCAAGTTTAATGGAAAGTATTCGCAGTTCCTGGAGTATTATGGCGGTACTTATAAGTCTTACAGCATGAACAAGGTCACGGACAAGGATATTTTCACCTTCCAATTCTATCCGGTATCCTCTGGTGTGAATGTGACCGAAGGCGTGGTCAATGCGCCTGTAGTCAACTTTGGCACCCTGCCTGAGGCCTATGTGGGACAGGACTACACCGTGACCTTCACCGTGGACGCGGTGTTCGGCGTGGCCGACGGCCTGACCGCCAAGTATGACACTACTGATGCCGTACTGACCAATGATAACGGCACTTACTCCTTCACCATCCCCGCTTCCGCTCTGAGCGAGGGGAAACTGACCGTTACTGTCAGCGGTACCGACACCAAGGGTGTGAGCTTTAACGGCAGTGCGGAGATCACCGTGAAGGACGAGCCGGTCATTACCGACATTTTCCCCGCCGCCAATGCCCAGACCGGTGAGGAAAAGCAGCCTGAGATCGGCTTTACCTTCGCCAACGGGGGTGAGACTCCCACCATTGCCCTGAAGGTAAATGATCAGGATGTTACTCCCACCGTGGAGAACGGCAAGGTCTCTTACAAGCCTGCCGAGGCCATGGCGGATGGTAAGGTCACCGTTACTGCCAGTATTACTCGGAGTGACAACAAGAAAGCGGAGCGTACCTGGACCTTTACCATCGGCACGGCCCAGTATCAGCTCTACTTCGGCCAGCTCCACTCCCATACCGGCGAATACTCCGATGGCTCCGGTACTTTGCAGCAGGGCCTGGACTATGTGGCTGGACTCCCTGAGAATGCCAACGTGGATTTTGTGGCCTTCACGGATCACTCCAACTATTTCGACACCTCTTCCGAGGCAAACCCCGAGGCCGCCCTCTATGATATCAGCCAGATGTCTGCGGGCAGCAAGGAAAAGTGGAATGCCTATACCGGTACCATCGACACATTCAATACCCAGCACGCCGGGAAACTGGTGGCCCTGGCGGGCTTTGAGATGACCTGGTCCGGAGGCCCCGGCCACATCAATACCTTCAATACACCCGGTATTGTTTCCCGCAACAATAAGACGCTCAACAACAAAAATGACGATGCGGGTCTGCAGGCTTACTACGCCCTGCTGAGCAACGAGAACCTGGCGGACTCCATCAGCCAGTTCAACCACCCCGGTACCACATTCGGCAACTTTGTTGACTTCGGCTACTATAATGCCGTCATTGACAGCCGGATGTACCTGGTGGAGGTGGGCAACGGCGAGGGCGCCATCGGCGCCGGCGGCTATTACCCCAGCTATGAGCAGTACATCATGGCCCTGGATAAGGGCTGGCACGTGGCCCCCACCAACAACCAGGACAACCACAAGGGCAGATGGGGCAATGCCAACGATGCCCGTGACGTGGTCCTCACCGATGATTTCTCTCAGGACGGCATCTATGAGGCCATCCGGAATTATCGGGTCTATGCCACTGAGGATAAGAATCTGGAGATCAACTATACCCTCAACGGCCAGATGCTGGGTTCCACCATTGAGGAAGTCCCCGAGACAGCCAACATCAGCGTCAACGTCTACGATCCCGATGCCTCTGATTCCATCGCCAGGGTGGAAGTGGTCGTCAACTCCGGCGTTGTGGCTTATACCTGGGACGATCCTGCCCAGCTGAAGACCGGAACGCTGAGCTGTGCCATCCCCGCCGACTACAGCTACTACTTCATCCGCGTTACCCAGAATGATGGCGATCTGGCCGTTACCGCTCCTGTGTGGGTGGGCGAGACCGTGAAACTGGGCATCTCCTCCGTGACGTGCGATACCGCGATCCCCGTTACTGGCGAAGAGCTGACCCTCACCACCACCTTCTTCAACAGCGAGGCGGAGGAAGTAACGGTGGAATCCATCACCTATGCCAGCGGCGATAAGGTGCTGTACACCGATAACACCGGCTATACCCTGGCCACCGGCACCCATGATGTGACCTGGAACTACACCCCCGCTGAAGCCAAGGTGATGACGATTACCGTGACCGCCGTTCTGATGCGGGGCGATGTAAAGTACACCTACTCCAAGGATGTGACCCTGGACGTTATGGATGCCGACAAACTGGTGTATATCGGTATCGACGCCTCTCACTACAACGAATATGTGAACGGCAACTATAAGGACTCCATGGGCAACTTCAGCAATTTGGCCGCCGGTTATTCGGTGCGGACCGTACAGCTGAACACCAGCGAGGAACTGATCGCCGCCTGCGGAAACGCCAAGTACAAGGCCATCATCCTTACCGCTCCGTCCCGTCGGCTGGCAGAGGCTCAGAGCGATCCAAAGACCTACTCTGAGGCCGAACTGGCGGCCATCGCCGCCTTCAACGATGCCGGCGGCATGGTCATTCTGGCGGGTTGGTCGGACAATTACGAGAATTATGATGTCATTCAGAATAACCCGGATATCCTCCACATGGCGGCCGCTCAGAACGAGGTGTTGAAGGCTCTGGGTTCCTCCCTGCGGATCGGTGACGACGCCACCTATGACGATGTGTTCAGCAAAATTGATGGGGTGGACCCCTGGCGGCTGTACTTCAATACCTACAACTGGGACAGCTTCCTGACCCAGGGCATTGAGTATGATAAGGACCACGACTATGACAATATGTACACCCAGCTGTACAGCCACTACGGCGGCGCCACAGTCTACGCTGTGGATGGGACTGGAAACGCTGCTTCCGCACTGCCGGAGACGGTGACCCCCGTGGTCTATGGACACAGCTCCACCTATTCCAAGGATGTGGATGGGGATGGCCTGGGCGGCAATGATATCCCCAAGTATCCCGTTACAGACGGTGACAACCGTTTGATGGTGCTAGCCACTGAAGATCTGGGCGGCGGCAAGGGCCTGATCGTGGTCTCCGGTGCGGCCTTCATGTCCAACTTCGAGGTCCAGGCCAATTTGGACAACGGTTCGGAAAAGAATTACTCCAACTATAATATCTGTGAAAACCTGGTGAACTATCTCAATCCTCTGGCGGTTACCCCCATCGAACAGGTACAGGCGGAGAAGGAAGAAAACGTCAAGTTTGCCATTGAGGGCGTGATCACCTCCAACGCCTCCGGCTATGACAAAGATACTGCTTTCTTTGACTGTATCTATCTTCAGGACGATACCGCCGGTATCAATGCCTTCCCCGTGGCGGGCAATTACAAGATTGGGGACAAAGTCCGCATCATTGGTACCACCTCCTCCTATCAGGGTGAGCGGCAGATGAACGTTCTCAGCATCAAGAAGATCGGCGAGGAGAAGGCGCCAGAGCCCAAGCCCATCACCACCAAGGAGGCCGCCCAGTCCACCTATCTGGGCAGTCTGGTCAAGCTCCAGGGTGTGGTGGTCAGCTTTGCCGAGTCAGAGGGCCTGGTCCAGACCATCATCGTCCGGGATAAGACCGGCTATGACGCCCGGGTGTTTATTGACGGCTATATCACCAAGGACAAGGTCATCGAAAACCTGGCTGTTGGCCACGAGATCACCGTGACCGGTCTGGCCTCCTATGACAACACCTTCAACGCCCCCCAGGGCCCCTTCCCCCGTATCCGCGTCCGTGACCGTGGGGACATTGTGTGCGGCACCGAAGTGGTAGACATCCCGCCCGCCTATGTGCCTCCCTCCGGCGGTGGCGGCGGCAGCGGAAGCAATGTTCCCAGGTTTACCGACCTGGACAAGGATGCCTGGTACTATGAAGATGTAATGGATGTGGTTAAGGCTGGCCTGATGGAAGGCGTGTCCAAAACCAAGTTTGGTCCCGGACTGGTAGTGAACCGGGCCATGGTTGCCACCATCCTCTACCGGCTCTCCGGTGAAAAGTTTGACGGCTCCGCTGACTTCCCCGATGTGGCTGACGACAGTTGGTATGATGAGGCGGTAGCCTGGGCGGTTGACTGCGGAATCGTAACCGGCTATGACTCCGGTCTCTTTGGTCCCGACGATGCCGTTACCCGGGAGCAGGTGGCGGTGATGTTCTATCGCTACTGGCAGCATCAGAAAGGCGAGAATAAGGTCGGCGATGTGTCCCGCTTCTCCGACGCCGGCCAGATCGGCGACTATGCCGTGGAAGCTATGAAGTGGGCTGTGGGTATGGGCCTGATCCAGGGCCGCTCCAGCCAGACGCTGGCGCCCACGGCCCAGGCCTGCCGGGCTGAGCTGTGTACCATGCTGAATCGTATGCTGAAACTCAGCTGATCGGATTTATGCACTCCACAGGGCGCCGCCTGCCTCGGTGGGCGGCGCCCCGCCTTATATCTTGAGAGGAGAGAGCCATGGGAAAGAAACAAGACCAGCCTGTTCGGCCGCAAAGACAGCCCCTTTGGCCTCCCAGCAAGGGGCGAATTGCAGGTCTGGCGGTAGGTCTGTGCCTGTTGCTCATTTTGGTGGTGGGGGCCGTGCTGCTCCGGCCGGAGAATGGGGAACTGACCGCTGCCCAGAAGAGAAACTTTGCTTCCGCCCGAGTCACTGATATCCTGGCCGATGATGCCCAGCCGGATGACTGGACCGAAGGCCTGCGATTGGGCAGCCAGTATTTGGAGCTTGAGATCCTCAGCGGACCTTACAAAGGGGCGGTTTTGGAGACAATCAATTACCTGACTGCCTATGCCAATGTGGACTGCTCTCTGGGCACACGGGTCATTGTGCGGCTGGATGTGGATGAAAATGGGGAGCCCTATGTGGTCTCTATTCCCAACTATGACCGGGGTATTGTTCTTATGGGTATGCTGGCCGTTTTCACCCTGCTGCTGATCATCATTGGAGGCAAAAAGGGCGTCATGGCTCTGCTGGGATTGGTCTACACCCTGGCGAGTATTTGGTTTTTGCTCATTCCCATGGTACTGAAGGGAGCGCCATCCATTCCGTCGGCCATTTTTATCGCGGCGCTGACGGCGTCGGCCTCTCTGCTGATGCTGACCGGCTTTTCCCGCAAGACCCTATGTGCCGGGCTGGGCTGCGTATGCGGCGTGGCGGCGGCAGGTTTGTTTGCCTGGATCGTGGGGATCATCACGCCTATCGGCGGATTCAATATGTCGGAGGCGGAGGAACTGGTACTGCGGGCCTATGACAGCCCCCTGGAGATCCGGGGGCTGTTGGTTAGCGGTATCCTCATTGCAGCCTTGGGGGCGGTGATGGATGTGGCTATGTCCATCTCCTCCGCCTGCCACGAACTGCGGACGGTGGACCCGGAGATCACCTCCGGCCGTCTGTTCCGGTCGGGGATGAACATTGGCCGGGACGCCATGGGCACCATGGCCAATACGCTGATCCTGGCTTTTGCGGGCGCCTCCTTCAATATGCTGCTGCTCTTCCAGGTCTATCATTACCCTCTAATCCAGATCATCAACAGCGATACCATGGCCATTGAACTGATCCAGAGCGTGGCCGGCTCGGTGGGCATTATCTTGACCGTGCCGCTGGTTTCCCTGTTTGCCTCCCTGCTGCTGGGGAAGAAAAAGAAACAAGTCAGATGAACAACAAAAAGGCAGGGCGGAATTCAAAAGCATTCCGTCCTGCTTTTTGTAGTCCGAACCCCCCGGCTATGCCGGGGGGCCTATTATACCTTTAAACAGAATTTTGGTCAAATTTGCCGTTTGTCGGAGGTTTGTCCGAGATCTTGCAGCACTTTCTTCCGGCGGCAAACACAGGGTGGGCAGGCAGGCGTCTGAATCTGTTCTTGCTCCGGCTGGGGGATGCAGCCTCTTCCTGGCAGGGTTAGGCGGGCCACTGGAGTGATGGACTGCATGGCCCGGCGCATGGCCTCCTGGCGGGGATGAACATAGTAGTGTGTGGTGGTGGTCACGTCCGCATGGCCCAACAATCCGGAGACAGTAGCCACATCTACACCATTTTCAATGGCCCGGGTGGCAAACATATAGCATTTGGGCAACGAATGGTATTTGGGAAAATGGCGCTCTTAACACCTATCCAAAGTATGTTCTGAGTATGGGTGGTAGCGATAAAATAACCTTAGATAAGTATAACTTGGTTGTGGTAACAAAAGGGAAAATGAGGTTTATTCCATATTAACTCAAATGATTTGAAACTACACAAATGAGATACCATCCATCTCATTTGTGTAGTTTAACTGACCAATACTTATCTATAAATGGGACTCTGACAATGCTAAATCCATTTTAGTGGCCATCCTCTCAATGCACCATATCTGCGGTGACTATGCACCATTTTAGCGGTCTGGCTGCACCATTCGTGCGGTCTAAAGGTACCGTTTCAGACGGCGCATTCAAAGAGCGCCAAAGACATTACATCTTTGACGCTCTCCCTTTCGTTTTGACATCACCACCACGCCAGCACGGCACACGCTCCTATAATTGATTTCAAACAAGAAAAGAATCCAAATAATCCCATAACTCTGTTTTTATGTATTACGGAACGCGTGGAAATCGTCAATTTTGTCGGTTCCTCTTTACTTAAATCAATTATCGCTTATAATGAGAGAAAAAGTTATAGGTGACGTTTCTTATGTAAGAGCAGGAAATATTCAGTATAATGAGAGATAAGATCGAAGCCGCCAGCAAAAATATTGCTGTATTCCGTTGCTTTGAATTTAATGTAGGAGAGAGCAGGGTATGCCGGAGATCATCGGGGTGCGGGATTATAATCGGGTCCGCAAGTATTTGGAAAGAATCTACCTCTACGGTTTCTTTAACAGGACTGATTTTGCGCGCATGGGGATCGGAAGCGTCAAAGACTACGACTTCGGTACCAGCCTGATCCGCTCTATGTTTCCTGAATCAGACGAAAATGCCGTCTGGATGGAGGGACAAAAATACCTGCGATTCCAGAGAGCGTATGCAAAAAGCGGCGAAAATCGAATGGCGGACTCCTATCTCCTGTTTGCGATGGACGCGGAGAAAGAATTGGTCGAACTTTTGGCAATACTTTCAACTCTGGCAGAGGCGCCCTGTACCACGGAGACGCTGAAGCGGCGCCTGGAAACCTATTGTCAAGAGGAGGATACATCAAAGTACAGTTCGGCCAGGCGCAGGGCGAAAGATCTGTGCGACAGCGGGTATGTATATAAATCCGGAAAAGAGTACAAGCTGGTCCCCGCCCCGTTCAAAGCGTTGGATAACGAGGAACTGGACCAGCTCTTTGATTGCGTGCGCTTCTTCTGCGGAGTCTCCTATCCAAGGGTGGCGGGCAGCTTTTTGCTGAGGACGCTGGAACAGGAATATATCAGACGGGGCAGACCCTTTGCCCAGAGGTCACCGTTTTTGCTGCGTCACAGCGTGAATCGGAACGTTTTTGACGAAGAGATCCTGTATCAGCTACTGGACGCAATGGAGGAACACCGCCGCGTGACCTTGGAACTTGAGCATAAGGGACAAGCTGAGGTGCTTCCGGTCGCTCTGCGGGCAGACATCCGGCTGGGACGGTGGTATCTGCTGGCACAGGAGCGGGACAGCGCTCCGTTTATTTGCAGAGTCAGTTTCATTCGGTCATTGAAAGGCGGAGAGCGGGAAGAGAAAGAGCGCTGGCACATGGCTGAGGCTGCCGTAAAAAAAGCCTATAAGGCGGCCGGGTGTTCCGGACTGCTTCCCTCGAATGGCCCCACGCTGGTGAAAGCGGAGTTATGCTTTGGCGATTATACCGGGATGCGTATGCAGTTTGAACGAGAGATCTGTATCGGGACGATATCCGTTCAGAACGGAAAGGAATACTATTGCGCGGAGATCAACGACCCGCTGGAACTGCTTCCGTTTCTGCGGTCCTTTTCACCCTGGCTGCGAATTCTGCCGGGAGACCATGGACTGGATACCGCGCTGCAAGAGGATCTGCGCAGGATGAGACGCAGGCTGAAAGGGGTTGGAGCATGAAACTGCTGAATCGATATCACAGCCGGGTGTTCCAATTTGCCGCAGAGCTGATGGCCCACCTGTCCGCAGAAACAATCGTCACCCAGAAGACCGCAGAACAGATCGCGGCACGTACAGGCCTGGATTATGCGGACCAGGTACTCAAACCGCTGTGCGACACCGGGATTTTGGAGAAAACCGATCAGGGGTATACCGCTGGAAGCGGTTTTTCTCCATTCGCCCTGTCGCCCCACAAAGAGGAACTGGACTATCTGAAATATATCCTGGCCTTTCCGGAGGCAAAGCTGTTTCTTCCGGATAAAACACTGAGAAAACTAGAAACGGTTTCGGACAGCCCGTCGAAATTCGGGCATCTCCAATTTTACGCGCCCAAAGGGACCGGGTTTTCCGGTCAGCCCCGTGCGGAGGATATGAGACGCTTGCTCAAAGCCATCCGGGAACGGCGCATGGTACGGTATCATTATCGGACAAAAGACAGGCAGGACCTGCAAGAGGCGACGACCTTGCCCTGGAAGCTGGAATACAGTGTGTTTGACCGCCGCTGGTGGATTATTTTGTATGAGCCGGATCAAAGAAGGACCATCAAGGCCCGGCTGGATAACCTTCAGTCCGTAGAACTGTTGGGTGGGACAAACATATCGGAAGAAGAGATCTCCAACGCCATTGAGCAGCTGTTAGAGCCGGAGCCTGTCGTATTGGAGGTGGAGCCGGCCCGGAATGCCCTGGAGCGGTGCTTTTTGGTGTTTGAGGGCCAGCTCTTTTTGGAAACGCAGCAGGTATCAGAGAATCGATATCGCCTGTCTTTTCAGTATTACCGATTCGACCGCGGTGAGATCCTGCGGCGGCTGCTGTACCTGGGCTCCATGGTCACGGTAATAGAGCCGGCGTCCATGCGGGAAGAACTGCTCGCTATGGTGGAGCAGGCGCTGTCACTGTAATTTATACAGATACTGAACAGAAACGGGGCTCAGAGGCGCTAACATAGAGCAAGCGGGATGATAGAAGAAGCGGGTGAATGAAAGTGTGCAAAGCAACCAAGGATCTCTGGGATGAGATGCAAAAGGAAGAAGCGGCGATCTACTGCATTAATGTGGCACAAATGGTCAGCAAATATATGATATCTGCTGTGGAATATGCCAATGGCAAAACGAACATCAGCAGCCAAGCGTTCTGGGAAAATCTATTTGAACCACGAAAAAACAACCCTCAACTGAGTTATGTTTTCAGGGATGGGGAAGGCAAGCGCTTCAAGCGTGTGTGTCCCGCAAAGCCGTATCAGGAGCTGGATCTGCAGGCGGTATTAAAGTATCTGAAATATGGCGACGGGCATAGGGGACCGGATTATAGCCAATCTTTTTTTCAGATCTTTGACATATCCGATGTCAGGGGCTATAAGGAGCTTCTGAACAAGGCGATCAATTTCCGGAACCAGTATTTAGGCCATCTGTCTGGAAATGCGATCAAGACCTTGGATCGTGAAAAATTTCAGGAGATCATCAACACATATAAGAAACTGACTCGGGTGCTGAAGAACTGTCGGGAATGTATCCCTGCAGGAATGGAGCCCATCGAGGAAGCCTGGAAGAAAATCGATGAGGAACTAGAGGAGCTGAATGGCTCCATTGAAATCAGGTCCTCCATGGACGAGGAAAGAAGCGTACCGGTTGATACCACCTGTATGAGCTGGCCCATCAAAGCGGCCGCTCTGCTGCGTCAGAGAGCGCTGGCCATTAAATTGGAGCCCGGCATGATTGATCTCTATCTGGAATATTTTGTGCCCTTGCTGGATGAGAGCGTGTTCCTTTATGAGGACGGACGGAAATTGATTGCCCAGCTGCAGCCCATCCTGGCAAAAAGAAAAGAGAAGCTGCTGCTGGATGAATCTGTGATCCAGGCCATCTTCCGGCAGCTCCGCAGCAACGCCCCCACGGAGGATACGGCGGAGCCGGATGTGCTGATGAAAAGGGAGCGCCAGACCCTCTATGAAGAGGCAAAAAACGCAGTAAAGGTCCTGCGGCTGTTAAAGGGGAAGGGATGCATGGAGATCCTGTCCGCCGCCACAGCCAGTGAACATAGCGGTGAAAACCTCAGGTCCATCATCCAAACCCACCCCGATACCCGCTTTCTGCTCCTGACAGCGGACAAGCAGCTGGCGGAAGAGATTGCCCATGTGGAGGAGCAGAACGCTGTGGCGGCAAAGCCCACCTTTGCTGCAGAGCCCCGGCTGTTTCTGTTTTACACCACCTATGATATTTATTGCAGTATGCTGGACGCTGCCGCAAAGCCCGATGCACAGGCAAACCCCTCCCCGTCCCGCGTGGAGGCGTCCCCCTACGTCCTGCCTGAAGCCGGAGAACAGGTGACGATCCAATATCCCAACGGAACGAGCCAAAGCATCCGTCTGACAGAACGTCTGGGGGACGGCGGCGAAGGGATCGTCTATGCCACGGAGGATCCCCGGTATGCAGTCAAGCTGTATTTCCCTGAGAACTTAACTGAAGTCCGCCTTGAGAAGCTGGATTGCATGGTAAGGCGCGACCCTCATATCCCCGGACTGTGTTGGCCCTCCGGAACAATATCCGATCAGAATGGCCGCCGGCTCGGGTTTCTGATGCCCAGGGCCATGGGAAAAGAGCTGGCCCACACGGTCTTTTACCCAGGGCGGGATAACCGGAACATCCTGGAACAGGGGTGGAGCAGAAAGGACCTGGTCCAAATCGCCTGCAACATCAGCCGCGTTTTTTCGCAGATGCATGAGCGGGGCATCCTGATGGGCGACGTAAACCCCAGAAACTTTATGGCAACAAAAGACTGCGGCGTATTCTTTGTTGATTGTGACAGCTATCAATTCGAGGACTTTGCGTGCCCTGTGGGTACTCCCCTTTTTACCCCGCCGGAAATCCATAGGGATCATTTCGGGAAGGGAATACAGGAGTACAGCTACATCCGGACGGAAGAAAACGAGCGCTATGCCATCGCCACCCTGCTGTTTGAGATCCTGATGCTGGGGAAAGGCCCCTATGAGAGCCGCAATTCCAATAATGACGACATTGTTCAGGCGATCATCAACGGTGATTTCCCGTATCCCTATCACGCCGATGATGAAGATACAAGAGCAGCCTCGTCAAATATCCAGCCGCCGGTGGGAAAATGGCGGATGATCTGGAGCCATATGCCCTATCAGGTCAAAACAAAGTTTTATGCGGTTTTTAAAGGGAAAGAGCGGCCGTCCGCCCGTGAATGGCAGACCATCATGGAGCGCTATGTTCGCCTGATTGAAGAGGGCAAAAGCACAGACGAGATCCTGCCCAATACATTCAAGGTGGTCAAATCCATGGGAATCGACGATGCCACGACAAACATGGTTGATCTTCTTTGCAGCGATTGCGGCCAGCCCTTCAATATGGGTCAAGACGTATATGAGCGCCGACGGGCCCGTCGCGAGCCCGTCCTGTGCGACAAGTGCCGGGAAATACGGCGCAACCTGGAAAAACGGCAGATCTCTGTGACCTGCTCCAGATGCGGCGCGACCTATCAGGAGCAGGTGATGAACCTGGAGCATAACGCGGAGGGGCCGCTATGTCCAAAATGCAGGCAGAAAAGGGCAGGTTTTTGGCGATGAATAGAGAGGAGAAAGCAGTATGAAGCAGGGGCGTTATCCGATCAAATCAGCCCGGGAATACCGCATTGAAGAGGAGGAAATCGCCCGGAACGCCAGCCGCAGGGCGCCCATCATCGTGTGCGTGGACCGGTCCTATTCCATGCGGCAGCAGCGGCGGCTGGAAAAAGTGATGGAGGGACTTGAGACCTTCCGCAGTGATATGATGGCCGACCCCATCGCCCGGGATTCGGTAGAACTCTGCCTGATCAGCTTCGGAGGAACGATGGCCCGGGTGGAGTGCGACTTTGCCACGGCCGACCGGATCCACTTCCCGAAGCTGGAGGCGTCCGGCGAAACGCCTCTGGCAGACGCGATAGACCTGGCCCTTGAGAATCTGCAGCATCGCAAGGTGCGATATGAGGACAACGGGATCAGCTTTTACCGGCCATGGCTGGTGCTGATTGGGGACGGTGACGAAACGCAGTCCAGCGCACAGCTGGAAGAAGCAGCCCATCGGCTGAAGCGGGAATACGATGAGAAGCATCTGAATGTCCTGTGCATCATCGTGGGGGATGAGGACCGGGTGGAATATGGTTCCCTGCTCCGCCTGGCGCCGGATGGAAAGGTCCACTATCTGAGGGACCTGAAGTTCCGGGAGTTCTTTGGCTGGCTCAGCCGCAGTCTGAAGAAGGCCGGGCAGTCCATGAGCGGAGAAGAACTGAAGTATGAGCCCACCGGCTCCTGGTCAGAGCGTTTGGAGCGCAAGGGGTAAGGGATGGAGCATAAAATGAGCGGCGCGGTCCGCCCGGGAAGACAGCATCTGGCGGAGGGGCGTCCCTGCCAGGACAGAATTCGTATGGCGCGGGGCCGGAATGTGGTATGCTGCGCGCTGGCGGACGGAGCCGGGAGCCGGCCCAGCAGTCAGTTGGGCGCCGAATGTGTGACCCGGACGGTAACGGAGCTGCTGGCGCAGGACTTTGAAAGACTGTGGGCGTTGGAGGAGCCGCTGGTGATCGGGCGGATCCTGGCCTGCTGTACACAGGCGCTGCGGGAGCTGGAGTACCCCATCTATGACCTTGCCTGTACCCTTGAATTCTGTGGGGCCCACATGGACGGGAGATACCTGGCCGGACACCTGGGCGACGGAGTCATGATCCTGGAGCAGTGTGGGGAGACGTCAGTATTCAGTTATCCCGAAAACGGCGAATACCAGAATGAGACCTGCTTTATTACAGAGGAGGATGCGAAGGAGCATCTGCGCATCAAACGCGGGCGCTGGAACGAAGGGGGCGTCCTTCTGCTGATGAGCGACGGAATGGCGGACAGCTTATTTCAATACAGCACTCAAACCCCGGCAAAGGTGTGCGGCACACTTGCAGAGTGGATACGGGATGGGGATGAGGAACAGGTCAGCCAGGCCCTGGCCGCAAATATGCAGACCGTATTTTCAAAGCATACCGCCGACGATATGAGCCTAATCCTGCTCTGCTGGCAGTAATACCAGTGGAAACGATGAAGCAGGATGTACCGGAATGCAGAGGAGAAGAGAGCATGGACGAAAAGATGATACGTTTTTCCAATTTGATGGCAGGGGATCTGAATGATCCGGAGATCCAATATCAGGTGGGGCTCTGCTATCTCAATGGAGACGGTATTGACAGAAGCCGGGACGAGGCGCTGGTATGGCTGCGCCGCGCGGCGGAACAGGGCCATGAGGCGGCTAAGAAGTATTTTTGTGCAGAGGAAGAGCCAACAACCAAAACAGATCTGGATGAGATCACAGAGGCAAACCTGCCGGAGTGGTGCATGGCCGCTGAGGAAGGAGACGCCGACGCACAATACCGGGTGGCACAGTATTTCCTGGCGCTGGGCGATAGAAACAGCACGGGCGAGGCGGAGCGCTACTTCGCCATGGCCGGAGAACAGGGACATGCAGAATCCTGCCTGCATCTGGCCAAGCAGAAACTGCACAGCGGCAGCTATGCGCAGGCCGTGGAACTGCTGCGCAACGCTGCCGACTGCGGATTGCCGGAGGCTGCTTCCCTGCTGGGAGAGTGCTACAGCCGCGGTTACGGCGTGGAGCAGAACAGCAAGATGGCGGAGCGCTACCTCCGGCAGGGCGCCCTGAACAGTGGGAGCCAGGAAATGCTGAACTTGGCCATCCGCTTTGCCACAGGCGACGGGGTGCCTGTCAGTACCGGAAAGGCCATGTACTGGGTCCAGAAGACCAAGGACGCCGGGATGACCGACGCGTATGAGGTCTATCAGGCCCGCTTGGACGAGATCCGCCGGCAGAAAGAGGAGGCGGACAAACGCCAGACTGAAGCCAAAGAGGAGGAATGCCAGCGCATGGAGGAACTCCATGCCCAGCGGGTGAAAGAGACGCTCAGGCAGAGGGAAGAGAACAGAAAACAGCAGAGAAAGAGACATATCCGCGCAGGGATCGGCGGCTTTGTTAAGCGCCACCCTATTATCTCTGTTTTGCTGGTCCTCTGCCTGATCGGGGCGGTTTTTACGGCGGGGAATTCGATCTATAACAGTACCATCGGATCTATCGGCCTGCAAACTGTGGATGCTTTTGAGGAGATTGAACTGCACTATCTAACCGCTTCCCCCTATGCCAAGGTAGAGATCGTCAACAATTCCACCTATCCGTTCCTCCAGGAGGCTACATATACCGCCACTCCGGATCAGTATTTTAACAACGGCGATGTGATTACGGTCACCGTCAAATACTCCCGATCGGCGGCCCGGGAAGCCGGCTACAAGGTCAAGACAGATCGGAAGGAGTATGTGGTGGAGGATCTCCCCGCCTATGTCGCTCAGCCGGAGCAGGTGGACGAGGCCAGCCTGACTGCCATGACACAACAGGCGAAGGACATGGTGGAGGCTGCGTTGACTGACACAACATGGTATGAGATGGCCGGGTTCATGACAGGAGACATGACGGCGGTCATATGGAACAGAGGTGAGCTGGTCTGTGGAGATCCTGAAGTCAGCAATCTATATTTGCTTTCCCTAAAGGATGGGGCCAGCGGTCAGTATGCCAATCTGTATTATGTCATTTACAGGGTTCCGGTAAAGGTTGCCTACCGCGGCGGCAGTTATGATGGATACGCCTACTATACAACGCTTTTCCATGATCTGACCGTATCTCCCGACGGCGTGACCAATGTGACGCTGTCTGAGGCTTCCCTGAAAGACCCCGCACCCAGCATGGACAGCGTGCAGCAAGATTATATCAGCGTTTTCAAAGCGTCGTATGATGTGACAGAACTCCCCCTTCCATAATACGTGGGCCATGATCTGTATACCCGCAGCGGGGGCCGGAGAAGATCCGGCCCCCGCTGTTTTATATCGTTTTTGAACAGTTGGGACGCTCACGCCTGCTGCTGCCCTGGTCCTGTCGGCAACCGCTACGGCAGTCCCCGCTCTGGCCGCGCCCAGCGGTATGGACGTTACAGTTGCCATGCCGGTGAGCGATGCCTGCATGACGCTTCACAACTATGTGGGCGAATATCAATACATGATGGACCTGAATGGGGAAAACGAGGTGTTCACCTGCTACATGGTTGACAGCAACACTTCGCTGACTTTTGAGGTCAAAAATGAATATATCATTGGCGAGACCTATGAAATCGGGTATCTTGACGGAAGGTTTCAGCGATATGGCGGGGTCTGGCTGACTGGCGAGGAGGGCTTTATGCCCATAAAACCACTGGATCTTTTCACCGAGGGGCAGATGATGTGGCAGGTGCGGCTGCTAGACCCCATCACCGGAGAGTATGCCGATCTGTATATTATGCAGGGAAGCGAGTGGGGCGGTAAGGATGAATCCGGGACAGCAGAGCCGGAAAACCCGGAGCCTGACGGCGGCATGGACCTGAACGGGCTCAATCTTCAGTTCTCTTACGATGAGGATAACGATGTTGGAGCCGGCTATCGCTGCCGGATCACCAACAACACGGATCAAGCGCTCCGCGGATACTATGCGCTGCTCAGTTACGAAAGCGGCGAGTTTGGACAGCTCCACACACTGGACCTGTCCCTGTCTGCCGGTGAAAGCCATGAGGTCTATCTGACCTCCGGTATCCGGAATCTGAGCCAGTCCAAGATGATGTGGATCGAATTTGAGAGCAAGGAGGAGCGGGATGAGTTCCTGCGCACCGCTCCGCTCAAGGAGGATATCGGGCGGTACAACTTCTCCTGTAAAGACAGCGCCCAGTGGCTCTATGACAACTTTGGAATCAAATAATTGGGGGAATATCAGATGAAAAAGTATCTAACCGGAATTTTGTCCACTATCATGGTCCTTTGTATGCTGACCGGAAACGCATTTGCCTTCACGGCAACTGAAATCGACACAGAGCAGGCCTTCGACCAGGAGACCTTGCGTCAGGAGTACGTCTCTGATTGGGCCAAAGACCCTGTGGATCAGGCTATCAGCCTGGGCTTTGTCCCCGAGCAGCTCCAGCGGAACTATGGGACATCCATCACCAGAGCGGAGTTCTGCACGCTGGCAGTCTGGTTTTATGAAACGGTGACCGGCGCTGCGGTGGAGGGCCGGTCACCGTTCCAGGACACGGAGGACGTCAACGTGGAGAAGGCGGCTTATCTGGGGATTGTATCGGGAGTCGGCAACGGCCGCTTTCTGCCTGATGCGGAACTGAACCGGGAGCAGGCGGCAAAGCTTCTGTCCTCGCTGGCTGGAGTGCTTGGGGATGAATTGCCCCGAACCGGGGCGGCCTTTGAGGATCTGGGAGAAATCTCTGACTGGGCCCGAGAAGCCGTCGGACAAGTGCGGGCGGCGGGCATCATGGGCGGCGTCGGTGAAGGCAGGTTTGCGCCCCAACTTGAATATACCCGTGAACAGAGCATCGCCACCATCATGCGCCTTTACGAAAGGATCAAATGATTGGCCAGCATTTTGCTATTATGATCAGGAAGAGACCAGTGGATCAAAGCGCGAGTCGTGGTGTTCTCTCAGCTTTCTGTTGGCCTTATGACAGCCGCGCCACTGTCGTGCGCGCTGTAGTCAGCCGTAAGGTATGGCACCGCAGGCGTATGCTCTTCAAACGAAAGCCCGTCCTGGACGATCTCCCGTAAGGTTCAGGATTTCACCACACGAAAACTCCGTGTACCGCAGAAGGGCTGCAAGCCGCTCCGTATGCCATACCCCTATTCCAATTCCGCAGCCTTGCTGGGTGTCAGGCACAGGGTTGACCCTGGGTACTGGCCCGATATCTACCAAATCAGAATTTACAAACCAATATGGCACAAAAAGACGAAATCAGGTCTGAAATCCTAGGATTTCAGGGATCAATCCAAAATTCTGTGTAAACTCTATTTCGGGTGCGAATATAGCAAAATTTATTCAGGGCGGTAGCTGAGGAATCCGGCTGCCATCTTTTCAACAACATAGCGCCGGTGGAGGTAGATGTCAAGGGCGGCGGAGCACTTTATCGTACCCTTGACATCCGGCTCCGGCGGTGCTGGCATACGCTCGGCAAAATAGCAAAATAGATAGCCATCTGGGCGTGAATCAGGCCCCAGTCCTGCCGCCGCCCGGTCCACTTTTTGGTAATATCCATCATAAAAATACCATACCATATATCGTCACAGAGCAGAGTATCCGGTGTGTGTCATGTGTCAATTTTTCAAAGTATCCAGAAGCGGATACTAATCTTTCATCCATCGTCTTGGCAGGCGGGAGAAAGACACTGCTCTTGCAGAGTTCATCGCGCAGTAGCAAGAACGCAGCTTTTGTACTTACATCTACCATCGGGCGTGGCTGTGGCTGAAGTGTCAAAATATCTACCGCAACCCGAAAACTGTGCTGTGGATCATGAAAAAGTATGATCTGTTATCTGAAATTCGCCGACGCAGGAAATGGATACAGATAGGACAGCAACTCCACAAGTATGAGAATCTGCTGAACAGGGAGTTTCACGCAGACAGGCCTAACAGCAAATGAGTAACGGACATCTCTTATATCCATATCAAGCAGGGTGTATTGTATCTATCCATGATCCATGACCTTTACGACAACAGCATTGTTGCTTATAAGACAGGGACGTGGCAGACAGTGAATTTGATTCTGGAGACCATTCACTTGGCAATGAAGAAAGAGAAAAAGAGGGTCGCTGCGGAGTTGCAGCTCCACAGCGACCAGGGATTTCAGTACACCTTGCAAGCATACGACATTACGCCATCTATGTCAAGGAAGGGCAACCCATAGGACAATGCCTTTTCCCGGGCGGCTTACTTGCTCTCCTGGGCGTGGATCGCCTTGAGCATCTTGGCCACCAGCTTCACCTTGGAGCGAGGCGTTATACAGAGAACACATTACGGTAAAAATGGACGGTGCAACGCTGGTACTTGGCTTCGGGGAACACTTCGCCCACGGCCTCCAGCATACCGAGACACTTGTCGCCAACAATGAGTTTCACTCCATGCAGCCCACGCCCGCGGAGCCATTGAAAGAAGCTGACCCAGCTGGCCTTGTCCTCTTTCATGCCCTCGGCAGCACCTAAAACCTCACGGTATCCATCCTCATTGACTGCAATCGCCACCAAAATTGCTACATTTTCAAACTCTCCACCCCAGTTTCAGCGCAGGTAGATCCCATCCACATAGACATACGGATAACGCCCACCTTGCAGGGGCCGGTTCCGCCAATCTTCAATGTGGACATACGCTTTCTTATTCAGCTCACTGATGGTGGAGGGAGAGACCTTGCTGCCCCACAGGGCCTCGGTGATGTCCTCCACACGCCGGACTGATACACCTGCCAGGTACATTTCAATAAGAGCCTCTTCCACACTGCTCTCTCGGCGGCGATGCCGTTCAATGATGGTAGTTTCAAAGGAGATTCCCTTGAGCTTAGGTACCTTGAGAGTGACATCCCTGGAAGTGGTGGTGAGGTCGCGGTTGTAGTGGCCGCTGTGGTAGCCTTGGCGCTGCGCGTTACGCTCGTACCGGGCTGCCTGGGTCAACTTTTCCGTCTCGGCCTCCAGCAGCTCGTTGAGGGTTTCCTCTACGCTGCCTCGTACCAACTCCTTAAGCTCACCCTTGATAACTTCCTCGTTTAGCTGTACAATTTTCTCGGACATGGTTTGCTGTCTCCTTTCGAATGGTGCGTCGCGACTTCATTCTGCCAGAGATCTGCAAACCATGTCTTTTTTGTTTTTGCGAGACTTATTCCGCCTGACCCTGTTAAATTAGGTGATTTTTGCCATCTAGTTTTACGCAGTGAAACTTTGCGGTGCAGGACCTGTACAGCGGACAGCTTGCGCGCCCAAGCGATTCGCATACTGAAACAGATGACTCCACTACTCTCTCAATATGATCATGCAAAAAAGTTAAGTATATTTTTTCGAAGGAAAGAGGAAGAGAATGGCACATAGTTCAAACAAGAGTGTTCAAGAGCATAAAACTTTGGACCAAATTTTGGGTCGAAAACGGCCCAATTTGGTCCAAAAAATTTTTGACGGCTGGTTGGGGCCTGCTCGGGGAGCGGTAGAAATGTGGATCAGAATATTTTGAGAAAAAGAAAAGCCTTGAAATCTTTCAATTTCAAGGCTTTTATGGAGTGTAAGACCAATTGAGATATTTGCGGAAATCCATGATTTTCAAGGCTTTGCGGGTCTTCACCCATTATTTTTTGGCGTTTTCGCTGCGATGGCTGTGGATTTTCCACCCGAGGGTCAATTTTAGTGTTCGACCAAAAAAGATGTCCGCTTTATCCATGCCGAAAGATTGACTGAGGGAAGCGCCTGCTTCATCGGACACATTATCCAAGGAGTTCGTCCAGCAGGTAGTTGTATTCCGGCAGCTGATCCGTGTACTCTTTCATCCATTCCCGCATAGCTCGCTTTTCCAGATTGGTGGCTTCCGTGTAATCCTCGCTGTGCCCTTCCTGCTCCATAAAGTCGTATGCGAGATTCTGATAGATCTCTTTCACCAATGTTTCGGGATCTTCCAGTCGTGTTACATCGGAGTCATCAATGGAATCCGCCGCAGGCAGGCCAAGCAGAACATACCCGAACTTTTTCGAATAGACCACATCGAGCAATTCAGAGCCTTCAATGTAGTTCTGGAATACCCCAAGGACCCTCTCAAGCTCACTTTTCTTTTCCTCTAATGAACTCATGGCAACATCTCCTTCCTGCCGGAATGAGCAACTTTCCCGGTCTGGTGTATGTGGTTCTTTTATTATACCGCATTTTCTTTGGCCGTGGAAGAGAGGTGGGACGGGAACTTTTCCCAATCACATGGTCTGTTCCATCGTTGCCACCCGGAAATAACCATGAGAATATGCGGGGGCCAGATCAATTTCGCCATCTGGACAATAGACCCGAATTCCTGCTGCGGTCAACTTTTCTCCAATTGCCGCCAAACCTTCGGCGTCACGAGCCAGACGGTCGCCGTTCATCACCAGCACACGGTCATAGACTCCATGTCGTGCATCACGGATCAGCGTTCGAATGCTCTGTCGGTTTGCGTCCAAGCCACTCTCATATTGGAGCATCTCTGCGGAAATCGAAAAGCCAAGCTGGCCGGCGAGGCTTCGGAGTGCGGTGAGCTGCTGGTTTATGGCGAGACGATTGCTTTCCGTAGACGCTCCATCTACCCGGCAGTATAGGCAGCACTTAGACATCTGATTTGACCTCCTTGAACGAATTTGGGGAGACGCTACCACTCAGCCCTGACATTCATCCCGGATGAAATCATACAGGGCTTCCGGTTCCTTCAGGCACCACTTAGTTTTTTCATCATCGGTCCAGACTTCATAGTCCGGGGCGGCATCGTAAAGCCACCAGCTGATATAGTCGTACTGGTCGTTGACCGCTTCCTTCAGTACATCCAGCAAGGCGGCAAGAAGCGGTGCTCCGCCCTCAAATACGAAATGTCCGTCTCCCATCAGGGTGAGTGCCTTACTGAACTGTTCGTCTCGATCCTTTTGCGCTTGGATCTTTCGCAGGGCTTCACAGAAGGTTTCCTTGGACAGCATTAAAGTCCCCCTCCCGGATTCTCCCCCTCCGCTTCCTGTTCGGCTTTCCATTTCAGAAGCAAGGAGATGGCCAACTCCTGAGTAGCGGGATCGACGCAGAACTCGAAAAACTTTACAGCCAACATTTCTGGCGTCAGCCCCATCGGGGCGATTACCGCTTCCAACTGTTCCAGAAGCTCCGCATCTACTTGAATTTCCACGAGCTCATATTGCTTTTCATCCATGGTGCGTTTCCTCGCCTTCCGAAGATTCCTTCCGCAACTCGTCCAGTCGCTGCCGGAACAGCTTCTGGAGCTCCTTCCAGACCTGCGGCTGCTTGAGGGTCACTATCGGCTGGTTCAGTTCCCGCTCCAGATCGGCGACAGCCACCGAAAGCGTCTTTTCATCGAACAACTGGTAGTGGCGACGAAGATACTGGACGACCGCCGCACTCTCCTCATCTTCGCTGCGCATGGCATAGCGGAGGGCGCTGTTGATGACACAGGAAAAGTCATCCACATAGTCAAGGTTGAACCAGGAGGCTGGGCAGAGAACCAGGTCATCTTTGCCTTCCTCGGTGATCACCAGCCCAATGTCCTCGCGGCTTATCCTTTCCAGCACGGTGTCCAGGTCATCTGCCAGTGCTTGGCGTGAGATGCGTTCCATGCTTTCCAGAGGTTGTAAAATCGGCATCCTTTCCTTCCTCCTATCGTCTTCTTTGATTTTGCCAGATGTGAGCACCCGACTCAAGCTGTGCCACAATCGAGGATAGATGGCTTTTTTCAATGCGTGATCAAATTACAACAATGTCCTGTTCAGAACTGCGGATAGGATAGAAAAAGACCGCCTACATTTTCGGTAGACGGTCTGACTGACGGCATGGGATTTTCAAACTTTGCGGCGGGGACTGTCTGCGTCAGAAGATTGTATCCGCCACAAAGTGCGCTGGGATAGCTGCGTAAGCAACGCAAGGGGGTCACTCCCTTGTTCGGAACGGAGTGACGCAAAACAGCCCAGACCTCGGTGGTCTGGGCTGTCATTGCCTCGCGGAGCGCACATACGGGGTTCACCCCGTATCAAAGTGCGCCCTTGTTATCAAGGGGTCTTTTGTGGGTTCTTATTCGTCGCCCAGGCAGCGATAGAGGAACGTCAGGATCTGCCCACACGTGCAAGTTGCATCGGGGCTGAACGTGGTATCGCCGGTGCCCGTGGTGATGCCCTGCTCAACGGCCAACAGCACAGCGTCGTGATAATAGGCGTCAGCGGGAACGTCTACAAAGTGCATTTCCGTGCTCTTGGACTCGGGGCCGTCCTGCTTTCCATATAGCCGATTTACTGATTCAGGCACTTCACAAAGTTCATAAGCATCTGTGCGACCTGCGCGCGGGTGGCGTTGTCCTTGACCCCCAGCAGACCGTTGCCGTAGCCGTTGATGATGCCGTTCTCGTTGGCCCAGCGCATGGCCTCCAGAGCGTAGCCGCTGATTTCATCAGCGTTGGTGTAGCCGTCCAGGCTGTGGCTGCTTGTCGGGCTTCCGGCGTAGCGCCACAACATGGTCGCCAACTGCTCCCGGGTGATGTTTCCGTTGGGGTTGGAGCCGTCGGACACGCCGTTGGCCTTTGCCCACTCCATGCCCTTTTCATACCATACGCTGCCGCCGGAGGTGTACACACCATCAAGTCGGGCAAGGACAGTCATCAGCATAGCGCGGGTCATATGGGAATTGGGGCTGAATGTGGTTTCACTTGTACCGGCAAACATACCGCGGGCCACAACGAAGTCCACAGCGTCCTCTGTCCAGTGGCTGACGGAATGAATGTCCTCGAACACCTTGGCGTTGTCTACGATCTTCACGGTAGCGCTGCCGTCCAGGGTCAGCACCACGCCGGTTTCGGTGACCACGGAGGTCTTGACGATCTCCTCGGTGCCGTCGGCATGGACGATGACAGCCACGGTGCCGGGGGTGACCTGCTCCACGGGGATCTCCACCTTGACCTCCCCGGCGCTCTTGGGCACGGTGACCTCCACAGCGGGAGCCGCTTCGGTGGTCTTAGCGGCGGGAACCTCCACGGGCAGGGTCACAGCCTCGCCGGTCTCGGCGGCTTCCTTCGCGGCGGTGGAGGACACGCTGGACTTGACCTCGGTGATCTCGCCGCTGCTGTCCGTAACAACGGTGCCGGTGGTGCCGTCGGCGGACTTGCTGGTCTCGGTGACGGTTCCGTCCTTCTTGGTTTCCACCACGGTGGTGGAGCCATCGGTGTTTTTGGTGGTCTCGGTCACGGTGCCGGTGGTCTTATCTGTCACGGTCGTGGTGGTGGAGCCGTCCTCGTTCTTCTCCGTGGTGGTCGTGGTGTTAGAGCCGCCGCCAGAAGAACTGGGATTGTTGATGGTCAGGGTACCGGTAGCTGCCACGACCCGATAGTTTGTCTCGCCGTCGAAGACATCGGTGTTGGTCCAGGTGATGGTGTAGGTACCCGCCGCCGTTCCGGTGCTGACGGCGGTGGTGCCGTCTTTCTCATAGCAGGTAAAGGCCGGGTCAGCGCTGGGGGTCAGCGTGTCCTCGCCCAGCAAACCGGTGTAGGTCAGCTCAAAGGCGGGGATGGCGCTGCCTCTGGTGATGGTGACATTCTTCGGAGCCGCGGTGACTTCCTTGCGGGCGATGGAGAATGTGGTGTTTTTTTCGACGGGCAGCTGATAATTGCCGTTATCCAAATCTGTCGCCTCGGCGGTGTAGCTGTCGCCCGCGTTGGTCTGTTCGCCGCTGACGGTGATGGTGCAGGCGTCCTCTCCGACCAGCCCGGTGGCGGTGGCGGTGGGTTTCTGCGGCATACCGTTGTAGGTGAGGGTGGTGTTGCTCCAGTCAATGCCGATGGCCTTGGGGAGGATGTCGCCCGTGGCTTCGGTGGGGATGGTCACATCGTAATTGGAAGCATCGGTGCCGGTGATGGACTTGCCTGCTGCGTTCACGGTAACAGGCTTATCATCTCCCACGTTGGCATCGTCGACGAAGGTACCGGTAAGACCCGTGATGGTGATGCTGTCACCGTTGATCAGGCCCTCTGAGGTTGTCACCACGGCGCTGACCGTGGCATCGGTGTCACCGTTGTAGGGCCTGGTGGTCACGGTGACGGTGGCGGTGACGCGCTTGGGGGCGATGGTCCATTGGATGGAGCCGTCACTGCCCTCGTTCCACTTGTGGTTGCCGTCAAGCGTGACCGTGGCGGTGTAGGCGCCCGCGTTGGTGCCGGTGTTGCCGGTAACAGTCATGTAAGAGCTTTCAAAGCCGTCCAGCGTGACCGTCTTCTGGGTGCGGTCATAAGTGTAGGTGCCGGTAACGGTGGGCTCATCCACGCCCAGCGGTTCGATGTTCACGGTGACCATGGGCCGGCGCAGGGCATAGTTTTCCGACTTGTCACCGGTCAGGTCAATAGTGGCATAGGTAACGAGCTTGCCATTGCCTGCATCGGCGTTCGCGATGGTGCCGGTGGTGGGCATGGCGGCCGTGACCCGTCCTTCGTCACCGGCCACAATGCCGGACAGTTCACCGCCGGTCAGGGTAACATTCGTCGTGCCGTCATAGACCCGATCGGTGGCCGTCAGGCCGGTGACGGTCAGAACCTTGGGTACAATGGTAAAATCGTCGTAAACCACATCTTGCTGATAGTTGGCGGTGGCGGCGATGGTGGCCTTCACGGAGTATTTGCCAGCCTCGGTGGGGACGGTTGGCGAATAGGTTTCATCGGAAGCACTCCAGACCTTATACAGGTAGGTGACTTCGCCGTTCTCTGTGTTGCCGGTCACCACAGGGCCTTTGGGTGTATCGCCGTAGGTCCAGCCGTCCAGGGTGACGGAGGCGCCCAGCGCGGCCTTGCTGATGGTGCCTGTGGCTTCAGTGGGGATGGTCACATCGTAGTTCCCGGAGCCGGTACCGGTGATGGACTTGTTAGTCGCATTGACGGTGACGGGGATGTTCGTTCCCACATTGGCATCTTCAAAAGTGCCGGTGAGGCCCTCGATGGTGATGGTATCGCCGGAAACCACGCCAGCGTTTACCGCTGCGGTAACTGTGGCAACGGTGTCGCCATTGTAGGTCTTGTCGGCCACGGTGACGGCGGCGGTGACAGACTTCTTGGTGATGCTGGCGGTGGCGGTGGCCTGCTGGCCGGAATCTGCCAGACGGTACTTGCCTGCATCGTCTCCCGTGAGGGTCAGGCCGATGATGGTGACGGTCTTGTTTGCGCCCACATCCTTATCTTCGAAGGTGCCGGTAGCGTTGACAGTAACCGTGTCGCCGCTGACCACGCCGCTTAGGGTCACACGGCTGAAATCAAGTGTTGCCGTGGTGGTGCCGTCATAAATCTTATCCTTGGCAGTGATGCCGCTGACTATGACGGGAATGATTCCCTGATGACCGCACCAGGTGCAGACATAGTTCTCATACTTGTGCTGTTTGATACCGTTTGAATTGTTGGTGTAGCCCTGACAGGGGGAAGTGGAGGTAGTCGCGTACACCGTGCCGCCGGTGAATTGGGGGGCGGCGTCCGGGATGCCGCTGTCGATATTCTGATACCAGACCAGTGGAGCTTCTGCGGTTCCCACAGAGCGGCTGCCGTTGAGCAGGTAGGCCACCTCGCCGCTGGCGAATTCCCTGGTGGTTTTGCCAAGGACGCTGTCAACGGTACCGCTGTTATCTCCAACTGCATTCCCGGAATAGGCTTCGCTGTTGTGGTAGCAATTACTCACCGTGCCGCTGTTGACACCGCAGACGCCGCCGACAGAGGAGGTGCCGGTGACCGTGCCAATGCTGTAACACCCACTGATCGTACCCTTGTTCTCGCCGCACACGCCGCCGACATAGTAGGAGGTACTGCTGCCGGTGACCGCGCCGGTGTTGGTGCAGCCGATCACCGTTTTGCTGTTGACACCGCACACGCCGCCGACATAGGAGGAGGTGCCGTTGACCGCACCATAGTTGATGCAGCCGCTCACTTCACCGTAGAGGGCATAACCGCAAATGCCGCCGACGTAGCCGCTGCCGTTGACCGCACCATAGTTGATGCAGCCGCTCACCGTACCTTGGAAGGCATAGCCGCAGATACCGCCGACCTTGTTGTTGCCGGTAACTTTGCCTCTGTTGGTGCAGCCGCTCACCGTACCTTGGCTTTGACCGCAGATGCCGCCGATACCCCCGGTGCCGGTGACCGCGCCGCTGTAGGAGCAGCCGCTCACCTCACCGGAGGTATCACCGCATACGCCGCCCACGTAATTATCGCCCTTAAAATAGGAATCCGCAATCGTCAGGTTTTTTATGGTTCCTCCACCTATTATACATCCAAAGAAACCAACATAACTCGTTCTTGCCGCATTCACATACAGTCCGGAAATGGTATGGTGATTGCCGTCAAAGGTACCATCATAGTTTGAGCTGGATTTTCCGATCGGCGTCCACTCCGTAAAAGAGGTATGGGCATCAGAAAGGGTACCGTCAGCATTCAGGACATTGGAGTTCACAGTGATATCGTTCATGAGGATCGCGTTCTTGGTTTTGTCTGTAATCCCAGAAATTGTCCCGTTGATATACTGTGCATACCAGTACAGCTCATCCACATTGGTGATCTGCCACTTATCGTTCGCATAGGTTGGCGTGATCGTGCAGATACTGCAATATCCATTGTGATTGTGGTATTCGGGATTGCCGCCCTGCTTATAGTACACCGCCTTGCCGTCAAAAACAGGAAGCGAATCCGTACCGATGGTCTGTCCCCAGACGCCACCGGGATAGCCTTCCGTTCCCTGATTCAGCCGGTACGCCACCTCGCCGCTGGCAAAGGGAGAGTCAGTCGTAAGAGTCGTTCCGCCAATCGGCGAGGCAGTGCTGTCCGCAAGGGCGTAGCAGTTGGTGATGGTACCGCCGCTGCCCACCGTCGTGCCGCTGCCGCCGGCGGCAAAGCAGTTGGCAATGGTGCCGCTGTTGCTGGAGCACAGGGTCACGCTGCCGGTGCCGGTGGCATAGCAGTTGATGATTTCGCCGCCGCTGTCGTTGGTCGTACACAGCTTGGCGCCACCCGCCGCATAGCTCTTTTGGATGGTGCCGGAGTTGGCGCCGACCAGCACCGTGCTGGCCGCGCCGGAAACATAGCAGTCCGTGACGGTGCCGCCAGCGTTATTGTTGGCACACAGGGTCGCTCCGCTGCCTTCTTCATGGCAGTCCGTGATGGTGCCGGTATTGGTTTGGACCAGCGTGCCGCCGGGCGCGCTGCTGTTCTTGACGGTGCCGCTGTTGTTTGCAATCAGCGTACCGCCGGACGCGCTGCTATCGCTGACGGTGCCGCTGTTGGCGCCGCTGACCAGCATACCGCTGCCGGAAACATGGCAGTCAACGATTTTGCCGCCGCTCGTGGCGCACAGGCTGCCGCTGGTCACCGTGATCCGGGCGATCTCGGCCTCGGAGCCGGTGACGCCGAACAGGCTGCTGTTCGCCGGTATGCCGCTGATGGTCTTTTGACCTTCAGGGTATGAAAATGTGCCGGTGAAGGGATAGGTCTCATTGCCAATGGGAACCCAGTCATTATCTACCTCAATGTCATTACGCACCTGGGCATTGGCGGCGGGATAGCCTTTGTTGACGTAGTCGGCAAACCAGTACAGCTCTTCCTTATTATCGATCAGATACTCGTTGTTGTAGAAATCGGGCACCGAACAATAGGAACAGCTTGCTTCGCCATCGGTATGATTATGGTAGTAGACAGCGCCGTCCTTTTTACCAAGATAGACGATAGCGCCATCGGTGGTGCACTGGGGGAAGTCCTGCGTACCGATGGTCTGTCTCCAACTGGGCGTTGCCTGGTTCTTCGTCAGGCCGTAGGTCACTTCGCCGCTTTTGAACGCATCAATGGTTCTGTATTTCAGGTCGCTGTCGTTTGTACCGTCACTATTCGTATCGGACAACGCGTAGCAGAAGTCAACGTCACCGTCGTTTCCTGTAAATTTGCCATAGGAGTCGCCAACTGTGCCCGCGCTGTAGCAGTTATTGATATTCGCGTTGCTGTACCCGCAGAAGGTACCCACATTACTCGTCCCGCTTACAGTTGCGGTGGTATAGCAGGATTCTATCCTTACGTCGGAAAGGGCTCTTCCGCAAAGGCCGCCAACATTCTGATTGCCGGCAAAGTAGGAATCCACCACGCCCACACGGTAAATGCTGGCGGGGGAATCCACAATACCGAACAAGCCTACATTGCTTGTATTCGAATTGTTGAGGTACAGTCCGGAGATGGTGTGCCCCTGTCCGTCAAATTTGCCCCTAAAATTATGGTCAACCGTTCCAATGGGCGTCCACGCTTCAAAGCTGCCGCTGTTCAGCCCGCCGCTGGCATTGAGCACGTTCTGATTGACGGTGATATCCGCCGTCAGAACGGCACTAATGTCTTGCTGGGTAGTATTGATTTGGTTTGCAAACCAATACAGGTGGGCTGCGGTGGAAAGCTCGTAGGCATAGACCGTACTACCGCCGATGGTATGATCAGCCTGGGGTGGCTCCGTCATGGAAACCGCCAGCATCGCCACAGGCTCCCCTTCCGGGCCGCCCAGCGCCACGGTCAGCGTCAGGGTGCTGCCGCCGTCGGACAGGGCATAGCCCTCGGGTAAGGTTGTCTCAAAGATGTATTCGCCCTCGTATGCGCCATCTTCAGGGTAGTACGGGCAGAGCCAGTCCCCCAGGGTCAGCTCCTCGCCGCCGGCAAGGATGGACACGGGCATCAGCCCCACGACGTCCTCGAAGTATGCCACATTGTCCTCGCTGGCAAAGGGCAGCAGGACGTTTCCGCTGTCCGGGTCGATGATCTCCCAGTCATCCACCCATTCCCAGTCCGTGAGTACCGTGACGGTATCCTTCCCGGAGCACAGGTCGCAGACAAAGCCGCAGGGCGTTTCACCTTCCACATAGCCGCATTCCGCCGTGTGTTCTGTATGATGCTCACACAGCCCATCACTTTCCGCCGCCAGCGCCGCAGTGGGCAGCAGGCTCAGGCACAGCGCCAGCGCCGTGAGGATGCTGAACAATCGTTTTTTCATAGAGGTTCCTCCTGCTTTTGCAAAAAATTCATATGTAATCATCACAAAAGTATATGCAGTTCCTTTTAAGTTTTCAACCGCCCCTGCGCGAAACGACATTAAAACGGTCCAAAACGACAAAAGCCGCCGCACACCCCGCTGCCGAAGCAAGCAGCCGCGCGCGGCGGTTCGGATATGGGGTTGTCACCTTTCGCTATCTCTCCCGCGTCTTGCCAAAGTAGCGCATCAGCGCTTTGTCGGCGTCGGGGCTGATTTTGGCGTATTCGATCTCCGTAAGATCGAACAGGATGCACCCGCAGTGGCCCTTGAAGGTGGGGAAACAGGTCACCTTCAGATAGGCGTCGATCTCCGGGCTGTAGTCCATGACCTCCAGCGTTTCGCCGTACAGGGTGGCGCGCTCATACAAACGCAACCATTTGGTATTCATGTTGGAAAACAGGCTGCCGAAGGAGCTGCCGATCAGCTTCTCAAGCGGCAGCTTTTCCAGCCTGGCCAGGGCGGGGTTGCCGTAGCGGAAGATCCAGTCCACCGCCCGGCGCTCCTCGTCGAATACCATCTCAATGTCCGTGAAGGCAAAGGGCATGGCGTCAAAGCTGCGGTAATAGGCTCGGTATTCCTCCTCCGTGGCGGGAATGCCGTCCCGGGTGAAGCCGCTGATCAGGCGCTTCTGCGCTTCCTGAAGCTGGGCGATAATCTGCTTTTTCTTCCGGCGGGTGTAGATCAGGGATTCGCCGTTGTTGAGATTGATGTGGTCAGTGATGTCGTGGATGGCCATGGAGGACACCAGACAGCCCCGGTGGACCTTGAGAAAGCCGTCGCCCAGAGCTTCCTCCAGCTCGCTGATCTTCATCCGCGTCTCATATACCTTGCCGCCGGAAACGTGGATCTCGGCGGTCCTTTCGATCATCAGGACATAGAGAATGGTGTTGGCGTTCAGCACCAGCTTTTTCCCGTTGGATACTATCGTGATGTATACTGCTTCCTGCAATGCAAACACCTCTTTTTCCTGCTGCTATTCGCAATTATCGCACGTTTTCTTTGAAATATCAACCGTTCGCGCGCGGACAGGAAAAAGAAATGAGAGTATGCAAAAACACGCCATATCCAGCCGTTGAAGCTGCATATGGCGTATTTTTTCGTGACCGTGAACACTGCCGCTCCGCTTGAGGCTCGGTCAGAGTACGGATACGGGACAATACCAGGACTCCCGATTGTAGGGGATGAGTTCGTCGCTCATGCAGAGGATGAGCCCCGGCTGAACATCCAGCTTGAACTGCTGGAGGACACCGAAGTTTTTATCCGGCTTGGACGGCTCCTTGCTTTTCTTGATCTCGATGGGATACATCTTATCCCCCTCAACGATCAGCAGGTCGATCTCCTTCTTGTCTATGTCGCGGTAGTAGAACAGGTCAGCGGGCTTACCTGCGTTGTAGTAGCTCTTGACGATCTCCGTGACCACATAAGTCTCAAAGAACGCTCCGTCCATCGCACCGTTCTCCAGTGTTTCCGCAGTGGGCCAGCGGCAGAGATAGGCGGCAAGGCCGGTATCCATGAAATACACCTTGGGCGTCTTGACCAGCCGCTTGGTGATGTTGGAGTAGTAAGGCCGCAGGATGAAGATGATCCCTGAGCGCTCCAGGATGGACACCCAGGATTTTGCGGTGGGAGCGGACACGCCGATGGTACTGGCGATCTCGTCGTACTTCAGCTCCTGTCCGGTGCGCGCCGCCATATAGACGAGGAAATCATAGAACTCATTCAGCTTTCCCACCTGAGACAGATCCTTGATATCCCGCTCAATGTAGGTGTTGATGTAGTCCATATAGAAGCGGTCACGGTCGAGGTCGGTGGCGCGCAGCTTTGGCATACCGCCCCGGAAGATGTCCTCATAGACCTCGTGGATATTTTTGCGCTTGCAGTGCTTCAAACGCTCTCGGATGGTTTTCAGGTCGGGGTGGAACAGGTCGGCAGGGCGCTCCTCGATCTCCGCCGTGGACAGGCTCGCCATATCGAAGATGGCGATGCGGCCAGCCAGAGACTCGGCAACATCCTGCATCATTTTGAACTTCTGTGAGCCGGTCAGCCAGAACATTCCGTTGTTGTCCTCACCATCCAGCGCCTTCTGATCAACGATCTTCTTCATCTCCAGCAAGATGGACGGGACCCGCTGGAACTCGTCAATGAGAAGCGGGTAGCCGTAGGTCTCAAAGAACAGCGCAGGATCGGTGGATGCCAGACGGCGGGCGTTTCCATCGTCCAGCGTGACGTAGCGGCGCTCCGGCTCACGGATGTGGTTGAGCATGGTGGATTTGCCCACCTGTCGCTGACCGCAGACCATGACCACCGGGTAGTACTGAGAAGCGTTGCGGATCTGCTCTTCCAAATGTCGCTTAATGTACAATCCAAACACCTCGTCTTAAGAAATCTAAAGTGTGACTTTATTTTACTCGAAGTTGTAATGAAAAGCAAGTGTCAAGAGCAATTTCCTATTTCATGATATCCAACTTATTGAAAAAAGATACCGCAAAACCGATATAAGGACAACAGCCAGCTGCGGATAGAGGCTTTCGTAAACCATGGCTGCTTTATTTCGGCATCGTCCAGTTGTTATCCGCCAGCGCACAGAAATACGCATAGGTCTTTGGCGTTCGCTCTCTCATCAAGGCAGCTTTTTCCTCATTGTCGCGGTTTTGCAGCCAATATGCAAAATAGTCCGCAAAGTATTCCCGGCAGTTGGTCAGGGAGTAGTCCCGCAGGAATATGGCAGCAGCCTGGGCCTCATCTGCGTAAAAGCTCCTGGTCTTGGAAGGGAATCCCACCGCGCCATCGAGGAAATGGCCGAATTCGTGCAATGTGGCTTTGGCATCAGAAACATATATCTTCTTGCCGCTGTAATCCGCCGCGCCGATACAGCTCATTTCAAACCGCTTGCTCAGATCGGCCAGATAGTCAAAATCCACGATGTAGACCCAGCCCATACGCTGAAACTCATAGAGGATCGGCTCCGGGACACGGCGCAGCTCCAGCAGATAGCTGTTCATATTCACACCCTCGCGGTTTTCAATGGGAAACTCGGTGAGCACCGGCGGCTCCTGGATCACAAAGTCCTGGGTCAGGACCGCCTGGAGCAGTGCGGCAGTCTCACCGCGGCTGACGATCTCGTATGATTCCGTCCCGTCGGGACACAGTCCAAGCTCTGCGCCAATTCGGAGACAGTTTTCATAGGGCGTCAGGATCTCGCCGCCCGGATAAAGGGTGTAGTCGTAAACGCTCAGCCCAATGACCGCAAACGCGCTCTGATAGAGCGCTCCCCGGCACATCCGGGTATCCGGCTCCGTGAGGGCTTCCACGGACAGCCATCCGCTGCGATAGCTCTCCGTCAGGCAGTTCTTCCCGAACTCGCCATCAAGGATCTCCAGCGCATCGGTCTTGTCATATGCTCTGCAAAGCATCACAGCCCATTGTCTGGCGGTGATGGGTGAATCAGGAGAATACCGCCCTTCGCCGGTGCCAACGGTGATCCCCCGGCGAGCAATGTACTCCACGCTTTCAAACCAGGGGGAATCCACCGGGACATCGGTGAAGCGGCTTTCCGCTTCAGAGGCGGCAAAAGCGGGGACTGTCAGCGTCAGAGCCAGCACCAGGGCCATCATAAGGGCGCCGATTTTTTTGAAGTGTGAACGCATCAGGTTTTCATTCCTTTCCCAATCGTATCATGTAAGAAAAGGCGGGGCGGCAGAAATGCCGCCCCGCTTGTCCGTCACCACTTGGCGACGATCTTGCCGTAGATCTGTTTCTTTGCGTAGTCATAGCGCTGGATCATGACCATGACCCGCTCTCCGATGGCAAATTCCGAGTCCTCATACTGGAAGGAATAGTTGCACATGACCACTACGCCGTCAGGGAGATTGCAGAAGACGCCGCCGGCATACTTGCCCGCGATAACGGCCTGACGCCGGGAGTCCTCCGGGTGGCGCATCTCAGCGCCGTCAAAGGGGTTGGGTTCCGTTTCCTTGACAGAGACCATCAACATACCTCTACGCCGGTCATATTCCTTTACGATGCAGTCCAGCTCCTGTCCTCTCTGGTACTCCGTCCGCAGGTCGGGGATCGCCGCATATAGACGGTATCCTTTCCTGTGATCTTGCGGTTCCAGTTTTCGATGAGGGTTTCGTCCATCTCCTCGATACTGGAAAAGGGGCGGTTGCATAGGCGGATGCAGTTTTCGTGACCGAGATGCAGGTCAGAGGTAAAGAAGATCATGGGGTTTCACCCTCCTTCTTCATCCTGGGAACTGGGATTGGCTGCCATCGGCAGTATTTTGCAAGTTCATCCTGACGCTCCCGAGGCAGGTTCATAAAATCGACAATGCTCTCTCCCGGAAACCTGTCGTGGCAGTAGGCGGGAAAGACTCCCTCCGGCACGATGCCGATGGACTCCGCTCCGGTCAGGCGGGCCTTCAGTTCCTCTGCGTTTCGGATGCATACGGGAACGCCTGCCCGATAAAGCGCCAGGAAGAAACGGACCGCCTCAATCGTCCGGGTCTCCGCAAGACCGGCCACCACCAGATAGTAGCCATGCGCATCTTGGTGTACGATGCAGTCGATGTGGGTGCTGTTGCCGCCCCGGCATACCTCCCAGGGGTGACCGGTGCGGGGACGCTCCTTCAGCCACCGTGCAAAAGCTTCGGGGGAATCTCCGTCCAGCTTGGACAGTCCCTCGTCCCGCCCATCGGCGTGGAGAGCGTACTGCTCTTTTTCCGATTTCTCCGTTCCAGTGTATCCCATGGCCCGATAGCCCAGGGCACAGAAGTGATAGAATTCGTTTGCGGTTACGGATGGGAGCCGCTTGTTATTTCCCAAAGGATACCCAACCGCCGAGGTGAGAAACTCCTCCACCTCCTGCTGGGAGAAGTCCTGGAAGAACTCCTCCTTCCACTGTGGGAATACCCTCCACAGATCCCGGCGCAGGATGGTTCCGGTTCGATGCCAGATGGGCAGCTCCCGCTCCACCAGTTCCTGATAAGAACCGGTTTCCACCATCTGAACGGTGTCCCGTACCGCACCCTCCAGCCAGGCGGTGAATGGGGCGATGTCATAGGGGAAGGCGCGCTCTTTGCGGCTGTCCACCTCCAGCACATGCCGATGCCCCAAGAATATTGCCCGATATCCGATCTCTTGATCCTCGCCGGCGGCAAAGTGGAACCACGCTGCCTCCTCCGGGAACTCGGAATGCCACCAGGTTTCAAACCCCTCAAAGCTCTCCACCTGGCCGTCCGCCCGTAGCTCCTCAAAGCTGCCGAAGTCTTCGGTGGTACCTCGCTCCGCACGGAGCCATAGTTCCCAGCTTGTGTTCTCCGGGCCTGGCTCCAGCCGGTGGAGAAGGCGGAAGATTCGGTCGATGGCCGCATAGGATGTCTCGTCATAGGTGAAGGAGCAGTTGATGTTTCGGTATTCCACCCGACCCAGCCAGTTGATGTAGTGCTTGATCTCCGGCGCTTTCATGTTTCCACCTCCTCAGTATCCGTATCCCCATCCTCCGTTTCCTCAAACTGGAGCCGGAAGAGGGCAGTGTGCTCTCCCACAAGATCGGGGTATTTGTAATAGACATGGCGGCAGAGGGTTTTGTACAGTTCAAGGAGCCTCGGATCATCTCCGAAGTCCACAAGCCCGTCCATGATTCGCTCGATCTCCCGCTCCTCAGTGATCCTGCCGTTCAACACCTGCTCTACCAAACGGCTGTATTGCTGATATGCGGCGTCCATTAGGCGGAAAATCTCCTGGACGATCTCACGGATTGCGGCAAAGCACGCCTCCTGCTCCTTGGCCTCCGGTCTTTCTTCCTCTGTCACAATGTGTTCCCTCCCGTCAAGAGCTGCGGCGCAGCCTCCACGCTGTGGAAGAGGAAGTGCATCCGGTCGATATGCTTGTCAATATGCCAGTGTCCACAGAACCAGTGGTCGTATTTGAGTTTCCGCTCGATCTCCTCCAGCCATTTCTCGGTAGAGTCGTCCACGGTACTCTGGTCGATCATCGGAAGAAAGGCCTCGCGAGGCTCATACGGATAGGGACAGGTGTGGGAGAGGACGGTATCTACCTGCCACCCGCAGGCGTCCAGCGTCTGGATAACCTTGTCCTTGATCTCCTGGGAAGGCTGCTCATCCGGCCACCAGCCGTAACCTCTGGCCAGCCGGTAGAATTTGTCCACGCTGTAAGCTCCGCCGATGACCAAATGTCGGAGACCTTCCAGATCAAAGATCTCACCATCCATAGCAAACAGCAGGCGGGGAAAGGCTTCCTCTACCCAGACTGTCCCGCCGTTCCACTGCTTCGTGCGATAGGAAGGGATGCTGGCCGGCCGGATCTCATGGTTGCCGTGGATGCAGAGCATCGTCGGCTTTACGGCGGTAAGAACTTTCTTCATCTCTGTGTCTCGCCGGTTTCGGTAGTAGTTCGCTCCTACATCTCCAAGCAGAACCAGAGTATCCTGCTCTGCCAGCTTCTTGCTGTCGCAAAACTGTATGACCTCATAGGGGTCTCCGTGGATATCACCCGTGTAATAGATCATTGGTCATTCCACCTTTCTTTTCTCATTATACCAACTCGGAAGACCCATATCCGGGACTTTCCAAAAACATATCCACTGTTCCAAAAATATATCCACCTTTACTGGCATAGATCGACCGGCAGTCAATGCTCGTGACTTCCGGTTGATTGCTTTCTCAGGTTCAGACGGTAAAATCAAAGTTATCTGGTTTACCGTATCTGCCTTGATGCTCTTTCAAGGAGGCTTTCAGCGATTTTATAACATCCAGGAGAATCATCATCTCATAGGTACTGCAATCCGAAAGGAGCAGGGCGATTTCTTCGCTGGCGCACCGTTCAGTGCTGATGATTTGCTCCATCAAAAGCCGGTCGGGAGATACGCCCAAAGCATTGGCGATAAGCACAAAGGTGTCAAGGCTCATGCTCTTGATCCCGCTCTCTATGTAGCTGATGTAAGATGGCGTTTTATCCACCAGTTCAGAGAGCATCGCTTGCGAAAGGTGGTTGCGCTGACGGACTTCACGGATGTGTTTTCCAATGACTTTGTAGTTCAGGCTCATAATAAGACCTCCAAAAAATTTTGCAGTCTTATTATAGTGTTTAGATTATATCATCAACTCGACCTTATATCAATTTCACCCCAAGTTGATATACTCTTAGAAATAGATAATCTGGAGAATATATTTGAGGGGGGAAGCCGATGACGGAACATGATTTGACCGAGAGCCAGTTGGTCGGCTCCCGTATTCGAGATGCGCGGATCAATCGCCGGATGAGCCAGGCCGATCTTGCTGCAAAGGCCAATATCTCGCTGCCCCATGTCAGCAATATCGAAAAAGGCAAGACGAGCATGAAGTTGGAAACCTTTATCCGAATCATCGAAGCCCTGCAAGTGTCTGCTGATTCCCTTCTTCGGCCCGATGTGCCGGAGGTGAGAAGCCTATACCAGAGCGAGTTTGACGAGCTGCTGGCCGACTGCTCTCCCAAGGAGCTGGATTCCATCCTGAAGATTGTTCGTGAGTTAAAATCCACTATGGCCAGACGGGATGACAATACCTGAAAAATTGCGAGCTGGAATTGCCGGCTCGCTTCTTTTTTTCTCATCTATCGACCAGAAGTCAAGGTGTTGACTTCTGGTCGATTTTGTTATTAGTCTGCAGATTATATAATGGCCTGGAAGAGAAATAACACAGGGGGAGCAAATATGTCAGATCTGGCCGTTCAAAATAGAGAGTCAGAGCAGGAAGTTATGCCCTCATTTGATTTCCTGCTGGAACGGGAGACGGAACGAAACACCCTTTTAGCGGAACATCGTGCCTGGTTAAAGGAAATCAAGCGGGAACGCCCGCTTCCCAAAACACATTACCGTGTGGCGGTATACATCCGCTACTTCAACCAGACCCGCTATGAGGACTATCTCTCAGCTCATAAAAAGCAATTTCTTGATACACTGGCTCTCTGCCCAAACTGGAAGTTTGTCGGTTTCTATGTGGACGAGGGCAGCACTGCGCCCAATATGGAGAACGCTCCGGAGTGGTCAAGGCTCCTTCAAGACTGCTACGAGGAAAAGGTCAATCTGATCATTACCCAGAAAGCAAGCAATATCTCGAAGAAGCTCTCCGAGCTCTCTTTCTGTACGCGCCTCTTGGCAGCACTCCCAAAGCCAGTGGGCGTTTACTTCGTTTCGGAGGATATTTATACGCTGGCTTCCTATTACCAGGAGGATCTACACGACCCCTACTTTTTGCCAGATCCCGGTTGGAAGATACTCCCTGATGACGAACCCCGGAGGGAAATGCTGCATGATTGACAAGTCCACACGCAAACAGCTTGCGGAACGGAAAGAACGGGTCCGCCGGCGTATCAACACAAAAGTTGACCCGGAGAACTATGAATTCATTCCGGCTAAAAAGCCCATCGACTATTACGACAATGATATAAGGCAGCGGATCGCCGTGTATGCCCGTGTCTCCACAGACAATGTCCAGCAGACTTCCTCCTATGAGCTGCAAAAGAAATACTATGAAGATTTTGTTGTGCATCATCCCAACTGGACATTGGTTAAAATCTATGCGGATGAGGGCATCAGCGGGACTTCTCTGGCTCATCGGGACGAGTTCAACAGCATGATCGCCGATTGCCGCAGCGGGAAAATCGATATGATCATTACCAAAAGCGTGTCTCGCTTTGCCCGGAATGTGGTGGACTGTATCAGCATGGTGCGAATGCTTGCGGAGCTGCCCAGTCCTGTCGGGGTATTCTTTGAGAGCGAATGTATCTTCTCCCTCAAAGACGATTCCCAGATGGCGCTTTCGTTTCAGGCCACCATGGCTCAGGAGGAGTCTCACATCCGCAGCCGGAGCATGGAGACCTCCTTGCGGATGCGGCTGGACGGAGGTCTGCCATTGACGCCCAAGCTGCTGGGGTATTCTCACGACGCAGATGGAAACCTGGTCGTCAACCCGGATGAAGCCCCCACGGTAAAACTCATCTTCTATATGTATCTGTACGGATATTCCACCTCCGACATTGCGGCGGCGCTCACCGAGCTGGGCAGGAAGACTTATCTGGGGAATGTCAAGTGGACATCCAACTCCATTGTCCAGGTCCTTCGCAATGAGCGGCATTGCGGGGATGTACTGACCCGGAAGACCTTCACCCCCAACTATCTGAACCACAAGGCCAGAAAAAATCGGGGGGACAGACCCCAGAGCCTTTACCGGAACCACCACGAGGGCATCGTTTCCAGAGATGATTTCATTGCGGTTCAGCATCTTCTGAACAACTCCAAGTATGGCAACCGTTCCATCCTCCCGGAGCTGCGGGTGATCGACAGCGGCCTGCTCAGGGGGTTCGTGACCATCAATCCCCGCTGGGCTGGATTTAAGCCGGCGGATTATTACCAAGCGTCCGCCAGTATCCATCCACCCGATGAGCAGCAGGCGGATGCAGCCCTGCCCTCGAGCATCACATTGGTTCCGGGAGATTTTGATATGAGAGGCTTTGAAATCGCCCGCAGTGAATTCTTTGATAATTATCACCGTCCCTATGTACTGTTTCAAGATAAGAGGATCAAGTTCAGCACCACATGTGTTCGGTCTTTTGGGAAAGACAACCATGTGGAGCTGCTGGTCAACCCTGTGGAGATGAAGTTCGCCGTCCGTACAGCGGCGAAAAGCAGCCGCAACGCAGTCGTGTTTTCCAAGCTGTCAGACGGAAAGTATCAGCCCAGGGATATCGCCGGTGCGGCCTATGTAGAAACGCTTTTTCAGTTATTCGGCTGGAGTCCGGATTTAAAATACCGGATCGCCGGAGCGCTGTTTCAAACCGAAACTGAATCTGCGTATATTTTTGATGTCAATGATGCGGAAGCGTTTATTAAATCGTACCTGCTTTCCGGTTCAAAAAGCACGGAACAGGCAAAGGAGCCTGTACAGCCCCTTTCTGTCTCCGGCAAACGGGTGCGGGCAGTCCCGGAGGAGTGGATCGGCTCTTTTGGCAAGCAATATTACCTCCACCAACAGTCTTTCCCGCCCGTCTGCGATCAGAGTGAGGAAGACTGGAAAATTCGCATGGAGGGCCAGTTGTATGAAACCGGACAGAAACTCCGCGTGACAGGATTTGACGTGCTGCGTGACTATATCTGTCAGGAACTCGGTCAGCGCGGGAAGGAGGAATCCTAAATGTTTGAAGAAAGTCGGGAAAATACCGGCGGCGTAATCGCCGGAATGCTTCGTTCCCTGGAGGACGGGCATTTGGATAATGTTCCGTCTGCTGAATTAGAAAAAGCGGAACCGGCAGCTTCTCCCGCAAACAGCAGTAGTGATGAGGTTCTGGAGATGGCCGGTGACTTTAACTACGATGGCTACCAAGTGGTACGCCGTGAGTTCTTCGCCCATATTAATGAGCCGTCTGTAACTTTCAACAATTACAAATTTTATGTAAATACCGCCTGCCTGAACCGCTTCCCACAAGTTGATTATGTGCAGGTATTGGTCAATCAGGAGAGCAGGATCTTGGCGATCCGTCCCTGTCGGGCGGAAGATCGGGATGCCTGCGCCTGGTGCACCAACGGCTCCGGCAGACGCAAACCGAAACAGATCACCTGCAAGATTTTTTTCGCCAAAGTGTTTTCACTGATGGGCTGGAATCTGGACTATCGATATAAGCTCCTCGGGCGGATAATCCATGCCAGGGATGAGTGGCTCATCGCATTTGATCTCACAGCGACCGAAGTGTATCAGCGGGTGCAAAAAGACGGCCAGAAGCCCAAGTCTTCTCGAACTCCCGTGTTTCCGGAGGGCTGGAAGACGCAGTTTGGACTCCCGTTCCGGGAACACCAGAAATCTATGCAGGTAGACATTTTTGAAGGATATGCTGTATATGGGTTGCGCGATAACATCGCTCCTGCTGCATCAGAGCAGTCAGACGAGGCTGCCTCTGATACTGGTAGTAAGTCCGTTTTGGGAGGACAAGGACATGAATCATGAAAATCAATTGCAGGCTTACTTAACGCTGGACCCTGCGCGAAACCGGATTCGAATCCACAGGCAAACGATTCGTCTCTTGAAGAATCCTGCGTATGTGCAATTCCTGGTAAACCCTGAAGAACTGTATATCGCCGTTCTCGGATCGGACAAACCTATTTCAGGCGGGACCGCAAACAAGGTTCGGATGTCAAGTACATCCCAGCAGTCTATAGAATTCTATAGTACGATCCTTATCAAAAACTTTTCCGAACTGCTGGGTGGCTTTGACCTGAGATTTAATTACCAGCTGACCGGTGAGATCGATCAAGTCAACCGGGTCGCATATTTTTCCCTCAAAACCGTCAAACAGCTGGAACGCAGGAGGCTACATGACAGAGAAAGCATTTAGGCAGCTTAACATCGATCCGGAATTCAAAAACTTGATTCGTCCACTTCGCCGGGAGGAATACCGGCAGCTGGAGCTGAATCTGGTCGTGGAAGGATGCCGGGAAGATATCATCGCATGGAATGATACCATCATCGACGGTCATAATCGCTATGAAATATGCAATAAAATGCGCATTCCTTATGGAGTCAAGGAGCTGGATTTTCCAAGCAGAGATGCTGCCATCGCCTGGATCTGTGCGAACCAACTCGGACGACGCAACATCTCAGAAGAAACCAGGAAATATCTGATTGGGAAACAATATGAAGTGGAAAAGAAAGTACAGCGAAATAGGAATGGCTATAATCAGTACCGTCCGAATCCCAACATTGCTGTGGGGAGAGGCCGCCCAATAGATGAAGAGAGCGGCCGGCGAACAGCAGCCCGGCTGGGAAGGAAGTATCATGTGTCCGGCGCAACCGTACAGAAATATGCGAAATACAGTGCAGCATTAGATACCATTGAACAAAATGCTCCTGAGCTTGTTCCGCACATTCTTTCCGGGGCATATAAGATTTCTTTCGAAAATATCGTTGCTCTATCAGAAATGGAACCCGAAGAATTGAGAGCACTTAGTAAAAAAATCGGAAAAAATCCCTACGCTTTTGCTCGTTACAGTGAATCGAGACGATGCCTTTATTCCGACGCTTCTGCCAAGCCCGGTACAGCGGCGGCAGAGCAGCCGGCTATCAAGACGATGCCCGCCTATGACCCGGATGCGGAAGTTGCTGGACTTACTCTTACGATCCCCTCCTGGATGAGCTCCATCGACCGGACAAAGTCCATGGCACATTTGGAAGCGATCTCACCTGCTGCAAGACAAAACCTCTTGGCGGCGTTGACTGAATTAGAAGGAAAAATCCAGGAAATGCTCAATGCAATTGAGGTGGAATCCTAATGGAAGATTATAGTATGTTTGTTCCCAATGTTCACTTCGAACAGATTCCCATCAAGAACCTCGTATCCAATCAGGAGTACCAGAGGAATATTTCCGAACAGCATGTGCTGAATGCTGCGGCACACTTTGATCTGTATCAGATCAACCCTGTGAAGGTGAGCCGTCGAAATGGGGTCAACTATGTCTTCAATGGCCAGCACACGGTGGAGATCGTCGCCCTGGCCTCTGGCTCTCGTGAAACGCCAGTCTGGTGCATGATATACGATGATCTGAACTACGAGCACGAGGCAGATATCTTCGCCAACCAGATGAAGTTTGTCAAACCGCTCCGTCCCTATGAAGTGTTTATGGCAAATGTGGAAGCCGGGAATCAGGAGCAGCTTATGATCAAAGATCTGGTAGAGTCTTATTCTCTTTCCATTGGCCAGGTCAGAAACTATGGCGTTGTCTGTGCTGTCTCTACGCTTGAAAATATATATGAGCGGTTCGGTTACCACGTACTTGATCGAACACTCAGACTCTGCGTAGGCACATGGGAGGGCGATATGAATTCGCTTTCCGCCAATATGCTCAACGGAATCGCCAGATTGGTATACACCTTTGGCGACACATTGAAAGATGAAACCTTCAAGGAAAAAGTGGGGGAAATGTCGGTCAAGCTGCTTTCGAGGACAGCCAAGGAACGACGCCCCGGTTCTATGGGCTATGCCGAGGCGATGCTTCTGGCCTATAACCGCAAATGCAAATATCCGCTTAAATGGACCAAGCTCTACGAGAAGAATGTGGGGAACAATGAAGGACTGGACATTGATACGGACATGGACGTGGATGAGGGCGGGGACTCTTTTGAGGGAGCCGCCAAAGAATAAGCAAACGGACGGTTCCACCAGGAATCGTCCGTTTGTGATCTTATCATGGAAGGGAAAAGGCGGGGCGCATATACTCTATCGCTCCTCGGCTGAGACCATACTGCCCGGCCAACTGTTCCCAGTGTCCGGATACTGTTTTGCAGACCTCCTCTGCAGCCTGTTCCGCTTCCTGCGGGGCAAGGCCGAAATAATCGGCTACTTCCAGAGCCAGTTCCAAGTCAATGGTGTTATCATACTCACTCACATTGAGGGAAAGCCGGTCCCCCGAGGGGACTGGGTTCACATCATAGAGAGGGGCCAGCCGCCAGCCGGTGGGTGTCAGAAGGAAACCATGGTTGCGCAGGTGGTCGTCAGTATTGGATACCGCCATGCTGAACACGATCCGCTTCCACAGCTCGGCCAGATCCTGCCGGGGTGATGCCCCGTTGGCCCGGATGAACGCCGCCAGATCCAGATAGCTGCTTCCGTCCGCTGCAGAGGCTCCATCGGTCTTGCCCAGCAGGGTCATGGCTGAGGCGAAGTGGATGCGACGGCTGCCGTTTCGGTCAAATCGCTTGACGAGAAAGGTACTGCCGGTCTTGGAGAACGTCTCCAATTTGGATTCCGGAACATCCAGTCCGCAGAGCCGTGCCAGGTCATGGACGACCTTCTCCCACGCGCCGCTGTTATATTCATCATGCTTGGAAGGGAACTTGGCAATCCACAAGGCACCATCTGTGGCCTGCACCGTAGCTTTGGGTCTTGCGCCTCCCAAGGAGGAGCCGGGGGCCAGAAGCTCACGCAGCCATTTTTCATTCAGGCCGCTCTCATCGCTCTCGAAAGCGATAGAGGCGTTTTCCAGCGTCCGAAGGTTTACCCATGGAGGCGTCGCAAACGCTTTATCGTTCGAAAGAAATTCGCCCCCTTCTTCCAAGCTGAACCGCAGCGCACCCATACGGGATTCATCGTAGACCCCCAACAGGAAGTCGCTCTCGGTGAGCTTACGGGGCTTGCGGTCCTCTTTGCGAGCGTCGATGGCCTCCTTGCGCTTCATCAGCAGACGCCCCCAGCGATCCGGACAGGAGTCGGAAAACAGGCCAAAGAGCTGCTTGTTCAGCGGCACATACTGCCGCCCGCGGTAAAGAGCCAGATCCGGGTCCAGAGAGAAGGAACTCTCGGCGGATGACAGCCAGGCTGGATCATACTCAAAGGAAAAGGTTTCCTGTCCACGGACGAAGCCGCAGCGCAGCCGCCCCAGCAGAGTGGGTGCCTCTCCACGCCAATTTTCATATACATAGATGGTCTTTTCGTCCTGCGCCATGGGCTACTCTCCTTTCTTGGGTGCCCGCCGTCTGGTGGGCAGCGCCAGATCTTGTAGCTTCCTGCCGAATTCATCATCTTTTGCAATAAGCAGCAGGTCGCTGTCCATATTGTTTAATGCGTGCAGCACAGCGGCATAGGAGCCGATGGATACCGTAGGGGTGCCTTTCTCAATGGATATCAGAGTGGCTCGGCTGATCCCGGCACGCTCTGCTACCAATTCCAGGCTCAACTTCCTGCGCAGGCGGGCCAGGCGGATCTGCTCACCCATCTGTGCCAGGATCTCCCGTGTTTGCGGCATGATGACCGCAGCTTTTTTTGCCATGCACAATCGCCTCCTAACATAAATTATACTATATTATTTCGGCGATTATGTCAATTATATTTGAAGTTATCAACTTTCTTTTTCCAGGCGTTCTTCGATAAGGTACCCTCCTCCGAAGATAATGTCCAGTCTCCCGTCGGGATACACCTTCACACACTCAATCATTTGGTGGACGATGGTATCGTCGTACTCCATCTTTTTGGATGCTCGGTCGGCGATGATCTGCTGTAGTTGAAGGATTCGGCTGTCATTCACCTGATCGGAAGCAAGTGCTTCTTCGAGTTTCTGAATCCGTCCTTGCAGGAGTTCAATGGTATCGGAAAGTTCTTTGAATTCAGCTTCGTGACTCTCGATACCCTCCCCGCTTTCCACGCTCTCATTGATAAGAGATACCATTTTCCGATTCAGTCCATCTATTTTCCGCCGGAGCAGGTCGATCTCATCTGTGCCTCCGGTTAGACCGATTGCTTCACCAATGGTTGCCCGCATGAGTGCCATATAAGTGGACTCGTCTTCCTCGTTGAATCGGTTGATTGCCCGAACAATAGCGGCGTGGAGGGCGGTCTCATCTACCGTGAGCGAGGTTTTGCAGTAGCGCTTTCCATAGTCTAAGCGGCTGATGCAGCGCCAGACAACTCGCTTTTTTCCTCGGGATGTCCAGGTCACGCGCTTATATCGACTTCCGCATTCGGCGCAGATCATCACATTGGATAGTGCGTACCGGGAGTATTTTCCGGTGGCTGTGGTAGCCGTTTTGGTGGAATTTGGCTCCCGGCTCATCCGCCTGGCAAGTTCTTCCTGCGTTTTGTGAAAGAGCTCTCGGCTGATGATGCCAACATGGCTATTCTGTACATAGTACATGGGTGCCTCACCTGTGTTTTTGCGGCGAACCTTACCAATACAGTCAATTGTGACCGTCTTTTGAAGGATGCTGTCCCCGCAGTATCGTTCATTCCGGAGAATACCCTTAATCATGCTCGCAGAGAAGGAGAAGCGTTTTCCTGGTATCTGGAGATTTTCTTCTCTGAGTTTGGTTGAGATCCGGTTGATGGTTTCACCTGACAGGTACATATTGAAGATCCTCTCCACGATGGATGCCTCCTCCGGGACGATCTCCGGTTCTCCGTCTGCACCCTTGCGGTATCCCAGAAGGCACTTATAGTTGAATATGGGCTTGCCCTCCTGAAATCGCTTACGAAAAGTCCAGGTGACATTCTTGCTGATGCTTTCGGATTCGGACTGTGCGAACCCTGCGTAGATGACCAGATAGAGTTCGCTGTCGATTTGCAGTGTGTCTATATTTTGCTCCTCGAAGTAGATGCCAATCCCTCTTGCCCTGAGCATTCGGACATGGTCCAGGCAGTCCACTGTATTACGGGCGAAGCGGGAAACGGATTTCGTGATGATATAGTCGATTTTCCCAGACAAGCAGTCGTTGATCATCTTCTGGAACTGGGGGCGCTTATCTGCACGTGTCCCGGAGATGCCCTCATCTGCGTAGAGTCCGGCGAACTCCCATTCGGGCTTAGCGGCAATCATCTCGGTATATACCTTTTTCTGGTTGGTATAGGATGTGAGCTGCTCCTCGCTGTCGGTGGATACCCGGCAGTAGGCAGCAACCCGCCGCTGATGATACTGCTCCCTGTTGACGATCAGGGAGCGTTTTGGCTCAATAACCGATATTGTTTTCTTGGGTATCTTGGTTACATTCATTTTCTTCATCTCCGATCTCGACATCGGTTTTGGTATGTAGGATCACCTTTCCTCCGCTGCCAAGCGTCAGGTAGGCGGCGATGTCACTAAAGTAGGCCGGGCTGAATTCCTCCTGGGGAGTCATCAGACTTACCCGCTTTCGGGCGATGGATGCAGCAATCTGTAGATGGGCATCGCTCTCAGCATAGAGCCGCTCTGCCATTTCGATTGTTTTGACGATAATCAGTGCATCGCTGGGGTCATCCCGCTCCAGTTCGGCATCAATTTCCCGGTTGATTCGCTGGGCTTCCGCCGACAGCTCTTTTCGCTTTTTGGGGCGAGGAATGAGCAGATAGCTATTGGCGATGATGCGGTTCATCAGGATTGCCACCTTTTCCAACAGGTGTGTATCGGAAATCCGTATGCGCTGACCGCAATCAGGATTAGTGCAATCCCAGCTCTCGCGAATCCGGTGCTTACTGCTCACCCTTCGCCGCATAGGGGCTCCGCACTCCGCACATCGGACCAGATCCCGAAGCAGGTCGATCCCCTCCAGATTTTTTTCGAAGGTGTTCCGCTGGCGGGCTGTTTTCACGGCAGCCGCTTCCTCATACTGCTCTTCCTCAATGATCGGGTCATACTCCCCATCGCCAATGTATTTGGCGTTTCCGATGATTCGTGCGATACGAGCTTTATCCCACACGTCCGTTCTCTCACTGTAGGGGATCTTCCTCTCAGTCAGCAGCTCGGCAATACTTTGGAGGGATGCGCCGTTGATGTAGGCGCTGAATATCTCGCGGATGACCGCAGCTTCATCTTGTGCGATGACTGTCCTTCCATTTCTCATGGTGTAACCGTATGGGATATAGCGTATCTTCTTCATGGCGAGGTTCCTCTCTGTCAGAGCATTTCAGTGAATCTCAGCCCGCCGATGAGGGTGACTGTCATTTCATCTCGGCGGCTGATACTGATGGCCTGAACAATCTCAGTAAAAAGCTTCTCATCGAAGCGGTCCAGTGGTTCCTCGAGCTCTTCCAGCAGCTTTTTCAGCCGCGTCAGTTCCTCTATCATATGGGTAATGCCCGAGGAGAATTCACATTGGCGCTCCCGCTTCAGCCGGCGCAGTTGGTCGTTAATCTCCCGCACCTGAGCTTTATGGACCTCATCTTTGAGGTATCCCTTTGCATGGAGCTGCTCCACCATCACCAACTTGGCGTTCAGATCTGCAATGTTCCGGCTGATCTCCCTTGCGGCCGTGTTTTTCTGCTTTCGCTTCAGCTCGGCGGATTCCAGACGGAGTAGAGTCTGACCCAGGATGTCGTATTCAGAGAACCGAAGCTTATTGACCATGGCGATGAAGGCATCGTAGATCCTCTCCTCGCTGTAGTAGTTTGAGCCGCACTGGGTACGATCCTGAATGTGTTTGGAGCATCCCCACTTTACTGTCCCGGAAACCTGCCTCCTGCGAAAATACGAGCCGCACTCAGAACACTGAATGCGGCTCGTAAGAGGGTAGATATTTTGCGTTGTAGATTTTCCAAAGACATCCTGACGCTTTTTCAAGAGGAGCTGGACCTTGTCAAAGGTATCTCGGTCAATAAGAGGAGCGTGGGTCATGGAGGCGTAGAACATATCCTCCTGACCTCGATTTCGGAACTGTTTGAAGGGGACTGTGGTGTCGCGGTAGGTTTTCTGATATTTGCAATCGCCGCAATACCGCTCATTTCCAAGTATGTATGCCACCTTGGTGGAGCGCCAGGTGGATTTCCCGGTTTTGGTTTTGATGCCGCGGCTGTTGAGATCCCGGGCGATCTCCGATGTAGACTGGCCGCTCAGGTAGTTTTCGAACATCATGCGGACGATGGCCGCCTCCGGTTCATAGACCACCAGCGCCTTATCCACCAGCCGGAAGCCGTAAGGAGCGTTGCTGTCCACATATTCCCCAGACTGCATCCGCTTCACGATGGAAAGCCGCTGGTTCTGGGAAATTGCCTTAGACTCCTCCTGTGCGATGGCAGAGAAGGTATTGAGCAGCATCTCATCTCCGAGGGCCAGGGTGTAGATTCCCTCTTTCTCAAACTGCACCCCCACGCCGAGCAATTTCAGCTTCCGGACATATTCCAGAGACTCCTTGGCGTTTCGGGCGAAACGGGAGACGGATTTGGTGACGATCAGGTCGATTTGGTGCTGTTCGCACATCTTGATCATTCGCTGGAATTCGGTGCGGTTCTGTGCGTTCATGCCAGAGAGCCCTTCGTCAGCGAATATCTCCACCAGCTCCCACTCTTTTTTTCTCTGAATGAGGCTGGTATATACCCGAATCTGGTTGGCGTAGGAGTTCTGCTGATCCGCTGAATTGGAAGATACCCGGCAATAGGCGGCAACTCGGATTTTGCGGATTTCCTGCCTGGTGATGGGCGAGATGAGTTTGACCTGCGGCATCAACAGCCCTCCTTTCTGGCTGAATTTTGGATTGTACTACATTTTGACATTAAGGTCAAAAGGGAGGTTTTGAAGTTAGCGCAGCTAATGTTAGGCCTGTTTTGCTGCTCCAAAACAATATCATACCAATAAAAATTGCCTGCCGGCCCTCTATACGGGACGGCAGGCAATCCAATCTTCC
>JALFRA010000008.1 GCA_022785125.1 Clostridiales bacterium
TGAACCGCTACCCGTCAAGAGGACAGTGAAAAAGTATAAAAATTCCCCGGCCAGCAGTTCATTTCTGCTGGCCACTTTTTATGCGGCGAGGCACAACTTATGCTTTTCCAATGGCGTCAACACACCCAGATTACGTTGTACCCGTCTGGTATTGTAGTAGCGGATATAGTGCTTAATCATCTGGATGAGTTCTTGTTTAGAGGTAAAACGCTTTCCGTAATAGCGTTCCCTCTTCAAGATGCCCCAGAATCCTTCCATGGGGCCGTTATCAATGCAGTGCGCCACACGAGACATACTCTGAGTCATTCCGGCTTGTACGAGCTTCTGGTGGAATACTCTGCCCGTGTATTGAAAGCCTCTGTCGCTATGAAATAAAGGATGGGCACCAGGGTTGACTTTAACCGCTTTGTCAAAGGTTTTGTAAACAAGCGAATTATCATTGCGCTCGCTTAGTACATAGGACACAATACGTCGGTCACATAGGTCGAGAATGGCGCTCAGATAGATTTTATGTGCCTCAAGCCCTTCATACCATTTAAACTCTGTTACATCGGTAAGCCATTTCTCATTTGGCTTTGCAGCGTGAAATTGACGATTCAGAAGGTTCTCGGCAATATACTGGGGGCTCTTAGCCTGTCTGGTGCAGCCGTGGTTGCTGTATTTCATAGTAGAACGTATATCTCTGGCACGGCAGATGCGCAGCACTCTCTTGTCATTCACATGGATGTCATGGTCGTGGCGCAGATCGTCATTGAGCCTTCTGTAACCTTTATCCGGGCTCTTCTCGTGAATTTTTTCAATCTTGTCAGCCAGACGTTCATTTTCCGCAGCCCTGCGACTTAGCTTCCCAGATGCCCATTTGTGGTAGGCGGACCGGGCCACATGGAACAATTCACAGGCCGTTTCAATGGGAAATCCCTGTTCCCCATGACATTCTTTAATAGCTATGTAAATATGGCGCTGTTTTACTTCCGAAAGGCATCTCTCCTCTCTACCTCGTCCAATTTTTTTAGCAGAGTGTTCTCCATTTCTGCCAGATACAGCTTGTGCTTGAGCTGCTCAATCTCAATTTGCACCCGTTCCAGTTCGGTACGGGGAGTCTGATCTTTCTTGCGGTGACCGCGCCGGTCCTGCAGCCCTGCCTCGCCCATCTCCTCAAAACGAAGTGTCCAGGTGCGTACTTGTTGGTAACTCACCTGATATTTTAAGGCCATCTCTCCGTAGTTTTTTCCGCTGGCAATACAGTCCCTAACGATTTGGATGCGCTCCTCCAGTGTGGTATCCCGTCCTTGCCTCATGTAGCTTCCCCCTCCAGAAGTCTTAACTGAGTTGAAATCTCCATGAGTATTATACACCTTTATCCATTTGCGGAGTTGGTCGGTTGAGCGGAGCCCATATTTTTCGCTGATGTATTCCAGACTGCCCTTTCCAGAAAGATATTCTTCAACTGCTTTTTGCTTCACTTCTTTTGGATAGTTATTATTTTTTACATTTGGAAGAAGTCCCTCAATTCCTTTTTCTTTATACAGATGTACCCAGTGACGAAATGATGCCGCACTGTTATGTGCCCGCCGTATGCTCTCTTTATATCCTATACACCCTTCCAGATAATCCCTTACAATCTCTATTTTCTTCTCGTATGCCACCTTACTTCTGGACATAAATATCTCCCCCTATAGAAGCAGTGTTTTATTTCACTGTCTCCTATAGGGGGAGCATATCAGGCAGGGCTGCTTTCGCCTGTCTACACATTTACAAACCGCGGGGGCTGCTGGTTCTGCCCTAACGCCAAAAGAAAAGAACTGCGCCATCTCTATGACTACCACCCAAACCTGTGGGAACGGATGTTGGAGCTGCAGGCCTTACCCAACAAGGTGAGCGAGAAATTCAATCGCAGAGAGACCTTCTCCGACATTGACGAGGAGTTTCGTTTGGAAGATGCGCAGGAGAGTCTGTTCCAAAATGCTGCATAAAAAAGGAGATGAGAACAACGAGCAATCAGAAATATGAGATCACGGAGATCTCGCACGAAAAGTATCCCTTCCTTCATCGTATCCGGGCACTCCGAGATGTGAGTGCGGAGGTCAGAGCCGGTGATTTAGGTGGTTTCGTGGAGAGCGAGAGCAACCTTTCCTTTGAGCCGGACGATACCGCATGGATCTTTGACGATGCCATTGCCTGCAATGACGCCTATGTTGACAAGGGGGCTGTTCTGCGCGGAGAGGCGGTTGTCTGCGACAACGCTTATATCTCTATGGGCGCTGTCCTTTCCGGCCATGCGCGGGTAGAGGACAATGCCTATATACGCGGCGCTGTGCTCAGCGCCTCTGCCAGGGCCTCCGGGTTTTCTATGATCCTCAATGACAAGGATACCATGGGCGTTCCCATTCTGTCCGGCCACTGCGCGGTCTATGGCAAAGTATCCGGGGATGTGCGTCTGACAGGTAGCGCATTGGTGATCAGCGGTGAGGAGATCCGCAACGATACACTGGATACTCTGGTGATCAGCGGGAAAAACCGTTCTGTGATCCGGGATTCGTCCCGAGACGAACTGGCTCCTCAACAGCCAGCTCCTTCTCCCCCCAAGAAACAGAAAGGCTGTGAGATGAGCAGATGAGCAACTTTTTTGAGCAGGAACTCCGTAAACTGTTTGCGGACGGGGCTGTAATCCATGATCCGGTCTTTGTAGGCCGTGCTTGCCTGGGTGGCTTGGACAGAAACCGTCAGGTGAGGGCTGAATTTGTTACACTGGGCCATGCGGATCACTATGCAGCTCTTCGTCTGACGCTGCTGGACAGCAATCAGGGTGTGGTGGACAAGCTGACTCTTCGGTTCAAGGATGTATGGGGAAAACAGAAGATCCCCAACAACCCCTACCTGCGGGATGGCGTTGATCCGCATATTTGGGTAGATGGTGACCGGATCGATTGGTATGCCTACCATCCCTCCCAGGAGGACTACCGGCAGCTCCGGCGAATGGCCAGCGACTATGTGGAGACTTTTCGCATTCAAGTCCCGGCAAAAGACCACGGACCCCAATTGGTGTACATCTGCGCACCCCTCCGAGGTGAGGTAGAGAAAAACATTGCGTTCGCCAGACAGAAAGCCCAGGAAGTCTTTCAGGCGGGCGACATCCCAGTCTGCCCCCATCTCATGTTCCCGCCCATCGCAGATCCGGGCGATCCGGTGCAGGATCAGGCCGCACGGGAGATGGGCCTTCGGCTGGTAGAAAAGTGCCAGCAGGTCAATGTCTATGGACCGGTCACGGAAGGGATGTGGGCGGAGATCCATCGCGCCAATAAACTGGATATCCCAGTGGTAACCGATTTGAAAACGAAGGGACGCACTTCGCCCAGAAGAAAGAAAAGCGCCAAGCGCGAGGAGGTCAAATGATCCGAGAAAAGACCACGGAGGACTTGCGGCACATGACCGATGAGGAAGGGCTGATCCTCCAGGGCTGCGGCGGCGACCTTCAGGAATGGGTGGACGGAATCAATGATCTGCTCACCCAGGAAGGAATCCTGCTGAATGGCACCAAATTTGAACATGCGGCCACATTCCAGCACGACGGTCTCACAAACCTGCTGTTCTCTTTTGAGGGGGTACAGCTGAATGTGGGAAAGCTTGCGATGTGGCGGATTCAGGCACACAGCCAGTTTGGCAGCACTTGGCTGTCCGACTATGTGCCCAATCGGCTGGGTGGTTTCCTGGATCAGCCGAACCAGCAGGAGCGAGCAAAACCGTACTGTTCGCTGATTGAACAAGACGGTAACATCTTCAACCTGATGGGGGCAGCGTCCAGAACGCTCCGGGAGCATGGTATGGGTGACCAAGCCAAAGAGATGTGTGACCGCATCACCGGAGGGAATTGCCACAGTTACCATGAGGCGCTGTGTATCATCAGCGAATATGTGGAGACGGCTCTGCCCGCGCTCCAAAATCAATCCAAAGGAAAGAAGGAGAAACATGCCTATGAGCGATAACATCACTGCGATTCATCCCAACTGGGAGATCATCCACGGCGACGCACTGAAGGTCCTGCGCGAGTTTGCCCCTAATACCTTCGATGCGGTCATCACCGATCCCCCCTATGCCTCTGGGGGTCGAACCCAGGCGGAGAAAAACAAGTCCACCGACAAGAAATATTCCAGCATGGGGGAAAGCGCACCCCCTCCCTTTGATGGCGACTCCAAGGATCAGCGATCCTGGACCCGCTGGGCCGCTGAATGGCTCTATGACGCCCGCAAGGTCTGTAAACCCGGTGCCCCTGTGTGCATGTTTATCGACTGGCGGCAGCTCCCCGCAGCCACTGATGCGCTCCAGTGGGCGGGGTGGATCTGGCGCGGTACCGCTGTCTGGGACAAAGGCAACAGCCGTCCCCAGAAGGGCCGTTTCCGCCAGCAGGCTGAGTACATTGTCTGGGGTTCCAACGGGGATATGCCTATCAGCAGACCTGTCCCCTGTCTGCCCGGCGTATTCAAGTATGGCAATCCCCAGAACCGCATCCACCTGACGGAAAAGCCCTTGCAGCTCATGCGGGATGTGGTGAAGATCACCGAGCCGGGCGGACATATTCTGGACCCCTTTGCCGGTTCCGGCAGCACGGTGCTGGCTGCCGTGCTGGAGGGTTACTCCGCCACTGGCATCGAGGTTACGGATGCCTATGCCGCCCTGTCCAAAGAACGGATTGCGCGGGAACTGGCCCAGGGTGTGTGACGGCGTACTGTCTGCCGATTGTCCTTGATGAGTTTTCTGGTAGTATATTGTAGTTTGGGCAGGGTGTCACAATAGACACCCTGCCCGGATTTTTTTAACCTTCAGGGTGCTAACATAGACACCCTTGTATGGAGATGATCATGTCAGAGGAATATTGAGCATTCCAGCCTGCAAGGTAGGCGTCACCGCTCTGGCCCAGAGCGGTGATTTTTCTTTTTCGAGGAGTTGGCAGGCTCTGCCTGCCTGGATTATGATCCACCTACCGCATGAGAAAAGGCCCCGCTTCGGCGGGGCCTAGACAACGCCGCCAGGGGCGGCGTTGGGCAAGCATAGCGCAAATGTACATTTTGCGCGCTTGCAGGGGAAACCCCTGACCCCAATGCCGCCTGCAGGCGGAAGGTTTGCGGCAGAGCCGCAGAAAGGAGGCACGCTTGGGGCTCCCAAAAGAAAAACACCATCTGCACATCGAGCTGACGGCGGAGCAGTATCAGCAGCTCTGCCGTCAGGCCAAACTCTGCGGACTATGCAAACGGGCTTATATCGTCCGGCTCATCGATGGGACTCCGATCCGGGCCAGACCCTCCCAGGAAATCAAGGACCTCCGCACGGAGATCCATCACATCGGCAATAACATCAACCAGATTGCCCGCAGTGTCAATGCCGGTATCGCCACGGCAGAGGATGCCAGGCGTGGACTGTTCCTGCTAGATAAAGTCTATGAGTTGATGTACCAGGTGGCCAATCCGTAATGGCTGTCACCAAGATCCTGGCTCGAAAAGGTCGGTTGGATATCGGGATCGACTACATCCTCAACGGCGATAAGACGGAGCAGAAGATCCTCACAGCCCATCAGGGCTGTGAACCAGGCCGGGAGTGCCGTCAGATGCTGGAGACCAAACGGGACACCGAAAACATGGGGGGCGTCCAGTACTACCATATTGTCCAGTCCTTCAAGCCCGGCGAAATCTCTCCCGAGCTGGCTCTGGAAATTGCCAAGACTTTCGCTGCGGAGCATCTGAACGGTTACGAGGCGGTAATTGCCACCCATGTGGATCGGGGGCATATCCACTCACACATTGTGTTCAACTCCGTGAACGCGGACACCGGCGAGAAATATCATAGCAATGCCAGAAGCTATTACTGCCAGATCCGGGCCATCTCAGACCGGCTGTGCCGGGAGCACGGCCTCTCCGTGATCCTATCCGGAGAGACCTCCAAATCCATGAGCTATGTGGAGTGGCTACGTCAATCCAAGGGTCAACCCACCTTCCGCTCCATGCTGGAGGCGGATCTCCGGGAGTCCATTGAGGACGCCAATGACCTGGGACACTTCTTCCTGCTCATGGAGCACAAGGGCTACGAGATCCGCCACGGAAACCGTCTGGGATTCCGTCTGCGGGGGCAGGAGCGGTTTCAGTATCCAGGCAGAAAAAATGCCGCCTTCACAGAGGACGGTATCCGTGCCGCCATCCTGGGCAATTTGGAGGAAATCGAGACGGGTCAACGGGCCGCTTTTGCTGACAGGCCTATGTTTCGTCCCTACCGCAGACACCCCAAATACACGGGCTTTTTGGCCCTGTACGTTCATTATCTCTACCTGCTGGGAAAAATCGAACAGCGACAGTATCCCCCCAGGATGACGCCGCACCTGCGGCAGGAAGTCATGAAATTTGAGCAGTACCGGACACAGTTTGCTTTCCTGCGAGAGAACAACATTTCCACCACTGACGAACTGACCGCCTATCAAAGCCGCACAGAGGAAACACTGGCCGATCTGATGAAGCAGCGCACCATCCTCAATGTGCGCAAAAAGAAGCGGCAGGCGCTGTACGACGCCCTGGCGGATGTGGAGGCCCTGGCACCGGCCAAGGTATGCTATGAGAAGGGGCTGTCCGGCATGGAGGAAGAGTTTGCCCGCTACATGCAAGCCGTGTGCCTATTGGAACAGTGCAGTCTCTCTCCAGAGCATCTGACACAAGAAAAAACGGAGGTGTATAACCAGCTTGCCGAGCTAAACCGGCAGATCCGCGCAGAACGCAAAAAGCTGGCCCTGTGCCGGGAAATCCAGACGGCAAGTAAGCAGATGGAAGAAGATATCCGCAAAACCGAAACAAGAGGAAAAGAGGTGGAACACGATGAACATCGGAGGCGGTGAGGCTGCCGACCAGATGGTTCGCATGATGTTGGCCGGCACAGAAGTAACGGTTCGGCTGGGCGCGTCCGCTCTCAAAAATCTACTGGCCATCACGCTGGCTTTGGCAAAGCATCACAAGACCCTGTCCGGGAAGGTCAACATGGGAAAAATGCTCCGGGAGACACGGGATATCCGAATGTTCCCCATGTCGCCGGAACAGTATCAGGCATTCAAGCAGAGGGCAGTCAAACAGAAGATCCTATTTTCTGTCATCCGGGATTCGGATGGTCGCGGCAAGGTGGTAGATGTGGCCATGCCAGTCACAGAGCTGGAGCGCGCCAATCTCATTTTTGAGCGCATCCGATACCTTCCGCAGGATCGCCAGAGTACACCAGCCAAGGAGCAAGCTCCCGTGCGGGATTCACAGATTCGGGAGGAAAAAACGCCAAAAAAAGAGTCTCGGTCGGAGTTCGACTTGGCCGGTATCAGCGGCAGCTCCAGTATCTCCAAGAGCGAAATCAGTACGGAGACGACCCATGAGCGCCCCTCTGTTCTGGCACAGCTGAAGGGGTACCGGGAGCAGCTAAATCGGCAGCACAAAGCGGCTCCGGCCAGAAACAGACAAAAAGGACGCCCCAAACAGAGATAATGCCCCTACTGTTGGGGAGTATGTTCACACTCACAATCGATTACAAACAAGTCATTTGGTGTGCAGTTTAGCAATAAACACAGGGTTTCAATTCTCTCCAATTTGATAGACTGAGTTTCATTGTTTACCATTCGGTTGAAATTCTGATAGCTCATTCCAAGTTGCTTATAGAGCCAATATTTTGTCCTGCCCTGTTTCTCCAGCAATTCCAACACATTCAGTTTCACCATATCTCATGCTCCTATTATCTAATGCTATAGTTAGATAATATGGAATTGCTCACTCGAAGGTATAGACTATTACATTAGATAATGTTATAGTCTACGCCGAAGGAGGAGTGGTTTATGCATGAGCAAGAACTACGGCAGCACCGTTGCTGCTTTACGGGACACAGACCAGAAAAGCTGAACATCTCAGAAGAACAGTTATGTGTACGATTAGGACTGGAAATCGACCGAGCGATAGAAGATGGGTTTACTACCTTTATTTCAGGTATGGCAAAGGGGGTAGATATTTGCGCGGCAGAACTGGTTCTTAAACGCAGAGTATCAGATGACCGACTGAAGCTGATCTGCGCACTTCCGTATGAAAATTTTGGGCTTCATTGGAGTGCGTCTTGGACTAGTCGTTATGTGGAGGTGATACGGCACGCAGATCTGGTGCGCTGTATTAGTCAGGAGTTCTCCTATTCCGCATACCAGCGCCGCAATGAATGGATGGTAGATCACTCCGGGCGGGTGATCGCGGTCTATACGGGTGAGCGTGGTGGAACCAGAAATACCATCGCTTATGCCAAACAACAGCACATTCCGTGTGTTGTCATCACACCATAAATAAGGGGACTCAGCAGACGAATCCATCTGCTGAGTCCCCTGTGTTTGTCTGGAGGTGAGTTTTCCTGAAGCAAAGCTCCAGGGCCGGGGACATTGTCCTGGCCCTGTTTTTCTATGTTCCGGTGGTCTGGGGCGCATTGCTCATTGCCCAATCCTTGGGGCGTGGATTGCCGGAACTTCTTACCAATCTGACAACGGCGCTCCAGCACCCGCTGGATATCCATTGGACAGACAAAAGCCTGCTGTCCATCCTGATCTGTACCGGCCTCTATATCATGGGCCTATGTATCTACGTCTCTGAGCAACGGCGCACTCGGGACGGTGAGGAGCACGGCTCCGCCGCCTGGGGCTCTCCCCGGCAGGTCAACGCTATGTTCCGCCAAAAAGAGAACAAGATCCTGACCCGCCATGTCCGCTTGGGCCTAGACACCCACAAACACCGCCGCTCCCTCAACGTCCTGGTTATTGGCGGCAGCGGCGCGGCCAAGACCCGCAGCTATGTGAAACCAAACATTCTGGAGGCCAACACCAATTATGTCATTACCGACCCGAAAATGGAGGTGCTCACAGCCACCGGAGGGTGGCTGAAAAGCAAGGGATATGACATCCGGGTACTCAACCTGGTCAACCTGGAGGAGTCGGACGGGTATAACCCATTCCGCTATCTGAGAGATGAAAAAGATGTCCTCAAGCTGGTTAATAATCTCATCCAGGCTACCACACCAAAGGGCAGCCACGAATCTGATCCGTTTTGGACCAAAGCCGAGACGGCGCTCCTCCAGGCATCATCCTCATGCTGTTCCAGGAGGCCCCGGAGTATGAGCAGAACTTCTCCATGGTCATGCGGGTGCTGGAATACGCGGAGGTCCGGGAGGAGGATGACGAGTATCTCTCCCCCCTGGATCTGCTGTTCCAGGCCATGGAACGGGAGAACCCGGAGAGCGTGGCTCTCAGGCAGTACAAAGTATTCAAGCAGAGCGCGGGCAAGACAGCCAAGAGCATCCTGGTATCCGCCGCGGTTCGTCTGGCCCCCTTTAACCTACCCCAGATTCGGGCCATCACAGACCACGACGATATGGACCTCTATACCCTGGGAGAAAAGAAATGCGCTCTCTACGCCGTGATCCCGGACAATGACAACACCTTCAATTTCTTGGTGTCCCTGCTCTATTCCCAGGCCTTTCAGACACTTTATTACAGTGCGGACCAGATCCATCATGGGGCGCTGCCCCAGCACGTCCACTTTGTATTGGATGAGTTCGCAGCCATGCCGCTGCCAGGGTACACTCGTGAATTGGCCACCATGCGTTCCCGCAACATTTCCTCCAGCACCATCATTCAGAACATGGCCCAGATCAAGGAGCTGTACAAGGACTCCTGGGAGACCATCCCCGGCAACTCGGACACCATCCTCTATCTGGGCGGCAACGAGCAGAGCACCCATAAGTACATCTCCGAGGCCCTGGGCAAGGCCACCATTGATACAAAGACCCATGGGCAGACCAAGGGCAAATCGGGCTCCTACTCCACCAATTTCCAGATGAGCGGACGGGAGCTGCTTACCCCCGATGAGGTTCGTGCGTTGGATAATCGCTATTGCATCTTGTTTATCCGGGGAGCAAAACCCGTCATGGACCTAAAGTATGAACTGACCGAGCACCCCGCTATCCGCTACACCGTGGACGGAGGCGGAGCGCCGTATATTCACCATGGACACAACACCACACCGGCCATTCCAGGCACACCGTTCTTCCAGGTTATTTCTGCCGATGAAACCAACAAAGAAAAGGAGACTGCAGCATGAAACATGATCTGACCACCCGTAAGTATGAGCGCCGCGCACGGAAACTGTACGCCCTGTTTTCCTGCCTCGTTCTGGCGCTGACCGTTATGGTTGTCCCAGCCTTTGCCGCAGACGATCCGCTGACGGTCGTCAACAACCTTTCCGAGTTCATCTTCTCCCTGATTCGAGCCATCGGCCTGATCCTGCTGGGCTTCGGCGTCCTCCAGCTGGGCCTGTCCCTCAAGAGCCATGACCCCTCCCAGCGGGCCAATGGCATGCTCACCATCGCCGGTGGTATCGTGATCACCTTTACCAAGGAGATCCTCACCCTCATCACCGGCTGATGAGGAAGAAACGCAAGAACACCCACGGCCCTGGAATGGGCCGTGGGTGAGAAAGGAGTGGCTGCAACATGAGATACAGCCTGTATGGGAGGTGAAGTGATTGGGCAGTGGAAACTGGATCGTAGACAATCTGAATTCCGCCCTGCAGACCTGGAACGACAAACTCGCAGAGATCTGGACCCTGATCAGCACAACCCCAGAGGACTTCAAAGGCGGCGGGATCTGGAACGTGATCGTCAGCATCAACGGGGCGCTGCAAGCCATTGGCTATGCTCTGTTGGTGCTGTTTTTTGTGATGGGCGTAGTCAAGACCTGCGGCAGCTTTACCGAGATTAAGCGCCCGGAGGTGGCCTTCAAGTGCTTTATCCGCTTTGTGCTGGCACAGGCGGCAGTGACCTACGGCATGGAACTGATGAACGCCCTGTTCCGAGTGGCCCAGGGGGCAATCTCCACCATCATGGATGCATCCGGCATGACTGCCATGTCACCCACCACACTGCCGGAAGAACTCATTACCGCCATTGAAAGCGTGGGACTGTTGGAGTCCATCCCCCTTTGGGCGGTGACTCTGCTGGGCTCCCTGTTTATCTGGGTTCTGTCCCTCGTTATGATCCTGACCGTTTACTCCCGCTTTTTCAAGCTCTACATGGCCACCGCCATCGCGCCTATCCCCCTGGCCAGTTTCGCGGGACAGCCCTCCAGCAGCATCGGCGTCGCTTTCCTCAAAAGCTATGCCGCCATCTGCCTGGAGGGCTGTATCATTGTGCTGGCCTGCGTCATTTTTTCGCAGTTTGCCTCCGCCCCGCCCGCTGTGGGCGACGCTTCCACAGCACCGGCTACACTGGTCTGGAACTACATTGGCGAGTTGATCTTCAATATGCTGGTGCTGGTTGGTTCCATCAAGATGAGTGACCGGATCATCCGGGAATTGATGGGGCTTGGTTAATCATCGTCAAACAGGTCGTCCACCTGGATCTTATATCCGCCATCCGCTTCTGGTTTCCTGTACATTTGGGCCTCCCGCATCCGGTTGAGCACGATGAGTTCCAGCATCTTGTCCTCTCTCCTCCGGAGCAGGATGTCCTGAACCTTCCGAACCAGGGAGACCACCCAGGACAGAACTACAACCGCCAGCAGCGCATACCAGATGACGTTGGCCAGCGTTTGATTGGCATAGTACCATTCATGAAAAACGGTGGGAACGATCAGCGCATAAACCAGTGGGATGGTCAGGCGAAACACCGCTGCCAGGCGGAACACAATGGAGAGTAAGATCATTACGCTCCCGAGCATCAGATATGCCATACGCTCAACTCCCTTCCTAAGTTGAGCAAATGGTAGCATAGCCGGACAGGCTTTGCAACGGTCTGTCCATGAAAACCAAACAGAAATGCAGGAGGTGATACCTTGGAGGTACGCATCAATAAAGAGGTGCGGAATTACCAGGAAAGTCTATTTTTCGGCCTGTCCCTGCGGCAATTTTTGTTTGCCCTGCTGGCCGTTCTGGTGGCGCTGGCCGTGTACTTTTGCCTGCACCCGGTGCTTGGAACAGGCGAGATCGGATGGGTGTGTATCCTGGCCGCGTTTCCATTCGCCCTGGGTGGTTTTTTCACCTATAACGGCATGACGCTGGAACGCTTTCTCATGGCGTATATCCGCTCGGAATTTTTCATGCCCAAACGTCTCTTGTTCCGTTCAAACGATCTCTATGTCCAACTCATGGAACATTCATCGATAAAGGAGGCCATTCGACTTGATTAAGACCCTTCAAAACACATTGAAGCAGGACAAGGAGCACCTTACGGTGCCAAAGTCCGTTCAGGACACCATCCCCATCCGCCGGATCTGGCCGGATGGGCTTTTCCAGTTCGGCGGGAAATTCTCGAAAACCATCCGCTTCTCCGACATCAATTACGCCATCGCTTCCAAAGAGGACAAGACGTCCATGTTCCTGGGCTACTCGGAACTACTCAATGCCCTGGACACCGGCTCTACCACCAAAATCACCATCAACAACAAGCGGCTCAACCGCCGCAACTTTGAGCGGGAAATCCTGATCCCGCCCCAGGGGGATCATCTGGACGGAGGCCGTTCGGAGTACAACGCCATGCTGCTTGACAAGGTCACCGACTCCTCCAACAGCATGGTGCAGGAGCGATATGTCACCGTCTCCACCCATAAGAAAACGCCTGAGGAGGCCCGGACCTTCTTCGACCGAGTCATGAATGATGTGACCACCCGGCTCAATCACCTGGATTCCCACTGCGAGGAGTTGGACGCGGTGGAGCGGCTGCGTGTGCTCCACGACTTTTACCGAGTGGGCGAGGAGTCCCGGTTCCATATCGACCTGCGGGAGTGCATGAAAACAGGACGCTCCTTCAAGAACACCATCTGCCCGGACAGCATGGAGTTTCGGAAGGATCACTTCATCATGGGCGATAAATATGGCCGGGCCATGTTCCTCAAGGAGTATGCCAGCTACATCAAGGACTCCATGATCAATGAGCTTACCAGCCTGAACCGCACCATGATGCTGTCCATCGACGTGATCCCTGTCCCCACCGATGAGGCCGTGCGTGAGATGCAGAACCGCCTGTTGGGGGTGGAGACCAACGTCACCAACTGGCAGCGGCGGCAGAACAGCAACAACAACTTCTCCGCGGTGGTGCCCTACGACCTGGAGCAGCAGCGGAAAGAGACGCGGGAAATGCTGGATGATCTAACCACACGGGATCAGCGGATGATGTTCGCCGTGGTGACTCTGGTGCATCTGGCCGACAGCAAGGAGGAGCTGGACAGCGACACAGAGACCCTCCAGTCCATCGCACGCAAGCATTTGTGTCAGCTGACCACTCTGAACTGGCAGCAGGACGCGGGCCTTGTCACCGCCCTCCCCTTGGGTCTGCGGCGGATCGACGCCCTGCGCACCCTTACCACCGAGGCCCTGGCCGTCCTCATGCCCTTCAAAGCCCAGGAGATCCGGGACCGGGGCGGCATCTACTACGGCCAGAATGTCATCAGTAAAAATCTCATCATTGCCGACCGCAAGCAGCTCCTCAACGGCAACGGATTTGTTCTGGGCGTGTCTGGCTCTGGCAAATCCTTTACCGCCAAACGAGAGATTACCGCCCTGGCCCTCTCTACCCAGGATGACATCCTGATCATCGATCCGGAGTCGGAATACCGTCCTCTGGTAGAAGGACTGGGGGGCGAGGTGGTGGAGATCTCCGCCACCTCCAGCAACCACATCAACGCCATGGACATGGAGCAGGGCTACGGCGAGGGTGAAAACCCCGTGGTGCTGAAATCGGAGTTCCTGCTTTCTCTCTGTGAACAGTCTGTGGGGGCCGGAAAGCTGTCTGCCAAGGAGAAGTCTATCATCGACCGCTGTACGGCACAGTGCTACCACGACTATGTGCGGGACGGCTGCCGGGGCCAGGCCCCCACGCTCCAGGACTTCCACGCGGAACTGCTGCGCCAGCCGGAGGCCGAGGCGCGGGACGTGGCTCTGGCCCTGGAACTGTTCACGGAGGGCAGTCTCAACACCTTTGCCAAACCCACCAATGTGGACATGAGCTCCCGCATCGCCTGCTATGATATCCGGAAGCTGGGCAAACAGCTGCTCTCCATGGGCATGCTGGTGATCCTGGACAGCTTTCTCAACCGAATCACCCGCAACCGACGCCTGGGGCGGAATACCTGGATCTATATCGATGAGATCTATCTGCTGTTCCAGCATGAGTACAGCGCCAACTTTCTGTTCACCCTTTGGAAGCGGGTGCGGAAGTACGGTGCCTGCTGCACCGGCCTGACACAGAATGTAGACGATCTGCTCCAGTCCCACACGGCCCGGACCATGCTGGCCAACAGTGAATTCCTGGTCATGCTCAACCAGGCCAGCACCGACCGGCTGGAGCTGGCCCGTCTGCTGAACATCTCAGACAACCAGCTCTCCTACATCACCAATGTGGACTTTGGGCGGGGCCTCATCAAGTGCGGCAGCGCCATTGTGCCCTTCATGGACAATTTCCCTCGTCATACGCAGCTCTATAAACTGATGACCACCAAGCCCTCTGACTTGGCCGCATAATAAAACCAGGGAGGGGCCAAGGCCCCTCCCTGCTGAATCGAGGTGACATATATCGATAAAATCAAAGAGAAACCCCAGGTGCGGCACACTTTGAAAGAACGGGTCAAGTCCGCGCCGAAGGAATTGATCCGGCGGGGGCTGGATGACGGCACAGAGCGCCTGCGGGGCCAGCTGCGGGACACGGCCCAGCACGGCCAGCGGGATAACTTCGGCGGTGACCAGTTGGGCGATGCCGAGGTGAGCGGTGTCAAACGGGCGGAGCAGCTGGCTGAGCGTCTGCTTGGAAAACGAAAGAAAGGTGCTAAGCACACCCAGAATGCAGGCCCGGACGGATACCCTGACCGTCACGATCCGCCAGGAGCGGCAAGACCAAGAGATGACGGCACTCTGCCTCCAAGGGGCCGCCGCCGCGGGAAAGAAGCGGGAGATCCGCTCCGGGCGCAGAGTGCGGGCAGAAGCCACCCCCAGCCGCAGTCCGCACTCCAAACGCCTCAAAAAAGAAACATCAAGACCAAGGACGCCTATCTGAAGATGCAAGCCGATCCCGCGCCTGCCACACCGCCAAGCGCCTTGCAGCAGGGAAAAGCGTCCTTTGTGCGGGAACGCCAGGGCACCCTTCTCCGCAGCGGGAAACCGGATCGGCGCTTGCACGCAAGAGAGGACAGTCCCTCGGTAGCTCCTCCCTCGGGAAAACGACCACAAGGTATAGAGGCCCGCAAGCAGCTACGGCAGGTGTCTGGGCAGACAGGTGGTTCTCGTGTGCAGCCCCGGCCTCATGCGGAGGCCTCCAGGCAGGCTATGGGCAGCACCGCAAAGACGGTAGTAAAAGAACGAGGTGTGCCGGTCAAATCGGCTGGCCATCTCATTCGCAAAACAGCTGGGATTGGAAAGCCGGGTGGGAAACCGCCTGTAAGAGCGTTTCCGGCCCGACAGGCCCGCCGTGCGGCGGAGGCGGGAGCCAGGTTGGCACGAACCCAAAAGGCCGCAAGGGTGGCCCGTATGACCGCCAGGCAGGCCGCACAGGCGGCAAACCGCACACTACGCGCTGTGATCGTGGCAGCTAAGGCTCTGGCCGCCGCGGCCACAGCAGGCGGTGGAGTGGTGATTGCGGTGGTGGTTGTCATCTGTCTGTGCGGCATCATCCTCGCCTCACCGCTAGGCATCTTTTTTGCCGGGTCGGATGAAACAACCGGGGCCATCTCTCCCGCTCAGGCGGTGGCACAGATCAACGGCGAATTGTGAGATAAGGTCTCCAGTATGCAGGCGGATGGTGGATATGATACGCTGGAGATTCAGGGACAGCCGCCCCCCTGGTCTGATATTCTGGCGGTGTTTGCCGTCAAAACGGCAGGCACAGCGGACGGAACGACTGTGGCGATACTGGATGTGGCAAATGTAGAAGCCCTGCGTACAGTATTCTGGGACATGACAAAGCTGACCTCCTCCTCCAGAGAGGTGGAGCACCCAGCCTCTGGAGATACCCCAGCCTGGACAGAGCGGATACTTACTGTAACCATCACCGCCAGGACGCCGGATGATATGCGGGTGTTTTATTCTTTTACAGAGGAACAGAATGAGGCGCTGAACGAACTGGTGGGAAATTCCGGTATTCTGGCCACCTTGGCTGGAGATCTCACGATCTCCGACACCACGGCAAAGAAGTTGCTGGCGGATCTGCCCGCTGACCTGGACCCAGAGCGCCGGGCCGTAGTAGAGACCGCCTGCAGGCTGGTGGGCAAGGTCAACTACTTCTGGGGCGGGAAGTCCCTGGTGATTGGCTGGGACTCCCGGTGGGGCCAGCTCACCAAGGTATGGGCAGACGGCAGCTCAACTACGGGAACCTACCTGCCTTATGGGCTAGATTGCAGTGGATTTGTCGATTGGGTATTTTACAATGTCACTGATGGAGAGTACGTCATAGGCCACGGCGGCGGCGCTCACATGCAGCACACCTACTGTACCCCCATCTCTTGGAATGAGGCCCAGCCAGGTGATCTGGTATTCTATCCGGGTGATGAGCATGTGGGGATCGTAGGCGGCAGAGACGCAAACGGAGATTTGATGATTATACACTGCACCTTTAAAACCAATAATGTAACAGTAAGTAGAGTGACAGGGTTTGCCTCTATTGCTAGGCCTAACTATGCAATGATTAAAATTCCAATTCAACACTAAATAATTGCTCAAACCGCTTATAATGGCAAGTACTTCCTGTATTTTTAATGTTTTTGGTCGTTTATAATGGAGTTATAACAACGATCGGAGGCGTTTTATGGGATTTGGTAAGTTATATGGTTACGCACGTGTATCCTCGAAAAGTCAAAATGAAGAGCGGCAAATTATTGCTTTGCGAGAATTTGGCATTGAGGCGCGAGACATTTTTTGCGATAAACAGTCTGGAAAGGATTTTGATCGTCCAGATTATCAAAAGCTGCTGCATCTACTGCAAGCAGGCGATGTATTGGTAGTAAAAAGCATTGATCGTCTGGGGAGAAATTATAATGAAATTCTGTGCCAATGGCGTATCTTAACAAAAGAAAAGCAGGTCTTTATTGTGGTCTTGGATATGCCGTTATTGGATACCAGAAGTACCCGTGATTTAACCGGTACGCTGATTGCTGACATCGTACTCCAGTTACTCTCCTATGTTGCACAGACAGAACGAGAATTTATAAAGCAGCGGCAAGCAGAAGGAATTGCGGCAGCGAAGGATCGAGGGGTACGATTTGGTGTCCCTCCAAAGGTAAGGCCGAAAGAATTTCATCAAATAGAACTATCGTGGAAACAAGGGGCGATATCAGCACGGGAGGCAGCCAGACGGTTAGGGGTGTGTCATAAGACTTTTTTGCGCTGGACTCGAAATTAGAGGGGGACATACCAAGCAGGGCAGGAGAGTTCCTCACTACCCTTGCCTATTTGACGAAAATAAACGGGGCTGGTGAGAAAATTTTGGTTATAAAGGTTGAGATTATGCACCGGTCAAAACAAATCACATTTCCGAGGGGAAAGAAGTAGAATAGTACTTAATTGAAGTGGATTTTCAATTATTCAAATATTGCTCTTAAAACACCGCACTTGTCCTGATACACTGAAAAAGTAGCCAGATTTGCTGGGAAGTGGTGTTATGATTTACCTTTCTTTTTAATTGGATCATAATTTGTTTGGAGGCTTTAAGAGCTTCCTTATTTTATCACTAGGTGGGGCATAAAGTCAGCTTTATGCCTCACCTTTTCTTTACCTTTCTGAAGGGTGTGGCTGTTCCAGAGCGCTTGCTTTATACACGAAAAAGCAGTCAGGAACCATAGAGAAGCCTTTGTTTAGATAATGGAGGCAAAATAAAGAGCAGAAGGAGTGTATGCAATGAACGGGAAAGCGCAATGGGAATCAGAACTCGTTGCAAAAGCATTGGCAAAAAGTCCGGAGCGAAGATCCAGCTTTGAGACCACCAGCGGTATTCCAGTAGAACGTCTGTATACGCCAGAAGATCACATGGGAAGTTATGAAGACCAACTTGGTTATCCAGGCCAGTATCCCTTTACCCGGGGCATCCAGCCCACCATGTACCGGGGCCGCTTCTGGACTATGCGGCAGTACGCCGGCTTTGCCACCGCGGAGGAATCCAACAAGAGATACCGCTATTTGCTGGATCAAGGGCAGACAGGCCTGTCCATCGCCTTTGACCTGCCCACCCAGATCGGGTACGACTCGGACGACCCCATGGCCCACGGCGAAGTGGGCAAGGTAGGCGTGGCCATTGACTCTCTGGCGGACATGGAGATCCTCTTCCAGGGCATCCCCCTGGACAAGGTCAGCTCCTCCATGACCATCAACGCCCCTGCTGCGGTGCTGCTGGCGTTCTACATTGCCGCTGCGGAGAAGCAGGGCGTGCCCGCCTCCGCCCTGAAGGGTACCATCCAGAACGACATTCTGAAGGAGTACGCAGCTAGAGGTACATATATTTTCCCGCCTGCCCCTTCCATGCGGCTGATCACCAATATTTTTGAATTCTGCTCCCAGAATGTGCCCAAGTGGAACACCATCTCCATCTCTGGCTACCACATCCGTGAGGCCGGTTCCACCGCCGCCCAGGAGATCGCCTTTACCCTGGCCGACGGTATCGCCTATGTAGAGGCCGCCCTGGAGGCCGGTATGGATGTGGATGACTTTGCTGGTCGGCTTTCGTTCTTCTTCAACGCCCACAACAACCTTCTGGAAGAGGTGGCCAAGTATCGTGCTGCCCGCCGGCTGTGGGCCAAAATCATGAAGGAGCGCTTCCACGCCAAGAAGGACAGATCCATGATGCTCCGCTTCCACACCCAGACCGGCGGATCCACCCTCACTGCTCAGCAGCCTGACAACAACATTGTGCGTGTGGCCATCCAGACCCTGGCCGCTGTGCTGGGAGGTACCCAGTCCCTGCACACCAACAGCCGGGACGAGGCCCTGGCCCTGCCCACGGAGGACTCCGTCCGCATCGCCCTGCGCACCCAGCAGATCGTGGCCTATGAGAGCGGTGTGGCCGACACCATCGACCCCCTGGCGGGCAGCTACTATGTGGAGCACATGACCGATGAGCTCCAGGCCGCCGCCGAGGAGTACATCGCCAAGATCGACGAGATGGGCGGCGCCGTGAAGGCGGTGGAGCAGGGCTACATCCAGCGGGAGATCGCCGAGAGCTCCTACCAGTATCAGCGTCAGGTGGAGAGCGGCGACCAGATCGTGGTGGGTGTGAACAAGTTCACTATCAAAGAGCCGCCCGCCAAGGGACTGCTTCACATTGACTCTTCTGTGGCAACCAACCAGATTAAGAAACTGCAGGCCATGAAGGCCGGCCGGGACAACGTCCTGGTGCGCCAGCGGCTGGAGGCCCTGCGTACCGCAGCTCAGGGCACTAACAACCTGATGCCTTACATTCTGGACTGCGCCCGGGTGTACTGCACCGAGGGCGAGATCTGCGGCGAACTGCGGAAGGTATTTGGGGAATATCGCCCCATGGAGGTGCTTTGAGATGAGTGAGAAGAAGATCCGCGTTTTGATTGCCAAGCCCGGTCTGGACGGCCATGACCGGGGTGCCAAGGTGGTGGCCCGGGCCCTGCGGGACGCTGGGTTTGAGGTCATCTACACCGGTCTGCGCCAGACCCCCGAGCAGATCGTGGAAGCTGCCGTTTCCGAAGATGTGGATGCGGTGGGCCTCTCCCTTCTCTCTGGTGCACATAATTATCTCTTCCCCAGGGTCATTGAACTGCTGCGGGAACAGGATGCAAACGGCATTTTGGTGTTTGGCGGCGGCGTAATTCCGGAAGAAGATATCCCTGACCTGAAGAAGGCTGGTGTCGCGGAGGTGTTTACCCCCGGTACTCCCACCGCTGAAACAGTAGACTTCCTGCGAGCCCATTGTGGTGGCGGGGAATGAGACAGGATTTTGATGATCTTCTGACCAAAGGACGTGCAGGTGACAAACGCGCAGTCGCCCGCCTGATCAGTGCCATCGAGCAAGGCGGAGAGGAATCCCGTTCCCTGCTTACTCAGCTTTGGCCCCATACCGGTCAGGCTCGTATTTTCGGCATCACAGGTCCACCTGGCGCTGGAAAGAGTACTCTGACCAATGCCCTGACCAAATGCTGGAGGGCCTCAGGTCTGCGAGTCGGAATTATCGCGGTGGATCCCACCAGCCCTTTTACCGGGGGCGCCATCCTGGGGGACAGAGTACGGATGGGAGATCTGACCTTGGATAAAGGCGTCTTTATCCGCTCTATGGGAACCCGCGGCCAGCTGGGAGGGCTCTCGCCAGCCAGTGCGGGCGCCGTACATGTGCTGGATGCTTGCGGCTATGATTTAATTCTCCTGGAAACAGTTGGTGTGGGACAGTCTGAAGTGGCTGTTATGGAGACTGCGGATCTGGTGTTAGTGCTCAATGTTCCCGGCTTGGGTGACGATGTGCAGGCTATTAAGGCAGGTATTCTGGAAATTGGCGACCTGTTTGCAGTCAACAAGGCCGACCGTCCCGGCGCAGATCGCACCGCCAATGAACTGCGGGCCATGCTGGAGTTGGGCGAGGAGGAAAAGCGTTCTCTTCCGGTGCTTTTGGTATCCGCTTCCCAGGGGACGGGGATAGCGGAATTGTGCGCCGCGCTGGACACCCAGTATCAGTGTCTGGATGAAAGCGGGGAACTTGCCAAGCGCCGCTCCCTGCGTTTAAGAAGTGAACTGTTGACTCTGGTTCGAGAGGGCATCGAGCAGCACCTGTTGCAGCCTCTGTTGGATAGCCCAGCCTTCCAGCAAAGCCTGCAGCAATTCCAGTCCAGAAAAGAAAGCCCATATCTTTGGGCGGCTGAATTTGTAACGCAGATAAAGATAGGAGGTTCCGGTTGTGAATTGCACAAGAGTTGACCACATTGGTATTGCGGTGAAAGACTTGGCCGCCTCAGTGAAATGGTATGAAGAAACCCTGGGCCTGCAGAGTAAGGGTACGGAGGTGGTGGAGGAGCAGAAGGTGACGGTTGCCTTCCTCCCCTGCGGCGACAGCGAGCTGGAGCTGCTGGAGAGCACTACGGAAGACGGCCCCATTGCCCGCTTCATCGAAAAGAACGGCGAGGGAATTCAGCACGTCGCCATCCGGGTGGATGACATTGACGCCGCTCTGGCAGAGCTGAAGGAAAAGGGTGTGCGCCTTATCGACCAGACGCCCCGATACGGGGCAGGTGGGGCGCGAATAGCCTTTCTCCATCCCAAAGCCACTCACGGGGTTCTGCTGGAACTGTGCGAAAGGAAGTGAGTATCGTGACAACTGCGGAAAAGCTTGGACAGCTCGATGATTTCACAGCTCATGTTTTGCAGTGCGGCGGCCCCAAGGCGGTAGAAAAGCAGCACTCATTGGGAAAACAGACCGCCCGTGAGCGAATCGACATGCTTTTGGATCCGGGCACTTTTGTAGAGGTAGACCGTTTTGTCCGCCACCGCTGTACCGCTTTCGGCATGGGGGATAAGGATATTCCAGCCGATGGCGTTGTCACTGGCTATGGTAAAGTAGATGGCCGCACCATTTTCGTATACGCCCAGGACTTTACTGCTCAGGGCGGTTCTCTGGGCGAGATGCATGCGGCAAAAATCTGCAAAGTGATGGATATGGCCCTGGAGGCTGGCTGCCCGGTGGTTGGGCTGTGCGATTCCGGCGGGGCTCGTATCCAGGAGGCTGTGGACGCGTTATCTGGTTATGGTCAGATTTTCTACCGCAACGCTTGCGCGTCTGGCCGCATCCCCCAGATCTCCGTGATTATGGGCCCCTGCGCTGGCGGCGCAGTGTATTCTCCCGCCCTGACTGATTTTATCGTTATGGTGGAGAAAGAGAGCCAAATGTTTATCACTGGCCCTGCAGTGATTGCCGCCACTACCGGCGAGGAAATCACTGCCGAGGCACTGGGTGGGGCGGACACCCACACCACCGTCTCAGGCGTGGCTCACCTGGCTACGGGCAGCGAGGAAGAGGCTCTGCAGGCGGTGCGCCGCTTGTTAGGTTATCTACCCTCCAAGGCAGGCGACAGCATCCCACAAATTCCTTATGCAGCCGGGGATGAGAGCCGCAGTCAGCTGGATGGCGTAATCCCGGACGACTCCGCCATGCCTTACGACGTCCACGATATCATCGATGCCATTTTGGATGATGGCAGCGTGATGGAGCTGCAGCCCTATTACGCAGACAACATCGTCACATGTTTTGGCCGTCTAGGCGGATACAGTGTGGGCGTGATCGCCAACCAGCCGTTCTCCATGGGTGGCAGCCTGGATGTCAACGCCTCCGATAAAGCGGCCCGGTTCATCCAGTTCTGTGATGCCTTCGGGATCCCATTGATCAACCTCGTGGATGTTCCCGGATTCCTGCCTGGAGCGGATCAGGAGCATGCCGGCATCATCCGGCATGGCGCCAAGCTGCTGTATGTGTATTCTGTGGCCGAGGTGCCCAAGCTGACCGTGGTATTGCGCAAGGCTTACGGCGGTTCCTATCTGGCTATGTGCTCCAAGGATCTGAGAGCTGATTTCGTTTATGCCTGGCCCACCGCCGAGATCGCCGTCATGGGCGCCGCTGGTGCGGCCAACGTGGTATTCCGCAAGGAGATCCAGACCGCAGAGGATCCTGCCGCAGCCCGCAAGGAAAAAATCGAGCTCTATTCGCAGCAGTTTGCCACACCCTATATGGCGGCTGGCCGTGGTTTCGTGGATCTGGTCATTCATCCCTCTGAAACCAGAGTACGGCTGCTGGAGGCCTTGAAACTGCTGATGAATAAAGAGCGGCTCCCGCATCCCCGCGGAAACATGCCGCTGTGAGAGGTGTAGAAAAATATGGGCATTATTCCGTATACCGCAATGGCTTACGGGCTAACCGCAGTGATCTCCCTGCTGGTGGTAGCAATCATCGTAGGTATCAGCAAACTGACCGGCCGCCCGGGGCAGTCAGAGGACAACGGAGAAGGGAGTGTCTAGCATGGAGCTTTTTATGCAGATGTTCCCCGGTATTGGAACATTTTTTGCCGTAGATACAAATATTGCGATAGCGCGTGTCGTTTTGATCATCTTCGGCTTTATCCTGGCTGTGCTTGGCTTCAAGCGCACCCTTGAGCCCTTGATTATGGTGCCCATGGGACTAGGTATGATGGCGGTCAATTGCGGCATGATGTTTCTAACCTCGGGCGCAGTGGGGAACCTGCTGCTGGATCCACTTGTTTCCGATGCTACAGCTATTGTGGACACCATGCAAATCAATTTCCTACAGCCGATCTACAACTTGACCTTCTCCAATGGACTTATTGCCTGCTTGGTCTTTATGGGGATCGGAGCGCGAAGCGAGATTAGTTTCCTGCTGGCAAAACCCTGGAGTTCCATGATTATTGCCATTTTTGCTGAGCTAGGTACCTTCGTAGCTCTGGTAGTCGGTGTGCTCGGCTTTGGACTGACTCCGGAACAGTCCGCTGCCATGGCTACCATCGGTGGCGCCGACGGACCCATGGTTTTGTTTTCTTCCCTAATGATGGCCCCCGAGCTTTTCGTCCCCATCTCCATCATCGCCTACCTCTACCTCAGCCTGACCTACGGCGGCTACCCCTACATCATTAAAGCGCTGGTGCCCAAGAAGTACCGGGGCATTGACATGTATGTGGACGTGCCCGAGGTCTCCCAAAAATCCAAGTTTACGTTCATCGTCATCACCTGTGCGGTGCTCTGCCTGCTGTTGCCAGTGGCGGCGCCCCTGATCCTCTCCTTCTTCATCGGTATGGCAGTCAAGGAAGCCAAAATCAACAAGTACACCGAGCTACTGGAGGAGGGTTTGTCCTATTTCGGCACCTTCTTCCTGGGGCTGATCCTGGGCGTGCTGTGCGAGGCATCCACCATTCTCAACCCCACCGTCATCATCATCCTGATTATCGGCATCCTGGCTCTGGCGGTATCAGCTGTTGGCGGATTGTTGGGCGGCTGGATCGTCTACATTTTTCATAGAGCAAGCCACAAATACTTTAACCCCACAATAGGCATTGCTGGTGTCTCCTGTGTTCCCACTACTGCCAAACTGGCCCAACATGCAGCTCAGGAGGAAAACCCCTTTGCAGTTATCCTGCCGGTGGCCATGGGTGCCAATATTTCTGGCGTGATTACCTCTGCAATTGCCGCAGGCATCTTTGTTACAACGATTCGACTGGTGTAACAGCCAGAACACGCACTTACTATTAAGGAGGAATTCAGTATGGAAATCAAGTCTCGTATTCCCGGTACCATTGTGGCCATCAATGTAAAGCCCGGCGATTCTGTCAAGGCTCGCGACAACTTGGGCACCATGGAGGCCATGAAGATGGAGCAGCCCATCCCCTGCCCCAAAGACGGCGTCGTTAAAGAGGTTATGGTTGCGCCGGGCGATAAGGTAAAATCCGGCACTGTCCTGTTGAGCATCGAATAACCCATCCGGCCAGTCTTCCCCAGCGGGCCGGGACATGAATTCCCGGCCCACATCTTTAAGAAAGGACACTTCAGTGTGCAACTTGAACTTGCGCCTGAATCTGGTGGTTCATATGGGAGAGATATTTGAACTCGGAATGGTCATCTGCTTCGGCATTTCCTGGCCGCTGTCCGTCTATAAATCCTACAAGGCTCGCACCACCCTGGGTAAAAGCCTCATTTTCGAATTATTTATTTGGATTGGCTATGTCAGTGCGATCACCGGAAAACTCACGACCCAAAATATTACCTATGTGTTTTTCTTCTATATCCTCAACATCGTTATGGTGTCCATCGACATTTGCCTTTACTTCCGAAACCTCCGCTTGGATCGGTTGGCCGGGCGGATTTCATAGGTTGTGGAGGACAGAGACATGGAGCGAATTTATGCCCCTTTGCGGGATAAAGTAAAAAGCGCGGAGGATGTGGCCGCGCTCATCCAGTCCGGCAGCGTAATCGGCTGCTCCGGCTTTACCCTGGTTGGTGAGCCAAAGGCCATTCCTCAGGCACTGGCCCAACAGGGAAAGGCGGATCATCTCACACTTCTGACCGGAGCCTCGGTGGGTGACGCTTTGGACGGTGCCTTAACCCGAGCTGGCTTGTTGGCTATGCGATATCCCTACCAGAGCAACAAATTCATTCGGACGGCCATTAATCAGAGCAAAGTTGGCTATTCGGATATGCACCTGAGCCATATGCCCGAGTTTATCAATCGGGGCGGTCTACATATCGATTATGCGATTGTTGAATGTGCCGCGGTTACGGAAGAAGGCGTCATACCGTCTGCTGCCGTGGGCGCGTCCGACTGCTTCCTCTATCAGGCCGACCACATCATTTTGGAAGTCAATTCCGCCCTTCCTTTAGAGTTGTGCGGCATGCATGACATCTACCAGGTAGACTCCCGCCCCATTCCTCTTACGGAAGCCACACAGCGCATCGGCGGTACTGCAATACCATGTGATTTCAATAAGGTGGTGGCTATTGTAGAGACCAACGATCCCGGGACTTATCCCACCTTTAAGGAACCGGATGATGTCAGCGCGGCGATTGGCGCTCACATAATCGCTTTCTTAAAGGAAGAAGTGGCCGCCGGAAGGCAGCCCCCCTCTTTGAATCCCATACAGTCTGGGGTGGGCAGCGTGGCGAACGCCGTTTTGGCAGGCCTTGGCGACAGCGGCTTTTCCGGGCTTCGGATGTATACCGAGGTTGTGCAGGACTCCGCGCTGAAGCTCATTTGGGATGGCAAAATGGTGGGCGCCTCTACCACAGCGATTTCCCTCTCCAAGAAGAATCAGGAGCTGTTTTATGACAACATTGACTTTTTCCGGGAGAGAATTGTCATCCGCCCCCAGGAAATTGCTAATAACCCAGAAATTGTACGACGCCTTGGCTTAATCTCCATGAATACGCCCATTGAGTGCGATCTGTACGGTAATGTAAACTCCACTCACATTATGGGGACAAAGATGATGAACGGCATTGGCGGCAGCGGCGACTTTGCCCGCAATGCGGGACTTACCATCTTTGCCACCGCTTCTGTGGCAAAAGACGGCGCGATCAGCTGTATCGTTCCTATGTGTTCCCATGTGGATCACACGGAGCACGATGTACAGGTGATTGTGACAGAACAGGGGCTGGCAGATCTGCGGTGGAAATCCCCCCGGCAGAGGGCGGAGCTGATCATCGACCGCTGCGCACATCCCAAATACCGGCCCCTTCTGCGGGAGTATCTGGAGGAGGCCAGCAAGCAGGGAGGACACACGCCCCACGATTTGAAGCAAGCACTCTCCTGGCATACGAGATATTTGGATACCGGAACCATGCTGCCTGGATAGGGAAATACCATGGTTCAGAGGGCATTACACCCGAAATGTTTATGAAAGCCCGGTTCCACGATCACGGACTGTCTGCACAGAACGCAGCCTGCTGGGTGGTTTAAACAAAGCCACCCAGCAGGCTGCGACTGGTATCCTGACAGTTTTAGTGGATTCCAATCATTTAAACAGAAAGGCAGTGATGGAATGTCTTTAGAAGCAGTCCAAAGGGTGGCCGAGGCAGAGGAAAAGGCCCGTGCCCGCAGGACGGAAGCAGCCGTGGCATGTAAAAAGCTGGTGTCTGACACCGAGCAGTCCTGTCAGGCGCAGCTGGAGCAAGTGCGCAGTACTGCACAGTCGCAGGCGGTTGAGGCGCTGGTCAAGGCAAAGGCTGCCGCGGAAAAAGAGGTTAAGGCTATACAACAGGAGACCAAACAAGCCTGCACCAGCCTGCGCCAGATGGCGGCCAAACGGCTGGATGCCGCCGCGGCACTCATTATCAGAAGGGTTGTGGGAGACTCATGTCCATAGTCAAAATGAAGCGCCTGCGTCTCTTTGCCATGGCAGCAGATCGGGAGAAACTGCTTTGTCAGCTTCAGCACCTGGGCTGTGTGGAAATCCAGGAACCCACTGAGGAGCTAACCGATCCCGCCTGGGCCTCCTTTGCCCGGATGGATGATACCGCGCTGGCAGACACAAAGGCTAAAATGGATCAACTCAGCATTGCTTTGGAACTTCTTAACCACTATGCTCCCTCCAAGGGCTCTTTGTTTCAAGCGCGCCCGCAGGTCACAGAGGCCCAGCTCTTTGACAGGTCTACTCGCCAAGAGGCTTTAGCTGCTGCGGAGCGGATTTCGGCCCGGGATGCCCGTATCACGGCCATTTACAGCGAGCAGAGCAAACTCACCGCCCAAAAATCCGCACTGGCTCCCTGGTTGGAATTGGACACCCCCTTGGATACTCCGTCCACCCGATCCGTTTCTGTATCCTTTGGCGCGATCTCAGGAAATGTTGACCGACATCGGGCAGAAGTGGAGTTGGCAGCTGTAACCGAGCTGGCCCAGCTGAGTTGGGCAGGCCGCGACCGGGAATTCCAGTACGTATTGCTCCTGTGCCACCACTCTGTTGAAGAGAAGGCCATGGCGTTACTCAAGACCTTTGGTTTTTCACCCGTATCCCTTCGAGGCTGGACGGGCACAGCACGGGCCAATATTGACGCCATTGACGCCCAGCTTGCGGCGCTCTCCAGGGAGCTGGACGCCTGTAAGGCAGCTATTGTCCAGGAAAGAGAGCACCGGCAGGCCCTGCGACTGACCATCGACCAGCTGGCTCAGGACATACAGCGGGAAGAAGTTAAGGGCCGGATCCTCTCCACCCAGGCCACCCTGTTTTTGGAGGGATGGGTACCGGCGGACAAGCTGGGCAAGGTGGAAACCGTACTCTCCCAGTACGCAGCGGCCTGGGAAGCCGCCGATCCGAAGCCAGACGAGTACCCCCGTGTGCCCATTCAGCTCAAAAACAACCCGCTGACCAAGCCCCTCAATATGGTCACAAATATGTATGTCCTGCCTACTTACGACGGGGTGGATCCCAACCCTCTTATGGCGCCTTTCTTTGTATTCTTCTTTGGGCTCATGATGGCCGACATGGCCTACGGTATTTTAATGGTGGCCGGCGGCCTTTTTATGCTCAAGAAGCTGCATCCCAAAGGTACAATGGAGCACATGGCGGGGCTGCTGGTTCTCTGCGGCATCAGCACTTTTATCATGGGCGCCCTTACCGGCGGCTTTTTGGGTGACTTTATTCCCCAAATTGCCAAAATCATTGATCCAAATACAACGTTCACCTCTCTGCCCTATCTGTTTACCCCTCTCACCGATACCCTGGCCATTCTGGTTGGCTGCCTGGCCTTGGGCCTTTTGCAGATTATTACCGGTATGATTATCAGCGTGGTTCGGAAAATCCAGAGTGGTGAATGGGCAGACGCCCTGTGGAACGAAGTGACATGGTGGGTTATTCTGACCGGCATTGCCTTGGCGGTGCTGGGCGTGGGAAACGTCAGGGGCTACCCCGCTGTTCTCATCGCAGGACTGCTCATGCTTCTCTACGGCGGCACCCGAGGCGCAAGGGGTCTGGGGAAAATCACTTCCCTGATTGGTACGGTGTATAACGGCGTCACCGGATTTTTCAGCGATATTCTCTCCTATGCCCGTCTCATGGCCCTGATGCTGGCTGGCAGCGTCATCGCCCAGGTCTTTAATACGCTGGGTTCCGTGACCGGAAATGTGGTGGGCTTCGTCATCATCTCCCTTATCGGCAATACCCTCAACTTTGCCCTAAACCTGCTGGGCTGCTATGTCCACGACTTGCGGCTCCAGTGTCTGGAGTTTTTTGGGCGGTTTTATAAGGAGGGCGGCAAGCCCTTCCGTCCCCTGTTCATCAATACAAAATATGTAGATATCAAGGAGGAACAATAACATGGCTGACTTCATTGCGCAATTTGGAGGCATCGGTCTGGCTTTTCTGGGGGCCGCCCTGGCGGTGGGTCTCTGCTGCGTGGGCTCTGCCAAGGGCACCGGCATGGTGGGCGAGGCGGCCACCGGCCTTCTGAGTGAAAACCCTGAGCATTTCTCCAAGTGCCTGATTCTCCAGGTACTCCCCGGTACCCAAGGACTGTACGGCCTGGTTATTTGGTTTTTCGCCCTGTTCACCATGGGTGCCTTCTCCGGAGGTATCGTGGATCTGTCCATTACCAACGGTCTGACCATCTTCGTCTCCTGCATTCCCATGGCCATTGGCGGCTGGCTCTCCGCCATCTACCAGGGCAGAGTGGCCGCCTCCGCCATCAATGTGGTAGCCAAGAAGCCTGACGACTGGGCCAAGGGTATCATCCTCTGCGGTATTGTGGAGTTTTACGCCATTCTCTCCCTGCTGGCCTCCGTGCTTCTCCTGATGAACGCCCTGTAAGGGCACGCATCAGCTGCCAGACAGGAAGAAAGGCGGTAATCTATGAACGGATTAGAAAAACTTACCGGTCAGATTGATGCTGATGTGCAAAAGGAGATTGACGCCGCCCTGGTTCAGGCCCGGAGTCAAGCCCAGGAAATTCAATCTTGGTATGAGTCCCAGGCTCAGATCCAAGTGGAAGCCATTCGACGCAAGGGGCAGCAAGAAGCTGTTTTCCGTCAGGAGCGGCTGGTGGACGAAGCAAAAATGCAGGCTCGTAGGGACATTCTGGCCACCAAACAGGAGCTGATCGGACGGGCTTTTGACCTGGCTCTGGAGAAGCTGCTGGAGCTGCCGGAGAAGGAGTACGTAGCCCTGCTGGCCGACCTGGCGGTTCGCGCCTCCTCCACCAAGAAGGAGGCGGTCATCTTCTCCCAGAAGGATCGCACCCGCTACGGCAAGGCAGTTGTCACCCAGGCCAATGAAAAGCTGGGCGGCGGACACCTGACCCTGTCCGAGCAGACCCGGCCCATCAAAGGGGGGCTCATTCTTCAGGACAGCCAGGTGGAAACCAATTGCTCCTTTGAAGTGCTAATCCATCTTCAGCGGAACACCCTCTCCGCCGAGGTGGCCCAGGTTTTGTTTAAAGAATGACCCACTTCCACATAAAAAGGAGGGTGTAACATGGGCAAAAAGCTAAAAGAATACGACTACCTTTACATTTCGGCCCGCATCCACACCATGGAGAATAAGCTGCTGACCCGGGAGCGGATGGAGCGGATGCTCTCTGCCCGCAGTGTGGAGGAGGCTGCCAAGGTTTTGGCCGAGTGCGGCTATGGAGAGTTTCCGTCCCTCACCCCCACAGCCATCGAACACGTCCTTGACCAGACCCGGTGCGCGCTCTTTTCCGAACTATACCGGGATGTCCCTAATCCGGCCATTCTGGATGTGTTTTGCATCAAGTACGACTACCACAACGCGAAAGTACTGCTGAAAGCCGAGGCCACCGGTCAGTCCCTCGACAAACTGCTGCTGGATGCCGGACGCTATCCCGCCCAACGGCTTAAGGAGGACTATCTCCAAATGGATTTGGATCGATACAGCTCCATTTTCTCTCAGGCTGTGGAACAGGCCAAGGATCTGCTGGCCTCCAGCGGCGATCCCCAGGCCGCCAATTTTCTATTGGATCAGGCCTATTTTGAGGAGTTGCTTGAAACAGCCAAGGCTGCCCGAAGTTCCTTCCTCCAGGGCTACGTCCGGCTGCTCATCGACGCCACCAACCTGCGCTCCACCGTCCGGGCCGCCCGCATGGGCAAGGGGTCAGATTTCCTGCGCCGGGTTCTTCTCCCCAATGGCGACATACAGATGGACAGCCTTCTTGCCGCTGGCTCCGGAGGCGCCGACCTGGCGGGAATCTTTGCCCATACTTACCTCACTGCGGCAGCCCAGGAAGGCGCCGCAGTTATGCGGGGCGGCAGTCTCACCGCCTTTGAGCGCCTGTGCGACAACGCGGTGATGGGCTACCTGGCCCAGGCCCGCCGCATCCCCTTCGGGGAGCAGGCGGTGATCGGTTACCTGTATGCCAGGGAGAACGAGTTTACCGCCATCCGCACCATTCTGTCC
>JALFRA010000015.1 GCA_022785125.1 Clostridiales bacterium
TGGGCGGCGTGGTGGGCGGCACCATGGGCCGCAGCTTCAGCCGCCGTATGGATAACAAGGCTGTGGACAAGCTGTTCTTCTGGCTGCTGCTGGTCATTACCGGCATCAGTGTTTACAACCTGATCCGCTGCTTTGTGTGATAAAAGGTCTGATTCTCCATGTGCAGTCGCTGGCCAGCCTTTTGACTGCGGCGGGATTCCTGTCCCCAGCTTTCGTTTTTCCCGCCGCTCCCGCTGGGTTTTGTCTCTGCCGGTATAGCGTTAATCTCAGGCAGTAGTGCTTGTATGTGTGTGTAATTCCATTTTCCCATGACAAGGCCCCCTGATGTAGTCTATTTTCTACATCAGGGGGCCTTTTGTCATTGTCCGTTCTTACTGGACTTGTTCAAATTGGTTACAAGGGCGCTTCTTGATACGTCCAGAGGTTCTCAGTTCATATGCAGCCTTAACCCAATCCCGTCTCCAGTACCTGGCAGAAATTCATCAGGATCTGCGCCACTTCAGCCCGAGTGGCAGTGCCGGTAGGATCCAGTATGTTGCCACCCTTACCGGACAGCAGTTTGGATCCTACCGCCCACTCCATAGCCTCTGCGGCCCAAGCGGAAACATCAGCACTGTCGGAGAAGGCTGTCAAATCGCCTGCGGCAGATACATCATAACCCTTACCCTGAGCATAGCGATACAGGATGGTAGCCAGCTGCTCCCGGGTCACGGTGTCGTCGGAGGCAAACACAGTATCACTGTAACCCTTGACAATTCCCTGAGATGCCGCCCAGTTTACCGCGTCGGTGTACCACATACCGCTTTCCACGTCGGAGAAGGGCAGTGTATTCTCAGCCTTGGGCTGGCCCTCCAGACGCCACAAAATCGTGACGACCATACCCCGGTTGGTGGTCATAAAAGGAGCGAAGGTAGTGGCGGAAATGCCGTCCATCAATTTGTTGTCGTAGACGTACTTCACCGCATTGTAGAACCACTCGCCGGCCTTCACATCAGCGAAAGGCAGCTCGGGCACTACAGGGGCGTCATCCTTTACAAAGGCGGCTTTCACAGTGACCGCAGCGGCAGGCATGGTAAAGGTATACTTGCCGTCACCCTTATCGGTAAGTTTGACCTTGCTGCCATCCTTGGCAGTGATGGTAAGGGTGTCCAGCTTGTAGCCCTCATCAGGAGTCACTGTGAGAATCACGGTCTCTCCCGCTTCCGCAGTCTTTTGATCCGCAGCCACAGAGCCGTTGTCGCTCTTTGTCACAGTGATGCTGTATTTGCTGACGGTGGTGCCGCCACCGCCGCCACCGCCGCCGCCGGAGGTGGTAACTTCAATTCTGACAGCAGCGGTCTTGGTGATCTCGCCTTCTGTATAACTGACGGTTACCTGGGTCGTATTGGTGCTCAACGGACCATCCGGCGCAATGGTGTAGTCTGTAACGACTGCGTTGGTACCGTTATTGTAGTGTGCTGTCACTTCCATACCCTTGGCAGAGAAGGTCTCGCCGGAAACATAGGAGGTCTTTTCAGGCTGCTTGGTAATGGAAATGGAGTCCAGCGACTTCTTTTCCACTGTGACAATCCATGTGGCCGTACAACCGCCCACGGTGATGGTAACTTCCTGCTGACCCAGCTTTGCCGGATCGTAGCCAGAGAGCATTTCGGTGCTCAATTCCAGAACACGGGTGGTATTGTCGTCATAAGTAATGGTCACTTGGCCGCCAGTGGGATCCAGCGGCTGTCCCTCCAGATAAAAGGACCGGACAGGCAGCATGGTTAGGGCAATGGACACCGGCTTCCGCACATCAATAACAACCGTCGCTGCAATCCCGCAGAAGGCAGCTTCTGTTGCAGCCTGACGAACCTCATAGCTGCCCGGCCGCAGGCCATGAATGGAAGTGCTGCCCGCCTCTACTGTCGTCCAGCTGTCTGCCCCGCTCACCCGGTATTCATAACGATTCTCAGCAAGCAGGCCGTTGATGGCGCCGTCAGCCGCACTATCTTCGGTCGCTTTCAGAGTCGTCAGCGTGGGCGCGATCGGACGGGCGGGAACGGGAATGGACTGGGGCTGGCTGTCGATCGTCGTAGTGCCGTTGCCGGCAGCAATCAGCTGAACAGTGGTACCCAGCCAATCCTCCTCCAAATCGATCCGTCCCTGTTCATCCGCGCTCACAGGCGTACCGTTGACACGATATTCCCTGCCTGCCTCCAGGCCAATGAGCATTTCCTCCTGGTAGTCGATCCGGGCTGCCGGCGTGGGTTCCTGATTGGGATCATACGGCTCAAAGGTGAATTCCGCGGCCGTGCCGGCAAGATAATATTCCGTTTCAGCAAGACGAATATAGAGCGTCTTCGGAGGTTCCACAACCATACCGTTTGCCGCCTCATCCGCGGTAACGGGGCTCCAGCTTTGCTGATCGGCGCTCCACTCCATTGCAACAGTCAGTCCGGTCAGTTTGCCGCTGCCGTCAATGACGGAAGGCTGCTCTGCCATGATACCGGTGGGAACATCCTGTTTTGCCTTATTGACAGTGAGAGATACCGACTGCTGAACGGGATCCTCCATTCCCTCGTAGTTCTGCCTGGAGAGATCCGAAGGAGTGAAGATCACATCATATTCCGAAACAGCGGGAGTAGGAATCATATCTGGATTGGCCCAGGCAAAGGTTCCTAATGTGGTGCTGCCGCCAATCAGCGGAACAGAGGACAGTACCTGCTTGGGATTATAAGTCGCATCCTCGGCAGTGGGGAACGTAACCTCCGGTTTTGCAGCCTTTCCAATGCTCCATTTCTGAGAAAGTCCAGAGCCACCGTCAAGTGTGTAGTTTCCACTGTCCGCGCCGGTCAGCCCGGTGATTTCCGCGGTATAGCTGCCCGCATTGGTGGCAGACGCATTGGACAGGGTCGTCTGCACCGTATCCCCGGGTATCAGGTTGGTAATCTGCGGTGTGACCTGGTGGACAGTGCCATCATAGATAAAGCTGTCTGCTGTCCAGGTGACTTCAACCGTTCGCGGGGTAATTGCCACGATGTTCTCAAATGTCTGCTCATACTCCGTATAATAGGCGTCGGCAGGACGAGTGATTTTCACATCGTAGGTCCCGGAATCCGTCGGGGCGTCACCGGTCCAGGCGTTTTCGCCCGCAGGGCTATACTGGATCTGGAGCGGATTGCCCGGAACAGGTTGTGTCGTTACCGTATGCGGAGTTCCGTCATAGGGTATGGACACAGGTTCCAGCGTTACGCCCGGGAAGGCTTCCTGCTTGATCCACTTTCCTTCCGCCTGCAGATAGGTGAGCATCGTACCTGGCGCCGCCCCGGCGGTGGCGGTCACGGTGCCGTCACTGTTTTGCAGGATGGCGGGTGTGATGGAAATATCCCAATAAGTGACATCGCTGCCGGACTGGGTCACTTCGTACAACTTCTGAGCTTCGCTGGGTGCGCTTTGCAGAATGAGTGTCCCCGTCCCGCTGCTGCTGGTAATATTGGCACCGCCCGCCGTGGTGTATATTCCGCCGGCAGTCACTATAAGAGTTCCATTGAGATCCAGCGTGACATCAGTAAGGTCTGCCGCCGTGCGGGTATAGCTTCGGGTAGGCGAATAGTTCACCGGGCGCAGGTCCGCATTGGAAAACACATATTTTTTGTCTACCCACTCTTCCGAATCATAAAGGAAGAGATTGGAAGATAGGTTGAGCCGGGCCCCCTCATCTACCGTTAGTTCTGCGCCCGGTAGCAAGGAAATGTCGCTGTTAAAGGATGCCGTACCGTTGTGTATGGTCACCGACAGTCCTCCATGTAGGGGAAGAACATAGGCGCTGGAACCAAAGCCCTGGATATTGATCTCATTTAAGGTCAAATTCCCGGAGACCTCTATCTCCATCCTATCCTTCTCTGGCAGATACCGTTTGGTAAAGGACCCTCCCTCCCCTAACTGGAACAATCCGCCGTTACCTACAAAAGGAACCTCAACCGATTCAGTGGAAACACTGCTGTACACCGTAGTGTACAGTATCTCAGAGGCGCCTGCAAATATAGTCAGTGGCACCTCGACGTTCTGAACATAATACTGTGAGAAGGGAAACACTCGCTCTTGTCTGCCCTTCATACTCAGAGAAGCTCTTCCGCCTCGCCACCCATGAATCTGGAAGTACTCTCGCACCTCTGAACCGCTCTGCGCCGTAACGGAGCCGCTACCGGTAATAAAGCCGTAAGCGTATAGTTTACCTCCGGAATTCAGGGTGATGGAACTGCCCTCTTCCATCTGAATTTGTCCATAGGGGCCGGTATTGGAGCCAGGGCCTGGATTCTGAAGGCCAGTATGCTTGCTCCCCACGGAGATTGCGCCTCCGCTCTCCACCGAGATGCTTGTTCCGTTGGAGAGAATAAGATTTCTGTAGCAACTAGGCTTGGTATAACCCTTGCCTGTAGTCTCCGGCTCTGTCTGATAAATCGTATTGGCACTGTCGCAGGGCACCAGCAATGTAACACCGTTAGGAATAGTATACTCGCCCGCCGGCAAAATGCCGTCCTGCGCCACCACCACCAACTTACCCCCATCCTGCGCCTTTTCAACAGCCAGGTTCAAGTCGGTATAATAGGCACCATCCACCGTAAAGGCCGCCGTACCAACCGGTATGAACCAGGGGGTCACCGCTGTATCTGCGTCAAAATACATCTTGGCAGAGGCCTCGGTGGAGATAACTGCACCATCCCCGTTTTTCCATCCCAGGAACTGGTACCCTTCCGCCGGGGTGGCGGCCAAAGTGTAGGCATGGGATGTTTTGTTTGTCTTTGACAGGCCATCTTGGCCTACCGCTTCGCCGTCCACCGTATAGCTGCCGCCCTGTGCCGGCAAAAAGGTAACGGTAACACTGCCGTCCCGCACCAAATACAAATTGGTCAGAGCAATACTGGTAGTATGTGCCGCACCTGCCTGACTGGTGATGGAGATCGTTACAGAACCCCCGGCAGCCAGAGAGGTAGAATAATGGCCATTCTCTGTAACCTTACCGCCGTTGATCTCAACCGAACCACCGTCCAGCGTCAGCGCATAGTCAAAGGATAATGCGGCCTCCGTACCCTTGTTGTTGCTGATTTTCAGAGAACCCTGTCCGGGAGAAGCTGAGCTACACCCCTCTTTATCTTTTCCGCTAACCGAACCATTGACGCCGGTACCCTTTGCGTTCCATGTCCCGCCATTACTGTCCAGCCCGATGCTCGGATCGCTCAGGCCAGAAACAGGGGCTGCATAGGCGGGCAGCGCTACTGCCGGCAGCAGGCCCAGCACCAGCACCAGCGCCAGCAGCATGGACGTCATTCGTTTGAGTATGCCTTTTCCCATCAGGCATTACCTCCTTCTCTTGGCGCGGGATGATTTGTGGTCGTTCCGCGCCTTCAGTTCAAAATAAAAGCTGCATCCGATCACGATGGACAAAAGGGACCAGAAGTGGGCCGGATGCAAGCCCCAGAACAGGGCTTTTCCCTCCCGGAACCACTCTTCCACAAATCGGAAGGTCCCGTAGGCCATCATATAGAGCGGATAGATGGTTCCCGGCTGCTTCTGCCGGCGCAGCCGGCGGTAAAACAGCACCAGCAGCACCCCGTGAAAGACCATCTCCACCTCGCGGGTGGGCCAGCACAGCGTGCTGCCCCCCGGCAGAGGAAGCCCCCGGCAGCAGCCGGACAGGATGCAATTCATCCGGGCAAACAGCAAGGTGGAAATCATGCACAGGGTAAGCACATCAAACAGTTCAGGAAGGGAACGGGAAAAAACCTTCCCCACCGCAACATAAAAAAATGGCAGGAAGAAGATCCCTCCATACAGGCTCATGCCGCCGCTCAATGTCAGCTGAAAAGCCTCCAGACCGGCAAACAGCTTTACACAGAGCACTCCGGCAACCGTGTGCAGCACCGCCGCCGGTATGATCGCCGCTGCGGGCAAGGCCAGCTGTTTGCGAAAGCGCCACAGCCACACCACGCTGCACAGCGTACCGGCGGCCAGGCAGAGCAGCAAAGCCGGTTCCATAGGTTCGCTCCCTTCTTGATGTGGAATAGAAAAGCCGGGGCGGGCAGTTTGCCCGCCCCGGCCGGGTGGTTGTGTACAATTACGGAGTCTCGGTGTTGGTATTGGCGTAGGCGCTAAAATCAATGTGCAGCACCACAACCACAGTTTCGGTGGCGGTGAAGCCCATGGAGGACTCCAGATCCACGGTCACAGTCACAGGAACGGCGTAGTAATTATCCTTGCTCATGGAACCATCAGCATCCTTAAACTGACCGGGCGTCATTTCCTTGATCCCGTCGCTGGTCATTCCAACAACGCCGCTCATGAAATTCTGCCAGGCAGATCCCTCCGTACCGGGGGTAAATACGCCATGGTCACCAGTGAAGAAGGGGGTATCATTAACCTGAACCGTCAGCTTGCTCAGGACCTTGTTGATCACATTTGCATTGCTGTTCACGGTAGTAAGAACAGAATTGATCTCGTCGGCGCCGCTGCCCAGGATATCGTTCAGATTCAGCTTTGCCAACTCATTCAGCAGCCGGCCCACAGTAACGCTATCAAAGGTATTCTGCATTTGCTCCGCGCTGATGCCCTTCCCCTCGGCAATCTCCACAGCCTTCTTCATCAGGGCGTCGGGCATCTCCATGGTGACCACAAAGGCCTCGGTTTCATTGACGGTGATCCCGTAGCGGTTCGTGATTTCATCGCTGCTCAGCTTCTCCATGCTCAGGTGGTCGGCCAGGCTCTTGGCCAGCTTCTGCACCTTGGCAACGTCCTCTCCCGTCATCTTTACGCTGATGTTGAAGTTGTAAGAATCGGTGCCCTCAGCTTTGGCGCTCACAGTCTTGTAGGTATAAACACCGTTAGCGTCGGCTTCCATCTTGCTCAGATACTCAAAGAAACCCTGGGATACGGCAAACAGTGCGTTCTTCAGCTCAGTGTTCTGGAACGCACCTTTGTCATAGACCTTCTGATCGGCTACGGTGAGAACATACTGGCCAAAATGATCATCCAGCGCCTTCTTCAGCCGGGTAGCCAGGCCATTCAGCACATCCTCGCCCACAGCGGCATTGCCGGCCATAATGGCGTCCACGTTCAGGGTCAGGGCAAACTGGTCACCACTGCGGGTAGCAGTCACCAGCTGAGCACCGTCATGACCCTTGAAATCTTCCAGAGCCTTATTCAGCTCATCCCAGGCCCCCTCAACAGCCAGCTGAGCCTCATTTTCATCGGGAACCACGGTTCCGCCTCCACCGCCGCCGGTGGAACCGGAAGGTGTGGTAACGCTCCCACCGGCAGCCACGTTCTTGTTGCCGGCCTTGGTACCGGTGGTCTCCTCACCGGCGGTTACCTTGGTGTTTTTGGTGTTGATGGTATTGTTATTGCCGTTGGCCAGTACGTCCTTTACAGTACCGGTACCACTGACGGTGTTGCCGCTGCCGTCCAGCTGCAGGTGCTCCACCACAGCATCCTTATTGGCCACGATCTTACCGTCGTCGGACAGCACGATCACCTGCTCAAACTGGCCCTTATCCAGGTTGACGTTCTGGCCCGTCACCACGACCAGATCAGCCTTACCGGTCAGGGTGGCGTTGTCGCCGGTCAGCAGCACCACGCCGCCGTCACAGGTCACTTCAGCCTTGTCTGTGTTGCTGTAGACGGTTACGATACGGTCCAGCAGGGACATAACACTGCCCCGGGTGATATCATCCAGAGGAGCAAAACCACCGCCGCTGACGCCATTGACCCAGCCATATTCATTCATGGCTGCCACATAGCCCAGCGCATAGTCCGAAACAGTATCAGCATCGGCAAAGGGCAGTTCCTTCTCCACGGGCACAATGCCAAAAGCACGGGCGATCATGGTAAACGCCTGTTCACGGGAGATAGGAGCCAGAGGAGACATAGTGTTGTTGCCAGTGCCGTTCAGGATACCGGCCTCCACGCACTGAGCAATGGGAGAGACATACCAGGCGCCCTCCTCCAGATCAGCAAAAGCGCTGACGTCAGCTTTCTTTTCAAGGCCCATAGTGGTAGCCAGCACCTTGGCAAACTCGGCGCGGGTCATGACGCCGTCAGGATCAAAAATACCGTTCCCCTTGCCGTCCACAACATCATAATCAGTCCAACGCTCAATGCTGGACTCCGCCCAGTGTCCTTCGATGTCTGTAAAGGCATCAGATTCGGCAGCAAATGCAGGTCCTGTCATAAGAGACATAGACATACACACAGCGAGAGATGCTCCCAAAATTGTTTTCTTCACGATGAGATTCCTCCAATCCAATAGAATGTGGGGTACAAAACGCGCATGGAATGTATACTTGGGCGCTTTCACCTCCAATGTTACAGCTGTGCATATCAAGGCAAAACGGCTGTATCTGTACTGGCATTGTAGCACCAACAGTCAAAGAAGGCAAGTCCATAATTCCAATGGAGGAAAGTTTGTCCAAAACAAATATTCTGATAATTATATAAAATCCTGTATTTTCCTCTTTTCAGCAGCCAAAAAATACATCACATTTATACAAACCTGGATTCGACTGGAAATATTCTTTTGTAGCAGAGCAATTCCTATGTTGGAAATGCCCACCGCTATTCCGATAAAAAAAATTTTTCCAGTCTCTTCCTGTAATAGAGCAAAAGCGTATCTTTTTCTCAGGCGGCGTCAACGGGAAACCTCATTAATATGAATGAAAACCAAAGTCAATTCAAACCGCCGCATCCCAAGCCCGGCTTCTTGACAGGTTCTTCCGGAAACGATAAAATAATAAAAATAAGAATTAAGGCGTGGGAAAAATGAAGGTTACACCACAGGAAAAAATCATACTGGACGCGGCCCTGGAGGTCGTGGCGCGGGAAACCATCAGCCGCACCAGGATGCACCTGATTGCCGAAGAGGCCGGGATGTCCCAGTCAAACCTGCACTATCATTTTAAAACAAAAGATGCGTTAATGAAGTCCCTCTTCTGTATGATTCAGGATACATTTACAGCCCGGCGCAAACAGGATACCGCGGACCAGAATACCCCCGTTGAAAGTCGGATCGCACATTTCTTCCAGGAACCCAGGCGTCTGTTGGATGAGGACTGGCGCTATGAGACGGTACAGATCGATTTCTGGCTGTACGCCCATACAGAGCCGGAAATGCAGGCGCTGTTTGACGAAAGCTATGAAGGTTGGCGGGATCAGGCGGTCCGTATGATTACTGAGGCATACCCCCGCATTCCCGCCAATACGCAGCGAGCCCTGAGCTACATCATGGTATCCATGTTCATCGGGGCTGTCATGCAGATCATAAACCGGGCCGATTTTGACCTGGATCGCTATTTTGAAGTCTGTACAAAACTGATTGTTTTGGAATTGAACAAACTGCAGCAAAGTGGTTGATTCTGACTCATCAAACATAATGAACTGATCCAGTAAAAACGGACAGTGACAAAAGGCCCCCTGATGTAGGAAAATAGACTACATCAGGGGGTCTTATCATGGGAAAACGGAATTACACACACGTTCAAGCGCTGCTGCCAGAGATCAAGGCCATGCTGGCAGAGGGGAAAAGTCAGCGGGAAGTAGCGGAATACTACGGCTTTCGGGATAAACAGGTGGTAAAAAGGCTGCTTGAGCGCGAGCGGAGAAAAGAACGAAAGCTGGAAGCCGGAATCTGCCCACGGCCGAAAGGCCGGCCGAGAAAAGATGCCGTACCAAGAGACATTGTGGCGGAGCAGGCCTATGAGATCCAGCGGCTGCGTATGGAGAACAAACTACTGCGGGATTTTCTGCGCTGCGCAGAAAGGAAGTGAAGGCACAGGTTAAATACTATGTCATCTATCGTCACAGGACAGAGTATCCCGTGGCAGTCATGTGTAAATTCTTTGGAGTATCCAGAAGCGGTTACTACGCCTTTGTCCATCGCCAGGGCAGGCCGGAAAAGGACGCAGCTCTTTCGGAGCTCATTGCACAGCAGCGGGAACGCAGTTTCCGAACCTATGGCTACCGGCGGATGTGGTTATGGCTGAAAAGTCAGAATATCTTCCGCAACCCCAAAACTGTGCTGCGGAGTTGCAGCTCCACAGCGGCCAGGGTGCTCAGTACGCCTCACAAGCATATTTTGAGCTAACTCAAACATACGGCATTACGCCGTCTATGTCAAGGCGTGGAAACCCTTATGACAATGCAATGGCGGAAAATTTTTTCTCTGTTCTCAAAACAGAATGTATTTACCGCCACAAACCGGCTACCTTCTCACAGGCCAACGAGTTGATTGATCGCTATATTTACTTCTACAACCATGAGCGCATCCTGCTAAAAACTGGAGAGGCGCCGCTGACGCGACGCCTCTCCTCTTAAAACTTGATACTTACCTCCCAGGGGCATTTTTATGATGTCTGTACGGACGAGGGAGTGGGGCGAAGATATTCCATGAGCATATCACAGCAGAGGGTTGCATACAGCTCCAGATCAACTGTCAATTTGGAGTTTAGAACCTGAAGGGATTCGCCCATCATCATGGAAACCATAACATGAGCAAGCAGATCAGCCTCCTCCGGCTCCACCGCGGGATCGTACAGGCGGACTGTTTCCGCAATATGCTTTCTCCAGATCTGATAGGACTGATAAAATTCCTCATTGATTTCAGGGTCTACCCGTCCCATGCACCAGTAGTCAAACTGAGTTCTGTCATACTGAGGCTCGTCCTGTATAATCTGCTTCTTCTGTTCAAAAAAGCCAGACAGCTTATCCTTTAGATCATTCGAACGCTGCGCAAGCACCGCGTCCCGCTTTTCTGAAAAGTTTTTCTGGATATATCGCAGCAGGGCCAACAGCAGGTCCCGCTTGGTCTTAAAATAATAGTGAAGGTTGGATTGCACCACTCCGGCTTCCTCAGCAATCAGGCGCATACGGGTTCCGGCAAGCGTCTCCCTGTCCACCACCTCAAACGCCGCAGAGAGAATGGTTTCTTCCATAGGATTATACTCCATTGACAGCAGCCTCTTTCCTGCATTCTTTTGTAAAATCAGTATATCAAACCAGGCTCAAAAAATCAAACCCCCTCCACTGACTGACTAGTTGATTTATTTGGGGCAGTATGATATATTCGCTATAGACCGACAGAAGAGCGGTCAGAAATGGAGGATTATTATGGAAGTCATCAAGTGGAGCGCCAACAAAATGCCCAAAAGCGGGGACCAGCAGCTGAGCGTCATGGCTCTGGATGAGGTGCAGCGGGCCCGCGGATTTCACCAGAGTTTTCCCCAATACGCCGTTACCCCTCTTGCCAGGCTTTCCCGCATGGCCGGACAGTTTGGGTTGAAGGACCTGTTTGTCAAGGATGAGTCCTATCGGTTTGGCCTGAATGCCTTTAAAGTTTTGGGCGGTTCTTTTGCCATGGCCCGGTACATCGCTAAAGCGCTTGGTAAATCTGTAGAGGAAATGAGCTATGATTACCTGACCAGCGACCAGCTCAAGCGGGAATTCGGACAGGCCACCTTCTTTACCGCCACAGACGGCAACCACGGCCGGGGTGTGGCGTGGGCCGCCAACCGTCTGGGGCAAAAGGCCGTAGTCCATATGCCCAAGGGCAGCAGCAAGTCCCGCTTTGACAACATTGCCCGGGAAGGGGCCAAGGTAACCATTGAGGAGGTCAACTATGATGAATGTGTGCGCATTGCCGCCGCTGAAGCCGCAGAGACAGAGCGCGGCGTCATAGTACAGGACACCGCCTGGGATGGCTATGAGGAGATCCCCGCCTGGATCATGCAGGGCTACGGAACCATGGCTATGGAGGCCGCCGAGCAGCTCAAGTCCCTCGACGCCGCCCGCCCCACCCATATTTTTGTCCAGGCCGGAGTAGGCTCTCTGGCTGGCGCTGTGGTAGGCTTCTTCCACAATCTCTTCCCCGAAAATCCTCCCAAAACCATCATCATGGAAGCCCAGGCTGCCGACTGTCTCTACCAGGGTGCCGTGGCAGGCGATGGACAGCTGCGTACCGTGGACGGCGATTTGCAAACCATGATGGCGGGCCTGGCCTGCGGAGAACCAAACACCATTTCCTGGGATATTCTGCGCAATCACGCTTCCTTCTTCGTCTCTTGTCCGGACTGGGTGGCCACCAAAGGCATGAGAATGCTGTCCGCTCCCTGTAAGGGCGATCCCCAGGTGGTTTCCGGAGAAAGCGGCGCCGTGGGAATGGGGCTTCTGGCCACTTTGATGGAGAACGCGGAGTACCGCGCATTGCGGGAGGCGATCGGCCTTGATGGAACCTCCAGCGTACTTCTTTTTTCTACCGAGGGTGACACTGATCCCCAGCGGTATCGCGATATCGTATGGAATGGGGCCGACATCTCCGTCTGAATGCCTAAATTTCTTTTGGTTTTTTTGTCCAGAATAGAAGATTGACACAAAAAGAGCTTTGGCATATAATGAGCACAGAAAATCTGACTGACTGATCAAACTAATGCGAGCCATGAGCTCGTTTTAAATGGCCTCGTATTTGATCAATCAATCAGTCTAAAACGGAGGAATTATTATGGTAACTTCTATGGGCGGCAAGCACCTGATCACTCTGCAGGAGTGGAGCAACGAAGAAATTGATACCTGCCTGGACACCGCTTATGATCTGAAACTGAAATTTGCGCGGAAGATCCCCCACGCCAGCCTGCGGGACGAGACTGTGTTCATGATGTTCTTTGATGAGTCCACCCGCACCCGCAACTCCACCGAGGCCGGCGCCACCCAGCTGGGTGCCCACGCCCACTTCCTGGACGCCAGCAAGATGCAGATCCAGCACGGCGATTCCGCCAAGGATACGGCGATGATCCTTTCCAGCTACGGCCACGCCATTGCCTGCCGTCACTGCGGCTGGGGCGTGGGCAACGCCTACATCCGTGAGATGGCCAAGTATTCCAGAGTGCCCGTTCTGAATCTTCAGTGCGACCTGTACCACCCCATGCAGGGTCTGGCCGATCTGATGACCATCCAGGAGCATTTCGGCCGCACCAAGACCCAGGGTCTGAAAGTCTCCATCATCTGGTGCTATGCCACCACCCATAAAAAGCCCATCTCTGTGCCCGTTACCCAGGCCCTGCTCTTCCCTCGCTATGGGATGGAGGTCACCCTGGCCTATCCCGAGGGCTACGAACTGCCCGACTGGGTGATCGCCCAGGCGGAGGAGAACGCCCGGAAGAACGGCGGCACCATCCGCATCACCCACAACATCCGCGAGGCCTTTGAGGGAGCCGACGTGGTGATCCCCAAGAACTGGGGCAGCTGGTACGCCGACAGCAAGAAGGCTCCCACCGATGAGAAGCGCGAGGGCAACACCACTCTGACACAGGAGGAACTGGACCGTCTGGCTCAGAACAAGTCCTGGAAGTGTACCCAGGCGCTGATGGATCTTACTTCTGAGAACAGCATCTATATGCACGCCCTGCCCGCCGACCGTGTCAATGAGGTGGAGGATTCCGTCATTGATGGTCCTCACTCCATCATCTATCAGGAGGCCGAAAACCGGCTGCATACAGTCAAGGCAGTCATGGATCTGACTATGGGTGGCAGACGCTGAGTAAAGGAGGAGTTTTCATGGATATCTCCACGAATGCCGCCGGGCTGAAGCTCTCTTCTCCCCTGCTCCCCGGCTCTGGCCCATTGACTGGAGACGCCGAACGGATTCTCTATCTGGCCCGGCAGGGACTGGGCGCCATCGTAACAAAAACCATTGCGCCGGATGCGGCGGAAGTGGGCCGCCCCTGTATCGCCGGCAACCGGACCATGATCTTCAATTCCGAAGCCTGGTCGGAGCATCCCGCATCCCAATGGATCGGGGAGTACCTCCCCGAGGTACGCAAGCAGTGTGACACGCCCATTATTGCCAGTGTGGGGTATGACGACAAAGACCTGCGGCAGATGATCCCCCAGCTGGAGCCCCTTGTGGCTGGCTATGAGTACATTCCCCGGTATGTGGGCAAAGACTTCGATGAGGTCAAGCGGATCGTGGCAGTGCTGCGGAGCCTCACCAAAAAGCCCATCTGGGTCAAAATGAACGCCAATATCTCCGATCCCGTGGGCTTTGCCGCCTCCTGCCGGGAGAGCGGCGCGGACGGTATCGTGGCCATCACCTCTCTCGGCCCGAACATGGTCATCGATATCGAGCACCGCCGCCCCCTGATCGGCACCGCCGACGGCTACGTCTGGACTTCCGGCCCCGCCATCAAACCTCTGGCTCTGGCCTACGTTCACATGATCAAACAGGCCTTCCCCGACCTGTCGGTCATTGCCAGCGGCGGCTGCGCCACCGCAGAGGACGTGATCGAGTTCCTGCTGGCGGGAGCCGACGCGGTCCAGATGTTGTCCGAAGCCATGCGGAAGGGCCGGGATCTGTACGGCAAGATCCTGGCGGATCTGCCCGCCGCCCTGGAGCGCTATCGTTTTACCAGCGTGGAGGATGTCAAAGCCACCGGCCTGACCACCACTGTTCCCAGCAACACCCCCTCCTTCCCCCACTTTGATCAGGATACCTGCACCGGCTGCGGTCTGTGTGAGCGCTGCTGCCCCTACTTTGCGCTGCATATGGAACAGGGCAAGCCTGTGGTGGACCAGTCCAAGTGTTTTGGCTGCGGCCTGTGTGAGACCAGATGCCCCACCCGTGCCATTACCAATGTCATTCCTGAAATCTGAAGATTATAAGATTATTTGTAAAGGAGATTTATGATCATGGTACCGACCGAACGCATTCGTGAGCTCAGTGAGAAGTACAGGGCCTATACTGCCGAGCTGCTGGGAAAGATGATCCGGGTCCCCGGCTTCTCCGGCCGCGAGAAGGACCGCTGTGAACTGATCGTGCAGCTGTGCCAGGAGGCCGGCTTTGACGAGGTCCACATTGACGGTCTGGGCAGCGTGGTGGGCCGGGTGGGCCATGGCCCCAAGAAGCTGGCCTTTGACGCCCACATCGACACCGTAGAGGTGGGTGACCGGACCCAGTGGAACAAGGACCCCTTCTGCGGCGAGGTCACCGAGGACGGCCTGGTGTACGGCCTGGGCGCTTCCGATCAGCTGGGCGGCGCCGCCTGTATGATCGCCTCCGCCCGGATGCTGAAGGAACTGGGCTACGACGGCGAGTTCACCATCTACTACACCTTTACGGTTATGGAAGAGGACTGCGACGGTCTGTGCTGGCTCTATGAGATCGAAAAGGAGGGCCTGAAGCCCGACTATATCGTGTCCAGCGAGCCCACCGCCTGCCGTCTGTTCCGGGGCCAGCGGGGCCGCATGGAGATTGAGATCCTCCTCAAGGGCATCTCCTCTCACGGTTCCCTGCCCCACAACGGCGTCAGCGCCGCCTACAAGGCCGCCCGCGCCGCTCTGGCCATGGAGCAGCTGAACGAGGACCTGCAGCCCGATGAGGACAATTTCCTGGGCAAGGGCTCCGTGGTGGTCTCCTCCATGGAGGTCAAGGGCCCCTCCCAGTGCTCCGTTCCCGATGAGGCCAAGCTCTATCTGGATCGCCGCCTGACCTGGGGTGAGAACGAAGAGATCGCCATCGGCCAGGTGGTGGACTACATCACCAAGGCTCTGGGCGAGCCTCCCTACAAGGTCTATATGCCCTCCTATGCCAAGCGCGGCTACAAGAACACCGACTTTACCCAGGAGCTCTACTTCCCCACCTGGAAGACCGAGGAGAATCATGAGCTGGTGGTGTCCTCCCGCAAGGCATTCCAGGAGCTGTACGGCAAGGATCTGGTGCCCGGCCCCTGTGTGTACTCCACCAACGCCGTAGCCTTCTGCGGCCGCCATCACATTCCCACCGTCATCATGGGGCCTGGCGACGTGGAGGCCTGCCACAAGCCCAATGAGACTACCCGCGTCAACGATCTGGTCACCTGCAGCGCCTTCTACACCATGCTGCCCTACATCCTGAAGTAAGGAGCGGGACAGATGAAAAAGCGCATTGTGGTGGCCCTGGGTGGAAACGCCCTGGGAAACACCCTGCCTGAACAGATGGAGGCGGTCAAATATACCTCCCGCATTCTGGCTGACCTGATCGCAGAGGGAAACGAAATCGTGATTTCCCACGGCAACGGCCCCCAGGTTGGCATGATCAATCTGGCCATGTCGGAACTCCATCGGGCCGATCCCAGACAGTCCATCATTCCCATGTCCGTCTGTGTGGCCATGAGCCAGGGCTACATCGGTTATGATCTTCAGAGTTTCCTCCATGCGGAACTGCTGAATCGGGGCATTGATAAGCCGGTCACCACTGTGATCACCCAGACCCGGGTAGACCCCGACGATCCCGCCTTCCAGCACCCCACCAAACCGATTGGCCGCTTTCTATCCCTGGAGGAGGCCAAAGAGCTGGAAAAAGAGGGCTATCGCTTTATGGAGGATGCCGGCCGGGGCTATCGGCGGGTGGTTGCCTCCCCAAAGCCTCAGGAGATCATGGAGATCGACACCATCCGCACCCTCCTTCAGGCCGGACAGGTGGTCGTCGCGGCAGGCGGCGGCGGTATCCCTGTTGTTCGTCAGGGATGTTACCTGCGGGGTGTGGGCGCTGTGGTGGACAAGGACTTTGCCAGCTGCGTGCTGGCCAAGTCCCTGGACGCCGACGAGCTGATTATTCTCACCGCCGTAGAAAAAGTTGCCATCCACTTTGGAAAGCCGGATCAGGTCTGGCTGGATCGCCTGACACCGGGTCAGGCTGCCAAATATGTGGCCGACGGAGAATTTGCCGCCGGTTCCATGCTGCCCAAAGTACAGGCCGCCATGGAGTTTGCTGCCTCCAAACCGGGACGCAAAGCATTGATTACCCTTTTGGAAAAAGCAGGTGACGCGCTGAACGGTCTGACCGGCACTGTGATCACCCAATAAAAAGCCATCGTATAACGACGAATAAGCCGTGCTGAATGAAGCATGGTTTATTCGTCGTTTTTAATAATAATTATCGCATTTTATTGTCTATATTGCACAATTTTTGTCTCAAAAATGCGGTCACTTTGTGAATTGACCACAGACTGACTAATCGATAAAATATAGGCAATTCTGAAGGGAGGTTTCGCAGCATGAAGTGGAAAGCGGCCGAATTTTACTTTCAGCGAACCGCCGAACTTGCCCGAGAAGCCATGGACCGGGGAGACGACGGTTTTGCCAGTATCCTGGTGGATGAGAATGGAGAAATCGTGATGGAGCAGGGAAATCTGGCTCACACCCGGAACGATCCCACCGCCCACGATACCATTGTCCTGGCCCAGCGGGCGGTACAGGCATATCCGCAGGAATTTCTGTCCAAATGTACGGTCTACGCCCTGATGGAGCCCTGTGTCATGTGTATGGGCGCTCTGTTCTGGGCTGGGATCCCCAAGGTCAAATACGCCATGTCCGAGGCAGATCTGAACAAACTCCTGCCCGGCGGCCTGGAGATCCACAGCGAGGAATTTGCGGCCCGGAGCCCAAAACCCATGATTTCGGAAAGCGGCGCTCCCTTCCCTCCGGCAAACAAGATCATTCGGGATTGGGTCTGCTCCCTGGGGATTCCCGGTATCCCACCTGAGGGAGTCTGAGCCATGAAAGCCATCATTCATGCCAATATTTACGACTTCTACTCCTACCGTCCGGACAGCTATCTTATCTTTGACCGTAAAATCACCGAAACCGGCCCCATGAGTCAGTGGCATCAGCCAGAGAGCTGTGAAGTGCTCGACGCAAAGGGTGCGTTTCTGCTGCCCGGTCTGCTGAGCTGCCACGCCCATTTATACGGCGCTTATATGAGAGGCTGTCCCCTGCCGCCCATCCGCTCCACCAGCTTCCGGGAACAGCTGGAGCAGCTCTACTGGACGGTGGATGGTGCTCTTGATGTGGAAAGCTCCTACTGGAGCGCAAAAACACTGGCTCTGGACCATATCCGCTGCGGCGTGACCACCATTTTTGACCACCACGCTAGCGGAACCCAGATAGAGGGCACGCTGGATGCACTCAAGCAGGCCTGGGTAGACGAAAGCGGACTGCGCGGCCTCTTCTGTTTTGAAACCAGCGATCGGTTTGATGTGGATGCCTGTATTCGTGAAAACCTGTCCTTTGCCCAAAAAGGCGGCAGTGAAATGCACGGGGCCATGTTTGGAATGCACGCTTCCCTGTCACTCAGTGAACGGACCCTAGACCGGGTCGCACAGGAGATCGGTAATATCCCGCTGCACGTCCATGTGGGCGAAAGCCTGGAGGACGAAGAGGAGTCGGTAGCCCGTTACGGAAAACGGATCGTGGAGCGTTTTGCAGATCACGGCCTGATTACTCCCAACAGCATCTTCGCCCACTGTGTCAACATCAATGATCGGGAAGCGGCGCTGATGGCTGAATACGGCGCCACAGCAGCCATCAATGTGACCTCAAACCTGAACACCGGAAACGGTATCCCTGATTTTCGCCTCTTCCGCCGGTATGGTGTACCCGTCATGGTAGGAAATGACACACTGGGCACCAATATCGCCGCAGATCTGCGCAACACCATGTTTGGGATGCACCTGCGTACCAAGAATCCCTGGTGGTTTGATTCCGGTATGCTGCTGGACTGCATCCGCAGCGGTTATGAATTTGCCTCCCGGCTGCTGCACATCCAGCTTGGCCGGCTGGATACCGGCTGTGAAGCCGATTTTGCCCTTGCACCCTATCTCCCGCCTACCCCCATCACCCAGGAAAATGTTTGGGCACACATCCTGGACGGCATATTCAACAGCTACCGGCCCAGCGACGTCTGGTGTGCCGGTGAAGCAAAGATGAGAAATTACCAGGTACAGTTTGATGAATCTGAGATCTGCCAAAAGAGCCGCGCAAGTGCTCAGAAAGTATGGGCACGTATTTCCCAGCAGAAATGATGAAAGGGGCGTCATTCATGAAGGAAAAGGAAAAAGTCAAGGCAGCAGACAACGACTATGAACTGTGCGAGGTCCCACGGGACAAACGAAAGAGTTTCGCCAGCATCACCATTATTTGGACCGGCTATGTATTCCTCATCACCAGCATGGTGGCAGGCGGCGGCCTGGCCGCCGGTCTGACGTTCCGCGAAATCATTCTGGCCACCATCCTGGGAAATGTCTTTTTAAGCGTTCTGGCCATTCTGGTCAGTATCATTGCCAGCCGTACCGGCCTTACCTTCGCCCTGCTGACCAGACACAGTTTTGGATTAAAAGGGTCAAAAATTACGTCTTTGTTCGTTCCTGTTGTCAATATCGGCTGGTATGCCATTCAGTCTGCCACCTACGGCCATCTGATCGCCCAGGTACTCAATTTGGGCGGCGTGGGTGAGATCATCTGTATGATGCTCAGCGCGTTGGTGATGGGTATGTTTGCTCTGTTTGGCTTTGACGCCATTTCGATCTTGGGCTATGTGGCCATTCCGGCGGTAATCTTCCTGTCCATCGCCGCTTCCATCAAAGCGGTGACGGTAACAGGCGACTTTTCTATGATTCTGAATTATGTTCCCACCACTCCCATTACCATCGTGGAGGGAACCACTCTGATCATCGGTACCTGGGTATTTGGTACGGTGGCCTGTATCGCCGATATCATGCGCTACGCCAAAAATACCAAGGAGGCCATGCTCAGCGGCGTCACCGGTCTGGTGGGCGGCAACAGTCTCCTGGTCATCTGCGGTGCAATTACAGCCATTGCCCTGAACAACAGCGATCTGACGGCTGTACTGCTCTCTATGGGACTGATCCTGCCCAGCATCATTCTTATGACCACCAACATCTTCACCACGAATGCAGCCAATCTGTATTCCATGTCCCTGAATCTTTCCAACGCATTCAATATGGGCCGGAAAAAGATGCTGATGGGCGTTCTGGTGATCTGTGCCCTTCTGACCATGTTAAAGCCCTATGAGATCACCTTCCTGTTTACCTTCCTCGATGTGTTGGGCAACATCGTCCCGCCCCTGGCCGGCATCATCTTTGCCGACTACTACATCATCAAGCGCGGTCACTATGAGGAGCTGGCCAAAGCGGACATCGGAGATTGGAATATCGTGGCCTGGATCACCTGGGCAATTTCTGTCGCGCTTGTCTATCTTCTGCCCTTTGGACAGCCTTCCGTCAACGGTATCGTGATCTCCATGATTCTCTATGTCATCCTTATGAAACTCAAGCCGGTAAAGGCCGAAATCAAGGAGGGCAACTAAAATGACCAAATATAAATGGATCGCATTCTTTGGAACAGTACTGATGGGAATCAGTTCCTTTGTGGCCTGTCTGGGAACTACCCCTGCCGTCCTATTGACCGGAAGCATTTTGCTGGTAATCAGTATTATCATCATGTCTTACGCGTTTTACTTCTGGAGGCCTTAAATTTATATTGCAGAACGGGCTTGTTGCAAAATAGAATCCCGAAAAAATAGGCCAAAGAAAAAGTTAGCCAGAACCGTCCAGGCGGCGGTTTTGGCTAACTGTTTTAATACACAAATTTCCCTTTTGGGTCTGAGAGCGCATCTTGCAACAGGCCCTTCCTTCGCATAAAGAAATCCTGTAACCATTGTGGTTACAGGATTTCTTCATGGTACGCCCGAAGGGACTCGAACCCCCAGCCTTCAGAACCGGAATCTGACGCTCTATCCAATTGCGCTACGGGCGCGTCTGGCACGCTCTTTTAACGTGCCAGATTATTATAGCAACCATCCCTCTGTTTGTAAAGAGCTAATTTTGATTTTATCAAAAAAACTTCCGGTCAAAACTTATCACGCCGCCCCTAGTAATCGTGAGACGGAAGCTGTCAGCAAACAAAGACAGATTCCCAGCACTGTGGGGATAAGCACTGCCAGCACCGTCCACCTTACGCTGCGGGTTTCCCGCGCAATGGTCAGGCAAGTGGTGGAGCATGGCCAGTGGAACAGAGAAAACAGCATGGTACACAGAGCGGTAGTCCAAGTCCAGCCGTTTGCAACCAGCAGTTCCCGAAGGGCCTCAAGGCTACCCGCATCCTGTAAGGTTCCGGTGGACAGATAGGACATGAGAATAATGGGAATCACAATCTCATTGGCGGGGAAGCCCAGCAAAAAGGCCATCAAAATAGTACCATCCATACCCAGAAGCCGGCCAAACGGGTCCAAAAAGCCGGTACACCAGTCCAGAATGCTGGCACCGCCTACAGTAACATTGGCGCACAGCCAGATCACCAATCCGGCAGGGGCGGCCACAGCCACAGCCCGGCCCAGCACGAACAGCGTGCGGTCCAGCACCGAGCGGACCAGGATCTGCCCCACTCTGGGCCGTCGGTAAGGCGGCAGTTCCAGGGCGTAGGCCGACGGCATTCCTTTCAGCAGCGTATTGGACAGCAGGCGAGATATGCCAAAGGTCATGACCACCCCCAGCAGAATAGCCCCGGTAAGCAGCAGTGAGGACGCCATTCCCTGCCACAATCCCCCTGCCGCACCCACAAAAAACATTGTAATTAGAGCGATGAGGGTAGGAAACCGTCCGTTGCAGGGAACAAAACTGTTGGTGAGAATGGCAATCATTCGTTCCCGGGGTGAATCGATGATACGGCACCCCACCACCCCTGCGGCATTACAGCCGAATCCCATACACATGGTCAGGGCCTGCTTACCGCAAGCTTTGGCCTTTTGGAATCCATGGTCCAGCAGGAAAGCCACACGGGGAAGATACCCAAAATCCTCTAGTAATGTAAAGAGAGGGAAGAAAATTGCCATAGGAGGCAGCATGACACTGACCACCCATGCAAGTACTCGGTACACTCCCAGGACCAGCGCCCCGTGGAGCCACTCTGGGGCATTGAGCCAGACAAACAGGTCGGTAAGCCGGTCCTGAATCCAGAATAGCCCATCGGACAGCAGCTGGGAGGGATAGTTGGCCCCCTCTATGGTGAGCCACAGCACAGCCGCCAGCAGGAGCAGCATGGCTGGAATGCCGGTGGCCCGGGCCGTAAGCAGTCGGTCCAGACGTTCGCCGCCTGCAATGGCAGCACCTTGGGGCAGTGCTGCCCGGGCCGCCTGATGAGCGGCATGGACCATACTGGCCGCCAGCTGATCGCTCAGATCCGTTATCCCGCTGTGGGCCAGCTGTTCCCTGGCCCTGATCAGTGCTTCCTGAAGTTCCTGGTCCCTATCCGGGTCCCAGCCTGTCTGCCGCGCCAGACTGGCAGGCAGAGTGGGATCCCCTTCCAGCAGTCGCAGGGCCGCCCAGCGGACAGGCAGTCTGCCCTGCAGCCTGGATTCCAGGAGTGGTTTGAGGGATGCGGCGGCAAATTCTACTGGCGGTGGATAGCGGACCGGCCGGGGCTGAGGAGGCGTCTCTCTGTCCAGCAGTATATCCAAGGCATCCATCAGTTCCTCCAGCCCCTCCTCCCGGCCAGCGGAACTCCCAACCACGGGAACGCCCAAATAGGCGGACAGAGCCTCCAGATCCACCGTGATATGCTTGCGGGCCGCCTCATCCATCAGGTTGACACACACCACTGTTCTGGGCTCCAGCTCCAAAGTCTGGAATACCAGATTTAAGTTGCGCTCCAGACAGGTGGCATCACACACCACCACCGCACCCTGAGCCCCGCCAAAGCAGAGGAAATCTCGGGCCACTTCCTCCTCGGCAGAGTGGGCCAGCAGCGAATAGGTACCTGGCAGATCCACCAGCGTGTAGGTAGTTTCTTTCCACTGGCATCGCCCCTGGGCCACCGCTACGGTCTTACCCGGCCAGTTCCCGGTATGTTGGCGCAAGCCGGTCAATGCATTGAACAGGGTGGACTTACCCACATTGGGATTGCCCGCCAAAGCTACCACCCGCTCCGCCTCCTCAGCCCCCAGCGGCTGGGCGGCAGCAGCCGCGCCCGCTCCTGTGGCAGCTCGCGTCAGTCCCATGGCGCGCCTGCCAATCTGACGCCCCTGGCATCCCGCCGCCGCAGAGCAATGACCGCCCCACGGATCAGATAAGCCGCCGGATCCCCCGCAGGACTGACCGCCGTGCAGCTTACCGCAGTCCCCGGCACCAATCCCAGGTCCAGCAGCCGTCGGCGCATGGCGGGCTCAGTCAGCACCTCAGCCACCTCTCCCCACTGGCCTACCCGAAGGGCATCCAAGGTAATGGTACTCATATCATAACGCTCCTCGCTGTCGCTTGAAATGGATGGAGGCTTACCGTCAGCCGGTGCAGGCCCCCACAACCTATCATATTGCGGAGCAAAAAGGCAGGTTCCTATTGAAAACTAATTCGTATATTGAAAATCTATTGACTAACCATATATAATCGTTTAGAATAACAGCGAAATGTATTCTTTTTTGCCGCAGCGGATCGCTGCGGCTCTCTTTTCGGTTGGGAGGTTTTTTATGTCGGAATTGCAAGAAAATAAAATGGGCGTCATGCCTGTCAAACAACTGGTCCTCTCCATGTCCCTGCCCATGATGATTTCCATGCTCGTGCAGGCTCTGTATAATGTGGTGGACAGCTACTTTGTAGCCAAAGTCAGCGAAAACGCACTGGCTGCCGTAGGAATGGCCTTTCCCTATCAGAATTTGATGATTGCTGTCAGTGTGGGTACCGGCGTGGGCGTCAACGCTCTCCTCTCCCGCAGCCTGGGCGCCAAAGATTTTGAGACAGCCAACCATACTGCGGAAAACGGCGTCTTTTTGGCTTTTCTCAGTATGCTGGTCTTTTCCATTGCTGGTGTGGCATTTGCCGAGCCCTTCTTCCTGGCTCAGAACAACGACCCGGATATCGTCAACCAGGGCGTAGCCTATCTGCGGATCTGTGCCGGTCTTTCCGTGGGTCTCTTTATGGAGATCATGTTTGAGCGGCTGCTCCAGTCTACCGGACGCACTTTCTATACGATGATCACCCAGGGCGTGGGCGCGGTGATCAATATTATCATGGACCCCATCCTCATCTTCGGCATCGGGCCGTTCCCCAAGATGGGTGTGGCCGGCGCCGCCGGAGCCACCGTGCTGGGCCAGATCGTTGCCGCCATTCTGGCGCTGATCTTCAATATCACCCACAACCATGAGATCCAGCCCAAGCTGAAGGGTTTCCGCCCCCGTGGACACATCATTAGCCGAATCTACAGCGTGGGCATCCCCACCATTGTGCTCAACTCCATCAGCTCTATCATGACCTTCGGCATGAATCTGATCCTGGGCGCCATCTCCACTTCCACCGCCGTCGCGGTATTCAACGTCTACTTCAAGCTTCAAAGCTTTGTGTTCATGCCGGTATTCGGTCTGAACAACGGCATGGTACCCATTGTCTCCTACAACTTTGGCGCCCGGAAGCGCAAGCGCCTCACTGAAACCGTGCGCTTCAGCGCCATTCTCGCCGTAGGGATCATGCTGGCAGGCCTGGTGATCATTCAGTTTTTCGCCGCCCCCATCCTCAGTCTCTTTGAGGCTTCGGATGAGATGCTGCGCATCGGCGTACCGGCGCTGCGAATCATCAGTCTGTGCTTTACTTTCGCCGGCTTCAACATCATCTGTTCCTCCACCTTCCAGGCTCTGGGCAACGGCGTGCTGAGCATGATCATGTCCATTGTACGTCAGCTGGTCGTGCTCCTTCCCGCGGCCTATCTGCTTTCTCTGAGCGGAAACGTGACTGCCGTGTGGTGGGCCTTCCCCATCGCCGAGGTGGCCTCCCTGACTTTGAGCCTGCTCTTCCTCCGCCTTGTTTACCGCAATGTGATCGCTCCTCTGGGCGACGTCGAATAATTTGTCAAACCTGTGAAAAGGGCGCGCTGCAAACTTGCAGCGCGCCCTTTTCACATTGATTCATACAGTCAGTCCCATTGCTCCGCCCGTCTGGCATAAATCTCGTCTTGGATGCTCAAGATCACCTGATTATAAATGGGCAAACTGCTTTCTGTATCCGTAACAGCCTGGGACGGCGGATTGAGCACCGTACCGTTGAAAGCCAGGTAAACCTCCAGCGCCGGGCAGTTGGCCAGAGGCGCCAGATCCAGGATCTGGTCGTAGGATGCCATCAAACTAATGGCTCGCAGCTCCTTCAGGCCGCCAATGGGACCCAGATCCAGCTGACCCAGGTTGTTGCTATACAGATCCAGGGACTGGAGCGCCGGGGTATTGGACAGGAAGTCCAGGGACGGCAACGCTCCGCCATGGACCGTCAGGGACAGAAGCTGAGGCAAGGGCTGGTCCAGTTCCAGCACACAAGTCGACTCCGGCTGCATTCCGTTCTGATTCCCCGAGAGATTCAGTTCCAGCAGCTCGGTAAGTTTTCCGGCATTGAGGGAGATACTTCCCTCCGACCACAGCATAAGCCGCTGCAGGGCCGCGCACTCCTCCACTGCGCTTAAATCGGCATCTCCAGCAACACGGGCAGAGAGATGGTTCAGGTTCGACATTCCGGACACAAAGGAGAAGTCAGGCACATTTACATTTTCTCCTGTGATGATCAACTCCCGCAGCTCCGGCAGCTGTCCCAGGGTGTCCAACAGGGCCGGATCGGATGACATATAGTAGAGGCTGTTCAATCCAGACAGCTGCTCCAGATCGGCCAGGCTGCTCACCGCCGTGGTTCCGCGCTCCGCCTGGGTCACCGGCTGGCTCATGTACCCGGTCTCAGTTGCCATGCCGTCATCAAAGATATAGAGGGCGTACAGGTTCTCCACATCCGCCGGATAAATGGCTCCCTCCGGTTTGTCCAGCAGTATCCGCAGGTTGGCCTCCAGCGCCGGGTCGGTAAAGGCCAGGGCTTTAGGCTGGCTGAAGACCACAACGCCGCCGCCCACCACCAGAGCGGCTGCCGTCACGCCTGCGATCACCTTGGCTTTCACAGTGGCAAACAGTCCTGTCTTGGCTGCTGCGCCCGCGGCAGTACCGGAACCTGCGGCCGCGGTGCCGGAACCGGCTGCTGCTGCGACCGCTGCCGTACCGCCCAGAGCGCCAGCAGTCATACCGGCGGTCAACTCCTGAAAATCCTGGAGGAACAGCAGGCCCAGAGGCGCCAGGGTGTGCAGACGGATACCGTCCCGCTCCTCGGTCTCCAGAATACCATCCCGCAGCTTTTTGCGGGCATAGTTCAGCCTGCTCTTGACGGTACCCTCAGAACAGTCCAGCACCTGAGCGATCTGCGCCACGGTAAGCTCGGAATAGTAAAACAGCAGCACGCACTCCTTCTGCTGCTGGGGCAAAGCCTCAATGATGGAGAGGATGATCTCCCGGTGGGCGCGGTTTTCCAGCGCGGAGGCTGGGATCAGGCCCTCATTCTCCTCGGGCAGCTCGTCCAGAATCGTATTGCCGTCCTCATCCTCCGGAAGCTGGGTATAGCGCCCGGACTTACTGAGCACATTGCGGCATTTATTGGCGGTGATCTGAAACATCCACCCCTCAAAGGCGTTTGGATCGGCCAGATTGGGCAGCGCCCGGAAGGCGGACAGAAAAGCCTCCTGCACGGCGTCCTCCGCGTCCTCGGCACTGCGGGTCATGCGAAAGGCCAGGTAGTAGACCCGCTTGTACATGGCCTCATAAAGGGCGGTCTGGGCCTCCGGGTCTCCCTGCCGGGCCAGCCGCACCTGCTCGATCAGTTTCATGGACTCTCCTCCCTCGCTGTTCCATCATAACAAAGGGGAAAAAGTCCCGCAACGAAATTTTAAAATTTTTTCAGAAAAGTAAAACCTGCCGACAACTCGGCAGGTCTTACTTTCCGTGAGCGGACCAACTCACACCGCTGCCGGAGCGGAACGGCGAAGGGCGGTCAAGGCTTCGGACGTTTCTGTTTCGCGGACAGAAAGTCCAAATAATCCATCAGACTTTCGCGTTCCGCCTCGGGCAGCCCTTGAAAAGCCTGATTTAATTTACGCAGCTGTTCCACACAGCGCACATCGGAATATCCCAGCAGGTAGTCGGTGGAGACCCCGAAAAACTGTGCCAGCTTGAGCAGAGTCCCCTCCTCCCGCGGGAAGTGGGCGCCGCTCTCATAAAAGCTGACCATCCGCGGAGATATGCCGATGATCCCGGCAATGGCTTTTTGTGTCAGGTTCCGCTCCTCCCGCAGCTGTCGCAGCCGTTCTCCAAAGGTCAAGGAACTCACCTCAGATTCATGATAACGGATAATTTTAACCGTTGCATGAATTGGAACTATTATTACCATTTCTATTGACTTTAGAAATATTATTACTACAATAGAACATGGCAAGACAGCCAAGATCATGAAAAACAGGAGGAAACAAAAATGAAAAAGTTCAACCACAACACCATCAAGGGCTTCGGCGCCGGCCTGCTGGCTGCCGCCGTCATCGCCGGCAGCGGCCTGCCTGCCTACGCCATGTCCGCCTTCAAGCAGATCAACGTCTCCATGGGCGGGATCTCCCTCTATGTGGACGGCAAGCTGCAGGTGCCCACCGACGTCAACGGCAACGAGGTGGAGCCCCTGATCTACGCCGGTACCACCTACCTGCCCGTCCGTGCCCTCACCGGAATGCTCACCGACAAGCCGGTGGAGTGGGACCCCAAGACTGAGAGCGTGTATATTGGCCTCAAGCCCGGCGCAGGCAAGGTGGTCCGGGCCGATGAGCTGAAGCCCTATAACGAATCCTATGCGGTGGCCAGAACTGGGTCAAATGCCCAATTCAAGCTGCTGGGTGAGACCCAGACTCCTTTTAACCTGTATAGAGATGGCGAAACTGTAAAACTGGATGGGCGGTACACCGAGCTCAACGGGGAATTTGTAGCCAAGCAAGACACCCTGAACAGCGACTATACCGGCACACTGTCCATCTACGCAGTGGATCAGTATGGCACCAAAAACCTCATCGACAGCTATGAGCTCAAATCCGGAGATGAACCGGTGTCCGTTCACACCAACATCCGGGGCTGCGATTACCTGTATATTGGAATCAGTGGTGTGAATAATCATGGGACTCTCATCGATTACGGCTACTTCTACAACGTGACCTTCACGGAGGCCTCCGCGGGCTGACAAAATCCAGGGCGGCAGCCGCCGGATGGTTCCGGCGGCTGCCGCCTGCATCAAACATCGAAAGAGGATACCTGCTTGCGCAAATCCTGTGGAGCAGGATGAGGAGGAGAAGCAATGAAATGTAATCACTGGAAGCTGTGTCTGGCAGGCCTCGCGCTGTGCGCGGCCCTGGCGGGGTGTCACGCTGGTTCTCAGCCTTCCGCCTTAACAGGCACAGAGGCAGAACCCACCCCGTCTCCCACCCCTGCGCCGACGCCCTATTGTATGGATGACACCGCCTTCTCCCAGTGCCAGTTCTCCCTGGAGCCGGGACTGTACACAGAGTCCCAGGTGCTTACCGTCAGCGGGGCGGAGGAGCTGGAGCTCTACTACACCATCAACGGCCTGGACCCGGTGGAGCTGTACGAGATGGAGCCAAACTATGTGGGCCAGCGTGCCGAAAACGGGGAGATCCCCCTGGAGCGGGGGGTGTCCAACGTCCGGGTCCGTCTGGTGGACCCGGAGACCCATACCATCGGCCCGCTGATGGAAGGAACCTACCGGGTGAAGATCCCCTTTGACTCCACCAGCACCCTGGTGGACGAGGATTCCAGCCACGAATACATCATCTATAAATATTTCCTCATGCGCCGGAACATCCAGACCGGTGAGAAAGAGACCGTTTATATCCCCAGTGACGGGTCGGTCAATCACCTGAACCTATTTATCAAGTACACCACCTGGGCGGAATATGAGGGGGAATACGGCTATACGCAGTACTCCATGATGCCGGAGGCGGCGTGGGAATGGCAGGAGAAGAAGGATCAGATGGTGGAAGTCACCTGTATCAGCCTGAACCACAGAATGGGTCCCGGCGCATCGGAGACAGTGGCTGTGGATGCGCTCAACGGGACCTTGCAGGAGTGGCAGACTATTGGTATCCCCACCTCCTCCTACCATGTGGGAAATGGAGCATGGTGTTTGGGGTATGGCCAAGCATACTGGTTTGATGATATGCTCCAGCCGGCGGCCACTGAAGAGGTTGCCCTCTGGTGTACCCTGCTTACCGACGAGATCGCTATCCGCAATACCGTCAATGAAGATCAAACTCTCTGGACCATCGAGGCCAGAGACCCTGACGGCGGCAACCAGCGGCTCCTCTGGGAGAGCGACCAGGATGTATTTCTGGATGCCATCATCGCCGATAAGCTGCTGTATCATGTTTGGGAAGAAGAGGAACCTGTGCATATGGTATATGACCTGACCACCGGAGAGCACCGGGAAAACACCTTTGTGCCCAGAGGCACAGAGCTGCTGGGCTATACCAGCCAGGGTTATTATATGGAAGACCGGGAGAACCCGATCCTGTTCGACTATAAGGAACTGTAACATCAGCTTTTAGAAGGGAATGAGTCTTATGAGAGGAAAACAAGGTTTGACTGTCCGGATGGGCAGTCTGTGCCTGTGCGGCTTACTTTACCTGAGCCTGCTGCCTGGCGCGGCCCAGGCCTACACCATGGAGCCTGACGGCTTTACCATCACCCCCAACCAGGAGACCCTGGACTTCTGGACTCAGCACAAATATCTTCTGAACGACCGGGGAATCTATGAGGTGTCCGCCGACGGCTGGAACTTCTGTGCGGAATTCCACGACGGCCTGCTGCGGGTCAACGACAGCATCAGTCCTCCCGACGGATATACTGGCTACTGGACCAACTATGTGGACAAAAACGGCAATCTCCACGACCTGAACCGGGGCCGCTATGCGGATATGTACTCCTTCTCCGGCGGTTATGCCGCCGTCATCGGCGACGATGGCGGGGTGTACTCCGGTCTGGGCTATGTCAACACCAAGGGTAATAAGGTGGTCTCTCCCCACGGAGACTATACCTGGCTGGAGGTGGGCAGCAGCACCACCATCCGTTATGCCGGCAGCTTTATCAACGGCAGGGCCCTCGTCCTGCGGAAGCCGGAGGTGCCCTCCTTTGGCTTTGGTACCGACGCCTATCGGGATACCACCACCTACAATCCCAATGCGCCTGAGCGCTGGTATGGCTTTGAATACGCCTACATCGACCCCAACGGGAAGCTGCTCACCGGCTGGACCCTGATCCAGGACTGGGAAAAAGTGACCAAGCTGCCCCTGTACGACCAGGACGGCGTATGGATCGGCCACCGGGAGCACGGCAACAGCGTCAGCGATCCCCACAAGCCCGGCAGCGGAGGCCAGACCGGACAGCCGGAACAGCCGGAGCAGCCCTTTGTTCCTGAGTTCCATGCGCCGGCTCTGCCGGAGTACAACAAAAATGCCCCCAGCCTCTTTGCCTCCACTGCCAAAATTACGGGCGTGAATGTGGGTATGGCGGCCTATGGCGGCATGGACGTTACCGTGACCAACCCCACCGATGTGACCGACGCCGGTGTGGTGGCTCTGGTGGCATTCAGTCAGGAGGGCAGTCAGGGAGAAGCCGGCGTGTTCTTCCTCCCCTACGAGGTGCCCGCAGGGAGCAGCAAGACCTACACCATTTCCACCCCCGGCATCGTTCACCAGGGGATCTTTAACGGAGTCTGGGAGAGCAGCGGCCTGCCTGAGCTGATGGAGCGGTATGTGGACGCCGCCATCGTCACCTTCAGCGATGACGCCGACCTTCACGCATTTTATAACACCATTCCCTACGAGCAGTACTGGTATCCCAGGGGTTCTACCGGAGAATTCCAGCCCGTATGCGATGGCCCTGCCGGTACGGCATGGCTGGCGGATGTGATGGGCTTCCAGCGTACCGGAAACTATCTGTCCATGATCGATTACTATCCCCCGGGCCATGAGCTGCAGGGCATCCCCGCCGACACAGTGGACCACAGCGTCTGTGAACGATGAGAAAAGGAGTATGACCATGAAACATTTCACTGTATTCAAGCGTATAACTTGTACTGTTCTGGCCGCTGCGGTGCTGATCCTGCCTGCCTTCGCCTGGAAGGTGGACAAGCAGGACATGACTCAGGTAGAGGTGGAGGTCGAACAGGGCGTCACCATCGGCCCCAGCGATTGGGCCAAGTCCGAGGTGGCGAAGGCCGCCGAGGCCGGGCTGATTCCCCAGTTCACCGGCAACCCCTCCTATCAGGATCAGATCACCCGGGAGCAGTTTGCTCAGCTGGCGGTGCAGCTGGTTGAGGTCATTCAGAAGGAAGAACTGCCCGCCGCCCCCGAGGGTACCTTTTCCGACAGCAACAGTCTGGCCATCCGCAAGGCCAGCCAGGCGGGTATCGTCACCGGCACCGGCGGCGACAAGTTTGCCCCCACCCTCACCACCAACCGGGAGCAGATCGCCACCATGCTCTACCGGGCCGTGGGCACCATTGAAACCGCCACCGGCACGGACCTGGCCCCCAAGGCGGGCTCTATTGCGGGCTACACCGATCGGAGCAGCGTCTCCCTCTGGGCGACGGAGGGCGTGGGCGCCCTGGCCGCCAACGGCATTATGAAGGGTACCTCCAGCGTTACCCTCTCCCCCCAGGACTCCTGCTCCGTGGAGCAGGCCATTCTGCTGAGCTGGCGGATCTACAGCCAGTATGGCGCTCAGGCCGGTTGATCTCACACAACAAACAGTGCCCCCCACGCCCGGTCAAACCGGGCGCGGGGGGCGCTTCATCTCTCCATATTCAGCACTTGACGGCAATCACCGCGATCTCGATCTTGCAGGCGTCCGCCAGGCCCACGTTGCCGTAGCACAGCCGGGCAGGCATCCGCTTGGGGGCAAAGTGACGCACATACTCTGCGTTCATCTCGTCCCGCTCGGCAAAATCCCGCAGCAGCACGTCGATCCGCACCACATGGTCCATATCGGAACCGTAGCGCTTGAGCAGCTGCTCCAGATTGTTCAGCACCTGACGAGTCTCAAAGGTGATATCACCGCAGGCCAGCTCCTGGGTCTCCAGATCTTCGGACACCAGGCCGGATAGGAAGAGATACTTCCCGTCCACCACTACCAGGTCGGAATAGGGGGCCTCCTGATCATCTGTAAAGCGAATGTAGGTATTGTCCATAAAATCCACTTCATCCTTTCCATGGTTTGGCCTGTGGAGTGAGGACAGGCCTGCTTTCAACTCATTATCCCACAGATCCCATCTAAACGCAACGGTGCTCTTGGCCGTTTCAGCTTACTTCGACTTACTGATGGAGGTGATCACCGGCACAGCGCCGTCCACCCCCAACTCGCCGGTGTAGGTGATCTCCACCGAGTCTCCCTCGGCAAAGCCATCGGCACTGACCCCCTTGCCGAAGTCCATGACCTGGTACTCACCATCGCCGGTGAGGAGCACCAGATAGTCACCCATCCGGTTGATGACGCCGCTCACCTTCTTCTCCTCGGCTTTTTCCGTGGACTGGGGCTGACCGGAGCCGCTGTCCTCCGTCTTCCCGCCGCCCATCCTGCCGCAGGCGGTCAGGGCGAGCATTACCATCACCAGGGTAAGTACCAGGCAGATTTTCTGTTTCATCATCATGTTCCTTTCTTTGCTTCTGTAGCAGATTTGTCTGCCCCTGGGCGGAGTGGCCGCCCGGGCTTCGATGGTTAGACTCCTATCCAGGCCGGAAAGTTGTCACAGTTCAGCAAAAAAAGGTTTCCTTTATGATCTTTAAGGTTTCGTTCAGTTTCAAGACAGAATTGCCCACAAAAGGGTAGACTCCACCACGTCACCCGCTCCTTTCCTGTGCGGCGGGACAGAGGCCGTCCCACCGGTTTACAAGCATATTACCCCATTAGGCCCTGTACGTCACGCGGGCGATCCTGACTGACGGGATTTGATTCAGGCCTCACAGTTCCAGGGCAGCAGCCACCTGCTTCAAGGTCTCTGCCGAGCGGCGCAGCTGCTCCTGCTCCTCCTGATCCAGCACAATTGGTACATGGGTCTCTACGCCGTCCAGACCCACGATGGCGGGCATACTCAGGGCGATTCCCTCGATGCCGTACTCCCCGTGCATCATGGTGGACACCGGCAGAATAGACCGCTCATTGCGGACGATGACCTCGCAGATCCGCTTTACCGACATGGCAATGCCGTAGTAGGTAGCCTGCTTCTTGGCAATGATCTCATAGGCGCTGGTCTTGACCTTCTCGGCGATCTCCTTCATAGAGGAGGCATGATCAAAATGCCCCCGCATCTCGCAGAAATCGTTGAGGGGAATACCGGAAACGTTGGAGCTGCTCCAGGCGGCGATCTCGCTGTCTCCGTGCTCACCGATAATGAAGGCGTGAACACTGCGGCTGTCCACATGGAGATGCTGCCCCAGCTGGTATTTGAGCCGGGCGGTGTCCAGCACGGTGCCCGAGCCGATCACACGATGCTCCGGCAGTCCGCTGAGCTTGAGGGCGGCATAGGTCAGGATATCAACCGGATTGGAAACAATGAGCAGGATGCCCTGGAAGTCCCGTTTGGCAATCTCAGGGATGATGCTCCTGAAGATTGCCACATTCTTGTGGACCAGATCCAGCCGGGTCTCGTTGGGTTTCTGGTTGGCCCCTGCCGTCACAATGACCACAGCGGCATCCGCCACATCATCATAGGTGCCGGCATAGATTTTCATGGCTCCGGCAAATGGGATGCCGTGCGCGATATCCTTGGCCTCGCCGTCAGCCTTATCAAAGTTCACATCCAACAGCACCAGCTCGGAAAACAAATGGCTCTGCATCAGAGCAAAGGCCGTGGCGGAACCTACAAAGCCGCAGCCAATCACAGCAGCCTTACGGGGATTCATAATGGTCTTTTGCATACTATACACCTCTCAATACTCCGTGGATCTGGCCACGGTCCGTACTGTTATCAATCTTAAATTTCATATAAATCATATATGTTTTCCGTTGTTCTGTCAGTTGCAGATGCAACACAAATACAATTTTCTCAGCGTCCCCACTCGACTCTCTGTTTCTTAAGATTTGCAAAGGACCCGCTTTTTTCTCAGGTCGGACTTTCCCAAGCGGGTCTGCTCTGTTACAATAAAAATATAAAACAGCAACAGGAGGCGCTGCTCATGACACCTATGATCCTTATCGCCGAGGACGACGCGGATATCCGGGGCCTGCTGCGGCTCTATCTGGAGGGGGAGGGATTCCGGGTTCTGGAGGCGGACGACGGCGGCAAGGCGCTGGAGCTGGCCCGAACCCACAGCCCCGACATGGCCATCCTGGACATCATGATGCCCGGTCTTAACGGCTTTGAACTGACCCGTGCCCTGCGCCAGTATAGCCAGCTGCCCATATTGATCCTGTCGGCCAAAAGCCAGGACAACGACAAGATCCTGGGTCTTAATCTGGGCGCCGACGACTACATTGCCAAGCCGTTCAACCCTGTGGAGATCGTGGCCCGTGTGAAGGCCCAGCTGCGCCGGGCGGGCCGGACTGGTCAGGATGTGCTCACCGTCCGGAATCTGGCGCTGGATACTGTCACCTGCCAGCTGACCAAAAGCGGCGTTCCCATCGCCCTGACCCCCATGGAATATAAGATCCTGGCGCTGCTCATGCGCTCCCCCGGCCGTATCTTTACCAAGATTCAGCTATATGAGGGGGCGGTGGGTCCATACTTTGAGGGAGATGACAACACCATGATGGTCCACATCTCCAAGCTGCGGGACAAACTGGAGGACGACCCGAAGGACCCCCGCTACATCATCACCGTGAGAGGATTGGGGTATAAGCTTGAAAAATAGACCGGTTCCCGGCAGCCTGTTTGGTCTGCTGGTACGCAATTACCTGCTGTTTACCCTTACCCTGCTGGTCATTGCCGGAGGAATCTTCTGTCTGTGGGATCAGCAGCTGACCCGACTCTACCAGCCGCCGGACTGGGCCGGACTGATGGCCGACAAAGATTTGCTGTCCGGCAATTACCAGAACCTGGCCCACTATACCGGCGACACCGGCAGCGCCTTTGCCGTCTACGACGGGGAGGGACTGCTGGTCTATGCCTCCGACGGCGGATTTGACCCGCTCTGTACCGCCGGCGAGCTGGCCTGTGTCCAACCCTGGGACGCCGACGCCTTCACTACCACCTTCACTCAATCTAACAGGAACAGTCCTTCCCGCTATCTGGTGATCCGCCAGTCCACTACTGATGGCTCGGTGGACACCATGGTGCTGAACGCCTCCTACCAGGTTATATTCGGCGGCCTGGAGGATGGTAAGACCGTCTACACGCCTCAGGAGTTTCTCTATCTATCGGGTAAGCGGCTTCCCAACGCGTTCCTCACCCGAGGGAGCTTTGTAAATGAGAATAACGCTCCCATGACCATTCTGCTGCGAGAGGCAATGATCAGCGACACCGACTATTTGAGGCAGTATCAGGACAGCTGGAAGGTGTGGCTGCTCTTCATTCCCCTGTTCCTGCTCAGTGCGGGGCTGTTCATCTGGTGGCTGAGCCACCGGATCGGCCGTCCCCTGCGTAAGCTCAATGATGCGGTGGTCTCCCAGTCCGAGGGCCGAATGGTCCGGGTGGGGGACTGCGGCGGTACACGGGAGATCCGGCGCATCGGAGAGAGCTTCGACCGATTTTCCGACCGGCTGGCCGAGAGTGAGGCGGAGCGCCAGCGGCTGGATCAGGGCAGGCAGAAGCTGATTGCCGACATCTCCCACGACCTCAAGACCCCCATCACTGTTATTGCTGGCTATATCGACGCTATTTGCGACGGAAAGGTACCGCCACAGGAGCAGGAGCGCTATTTGCGGGCCATTCAGGGTAAGGCGGCTGCCCTCACCGAACTGGTGGATGCCTTCCATGAATACAGCAAAGTGGAGCACCCGGAGTTTGTGCTCCACACCGAGCCTACCGACCTGTGCGAGTTTCTGCGGGCTTATCTGGCGGACAAATATGACGAGATCGATCTGGCAGGCTTCGGGCTGGACATTGATCTGCCCGACCGGGCCCTGCGCTGCCAGCTGGACCCCCTGCAATTCCGCCGTGTGCTGGATAATCTGCTGTCCAACGCCCTGCGCCACAACCGACTGGGCACCATGCTTTTCTTCCGGCTGACCGAGGCGGAGGGCAAAGCTCTGCTCACTGTGGCGGACAACGGCGCCGGCATTCCCCCCCAGCGAATCAAGTATATTTTTGAGCCCTTTGTGGTGGGCAGCGATGCCCGCTCTGGTCAGGGCAGCGGCCTTGGCCTGTCCATCACCCGCCGCATTATGGAGCTGCACAACGGCTCTATCGCCCTCTCCGCCCGCCCCGCAGCCGGGCAGGGCACCGAATTTCTTCTCACGCTTCCCCTGTGGCAGCCTCCCTCCTCCATATCATTTTGACGCTCCGGACGCTTTCCAGTCCGGAGCGTCTTTTTTCTTTCTTCCGCCTTTACAAATCTTAAACAAACCCACACGGGGAATAAAGAGTGGCCCGGTATACTCCCATTCAGAAAGGGGGCAACACCTATGAATGGGCCTGATTTGCGCAGCCGCCCCATCATCGAAGTGAAAAATGTCCGCAAGGAGTACCCCATCGGAGATGAGACGGTGGTGGCGCTCAAGCGCATCAATTTAAGTGTGTCCCGAGGGGAGATCTGCTGTATCTTCGGCACCTCCGGCTCGGGGAAAAGTACCTTACTCAACCAGTTGGCCGGTATGGAGAAGCCCACCCGTGGGGAGGTCCTCATCGGCGGGGTACCCATCTCCCGTCTGAATGAAAATCAGCTGGCCGCCTTCCGGCAGCAGCACCTGGGCTTTGTATTCCAGTCCTACAACCTGCTGCCCAACCTGACCGCCACGGAAAACGTGGCACTCCCCCTGATGTTTCGGGGCGTGCCCAAAGCCCAGCGGGAAGCTGCTGCCCGCAAGCTGCTCACCCGGGTTGGACTGGCCCACCGGCTGGACCACTTTCCGCGGCAGATGTCAGGCGGCCAGCAGCAGCGGGCCGGCATTGCCCGGGCCTTTATCGCACGGCCCGACGTGGTCTTTGCCGACGAGCCCACCGGCAACCTGGACTCCAAAACCACGGTGGAGATCATGGACATGATCTGTAGCTTTGCCCGGGATTACCACCAGACCATCATCCTGGTCACTCACGACCCGGAAATGGCCACCTACGCCAATCGGATCGTCAAGCTTATCGACGGCGAGATCGTCAGCAACCAAGTCAATCCAAAGGAGAGATTTCCCCATGAAGCATAATGTGTTACGCACCGGCATTTCTCTGCTCCTGCTGCTGGCCATGCTGGCGGCGGCGCTGCCCGCGGTTTTTGCCGCCGAAGGCAGCAACCTGTACATCACTGGCTATACCGTCACCGACCCCTCCGGCCGTTCGGTTGGCAGTATCAGAAAAGGCAATACGGTCAATATCACCGTGTCTGTCAAGGATACCGGCGACGGTACCGGGGCCGGCGATCCCAAAACACTGGACATCACCAAGCTGGACGACAGCTTTACCGGCGGCTCTCTCTCGGTGGAAAAGACCTCCTCTGAGTCCGCCCCGCTGGTCTATGCCGTCCGGCTTACCGGCCTGACGTACAAAGGCGTGGGACAGAGTCTGAAACTCCAGGTGGGCACTGCCGGCGACGCCAGCTCCTACCAGACCCTGGAGGTTACCATCACCGAAGCGGTGGTATATGAAGCGCCCACCAGCGTTCCCGAGCCTCCCTCCGCCCCTGATCCCGCTCCCGCCCCCATGGTTCTGGTTTCCCGCAGCGAACTGGAGAAACCCATTGAATCCGGGCAGGAGGTCAAGCTGAAGGTCACCTTTCAGAACCTGAGCAATATCAAGCTGAAATCCCCCGTGGTGACCTTTACCCCTTCCGATGGTCTGCTGTTGGGGAGCGGCACTTCTTCCTTCCCCCTGGCTGATATCGCCGGAAAAAAGAGCGTCAGCCTGGAGATCACGGTCAAGGGCGCCAGCGCCATCCCCTCCCCCGCCCAATCTTTAGGTGTGGATCTGAAGTTCAACTACTACAACAACGTCTCCACCGTTCAAGGCAATGTCACCGACAAGATTTCCATCCCCGCCATCGGCCGGGAGAGCGTGCCTCAGCCGGTGGTGCTGGTCACCCGCTCCACCCTGCCCCACCCCCTGGCCGTGGGCGAGAGCGCTACTGTTACCATCCGCTTTCAGAATACCAGTGCCACCCCTCTGGTCAAGCCGGTAGTGGCTGTCACCCCCTCCGAATCCCTGATGATCCTCAATGACGCCGCCACTTTCCTGCTGCCTGATATCCAGCCAGGCTCCACCGCCAGTCTGGATGTACAGATCCAGGTGGCCCGGGGCAACAGCAGCACCAGCCAGACCCTGAGCACCGAGCTGAAATACGGCTATGACAACGGCGGCATGATGACCCAGGCCTCCGTCTCCGACAAAGTAGTGGTGCCCACCCTGGCCAAGGAGACCGTACCCCAGCCGGTGGTGCTGGTTACCCGCTCGGCCACAGGCAAGCCCATCTCCGCTGGCGAGACCCTGCCTGTCACCCTGACCTTCCAGAATGCCGGCACCACCGCTCTGGTCAAGCCGGTGGTATCTGTCACCACCTCCGAGTCCCTCATTCTGATGGACCCCACCTCCACCTTCCTGCTGCCCGACCTGGCGCCGGGAAAAAGTACCTCTATCTCCGTCAAGGTACAGGCCACCAAGGAACTCTCCTCCACCAACCAGTCTCTGAACACCGAACTGAAATACCTTTATGACAATGGCGAAACCATGACCCAGGCTACTTCTTCCGACAAGGTAAATATTGCCGCCAACGCCTCCTCCAAGTCGGATACCTCCGTACCCAACGTGGTGGTGCGCAGCTATTCCTATGGTAAGAGTTCCGTACCCTCCGGCAGCTCCTTCCCTCTGAACTTTACCTTTGAGAACACCGGCGCCGTGCCCATCTCCAACGTGGTAGTCACTGTGGACGGCGGAGAGACCTTCACCATGGACGCCAGCACCAACACCTACTTCTATAAGACTCTGGCGGCCGGAGGCAGCCAGAGCCAGGAGATTCCCATGCGGGCCGTACCCACCGGCAAAAGCGGCGCCCAGGGTCTGACGCTCTCTTTCAAGTATGAGTTTGTGGATGGCGAAAAGCGCACCCAGACCAACTCTGATGTCAAGCTGTCCATTCCCGTCTACCAGCCAGACCGCTTTCAGATCAACGCTCCCGCCGTACCGGAAACAGTGTCCTTGGGCGAGGAGACCGAACTGCTGCTGGCCTATGTGAACAAGGGCAAGGATGACATGGCCAACCTGGAGGCCACGGTGGAGGGCGAAGGGGTGGATACTCCCGCCCGCACTCAGTATCTGGGCAACGTCACAGCGGGAGCCAACGGCAACATCGGTTTTGCCCTCACACCCAACACCGAGGGAGACGTCAAGGTGGTGTTGAAGATCAGCTATGAAAACGCCGACCAACAGGTCCAGACTCGGGAATTTCCCGTCACCCTCCATGTGACTGCTCCTCCGCCGCCGGAGGATTTCCCCGATGACCTTGACGCCGATATAAGGGAGGGCGGTTTCCCCTGGCTGACTGTGGGACTGGTCGCCGGAGCGGCGGTCCTGGCCAGCGTCGTAGGCCTGCTGATCTGGAAAAAGAAAAAGGGCGGCAAGACCGACGAAAATAGCTGGGACGATTGGGACGACACCCCGCCTTCCAATGAGGGGGAATAAAACATGAAGCAAAAAGATATGCTGCGCATCTGTCTTCAAAACCTGATGCGCCGCAAATCCCGTACCTTCCTCACCGTGTTGGGCGTCCTCATCGGCTGTTGCTCCATCGTCATCATGGTATCCCTGGGCATCGGCATGAAGGAGGCCCAGGACAGGACCCTGGCTGAAATGGGGGACCTGACCATCATTACTGTGAGCGCCCCTCAGGGCGGCCGGGGCAAGGCCAAGCTGGACGACCCGTTGCTGCGTCGACTAAAGAACCTGCCCGGCGTGGAGGCCTTGACCCCCAAACTGAGCCTGAATGCAGACTCCGTTCGTCTCCTCACCGGAACGGGAAAGCGCTATATTGCCGACTGGACTACCGTGGTAGGAGTTGATACCGCAGTACTGGAACAGATGGGATACCATTTGACTACCGGTGTGCTGCCCAAGCGAGAGGGCGAGATCCTGACCGGACAATATCTGGCCTACAGTTTTAAGGATACCCTGCGCCCGGAGGGACGCAACATGATAGACCGCTGGAGCGGGGAGTTTGATGACAGCGGTAACCCCGTCGATCCTCCCCCCCCTTATCTGGACCCTCTGAAGCAGCCCCTTACCATGGAAATAGAAACTCAGAGCGGAAAGCTCACCCTTCCCTTCAACCCAGTTGGCACAGTGAAGGAGGACTACTCCAAAGGCCTCGAGACCTCTGAAGGGATTTTGCTCAATATGCCCGAGCTTCTGAAGCTGATGGAAAAGGTTCAGGGCCGCAAAGGCAAGAAACCGGTCTATGACTCTATTATTGTAAAGGTCAAAAGCATCGACCAGGTGGAATCAGTGGAGCGTGAGATCAAATCTATGGGCTACCCCACCGAATCTATGGAAAGCATCCGTAAGCCTATGGAAAAGGAGGCCCGCCAGAAGCAAATGATGCTGGGTGGCCTGGGCGCCATCTCTCTGTTTGTCGCCGCCCTGGGCATCACCAACACCATGATCATGTCCATCTCAGAGCGCACTCGGGAAATCGGCATCATGAAATCTCTGGGCTGCTATGTCTCGGATATCAGAGTCATGTTTCTCTCAGAGGCCGGAGCCATTGGACTGATCGGCGGACTGATCGGCTGCGTCATCAGCTTTATCGCCTCGGTGGCCATCAACTTGGTTTCACTGGGTCCATCCATGGAAAATCTGCTGCCCGCCATTGTAGGCGGCGAGACAGTGACACGAGTCTCTGTGATCCCGCCCTGGCTGCTGCTCTTCGCCATCGTATTCTCCATTCTTATCGGTCTGGGCTCTGGCTATTATCCCGCCAACAAGGCGGTACGCATACCCGCCCTGGAGGCCATCAAAAGCGAATAGCCCTTCTCTCCACAGAGCACTCAAAAGGCCCGCCGCAGGTTGTTGCACCTGCGGCGGGCCTTTTGTATGATATGGATCATTTTCTTATGACTCTATCCCCTGACTTCGCCCCTGTTCCCCGCCGATTTTCGACAATCCACTCCTTTGCGAGATCTTCTGCTTCAAAGGGCTCATGCTGTGCAGGCTGACCCCCAGGGTGGAGAGATTATGCAGGGCGGCGGAGGCGGCTGGGGCCAACAGCCCCGCCACACCAAGGGCAATGAGCGTCCCGTTAAACCCGATCACAAAGCGATAGTTGGCCCGGATGCGCCTCATAAGGGCCATGGCGATCTGCCGCAGCTCCACCAGTTCCCACAAACTCTCCGCCGAGATGGTAATATCAGCGATTTCACGGGCGATGGCCGCGCCGTCCTGAATCGCAATGCCGCCGTCAGCCTCAGATAAAGCAGGAGAGTCGTTGATGCCGTCCCCCACCATCAGGACCGTATGTCCTGCCCGGCGGAGTTTCGCCACATAGTCCGCTTTGTCTGCCGGCAGCACCTCCGCCCGGAACTGGTCCACTCCCACCTGGGCGGCAATGGCGGCGGCGGTGCGGCAGCTGTCGCCGGTAAGCATCACCGTCCGGGTCAGGCCCAGATCCTTCAGGGCGGCCAGCACCGGCTTCGCCTCCTCCCGCAGAGGATCGGAAATGCACAGTACCGCCGCTAACTCTCCACCCACCGCCAGATATAGATGGGAATATTCCGAAGGCAGCCCGTCAAAGCGGTCCTGTTCCGCCACCGGTATGGTACATTTCTCATCCTCAAACACAAAGTGGGCGCTGCCGATCAGCACCCGCTGTCCGTTTACCGTACTGGCAATGCCGTGGGCCACCAAATACTCCACCTTGGAGTGGAACTCCTCGTGAGTGAGGCCCCGGCGCCTGGCCTCCTCCACCACGGCGTTGGCCATAGAATGGGGGAAGTGTTCCTCCAGACAGGCCGCCAGCCGCAGCATCTCGGTCTCAGAGCGGCCGTTGAAGGGGACCACCTGAGCCACCCGGGGACAGGCCCGGGTCAGGGTGCCCGTTTTATCAAAAACAATCGTATCCGCCCGGGCCACCACCTCCAGGAATTTGCCGCCTTTGACGGTAATATGGCGTTTGCCTGCCTCCCGCATAGCGGACAGAACCGCCAGAGGCATAGCCAGCTTCAGAGCGCAGGAGAAGTCCACCATCAGCACCGACAGGGCCCGGGCAGGACTTCGTGTCAGCGCCAGACTGAGCAGACTGCCGGCCAAGGTATAGGGCACCAGCCGGTCCGCCAGATGAAGCGCCCGGCTCTCGGTGGCCGATTTCATTTGTTCGGAACGCTCAATCATAGATATGATTTGATCATATCGGCTCTGACCTGAGGCATGGCGCACCTCCAGGATACACTCACCTTCCTCCACCACCGTGCCGGCATACACTACACCGCCGGGCCGCTTGGCCACGGGGATGGATTCCCCGGTAAGGGAGGCCTGGTTCACCGTGGCCTCTCCCTCTGTCACCACACCGTCCACCGGTACCATGCTGCCGGAGCGGACCACCAGCCGGTCCCCCGGCCGGACCCGAGAAAGGGGCACCAGCACCTCTCCCAGGTCCGCTTTCAGCCACACCCGATCCACGTTAAGGGCCATACACCGGGCCAGATCCTCCACCGATTTCTTTCTGGTCCACTCCTCCAGCAACTCTCCCAGCTCCAGCAGAAACATGACCGCCCCCGCCGTGGCAAAATCCCGGCGGAACACCGAAATACCGATGGATATGCCATCCAACAGTTCCACCTTCATCTGTCTGTGGAACAGGCAGCTCAGCCCCCGCCGGAGGAAGGGGCACATTTGCCACAGCACCCGGGCGATCCGCAGGGGAGGCGGCAGAAAGAGGGTAGTGGCCGCCTTCCACACCAGCTTGCCCACCAGCTTTTCCTCAAATTCCCGGTTCAGGGCCCGGCTGCTGTGGGGGGGCAGCGTTATGGTACGCGCCGCCTCCCGCCAGGAAAACCGTCGCAGGGCCGCCAGCACAACCGCCCGGTCCCCCTGATAGCGCAAAATCACGCAGCCGGTCCGTTCGTGGACCGTCACCTCTCTGACCCAGGGCTCCCGCTGGAGCCAGGCCTCCAGCAGATCGGCCTGAGCCAGGCTCATGCCTTTTCCGGCCACCCGCAGGCGGATACGGCCTCTGCTCTCATGCAAAATAATGGCTTTCATGATTGCTGTTCTCCTCCATGAAAAGGGGGAGCCGTTTCCACGGCTCCCCCTCAGCTTCGGCTTATTCCTCGTCGTCCAACCGGGCCTCCGCGTCGGCTTCAGCCTGCCGGGCAGTCCGACTTTCGTTCAGATCTTTGGCTGAGGCCAGGATATCGGCGGCATTCTCCTGAGCAGTGGTCACGGTTTTCATGACACAGTCCTTCATCCGCAGTCCGGCAGCCGTGGCATGGACATAGGCCCGCTTGGCGTCCTGACTGGTGAGCAGCTTTACGCCCACCGAGCCAAACAGCGCGCCGCCCACAAAGCAGGCCAGCTTGGCATATACCTTCATACAAGCACTTCCTTTCGGTTATTTCCGCTGATAGCCGGTCAGCATGACCATGATCATACAGATCACGGCCCCCCAGGCCCAAAATCGATGACGCTTCAATGGGCTCCCTCCTTATGATCAGGCATCGGATCCTTGAGTCTTGAAGTATACCAGAATCAGGCCTCCCCGTCTTTCGGAAACAGTCCTCATCCTCCGGTTTCAGACATTTTTCGATAGGTCCCAGGCGTCATTCCGTAACAGTCTTTAAAGGTAACGTTGAACTGGCTGATGCCCTCGTACCCCACCGCCTGGGAGATCTCCAGTACCGACAGAGAGGAGGTCCGAAGCAGCCTGGCCGCCCGCTCCATCCGGCGCCGCCTCAGCCAGGTATGGACCGGCACCCCGTAGACCTGCCGGAAATAGTTTTTCAACGCTGTCTGGGACAAGCAGAACCGGCGGCTCAGCTCAGCTATGGTCAGCTTTTCCCCCATATGTCTCTCCAAATAAACGCCTATCTCCGCTCCGGTGCGCCAAACAGGGCTGTCACTGCCGCGCTCCTCCAACATACCGTTCCATTTGCACAGCAAATACAGCAGTTCCACCGTCTTCCAGATACAGTAGCGGCCCTGCTCCACTCCCTCCAGTCTTTCCAGGACCTCAAACACCGCCCGACTCCACGGCGTACGCTTCAGCAGCCCACATCCCTTCCGGCGATCCATGATTTCCCGCACCGCTGCGGTATCCAGCTCCAGATAGCCCATCAGACAGCACAGCGTCCGCAGGCTCTCTCCAGCTTTCCCGGCGTCCACGACCACCAGGCTTCCCTCCAGTCCCCCACAGATTCGGGCGGAGTGCAGCCACTCCCCGTCCGACAGCAGCAGGATGTCCCCCGCCTCAGCCCGAAGCACCCGTCCGCCGCATTCCACCGTCATCCCGCCCTTCAGACAGAACAATGTCTCAAAATGCAGCGGCTCCAGATATAGGGGCAGCGTTTGCTCTCCCGCCAGCGCAAAGCTGCACACCTGTACCCCTGACATTGCAGACACCCAGTCTGTCCGCGCTCCGGGCCCGTTTTTTCTCAACCGCTCCATCAGCATAAAGCGCCCTCCGCTCCCTTTCCGCTCTCCGTTAGTTAGCATTAACTAACCAAAGGATACTATATTTTTCCCAAAATTGCAAGTACGGAAGACCACAGAATTTTTCATGTCCCATAAAAAAAATAAAAAAATGAGACACATGGCCTTTTCTTTTGTAGGAATGTAACGATATAATACAACCAAGGAGGTGCAGTCTTGTGGATATTTTTAAGGAGCTCCCGCCGCAGAAACGAAACTACATGGAGTTTCTGTTCCGGAACTGTACCGAAGAGGTCAAATACTACATGACCCTGATCGACATTGAGGCAGACCGGACCTTCATCAAGGCTGGCACAGACTGTACCCATATCTTTGTGATCCTCTCCGGCAAGGTGACCGGCGTAGAGTGGCCCATGCACGAGCGGCCCTATTCCTTCAAGGATTTTGGACCGGGGGATTTTTTTGGCGAGATTGAATGCTTTGCCGGACTCCCCCAATACCGCATCAGCATCGTAGCCTCCACCCGGTGCCGGGTACTCTCCATTCCAGCGGACACCTACATGGACTGGATGCGGATGGATGTGGACGCCCTTTTTCTGCGCACGCAGGAGAATATGCGCCGGCTCATCACCCAGACCGCTGAGGCGCGGAAGTACCTCTTTATGGAGGGCAAGGACCGGCTGATGGTCCATCTGATCCGCAAATTCGAGCAGCGTATCCCTACACCCCAGCAGCTGGAGCTGAAGCAGACCAGGGCTCAGATCTCGGACGAGATCGGCTTTTCCGTCAAGACCCTGGACCGCAGCATTCAAAAGCTGGAGGAGCTGGGCCTGATCCGGGTCCAGCGCGGCAAGATTCTGATCACCGAAGACGGTTACCGCCGTATGAAGACCCACATCGAGCATCACATCAACGGCTGAAGTTCAGACAATCAATCAACAGACAGGAGGAACGCGCCATGTATGTAGGAAAGAAAGCCACCCGTGTGGACGCCTATGACAAGGTCATTGGGCGCACCCGATATACCGACGACCTGTGCGATAAGGGCGCCTATATCGCCCAAGTCCTGCACGCCACCATCGCGAACGGCCGGGTGAAGTCCATGGACACTTCCGCGGCGGAGGCAATTCCCGGTGTGGTCAAAGTTTTTACCTGCTTTGACTTGAAGGAGAAGCACTACTTCCCCACTGCCGGACATCCCTGGTCCACCGACGAGAGCCACCAGGACGTGGCTGACCGGCTGGTGCTCACCGACCGGGTCCGCTTCTACGGCGATGACATCGCCGCGGTGGTGGCCGAGAATGAGGTAGCTGCCGCTCAGGCCCTTCGGGCCATCAAGGTGGAGTACGAGGAGTATCCCTTCGTGCTGGATGTGCAGGAGGCCATGAAAGATGATGCACCCCAACTCCATGAGGCCTATCCCAACAACATCCTCAAACACACCACCATCCGCAAGGGCAACTATGATGAGGCCATCAAGGAGCCCGGCCTCATCAAGGTGGAGGGCTGGTATGAGACCCCCACCGTCCAGCACTGCCACATCGAAAACTTTATTTGTTTCGCCGAGATGAACGGAGAGCGGATCAAAATCGTCTCTTCCACCCAGATCCCTCACATTGTCCGCCGGGTGGTGGGCCAGGCTCTGGGGATCGAGTGGGGACGCATCCAAATCATCAAGCCCTACATAGGCGGCGGCTTTGGCAACAAGCAGGATGTGCTGTATGAGCCCCTGTGCGCCTGGCTGTGTATGCAGCTGGGCGGCCATCTGGTAAAGCTGGACGTTCCCCGGGAGGACACCTTTGTTTCCAACCGGGTGCGCCACGCCATCCGCAGCCACATCATCTCCTGGGTGCGGCCCGACGGCACCTACGCCGCCCGCAAGCTGGAGGCCTTCTCTGACCAGGGCGCCTACGCCTCCCACGGTCACAGCATCTGCGCCAAGGGCGCCGGTGCCTTCCCCCAGCTCTACCCCTGCGACAATGTGGAGGTGGACGCCTATACCGTCTTCACCAACAAATCTGTGGCCGGCGCCATGCGCGGCTACGGCATTCCCCAGGCCATGTGGGCCGTTGAGTGCCACACCGAGGATGTGGCCGCCCGACTGGGCATGGACCCCATCGAATTCAGGCGGAAGAATCTGATGCCGGTGGGCTACACCGATCCCTTCTCCAAAAACGAGCTGTACGCCGATACCTTTAACCAGTGCATGGACAAGGGCATGGAGGTCACCGACTACCTGCGGAAATATAAGGCCTATCAGAACCAGACCGGCGACGTCCGCCGGGGCATCGGTATGGCAGTGTTCTGGTACAACACCGCCGTGTGGCCCATCTCTCTGGAGACCTCCTCCTGCCGCATGGTTCTGAACCAGGACGGCTCCCTCCAGGTCCAGGTAGGCGAGACCGAGATCGGCCAGGGCGCCGACACCACCTTCTCCCAGATGACCGCCGACGTGGTGGGCGTTCCTCTGGACAAGGTCCATGTGGTATCCTGCCAGGACACCGACGTCACCCCCTTCGGTACCGGCGCCTACGCATCCCGGCAGACCTATACCGCCGGCTTTGCCATCCGGCAGACCGGTTCCCTGCTGAAGGAACGCATCCTTAATTATGCCCACGAGCTGACCCGGATGCCCCCCTATAATCTGGACATTGTGGACGGCAACATCGTCCGCATCACCGACGGCCGGGTGCTGATGACCTTGGGCGATCTGGCCACCGAGGCTTTGTACAGCCTGACCCACAGCCAGCACCTCACCGCTGAAAGCACCGCCCAGATCAAGTCCAACGCCTACTCCTTCGGCTGCACCTTCGCCGAGGTGGAAGTGGATATCCCCATGTGCAAGGTGAAGCTGCTGGATCTGGTCAACGTCCATGACGCGGGCACCATCATCAATCCGGCTCTGGCGGAAGCTCAGGTCCACGGCGGCATGAGCATGGGCATCGGCTTCGGTCTGTCGGAGAAGCTGCTCTTCGATCCCAAGAGCGGCAAGGCTCTGAATAACAACCTGTTGGACTACAAGCTGTCCACCTTTATGGATCACCCCCGGCTGCGGGCCTTTTTCGTGGAAAATCCCGAACCCACCAGCGCCTTCGGCACCAAGGCCCTGGGCGAGCCTCCCACCTGCTCGGTGGCTCCCGCCATCCGCAACGCCGTCTATCAGGCTACCGGCGTCTTTGTCAACGAGGCGCCCGTCAATCCCCATATCCTCTTCCGCCGCTTCAAGGAAGAGGGACTGATTTGAAAGGAGGCTCCCGGCCATGTATGATATCAAAGCCCTTTACGAGGCAGAGAGCGTAAGTCATGCCGTCCAGCTGCTGCTGGAACATCCCGAGGCCCAGATCATTGCCGGCGGCAGCGACGTGCTGGTCCAGATCCGGGAGGGCAAGCGGGCCGGCAAGGAGCTGGTCAGCATCTATGGTCTGGACGAACTGCGGGGCGTGTCCTTTGAGGAGGACGGCGCCATCCGCATCGGCTCCCTCACCAGCTTCTCCCACATCACCAAGGACCCCATCATCCAGGCCCACATCAATGTACTGGGTCAAGCGGTGGACCAGGTGGGCGGTCCCCAGATCCGCAACATCGGCACCATCGGCGGCAACACCTGCAACGGCGTCACCTCCGCCGACTCAGCCTCCACCCTGTTCGCCTGGGACGCCATTATCGAGATCACCGGACCGGAGGGCGTGCGGCGCATTCCTATCCAGGACTTCTACATCAAGGCGGGCCAGGTGGACCTGCGCCCCGGCGAACTCCAGACCGCCATTCTCATCCCCAAGGCCGCCTATGAGGGCTATGAGGGCCACTACATCAAATACGCCATGCGCAATGCCATGGACATCGCCACCACCGGCTGCTCGGTGAACGTAAAACTGTCGGCGGACAAGAGCACCATGGAGGACGTCCGCATCGCCTACGGCGTGGCGGGACCGGTACCCATGCGGGCCGCCACCGCCGAGGCGTACGCCAAGGGCAAGTCCACCACCAAAGCGGAGATTCGTGCCTTTGCCCAGGCCGTGCTGGAGGATATCAATCCCCGGGACAGCTGGCGGGCCGCCAAGGACTTCCGGCAGCACATCGCCGTGGCTCTGGCCGAGCGTGCCCTGACCGAATCCATTCGTCTGGCAGGAGGTGTGATCCATGAGTAATCAGTATAAGCTGGTCCGCTGCACCATCAACGGCAAACAGGTGGAAAAGATGATCGACGTTCGGGCCTCCCTCACCGATATGCTGCGGGACGACTACCGGCTCACCAGCATCAAGAAGGGCTGCGAGGTGGGCGAGTGCGGCGCCTGCAACGTACTGGTCAATGGGGAGTGCTTTAACTCCTGCATCTATCTGGCCGTATGGGCCGATGGCAAGGAGATCCTCACTCTGGAGGGGCTGGCCGGTCCCAACGGCGAGATTTCCGACATCCAGCAGGCCTTCATCGATGAGGCCGCTGTCCAGTGCGGTTTCTGCACCCCCGGCTTCATCATGAGCGCCGCCGAGATTCTGGAGTCCGGCAAGGAGTATTCTGACGATGAGATCCGCAAGCTCATGTCAGGCCACCTGTGCCGGTGCACCGGATATGAGAACATCTTCCGGGCGGTGAAAAAGACCATGCTCCGCCGCCTGGGCAAAAACGCCGAGGCCGACGCCGTGTAAGTTCTTCCCACAGCCAGCCATCCCCCGATTCCTACGTTGCGCCCCTTCGGTCCTGTTGATCTGCCATAACGTTTTTTAAACAGTTCGGCCTCAGACCGAAGGGGTTCTTTACACCCTTTTGTGCAAAAAAATATGTATTTGAAATAATTATTTTTTATTTTGCAAGCGAGGTGTCAATGATGGAAAACAAGGAAGCTCAAGTCACAACCGTCAGCGAAGACAACATCTACCGATTGAACGGGCGGGTCCCCCTGTCCAAGGCCATTCCATTTGGTCTGCAGCACGTTCTGGCTATGTTTGTGGCCAACCTGGCGCCAGTACTCATCGTGTGCAGCGCCGCTATCGTGCGGGGAACAGATTCTCACCTCACTCCCGCGGAGATCACTCAGCTGCTCCAGTGCGCCATGTTTGCAGCCGGCATCGGTACCTGTTTGCAGCTCTATCCCATTTGGAAGATCGGCTCCAAGCTGCCCATCGTCATGGGCGTCAGCTTTACCTTCCTCGGCAGCCTGCTTATGATTTGTACCAATCCTGCTCTGGGCTATGAAGGCATGGTAGGCGCGGTCATTCTGGGCGGTATCTTTGAGGGTCTGGTTGGTCTGAGCGCCAAATACTGGAAACGCTTCCTCACCCCCGTGGTCTCCGCCTGCGTGGTCATCGCCATCGGCCTTTCCCTGCTGTCGGTGGGCATGGATTCCTGGGGCGGCGGCAACGGTGCGGCCGACTTTGGTTCCTGGTATCATCTGGCCATCGGCGCCTTTACCCTGGTGGTATGTCTGGTATCCCGCTACTGCCTGAAGGGCGTTTACAAGAATCTGAACATTCTGGTGGGCCTCATTGTGGGCTATGTGGCCGCCGCCATCCTAACCGTAGCCGGGGTTGCCCCCATGGTGGACTTTTCCGGTATCCAGAAAACCATCGGCGAGGTGGGCTTCTTCAGCCTGCCCAGGCCGGTATTCCTCACCAGTCACTTCCCTGTATTTGATCTGGGTGCCTTCTTCACCATCGCCATCGTGTTTCTTGTCTCCGCCGCGGAGACCACCGGCGCCACCGCCGCTGTTGCTCAGGGCGCACTGGACCGTGAACTGAAGATCGAGGAACTGCAGGGCTCCCTGGCAGTGGACGGCTTTTCCAGCTCCATCTCCGGCTGCTTCGGCTGTCTGCCTCTCACCTCCTTCAGCCAGAACGTGGGTCTGGTGACCATGACCGGCGTGATCAACCGCTTTACCATCCTCATGGGCGCGCTGATCCTGGTCCTGGCCTCCCTCTTCCCCCCGCTGGGCGCCTTCTTCAACTCTCTGCCCCAGTCGGTGCTGGGCGGCTGTACCGTCATGATGTTCGGATCCATCATGTATGAGGGCATCAAGATGCTCAAGGAGTGTGTCTTCAACGACCGTACCATGATCATCGTCTCCCTCTCCTTCTGCATCGGCATCGGCCTGACCCAGACCTCCGGCAATTTCTTTGCCGCCTTCCCCCCGGCGGTAGGCGACATCTTCAATGGCAACGCCGTGGCCGGCGTATTTGTAGTCTCTCTTCTGCTCAGCCTCATCCTCCCCAAAGATAAATCTTCTGAGCAGAAATGATCACCTCCATACAGACAGGGACCGCATATTTTATGCGGTCCCTATCTGTATGCCTTCTTTTGGCGAACTGCACTAATTTTTACCTTTTTCTTTTGTTACTGTCTCCAAATTTGCTATACCGAATCAAATTTACTTGCCTTTTGTTTGTGTCCCTGCTATGATGATATTGTCCTCTGTGCAGGAGAGTGTTAGAGTGCGCAAGGCAGCCAGCGGTTGCTTTGCGCATTTTTATATCCTTCCCCATAGATGGGGCCGAAATGAGGTGACGACCATGAATTGCACAAGCCTGCTTGACCTGCTGGCCGACGGTCCGGTGATCGCCGCAGTAAAGGATGATACCGGGCTGGACGCGGCTCTGAAAAGTGAGGTGGCTGTACTGTTCCTTCTTTATGGAGATATCCTCACCATTGGAGACAAGGTAGCGCGCATCCATCAGGCCGGCAAAAAGGCTTTTGTCCATTTAGACTTGGTGGACGGATTGTCTGCCCGGGAGATCTCCGCCGACTTTATCGCCCGGTATACCGCTGCCGATGGCGTCATCTCTACCAAGCCCCCTCTCACCAAGCGAGCCAGGGAACTGGGCCTGGTGGCTATCCAACGGGTCTTTCTTTTGGACTCCATGGCGCTGAAAAATGTGGAGCGCCATTTTTCCCGGGAGTCAGCCGACCTGGTGGAGGTACTGCCCGGCCTGATGCCCAAAATCATTCGGCAGCTGAACCGGACTACCGGAAAACCCATTATTGCCGGAGGCCTGATCTCCGATAAGGAGGACGTGACGGGGGCCCTGGGCGCCGGCGCAGTAGCGGTATCCTCCACCAACCCTGCTGTCTGGGCTATGTAAAATCAAATACCGGGTTTCAGGAGAATGAGAGCGAAACAAAGCTGCCCCCATGGGGAGGTTTTGTTTTGCTCTTTTTTACGATTCCAACGCGTAGCAAAAAATGATTTCAGCGCATGGGCCGGAACGGCCCATATGCGCAAAAGCTTCATACGCCATGGCATCGGCTTATACGCGCAGCCCACATATATATACGAAGTTTCATGCCAGGAGGTTTTATCATGTACGACGTTCTCATCATCGGCTGCGGCATTACCGGCGCGGCCGCCGCCTGCCACCTCTCCCGCTATCAGCTGAAGCTCGCCGTGCTGGAGCGGGAGAACGACGTGGCCGACGGCACCACCAAGGCTAACTCCGCCATCCTTCACGCCGGATACGACCCGGAGCCAGGCACCCTCATGGCCCGGCTCAACGTGCGTGGGGCCGCTCTGGCCAAAGAACTGTGCGCCAAGCTGGATGTACCCTACCGGCAGTGCGGCTCCTTCGTGCTGGCCTTCTCTCCTGAAGAGGAAAACACCCTGCATACCCTCTGTCAGCGGGGCCGCGACAACGGCGTAGCCGGTCTGGAGATACTCACCGGAGATCAGGCCAGAGCCATGGATCCCAACCTGTCCTCTCAGGTCACCGCTGCCCTCTGGGCGCCCACCGCCGCCATCTGCTCACCCTGGGAATATTGTCTGGCTCTGGCGGAGACTGCTGTATGCAACGGGGCGGACCTCCACTTGGAGACCGCCGTAACCGGGCTGGAGCCGCTGGAGGGCGGCTGGCTGGTCCACACCAACCAAGGTGATTTCCACAGCCGGTATGTGATCAACGCCGCCGGTGTGTCCGCTCAGGCCATCCACGAAATGGCGGCCCCCCCCAGCTTTACCATCCATCCCTCCCGGGGCCAGTACTTCCTGCTGGACAAGAGCGAGGGGAACCGGGTGGGCCATGTGATCTTCCAGTGCCCCGGCCCCAGCGGCAAGGGGGTGTTGGTGGCCCCTACCGTCCACGGCAACCTGATCGTGGGTCCCAACGCCGATCCCGTCTCCGAAGCCGATGTGGGCACCACCGCTGACGGGCTGGCCTTTGTACGAAGCACCGCCATCAAGTCGGTGCCCTCGGTCAATTTCCGGGAATCCATCCGCAACTTTGCAGGAGTGCGCTCCTCCACTGACCGGGGGGATTTTATCATTGAATGGGCGACCCCCGGGTTTCTGGATCTGGCGGGCATCTGCTCCCCCGGTCTCACCGCCGCCCCCGCCATCGCGGAATACGCCGCCCAGCTGCTGGAGCAGGACGGACTGGAACTGGAAGAAAAGCAAAGCTTCTCCTGCCAGCGCCACCGGGTCCGTTTCCACGACCTCTCCCCGGCGGAAAAAGCACGACTGGTGGAGCAGAACCCAGCCTACGGCCGCGTGATCTGCCGCTGCGAGACTGTTACAGAAGGGGAGATCCTGGACACGCTTCGCAGTCCCATCCCCCCCCGCTCGGTGGATGGGGTGAAGCGCCGGGTGGGCGCCGGTATGGGCCGGTGCCAGGGTGGCTTCTGCGGACCACGGGTAGTAGAGATCCTGGCACGGGAACAGAAGGTCAGTCCCGGCGCCATTGTACAGGATAAAGCAGGCAGTTGGCTGCTGGCAAGCCAGACGAAGGGAGGCTGTGACCATGTATGATCTGATTGTGATCGGCGGCGGCCCGGCAGGACTGGCGGCCGCCTGCTCCGCTTGGGAAAAGGGCCTGAAACGCATTCTCATCGTGGAGCGTGACAAGGAACTGGGTGGTATTCTCAACCAATGTATCCACAACGGATTCGGCCTGCACTATTTCAAAGAGGAACTCACCGGACCGGAATACGCCGGACGGTTTATTGAAATGCTGGAGGACACCGGTGTTGAGGTGCGGCTGGATACCATGGTCCTTACCATTACAGAGGACCGACAGGTCCATATGGTGGGTAAAGATACCGGCTACCGCATGGAAGAAGCCAAAGCCATCATCCTTGCCATGGGCTGCCGGGAGCGTACCCGAGGCGCCATCGCCATCCCGGGCCAGCGGCCCGCCGGCGTCTTTACCGCCGGAGCTGCTCAGCGCTATGTGAACATGGAGGGCTGGATGCCGGGAAGCCGGGTGGTCATTCTGGGCAGTGGCGACATCGGCCTCATCATGGCCCGCCGTATGACCCTGGAGGGGGCCAAGGTGCTGGCCTGCGTGGAGGTCATGCCCTACTCGGGCGGTCTGAACCGGAACATCGTCCAGTGTCTCCACGACTACGACATTCCTCTCTATCTCTCCCACACCGTTACCGATATCCGCGGCCGGGACCGGGTGGAGCAGGTGGTGGTCTCCCAGGTGGACGAACGCCGCCAACCCATCCCCGGCACCGAGATGGTATTTGATTGTGACACCCTGCTGTTGTCGGTGGGCCTGATCCCGGAGAATGAACTGACACGTCAGGCAGGCATCACTATTGATCCCCGTACCAACGGCGCGGTGGTTTATGAGAATATGGAAACTTCCCTGCCCGGCGTCTTTGCCTGCGGCAACGTGGCCCATGTCCATGACCTGGTGGACTTTGTCACCGCTGAAAGCCAGCGGGCAGGTGCTGCTGCGGCAGATCATGTGCTGGGCACGGCCCATGCCGATCCTGCCGTCCTGGAGGTACACACCGGCGACGGGGTGACCTACACTGTCCCCCAGCACATCCGGCCCAGCCGGATGGAAAAGGCCTGCGACCTCTTCTTCCGGGTCAACCGCATCTGCAAAGACAGTCAGATTCTGGTACAGTCGGGGGATACCCTTATCGCCCGGTTCTCCCGGGACCATCTGGCCCCAGGCGAGATGGAGCACATCGTCCTGCCCAAGGCTCTGCTGGAGCGGGCCTCGGAATCCATTACCGTATCCATCCAGGAGGTGGCGACGAAATGAAGGAACTGATCTGTATTGTCTGCCCCAAGGGCTGTCATCTGAAGGTGGACGAAACACAAGATTATCAAGTGTCCGGAAATAGCTGTCCAAGAGGCGAAGAATATGGTAAAATAGAACTGACCCATCCCACGCGGGTGGTCACCTCCACCGTTCGCTGCACCGGCGGAGCTCATCCCCGCTGCCCGGTCAAGACGGACGCCCCCATCCCCAAAGCCCTGATTCCGCAGGCGGTCCGCTGTCTGGACGCCGTGGAGCTGACCGTCCCCGTGCACACGGGCGACATCGTTTTATCCAACATCTGCAACACCGGCATTTCCTTTGTAGCTACGCGAGATCTGTGACCGCGGATACCGCGGCACCCATTGGGAGGTATTATTATGATGGAAACGTACATTCTCTCCCTGGATCAGGGCACTACCAGCTCCCGCGCCATTCTTTTTGACAGGGAGCAAAACATCATCGGCGTCAGTCAGAAGGAATTTACCCAGATCTATCCCCAGGAGGGCTGGGTGGAACACGATGCCATGGAGATCTGGTCTTCTCAGTATGCGGTGATGATGGAAGTGATTGCCCAATCCGGCATAGATCCGGCACGCATCGCCGCCATTGGCATCACCAATCAGCGCGAGACCACCATCCTGTGGGACAAGGCCACAGGCCGCCCCATCTGCAACGCCATCGTATGGCAGTGCCGCCGTACCGCCGGCATTGTGGATGATCTGCTGGCTCAGGGGCTGGAGGAGCACATCCGCAAAACAACCGGCCTAATTCCCGATGCCTACTTCTCCGCCACCAAAATCAAATGGATGCTGGACCATGTGGAAGGTGCCCGGGAAAAGGCCCGCCGGGGTGAGATCCTGTTCGGTACCGTAGATACCTGGCTGTTGTGGAAGCTGACCGGCGGGGCAGTCCACGTCACCGACGTGACCAACGCCTCCCGCACCATGCTCTACGATATCCACAAGCTTTGCTGGGATGATACCATGCTTGAGGCTCTGGATATTCCCAGAGCCATACTGCCTGAGGTGCGCTCCTCCAGTGAGATCTACGGTTATACCGAGATTCAGGGCGTCAAGGTACCCATCGCCGGTATCGCCGGCGACCAGCAGGCCGCGCTGTTCGGTCAGACCTGTTTTGAGCCGGGCGACGCCAAAAATACTTACGGCACCGGCTGTTTCCTGCTGATGAACACCGGCTCGGTCCCCTGCGAAAGTCACAACGGCCTTATTACCACCATTGCCGTGGGCCGTGAAGGCAGCGTTCAATATGCCCTGGAGGGTTCCGTCTTTGTGGGCGGCGCGGTGATTCAGTGGCTGCGGGATGAGATGCGCTTCTTTACTGAAAGCCGGGATGCGGAATATTACGCCCAAAAGGTACCCGATAACGGCGGCGTATACCTGGTACCCGCCTTCACCGGCCTGGGCGCTCCTTACTGGGATATGTATGCCCGCGGCACTCTGGTAGGCCTTACCCGCGGCACCCGCCGGGAGCACATCATCCGGGCCGCTCAGGAATCCATCGCCTACCAGGTGGCCGATCTGGTCCACGCCATGGAGTCGGACACCGGCGTGCCCCTCACCCAGCTGAAGGCTGACGGTGGCGCCAGCCGGGACCAGTTCCTCATGCAGTTCCAGGCCGACATTATTGACCGTGAGGTGCGCCGCCCCGCCATCCGGGAAACCACCGCTCTGGGTGCGGCCTATCTGGCCGGTCTGGCCGCTCATGTATGGCAGGATACCGATGAGATCCGTCAGCTGTGGATGTGCGATACAACCTTTGCTCCCCGCATGGCCCCCTCGGAGCGGGAGCGGCTGCTGGCCGACTGGCATAAAGCGGTGGGCCGCAGCCGGGACTGGAGCCGTTGAGAACATTTCCCCTGATCGTGTCTTATAATTACACCTTCAAAGCCTTCGTTTGATTTCACTCACAAATACCCCGACAGCACCTCAATAACGGTGCTGTCGGGGTATTTTAACTAAATATGTAAAATCTGTTTCTACTCCTCCAGATTGTCCCCCGCCTGATCTACCTTGGCCTCCAGTGCCGCGATCATCTTGGTCAGCCAGGACGGGATAGGTGCCCCCAGGGCGCCGGCGTTCTCAATAATGGAACCAGCCTCAGTCAGGATGTACCAGATCACCACCAACGGACAGAGGAGTACCGTGTAAGTAAAGGGCAGCTCCACCCCGGGTACGTTGCCCAGCAGGTGGCCAATGACCGTATCCAGGATGGCCGCCACGATGACGGCCACCACGCTGCCCAGCTTGTGCCAGATGCCGTCCCGGGCGGTCTTGCTGGACCACTCCCCCGCCCGCAGGGCGGCGGCGGAGCCGGTGGCGTAGTCGATGAGCATACACACCACCCAGGCCACCACCACCCAGCCAAACCATCCCCACAGGGCGGTAAGAGCGGCACAGACAGCGGCCACCGCCGCTTTGAAGGAATTGATGTGCTCCATGTCAGTCTCCTTTCTCCGTCAACAGCCCCAGCCGGTCCAGCACCACGGCGGCCTCCTGCCGGGTCATCCCGTCACGGGGCCTGGTACCGTCGAAGATCCCGGCAGCCACCGCCTTGCTCCATGCCGCCCTGGCCCAGGAATCCGGCTCATTGGGCTGTCCGCTCTCCTGGTCCGGCTCCTTGACCTCCAGCCCCAGATAGTCGCAGATCCCGGCGCAGGTGGCCTGAGCCAGCTTGTCCCGGTAGGCGGCGTCCTTCAGCAGGGCCAGGTCCTGGGTGTTGGTGTGGAAGCCGTACTCCAGCAGCACCGCCGGGGCGGTAGTGGAGGCCAGCACCGTGTATAGCTCATGGGCCAGCCCGCTCCCCCACAGCACCACACCGGCGGCGTGAACGCGGTTGATGATGGCAGTCGCCAGCTTATTCCGCGCTGCCGTCTCCGGGGGCGCGGAGGTGAAGGCCACAAAGCCCTGTGCGGTGCTTCCAGCGGCGTTGGAGTGGAGGGAGACAAACAGGTCTGCTCCCGCCCGGTTGCTCACCGAGGCCCGGCCGGATTGGCTGGGATAATCGCTCTCCTTTTCCCGGGTGCTTACCACCGTAATACCCTTGGCTTCCAGCAGAGGCCGCAGGCGGATGTACATATCCCAGGTAAACTCGCGCTCCTTATAGGTCCCATCGGCGGAACCGTTGACATTGCCAGGGCCGTGGCCTGGGTCCAGGCATACAATAGGCTTGCTCACAGGCTTATCCTCCTTGTCCGGCGGCACCTCCGCCGGTTCTCTTTTTACATAGACGATGATGTAGTTGTGGCACTTCCGGCCGTCGCCTTTGACGGTCTGGCCGTCAAACCAGCACTGGGCAGACCCGCCGCCGTCCCCCATGACGAAGGAGGTGCAGCCGTCGGCAGCCATGTCGTCCCGCAGTGCCTCCGGGGTACGGGCGTCCGCCGTGCCGTCCTGGGAGGCGTACAGCCGCAGATAGCCGGGCTTTGTGCCAATGCCTGCCCTTCCCCGTTTGCCGCCCTGACCTGCTTGGTCGTAGCTGGGCTTTTCCACAGGGCCGTTGGGTCCGATGAGGCAGGTGGTGGACCAGAAATTGTCCCTGGCGTCCCGGTCCAGGGTCAGCATGATATCGGGGCCGCTGTCCCAGGCGTAGCCATAGGAACTCCACGGTTTTGTGGATACCCACACGCCTTCCGCCTTCAGCAGCGGACAGGCAGAGCCGTCCCGGTTCCACATCCCGCCGGTGACAACATAGATTTTGCAGTCCGGCCGCTTGGCCTGTGCCTGGGCGGCCACCTGGGCAATGGAATACCGGAATCTGTTGACAAAAAGTTCTATGGAGTCAATGGAGGAGAAAGGAATGTCGATCATGTGTTTCATGTTATCCTCCGCCCCTATCAGAAAAAACGCAACTTCCGATTAACTTAAATGCTTGATAATAATTTGTATCTTTGCTATTAATGGCTATAAATCCAGCATCTTCATATTCCCCGGAAATAGAAGCGCCATAAACCGAATTACACCAAAATGCTATAGATCCTTTTACACAGTTGTTATAAGAACTTCCTGCGTCTATTTCAATAGGACGAATGTTAGAATCAACATAAGCGACAGATAAAATTTTAGTTCTTGATGAATTATTTGTTACCTTAACTTTATCTATCGTTGTACCTGTTTTAATCGCCCTCACTGCCGCCGGGTATGTACTGAACACATCCCCAACGGTCTGTCCTTTCTCAGCCAGTGCGGCTTTCAGATCAGCTTTGGTGGCATTCAGCTTTGCCAGCTTGTCAGCTGTCGTATTTGCCATTTAAACCACCTCCCCATTGATGGTGTCTAGGATGCTGTTTAGGTCACCAAGGTTTGCAAGCGCCTTGTTAAAATCAACCTCAGTACCGGTGTAGCCGTTTTCCTTGGCCGCCTGATAGGCGCTCTTACCGGCAGCCCCAGCGGGTCCTTGTGGGCCAGCTTCTCCTTGCGGTCCCTGCGGACCGGCTGCTCCAGGGTCACCCTTTGGGCCGGTGGCTCCATCCTGCCCTGGGTTTCCCTGGGGGCCTTGAGGGCCGACTGCCCCAGGCTCTCCCTTCTCTCCCTGGGGACCGGCAGGACCTTGCGGACCAACTGCACCATCTGCGCCAGCCGGACCAGTTGCACCTGGATCACCTTTGGGACCTTTGATATTTGTGCCGGAAACAGGCGGCATTTCTTCCGCACTTCCTGCCCATGTAAGGTTTCCTTCCGAATCAACGCTTGGCGTGTAATATCCGCCGTTCTGTCCAGAGGGGCCCTGTGGGCCGGGGGCACCTTGATCACCCTTTTCTCCCTTTTCGCCAACATCACCCTGAGGCCCCTGCAATCCCTGTTCACCCTTTGCACCGGTATCGCCTTTCGGGCCTTTGATGTTTGACGGGTCAATGGACGGCAAGCCATCACCAACAGCAGTCCAGGTAAGGCTTCCGGATGCATCAACAGTGGGCTTATAGTATCCGCCGTCTTTACCGTTGGTTCCCGGGGGTCCCTGATCGCCTTTCGGGCCGGGTTCTCCCTGGGGGCCGGAATCTCCTTTCTCACCCTTTTCGCCAGCATCACCCTTCAAACCCTGTGGGCCTTCAGGACCTGTATCTCCCTTTTCACCCTGAGGACCCTGCGGACCCTGATCGCCTTTCGGCCCTTTCAGTGCCGCAAGCTGTTCTGGCGTAAAGTCGGAATAGATAAACGCATCACCTTTGGGGCCTGTATCTCCTTTGGGCCCAGTGTCGCCCTTTGCGCCGGGAATGCCCTGTGGGCCTTGTTCGCCCTGAGGGCCTTGCGGACCTTCGTCTCCGGTCAATCCGCGCGGACCAGTATCACCCTTGTCACCCTTTTCGCCCTGGATACCCTGGGGGCCGGGTTCGCCCTTTTCACCGGGATCACCTTTAGGGCCGGTTGCGCCATCTTGGCCGGGAACACCCTGATCACCTTTCGGACCCTGAGGACCAGCAGGGCCTTGCAGGGCACCGAGGGAAACCCAATCGGAGGCCGTCCCGCTCCAGATATACACTTCGTTTTTCTCAGCCGTTCCGACAGCGTATGCAAATTCATCTCCGCCGGGGATCCCCTGCCTCAACGCTTCAACGGTAGGATACAGGTCCTTAACACGGAACGATGTACCGTCTTTACCAGGGTCTCCTTTCGGCCCCTGCGGGCCAGGGTCGCCTTTTGCGCCGGTGTCACCCTTTTCGCCTTGCGGTCCCTGGATTCCCGGATCACCCTGCGGGCCTCTCGGGCCAGGGTCGCCCTTATCGCCTTTTGGCCCTTGTGGCCCTTGTTCGCCCTGCTCACCTTTAGGGCCTTCCGGACCAGTATCTCCCTTGTCTCCTTTTGGGCCAGGGTCGCCTTTGGAACCCTGTGGGCCGGTGTCTCCTTTCACACCCTGTTGGCCTTCCGGTCCCATCGGGCCAACATCGCCTTTCTGTCCCTGTGGCCCTTCCGGGCCTTTAGGGCCCGTTTCTCCCCGAGGGCCAGCAGGGCCTTCCGGGCCAGCAGGACCAGCGGGTCCAACAGGTCCGGGATCTCCCTTTGGGCCTGGAGGGCCCACGGAAACATTAGGCAGCGGCAAAGACGATTCCTTATATTTGTCCTCATCAACATTCCATACAATCCAAAACCCGTTTTTGCCAGGAATGGGCGGGTGTGCGTTCAGTTCCCGGATGATTGCCTCAGCCTGGGAAAACTCAGTTGGCAGTTCCGGCCACCGGGCATCGCCGGACAGGCTCTCCGGTACATATACCCGAAGCACATTGGTGTGCCGGACCTTTTCTCCCTGTGTGGCCCGCAACTGAAGTCCATAGTACCCGGACAACGCCAACATCTCAGCCGTCAGGGTCACAGACAGGCTGCCTTCTGCCTGATCCAGGGAGATGACATCCAGATACTGGCCGGTCTGCACCAACAACTCCCATGTCCACCCTTCTGGAATGATCCCTTCCACCCGTAGTTCCCGGGTCAGGTTGTCGTACTGTCGGGCCACTCCCGCTCCTTCGTTGAAAATACGCCAGTTGTCAAACTTGATCATAGCAATTACCTCCCACCTATAGCCGCTCACAGCCAGATGGTGTATGTTTTCATACACCGAAGCAAAAAAATGATCCCTTTTCCACCTATTGTTCTGCCATAAGCTTCGGCAGAACCTCGATCTTCACTCTAACCCGCTTGGATGCTGCTTCTAACAACACCCTGGTGACCTTCAATCCCGTGCCCCGCTCTTCGGACATCTTCTGCAAGTATTCTCTGCCCAAACAAACAAAAGCACAGCATAGTGATTGTCTCTTTTTGTCTGACATCCAATCCCTCTGGTTTTAAATAAGCGCGCTATCCGTGGGCAAGCTATTGCGGGAGGTGATTCTCATGGAATCCACTTACAGCGACAGATACGCCAACTTGCTGGAAGACCCCGCCATGGAGGCCTATTTCACTCAGCTGCCTGGATATATCCAGGCCCAGATCCGCTCCCGCAAGCAGCAGCCAGCCACCCTGGAAGATCTTAAACGTATGGCCAATGAGGTAAAGCAGCTGTTTTAAACACAATTACTGAGGTGATCATATGTCCAAGCAAGGTATGGCACGTCCCGACCGAACCAACACGCACACCCGCAACACAGAAGCGCCTGTACCTGAGATTCAGGGCAAATGCAAGCATGGCAAAAATAAAGCAAATCCTATTGTGGCCGGCACTTTCAGCTCCAACCTAAAAGTACACCACCAAAACTCTCCTGCTGATCAGGAAAACTTATAATGTTGTGCATCAAAATACCGCCCCGCTACGGGCGGTATTTTGATACTCGACCATGAAAGTCCACATCCTTGCCGGATATATGGGCATTGCCGCCAGTTGATCTGCGGAAAAAAGGCGACCACCATGCAGTGTGAATTGGAAACGCTGACGGTCTCGCTGGACACGTTGCAGCAGAGAAAACTTGCCGGAACCCCCTTCAATGGCACGGAAGGCTGTTCTGACCAGTGTGGATACAGATATCACCCTGCTGGAAGATGGTCTGAGTGCAGATGGGGCAGCCCATCCCTTTCGTGATGATTTCCGTTCTGCCGCAATGAAGAGCCCTGTCAACTGCAGCATCACCAACCAGGCCGGATCGGATATGACCCTTGTGTCCGGGTGCAGGCGTACCGTGGTCAAAACCGGCAGCGCCAAGCCGATGTGAGACTCTGCTGATGACCGCCCCGTATGTTGTCACAGGGGATTCCCTGCCGGCCCATCAAGCCGCCGCCGGCAATAACTGCACCGTGGAAACACGCTGACTGATGGCAAGAACACCGTGGATATGTTGGTGGGACTCACGGCCGCCATTGATATGACCGGCACAGTGCCCTCACTCCCCCAAGGCTAGGCCACCCGCACCCAGATGCGAAATGCCGCAGAGGTGTTGTGAAGAATGTGTGACCTGGTAAATTTTTTAAAAGACTGCTGCAACTGCGTACTGAGACAACAGCGCCCACAGCGGTATATTCCGCTGTGGGCGCTGTTGTTAACGCGTGGTAATGACAAGGTACGTTTCTCAATCTCAACCGAATGCCTGCACTTTTAACCACAGGTCATCTCTATTCGGTTTCCACATTATTTCTCATTTTGAGCCTCTGCCTGGATCTCATCATAGCACCGCTGAGCCGCGGAGCGGTTCAGCGGCAGTTACCCGGCCATCATGGCTTTACTGGTCTGGCCGGAGTGCTCCCATACAGGCATTTCTTCTATGCTGTAATGCCACCTTACGGACAACGGCATAAAGCGAAACGTTGATTCCCTGCCGCTTATAAAAACAGCAGCAGGCTGATTGCCATAATCACCATGCCGGAAATAAGCCCATAGATGGAAAGATGGTGTTCTCCATATTCCCGCGCGGCAGGGAGAAGCTCGTCAAAGGAGATAAACACCATGATGCCAGCCACTCCGGCAAACAGCAAACCAAACACGGTGTCGCTCATAATCGGGCGCAATACCAGCCAACCAAGCAGTGCCCCCAGGGGCTCGGCGAGGCCCGACAAGAAAGAGTAGCAAAACGCCCTGCGGCGAGATCCGGTAGCCTGATAGATGGGCACGGATACCGCAATACCCTCGGGAATATTATGGATGGCAATGGCTACTACGATCGGAATCGCGACACTTGGCTCCTGCAATGCCGAGACGAAGGTAGCAAGGCCTTCAGGGAAGTTGTGAATAGCAATGGCTAATGCGGTGAAAACACCCATGCGCATGAGCCGGCCAGGCGGGGGAGAATCCTTCTCCGTGTCCTCCATCAGTTTCACTTCATGAGGATTCTCCGCTGATGGGATCAACTTATCTATGACAGCTATCACTAACATACCACCAAAAAACGCGGCGACAGTCGCCCAACTTCCTGGTCGAGTTCCCATCTCAGCGATCAAGGCGTCCTGAGCTTTAAAAAATATCTCAATCATCGAAACGTAGATCATGACGCCGGCGGAAAAACCCAGAGAAACCGACAGAAATTTTCGATTGGTATGTCTGCAAAGGAATGCGATACAGCTGCCTATCCCGGTACTTAACCCAGCCAGCAATGTCAGAAAAAACGCAAGCAATACAGTGTAGTCCAAGAGATCCCTCCTTTCAGGATGCAAATTAGTTAGTTGCCGCTAACTGATTTGATTCTATCACTTATCACACCGTATGTCAACAGCGTTTGTGCGTTCGAAAGGATCCCTTTGTTTTTCCGCCGCATCCTTATTTTCTCTTCTGGAAGATTTTTAATGGATCCCGCGGCATCCTATGTGTTCCGGGGCATTAGATTTACCGTAGGGCGCTGATATTGGCAGGTTCTCTTTTTGTCAAAAGGCTAACCCCTATTGGACTCATTGCCTGATTTGCCAGGCTTGGTATGTTGGTCTACGGAGTGCCACCACTTGACTCAAATTTCACATGTTCCAGGTGGAGCAAAATGATCCCGCGCTCCTCCAGCGATCGGTCTGCCTGAAGCTCTCCCACCACGGTCACCTCCGATTTGGAGGGCGGGTAATCCTGGGGATACGCCAGCCCTTCCGGCATGACAAGATTAAATCCCTGCGCACAGCAGGCGGTGGCATCCTCCACGATCACCCCACAGTAGATCCGAGCCGTCTCAGGGTCCTGATATACAGTAAAAATGCCTGTCATTCGAATATTCTTTCCGATGTAATCATTCGGAGACACCATCATGTTATACACTTCTGCATAAACCATCGTACTGCTGAGGGCAGTCAGATCCACATCCACAGACACGGAAGGGCTTGCCTGCGTATCCGGCTGAGGGCTGCCCGCCTGGCTCTCTTTTTCTTGCCCATCAGAGGTCAGGCCGTCGGAAGGTATCCCTTGACTGTCCTGCGATAGGTTTTCCTGCTCATCCGACCGGACAGTCTGCCCGTTTCCGGCGCACCCAACACAGGCCAGAAGTATAATCCCTGCCAGGAAGAGAATCATTCGGCGTTTCATCGGTCATCTCCTTCCCATCCGTCCCAGCAGAGCACACAGAGCAAACAGCAGGATTTCCACAGCAACGATCGTGGATCCGACCGGGGTACCTGCCAGAACGGATGTGAGAATCCCGGCGGTGGCACAAAAAACGGAAAAGCCTGCGGCGCAGAGGGTAACCGCCCGGAAGCTTTTGAACAGGCGCATAGCAGACATGGCTGGAAAGATCACCAAGGCGGAGATCAGCAGAGAGCCAACCAACTGCATAGCCATCACAATGACCACCGCCGTCACCACCGCTAGGATCAGATTGTATAACTTTGTCCAGGTTCCAGTGGCGGCAGCAAAGCTCTCATCAAAGGTTATGGCAAATATCTTATGGTAAAAAAAGAGATACAAGAGCACCGCTGCCGCTGACAGTCCCATACACATCCACACCTCGGTTTTTGTGAGGGTAAGGATGGAGGTGGAGCCGAACAGGGTAGTGCAAACGTCTCCCGACAGATTGGGGGAGGCAGAAAACACATTCATCATCAGATAGCCCACCGCCAGCGCCCCAACGGAGAGCATAGCCATGGCGGCATCGCCTTTGATCTTGCCGTTCCGGCCCGTGCACAGCAACAGAATGGCACACAGCACCGTAATCCCCATAACCAGTGGCATATCGTTGGTCAGGTTCAGAACGGAGGCCACCGACATGGCGCCAAAGGCCACATGCGACAGCCCATCCCCGATAAAGGAGAACCGCCTGAGCACCAGAGTGACACCCAGCAGGGAGGCACACAGGGCCACCAGCACCCCTACCACCAGGGCATACTGTACAAAGGGATAGGCCCAGTATTGGATCAGCTTTTCAATCAACAGTTCCATGGGCTCCACCTCCTCTCTGCTCCAGGCACCGGTGGCCGGGATTGGATTGAACAAAGGCATCCCGGGTCCCGAAAAACACCTGCTTCCCCAGATAGAGGATATGGCTGGCGTAGCGCAGCGCAGCGGCTACATCATGGGAGATCATCAGAATGGTCATTCCATCCTGCTTATTGAGCTGAGCGATGACCTGATACAATTCCCGGCCAGCCGATGGATCCAGGCCGGACACCGGCTCATCCAGGAGCAGTATCTTCCGGGCGGAACACAGAGCCCGGGCCAGCAACACACGCTGCTGTTGGCCTCCTGACAGTTCTCGATAGCAGCGCTTGGAATGGCATTCCATATCCATGCGCCGGAGGGACTGCCGGGCCAGCTCCTTTTCCGCCCGAGTGTAAAAAGGGCGCAAACCGCACCGGCTTTGACACCCGGAGAGGGCCACCTCCCAGACGGTAGCGGGAAAATCCCGCTGTGCCTGGGTCTGCTGGGGCAGGTACCCGATCTCATTGGCCCGTACTCCGCCGCTCAGGGTCACCGAACCCTCCAGGGGTGTCAGCAGACCCAGAATGGTCTTCATCAGTGTGGATTTTCCGGCGCCGTTTTCCCCCAGAATACAGAGGTAATCTCCGGCACGGACGGCAAAGCTCAGGTCCCGCATAAGGGCAGTATCATATCCCAGGGCGAGACCCTGGCAGTTTATCTGGATCATGCCATGGTTCTCCTCTCAACGCAGTGCGGTTTTCAGCGTTTCCAGGTTCTTTTCCATGATAGCCAGGTAAGTTTCGCCTGCCGCCACATCCCCGGCAGTCACGGACTGCATGGAATCCAGCACAAGGATCTCCTGACTTTTCGTGTCGGTATTGCTGACCACAGTCTGGGCGATGCCATGAGCAGCCCCCTCGATGGTCAGCACACAGGGCAAGGTCAGTTCGTCCACTTTACCGGCCAGGAAGGCCACCGTCTCAAAGCTGGCCTCCGTCTCAGCCGAGCAGCCGGAAAAGGCCGCATAGTAAGTAAGCCCGTAGTCGTCCGCCAGGTACCGGAATGGGAATCGGTCGGCAAAGAGTAAGGTTCGGGTGGGTGAGGCATCCACGACAGCCTGATATCGCCCGTCCAGTTCATTCAGTTTTTTGATATAAGCAGCAGCGTTTTCAGCGTAAGCCTTTTGATGATCTGGGTCGACGGTACTCAAAGTACCGGCAATGGCATCGCAGAGCACTGCGGCATGCTTCAGGGACAGCCAGATATGCTCGTCATCGTGGGCGTGGCCACATTCCTCATGGTGCTCATGCTCCTCTTTGTTGTCATCATCACCATGGTGTTCGTGCGCATCTTCATGTCCATGATGATGCTCGCTTTCCTGCATCCCCTCAACCACTTCCTCCGCTTTCACGCCATCCCCCAGCGTTTCCATCAGGTTCATCACCACGCGTTGGGGATTGGATGCATTAGCCAGGGCGTCCTCCACCCAAGAGTCCGATTCCCCTCCCGTGTAGAGAAAGACATCGCAGTTGGAGATGGCGACCATATCGTCGGCGGTGGGTTGGAAGCTGTGGAGATCTACGCCGTCATCCAGGAGCATCGTCAGCTCTATGTGGTCCGCCTGATCCCCCACAATTTCCCGCACCCAATCATATTCCGGAAAAATAGTGGTGACAATTCGCAGTTTTTCGCTGCCGCCTTTCGGGATGGAGGAAGGTTTGCAGCCGCCGAGTATCCCAGCTGTCACCACAAGGGAAAGAACGATAGAAATAACTTTTTTCATATAGGTAAAACCTCCGAATTCATACAGGCACTGAAAAATGGGCGCAAAAATACAAGGGCTCCTGGCATACGCCAAGAGAGCCACCTCAAATGGGTAGACTCGTCCCCTTGCAAATAGTTCCTGTTTAATTCAGCAGTTTCACCTTCCACAAAACCAGTGAAGAAGCGACAACAATATTTTGCGTCGACAGAACGAGAAACAGCATAAAAAAGCAAAGCACCGCCGCTGCGGCAGACGCCGTATGAGCCGAGGAGAACTGCTCAAGAAGCTCTTGGCAGGCCTGGATCTGATGGCAGATGGCGCAGTGTTCTCCGCCACAGTCGTGTTCCGCCTCCGCAACGGTAAAAAATACGGAGAAGAGCAAAGCAAATACCAGCAGTGCCGCCCCACAGGCAGCAGCAAGGCGCGTTTTTCTTGCCATATTCTTCTCCCTCCTTTGCACTTATGTTAGCGTACAGCCCGGGCAAATACCATGCAGGACAGTATTGTGGATATCCAGATCAAATCCGTCCAGCTCTGAGACGACACGCCTCAGCTGACTGGTATGCTCCTCACTCATATGAAAAGTCTTTCCACAGCGAATACAGGACATATGAAGATGGGACCGGCAGACCGATGAGCCAACATATTGATAAACAGCCTCCCTGCTTCCCGTCTTTATGGCCTTGCGGATCAGCCCGTCCGCTTCGAGCTGTGTAAGATTTCGGTACACCGCACTGAGGCTGATTTGCTTCCCACACAATATTTGAGCGATTTCCCGGACCGACAACAACTGATGCGGGTGCCGCTCCAGAAAAGCAATCAGGAGTTCCCTCTGTCGGGTGTCGTATTTTTTCATTGCAATGCCTCACAATTTGCGAATAGTTCGCAAATCAGAATAGCATCATCCAAGATTTGTGTCAAGATTATTTTATTTCTGCATCTACAGGGATTGTATAACTAACTATTGTCCAGCCGCCGGCCGAGACAGTATACATTGCTTTTCAGCAACTCCATGAAACCTGCACCGAAAAAAGAAGTCGGGGCTCCAATGCACAATTTGACTTGCGCATCACTTTTCACTGTCACAAATCCTAGCGCAGTGTGTATCTGCCATTACCTCCCCCCTTAATGAAGCAGATGCTTCACGGATAATGAGCAAATTGGGAAGCAGTTTTCAAAATGCCATGTTGGATTTATGCGTCATACAAAAGGGACATATCTGCACAAACGCAAGGCAATACGTCCGTTTCTGAAACCGGATATGTATGTATCGGAAGCTTTTTCTCAAATGGAGTGTCCACCATCATTTCGGGACTAATGGGTTTTGATTTGGAATTTGCTCATATATGAGGATAGAGAGCGGCTTCCCATCCTGCTGCAAATCCTATGCGGCCAGTCCTTCTGCATCCTTCTAACATACAGTTTGATTGTTCTGAGCTGCGGCTGGCCAATCGTGCTAAACTTCTATTCATCGCTCTCATCGGGGCGTTGCAGTGGCATTTGTTGGTGAGCGCCAGGCGCCCTCCTGATCCACACATAATGCGCCTATCTTTTTAAAAGCATAGGGCCATACGGCGTCTGAAACACCGGCTGGATGTCCAGCTGAATCAGGCCTATCGGCCCTTCATCTTTCCGGCATGGTACTGAGAACAGGCGTACATCACTTATTTCTCCCTAACAGCCATCACACACAGCCTGTGCGTTTTCATCTCATGGTCCACTGTGATTTTGGAAAAACCAGCTTCGCTGAGAAACGCGGAAAGCTGCGCCCCGTTGAAAACCCGCAGTCCGTCAATGGCAGATAGCCACTTATCATCGTGCGGATTCATTCCGTCCGACTCGTTTACGATCAGAAATGTCCCACCCGTTTTCAAGATCCGATACACCTCTTGAAAGCTTTCGGCTGGCCCCGGCCAGAAGTATACTGTCTCAAATGCGGTCACCAAATCAAACTGCCCGTCCCCAAAGGGCATCTGGGATACATCCCCCTGCACGACACGACAGCGGCCCTTTTGTATATCTTGCTGATTGACCCGCTTTGTCTTTTCCACGGAGATTTCCGAATAATCCAGCGCAGTTATCTTCGCAGTTGGATATTTCCCAAGAAGTTCCCTCACATTCCGTCCTCCACCACAGCCCAGTTCAGCGATCTCATCAGGGCCTGTTTCAGGCAAATGCCTTATACCCCAATCCGCAACGGCAGCATGGGCATGATTCATACTTCTGACCATCCACTTACCCAACATTCCCTCAGGTTTGCGGGTATTGTTGAAAAGAGTTTTTAATATTCCCATGGCGACCTCCATAAGGTATCATATGGTTAGTTATCGCTAACCATATGATACCTTATTTGCCTCAAAGAATCAACTGCAAAAAGCTAAATGTGCGGAAAAACCGGGGAAGGCTCCCGACCTTTTCTGCAGCTGCTTGTCTCAAAATCTATAAAGCATGACCTCATATTGCTTCAAGTTTGAATATACGGCAGCCCCATCGTACCCGGATCCAATATAGACACGCTTGCCGGCACCTTGCCTGATCAAACAACCCAATGAAACGGCGTGATCTGCCATACCGACACGAACGCCGCGACCAGGTTTGCGGATCCGGCTGCCCAATACCCTTCTGTGCCGGTGCCTGTGGCACAGCACTATCGGTGCCTTTCTGCCACGGCAGACGATTGTCTGATGCGCGGGCAGGTGTGAACTCAACTGCCCCTTTGGGGGAAGGGTCCGGGATAATATGACGCGGGCCAAGGCCGTGTTTACGCGCGCCCCACGGGCATAATCCTTAAGCAATGCTTCTTTGGCCTGCGATATCAATCGCAGCCTGGTCATGTGCCTCTCGGCCCCGCTCGCCCGCTGCCAGGTAGGGGCCCACAGAGAACATCAATGCGCAGGCAACCGATGGGCTGCCTGCGCATTGACGTCTAACACCGTATTGGGTGAAACGCTAAATAACCAGTCTATAACCGTATCCTTGGTATTATGATACTAAACCATACTTGACTTTGATGCGGTCCAATTTCTCCAGCATTGGCTCTGCGCCGAACCACAGAAACAGCCATGTAGCCATGGCATGGATACAATCGAAAGGCATTCCCACGACATAGCTGCTCAGCAGAATGCCTCCGGTCAATTCCCGGTTGGCCGTCAGGGCGGACGCTCCATTCATAATGCCGCCGTAAACCAAAATGGCACAAAGCGCACCAAAAATACACAGAGCCTCTCGTGTCCGCATCAGCAGCCCTTTGCGAAACAGGATTCCGGCCAGAAAGCCAATGATGCCCATGGCAAACATCTGCCATGGCGTCAGCGGACTCTGTCCGAACATGACATTGGAGGCCAGCATGGTCATAGAGCCCACCAGAAAACCGGCTTCACCGCCAAAGGCGATGCCCGCAATGATAGTCACCGCCATCACCGGCTTGAACTGAGGCAGCATAAAGAAGAATGCCCGGCCTGCCACGCCGACAGCACACAGCACCGCGATGGTGACCAGCTCCCTGGCTTGGGGTTTTCTGCCTTCAAAGATCAGAAAAAAGGGGAGCATGGTCTCCAACAGAATCAGCAGCGAGATAAAATAATACTTTTTACCACCCAGATAGGTGATGCCAACAAACAGGGTTACCGGAATCAACAGCACAATCAGAATCATTGCCGCCAGTGTGCGTCTGGTTAGTTTCCGCTGCTCCTTCGGCGTCTGTCTCAAATAGTCCGGCAGGTGGCTGCGGCGTGTAACGCAGAGCGCAAATATGAGCAATGCAGAACAAAAAATGAAGTATAACAGCAGCTGCTCTCCCGCCAGAGAAGTCAATCCCTCAGCAGTAACCAGAGTGGTCAAATCCGCTACGCCCATAAAAGAAAAGAACAGGATCAAAGCGATCCCGGCTGACAATGTCGCCAGGATTTTCCTCCACCAGGGCAGCTTTTCAGGCTTTTCCGCCGCACTCCCTTTCTCCGGCTCCGGCAGGATCGGGATGTCATCCGGCAACTCCGGTACGGGCGGCAGATGACCGCCGCACAGGATGATCACATCCTCCGGCGTGATGGCCCCAGGCTCCAGTTCCCGGGCCATGCGGTTGGAAGAGGTGGTATAAAAGCTATTTCCTGAAAAAAAGGCCCGGGGCGTACCCTCCGACACAGTACCACCGTCAAAAAACAGGGCACAGCGGTGAGCATACCGGGCACAGAATCCAATGTCATGGCTGACCATCAAGACCGTGACGCCCCGCCGCAAAAGTACCTGAAGGATCTCCGCAAAGACCTGCTTGAACTCCGCGTCCAGCCCCTTGGTAGGCTCATCCATCAGCAGAATATCGGGGTCCAGCAACAGGATCTTGGCCAAAGCCGCCCGCTGCTGCTCCCCTCCGGACAGGTCATATGGATGATGATCCAGCAAGCCTTTGAGCCGGCACAGGGCTGCCACATGGGCAATCCGCTCCTCCTGTTTGGCGTTGTTTCCTTCTAGGATTTCCGCCAGATCCTCCCGAACCGTCTTTTTCACAAAGAGCGTCTGGGGATTCTGCGGTAAAACACCCACGGTCCCCCGGACGCTGACAGTGCCCCGATAGGGCTTCAAAAGCCCGCCCAGCAGCTTCAGGGACGTGGATTTGCCCGCGCCGTTTCCACCGAGGAGCGCATAAAATTCCCCCTTCTTCAACGCAAGACTCAATCCCCGGACCACATCGGGACCATCTTTTTCATACTTAAACCAAAGCTCCTCCGCTTTCAGTACCGGTTCTTCCGGATAGATCCGGGCCGGTTCCGGCGGCAGCGGACACAGCGGATGCTTCGCTCCATAGTCCGTCAGCCAGTTCCGTCCCTCCCGGACAGTAACCGGACACGCCCCCCCATCTTCCACCGCCGCCCACACCCGCATGGCGGCAGGCATGGCCAGGAACATGGTATGGCCACACGCCCGCAGAGCATCGCCCACCTCCGCGGGCGTGCCGCTGCACAGCAGCCGTCCTTCCTCCATTACCGCCACTCTGGTGGCCAAAGGAAACGCGTCTTCCAGCCGATGCTCGGTCAGAAGGATCGTCGTACCCAGTTCCCGGTTGATCCGCCCAAGGGTAGCCAGAAAATCCGCTGCCGCAATGGGGTCCAGCTGGGAAGTGGGCTCGTCGAGAATCAGCACCGAAGGCTGCATGGCCATAACAGAAGCCAAATTGAGCAGCTGCTTCTGTCCGCCGGACAGTTCGGTTACATTTTTATAGAACCAGCTCTCAATTCCGAAAAAGGCCGCCATCTCCGCCACCCGCTGCCGGATTACCGGCGTCTCATATCCCAGGCTCTCCAGCCCAAACGCCAGTTCATGCCAGACCTTATCGGTGACGATCTGATTATCCGGACTCTGCTGGACAAAGCCGATGCGTTCCGTCTGCTGCCGCTGATCCAGGGCGTCCAGGGGCCGTCCTTCAAAAAGAATCGTGCCGCTCCGGCGCCCGTGAGGTGCAAGAACTGTTTTGAGCTGCCGCAGCAGCGTGGACTTTCCACAGCCGGAAGGTCCGCAAAGCACCAAAAACTCTCCCCGCCGAATGGTAAGGTTCAGCTCCCTCAGGATAGCTCCCGACTGCTCCGGGTAAGCAAAACAAAGATTTTGAATAACAAAGGTGTCTGTCATGGACTGCTCACCCTCTTTCGCAGCAGCGTCTGCTGGCACTCTACCGTCCTTACCCGCTCCGCCCTGGTGCGGGACGTCAATTCATGGGTCAGCCAGACCGGATCGATACGCTCCAGAACAGGTAATATGGACGGATCCGTCCAGGGGCGGTGCTGATCGATCCGGAGCACATGGGCATAGTTGATGGAAAAACGTCGCTCAAATGCCTCCGGCCATGCTTCCGGCAGCTGCCCCACATTCCGCTGAACATAGCGCCCGCTGAGGGACTGATGAAAATGGACGCCCCGGATCGCGGAGCAGAGGCTGCCGTGCCGATCCAGCATGGCGGCAATGTAGGCAGCGCCCTCAGCTTGGCTGCGCAGATCGGTACAGCAGTTCATCAAATGGCCTGTATCCAGCAGGATGCCCTTTCTGTCAAACCGGATGCCGTCCAGCAGTCGTTCCGTCTGTCTGGGTTCTGTGAACGTAAAGCCCGGCCACCACTGATTTTCCACCAGGAACTCAAAGGGCCACGCATTTCCCGACAGCAGTTCGTTGATCAGCTCCATGGCGGCGGTAATGACCTGATCTCCGGTATGGGAAAACCGATATGTAAAGCACTCCTCCATGGAGACATCCGACACATGGAACACCACATATCCAACCTTCAAACGCCGTGCCCGTTCCAGATCCTCACGATACTGCTCCAGCAGCGTCTCTCTGTCCAGGCCGCCGTACACAGCTGCCGCCCGCTCCAGGGATCCATACTTCTCTTTCAGTGCCAGCCAGTTCCCGTTCCAGAGATCGACCCAGTCATGAAAGAAAATCAGGTGATACCCCTGTACCAAGTCCAGCGGCAGATCCTCCGGAATCGGCTCTCCCCCCCATATGGCCTCGATGCCGCCGCACCCCAGGGTGTATACCTCCCGCCTCAGATCGCTCCAATCCTGATACTCCCGCAGCGTACCGGAATGGAGCGGCAGACTTATACTTTGAATCATTCTACTGTCTCCTCGCAATGCAGCTTTTTCCATACACGGTCCGCATGGACGTCGATAACCACCGGTGTCAGGCATAGTCCAGCCCAGCAGAGCATCATACAGGCGGTCAGAACCGTCAGTGGTCCGCCTTTGAGCGTGGGATAGTACCGCCAGAACAGGCCGCCCGTTAACACGCCCCAGCCAAGAACAAGCCCGCAGAAGCAGAGCCAAAGCAAGATCATCTTGTCCCGCTTATCAAAGCGATAAATGGAGAACGCCGTTCTGCCCGGCAGTCCGTAGCCCCGGCTTTTCATACTGTCCGCCGTCTCAATGGCATTTTCCAGCGCCCAGGTCACCATAATGGAGAAAATAGTTACGGCGTTGCGGACCCGCCGCAGAAGGCCGCCGTTGGAAGCATCCCTCCCCACGCATTGCCTGGCCTGGCTGACTACATGAAGCTGCGCTTTGAACTTGGGCACAAAGCGCAGCGTCATAGACAGTACCAGAGAAAGGGCCGGGATCACTCTGCCGAACAGATACACGAACTTGTCAGAGGTCATCACAGCGGTATAACACGAAAACCAGGAGATCACGGCAGCCAACATGGCGGCGGCGGAAATTCCATAGAGGATACTCTCCAGTGTCAGCGGATTTCCCGTGGGCAGATAGGTCAGAATGGTGGCGCCCTGGTGGTTGAACGCCGGATTGACCACCAGGGTCAGCAGCATCATGGGGAGGAGAACCGCCAGCGAGAACCGCACCGCCCGCCGTCCGTTGAGCCACACCGCGTAAACCACACCGCCGGCAAGCGAAACCGCCAGAATGGCAGGGTGCAGGCAGAACATGGTCACCAACAGGACCAACAAGAAATACAGAAAATTGATCACTGGATGGCAGCTGGAAAACGCATCCCGGTTCCGCATAGTCAATTCGCCCCTCTGCTCTCCGTAAGGCCGCGTCCAACATCCGCACCCAGATCACAGGTGTAGACCCACTCCACCACATCGCCGTCCCGCAGCTGATAGCGGCTGCATCCATAATTGGGGAACCAGCCGTTGACACTGTACATCCAGCCGGACAGCTCGCCAACATCAAATTCATAGAGGTTGTGGATTCCTTCAATGTAGGCGGAGTTATACATGGGCGTATCCTCAAACTCCATATGGATCTTTTTCTGTTTGCAGGTCCGTTGGAGCACATTGAATACGCTTTCCCCCTCATAAAAGGTGACGGTCACAGGCTCCAGGATCCAGCCGTCCTCCGGTACCAGTTCTTTCTTTTCCGGGTCACAGAGATCCAGGTTATCCAGAATGGTCGCACAGGAGATGGAAATCGTACAGCTGTAAGCCGTTGTTCCGATGGTCACCTCCTGGGGCTCTACCGGCAGCGGTTTGCCTTCCGGCACGGGGTCGGTCAGATACTGGTCCTTCCCCGTCTCCGGACCAATGACCATCTCCGGCTGGTCTGTTGACTGAGGCTGTTCCGGCTGCTTGGAGGCGGAAGGCACAGCAGTCTGTTTCGGCGCGCCTTCTGTCGGCTCTTCCTTTGCATCGGGTTTCGGCGTATGTTCCTCAGCCGTCTCTTCGGGCTTCGGATCTGCTGAAGGTTCCTGTGTCTGTACTGGCTCCGCTGCATCCTGCGGATCTTTACCCAACGCCGGTTGGGATGTCTCATGGATCTGGACAGTCCACCCCCGGGCTCCGGGGGCGTTGCCGCCGTACCAAAAGGCTCCGGCCAGCACCGCCAGGATGAGGACGGGGAGGATCACTTTCCACTTATGCTGTTTCCACCACATGGCGCATTCTCCTTACAGCAGTTTGGCGCTGTCCAGCACCTGATACAGCATCTGGGCGACCTCACACCGAAGAATGGCACGGGCAGGCTCCACATTCAGTTCGCTCTGATCGAGGATCCCCTCGTCATAACAGAAGGCAACGCCCTCCCGGGCCCACGGTGCAATGGTGATATAATCGGCAAACTGGGCCAGGACATTGAGAATTTCATTGCTTTCCAGCCGGGTATCCATACCGCAAAGCTTTGCGGCACGGGCCACCATGACGGCAGCCTCCTGACGGCTGATGGTACCGTTGGGAAGGAAGCGGCCGTCCCCCACGCCGTTGATGATACCGTAGGAATAGGCCGTCTCCACATAACCGGCATACCAGGCGTCGGCAGTTACATCAGTAAAGCTTCCGGCGGCCTTGGGGGGCAGCCCCAGTGCACGCACCACGATGGCGGCAAATTCCGAGCGGGTCATGGTGGCATTGGGATCAAACAGTCCGTTTCCCCTGCCGTTGATGATGCCGCGAGAGGCCAGCGCCTCGATCGCGCTCTGATTTTTATGTCCTTTGACATCAGGAAAAGCTGCATCAGGCATTGTGACAGGCACCTGCTTTACATCGGTGTGCTTTCCGTGCAGACCAATGGTCTCCGCCGCCACACCAGCCACACGGATGGTTACATCATCCATGTGATAGAGGCTGTTCTTTCCGGTGGCGGCACGCTGAGCGGCCACCAGGCCATAAAGGCCCTGCTCGCTGGCCATCTGGCTGTCCCCATTTCCGGCGGATGTATGAAGAAAACTGCCGTTTTTCTGCCGGTAACTGAGCAAATTCTCCAGCAGGGTATGACCGTTTTTTACAAAACGGGCGTCACTCAAATCAATCCCCAGGGCGCACAGGCCAACGATGACCTGCACGACGCTTTCGGAACTGCTGGTATTATGACTGGCATATCCGCCGCTGCTCTCCTGGGCTCCGCTCAGATAAGCCAGCGCACGCTCGATCCCGTCACGCACCTTGGCCTGATCCCGATAGCCAGCCAGCGCCTGCAGCGCCATTCCGGTGATATCAGGGTCGCTCTGACCGGCCCCACCCTTGTCGGTGAGGTTCCAGCCGCCGTCATTCAGCTGCCGGGAGAGGATCTCGTCCACATACATCTGCCGGGTCGCCTGGACCTTGGCCGCCGGATTGCGGGGCATATCATAATTCCCCGCATCAAGCGCAATCAACGCCCAGATGGGGCCGTTGATGCCCTGCCAGATGGTTTTTTCAAAGTCTCCCAGGGGGGTAAGGAGATTATATCCTCCTACATTGGCCGGATCTGCGCCGATGGCGGTGAGCGCAACGATCAGTCTGGAATATTCCGTATATTTCTTTTCATGTAAAACGCCTTTGTGCTCCGAAACGTACGCCTCCACTGTAGCGTAATAATTGTCCCAGTATTGCTGGGGAACATCATAGCCCGAGCGGGCCACGCCAATGACCGCCCATTCGCCTCCTACAGACCCCACCTGCGGCTCCTGAACAGTGTTGAGCATATACTTGGCGCTTTCCTGAACTGCCGCAGCTAAATCCGTCTCCGCCGCAAATGCGGGAGGTATGCTCAAACTGAGCAGTAAAACGAAAGCCAGGAAAAAACCTGTTCCGCGTTTCAAAATGGTTCTCATGACAACTCCTTCCCGTTCCGGGGCGCAGAGCGCCCCGGAACGCCGTTTGTTATTTCAGAAGCGCTGCAAAGCGCATGAGGATGGTCGCTGTCTCTGCCCGGGTAGCCGTACCGGAAGGATCGATGATATTGGCGGTCTTGCCGGAAATCATCCCGGTCCCCACAGCCCATGCCATAGCCTCAGAAGCCCAGGAAGAAACCTGGCTGCCGTCGGTGAACTTGCTCAGGTCGCCCTTGGCGCTGGTATCCAGCCTGATGTACTGGGCATAGCGGTAGAGCATAACTGCAAGCTGCTCACGGGTGATGGCATCCATTGGCGCAAAGGTCCCATCTCCCATTCCATTGACAACACCATTTGCACTGGCCCAAGCCACAGAAGAGGTATACCATGTATCCGGTACCACATCCATAAATGCTTTGCTTTCACCTGTTACAGCAGGCTTGCCAGCCAGACGATACAGGATGGCAGTCAGCATGGCGCGATTCAACCTGTCGTTGGGTGCGAAGGTAGTTTCGCCGGTACCGTTCATCAAATCATTTCCATAGGCCCATGCAATGCCTTCGGCTGCCCAGTGGCCGGGCACATCGGTGAACGGCATGGTCTTTTGGGCGGTCACGACAAACGTACCCAGAAGGCTCATTTCTATCTGCACGCTCAACTTGTCATTTTGCTTGACGCAGATGCCGGAAACATTTTCCCTGGTACCGCCGTGGCCGAGCACGATGACCTTGTAAGCCTCACTGGCCACAAAAGTGGAGCCACTCACCGGAATGGTGATGGTCAGGGACTTTCCGTCAAAGGCGGTGAGTTCTTTTTGATTGGAAGCAATGGTCACCTCTACTGCCTCCGCGTCCTCCATTTGAGAAACATCCATCTGTTTTCTGATGTCCGCGGTATTTTTGCTTTCCAACGAGAACGTGGCGGTGTTCCCGCCAGCCTGCCGGACCACGGCACCCAGAGCACCGTTGGGAACGGAAAGGCTTCCTATATCGCTCTGCACCACCAGAGCGGCGTCTGTGTTCTTAACCATATCCTTCAGGGACTGGACAGGCACCTCTACAGTGATCTTGGTGGCCGTACCGGTGATCTTGGGTGCAATGGCGACCACGCGCTCTCCCCCGACTTTGACCTGTGCAATAGCGGCCTTCATCTGGTCTGTATCCATCGTGATCTGAGCATGGCCGTTCTTATCCGGCTTGACTACCGGCCGCAAGGTGGCGGAGCCGCCCTGCTCCGGTTTACCGGTCATACCGGCGCCGGGATCATCACCCAGATCAGCACCCAGATTGGTGGTGTAGAGCCACTTGATGACCTCGCCGCCGGACAGCTTGTAGAGACTGCAGCCATAGTCAGGATAAACTCCATCCACGCTGTATTTCCAGCCGCTTCCAGGCCCATGATCAAACTCGCCGTCCCCATCAATCGATTCCACATAGACACTGTTGTATTGCTCGTAGATGCTGTAGTCACAGTCAATCCCCCGATGATCCAGCTCCCGTTTGAGCACATCCCACACCGTCTCGCCCTTGTTGATCTCCACTTTGGTTGGATTGAGAACATACCCCTTGTTAATGGTCAGCTTGTCGATGGACAGGGTGACGGTGGCTTTATCCTCGGGCTTGCCTTCCCCGGCTTTGGTAACAGTGATTTCAGCAGAGGCCGTTTTTCCGCCGTCTTTTGTGGTAACGGTGATCTTGGCTTTACCCTCACTGACCGCTGTAACCAGGCCGGTTTCGCTGACAGACGCCACCTGTGGATGGTCACTGGAAAAGGTCACAGCTTTATTTTCCGCTGAGGTGGGAATGACCATTGCATACAGCTGTACCGTTTTGCCGGCCTTTAGTTCCGCGCTGGCAGGCGTCAAGGTCACACCGGTGACCGCCGCACCCGTATCGCCGCCGAGGGATACGTCATTCATGTTATAGAGGCTGTTTGCCCTCGGCTCTGCATAAAATCGGTTCAGCGCCGCCAGAGTATACAGTGCCTGCTCTGTGGCCATGCCGTCAGAGCCGCCGTTCATGGAGTGGCGAAAAGAACCATCCTCCAGCCCATACATCAACAGGCCGTCCACCAGACTGGAGCCCGTCTTCACAAATCTGGGATCTGTATCCGGGTCGATCCCCAACGCGGCCAGCGCCACAATCACCTGACTGGTGGATTCCGGGTTCCCGTAAGAGCCGTCGGTCCCCTGGGCCTGGGACAGATGCGTTACCGCCTTGTCTACGGCAGTTTTGACCGCATCGTTGCTGTAATAAGGAGCAAGGGCCTGCAGCGCCATGCCGGTAATATCCACATCAAAGGCGGGACCGCTCAATCCAAAGCCGCCTTCCGGCGCCTGATAGTTCCCAAGCAGTTTTTCAATCATCTGCTGACGGGTCATGGAAACAGATTCCGGCTGCTGGAAGCTGTCGTGGGCGTTGGTGGCCAGCAGCGCATAGATCAGCTCATTGCAGCCCTGCATATCACCCAACGCCGCGCCATTCCAATACTTTCCCTTATTCCAGCTGTAATCCAGAAGATTCACGCCGTCCACATCAGTGGGATCTTTCCCGATGGCCGTCAAAGCAAGGGCCAGCCGCTGGGTCTCGGTCACCTTGTTATCCCAGGGACGGGAGGCGGTATCCTTTTGCTTCTGAACCGCCTGATAGGCAGAGGCATAGTAGGTTTCATAAAAATCAACGGGAACCTCTATACCGGCCCGGGCCAGGCCCAGAATCCCCCACTCATCCAGGAAAGCAGGTGTTTTCTCCGTCAGGCCGTTCAGCTCATAGGCAGCTGTTTTTTTCAAGGCGGCAGACACCTGTTCCTCCACAGGCAAAGCAGGTCCCTGATCGCCGGCCTCCACTGTAATGGTAAGAGTAATGGTCTGTTCGCCATTTGTTGTATCCTTGGCAGTGCCTTTGAGTACCACGGTTCCCTGGGAAATTCCCTTGATGAGCCACTGATCGTTGGACACAGTGCCTTCTTCCAGGGAATACTCCTCATCGGTAGGCATCAAGACCGGATAACTGCGATAGGCCAATGCTTCACCATCGCCGCTGATCTTCTCCCAATTTATATAGCTTTCACTGACGTGAAGGCCGCCGGGATATCGCTCCGGCCATGCGTTGTCGTTTTTTCCAGTAAAAATCAGTCCGGCATCAATACTCTGGCCAACCTTAACTGTTAGTTCCGTCTTGGCTGCGGTTACCTCTTTCAGTGGATTGAGGTAACTCAACGTCACTTTCTTCGTATTGGAAAACTGTTGTTCCAGTTTGGGGTCAGCCGTTGTTACAGTGATATTTGCACTGCCCGCCTTCATGGGAATAAGACTCTGTACCAGCGAACCCTGAAATTCTATGACAGAATTGTTATCAGAAACTGTCACATAGCTGCCGGCGTAGGTAGCGTCCTCCGGCGTGATATCCGCAATGTGATGCTCACTGCCTACCCACTCCTCGCCATCCTTCAGGTGCCGCAGGGGATTGAAGCTGGCCTCGCCCGGGGTGCCGTTCTGGCCGATGGAATTGGGATTGCGGCGATGGATGGTGTACTCACCTTCAAACGTGCACTCAATACCATCGATAGCTGTATAACCGGCTTCCACAGTAACAGACGCTGAAACGCCGTTAAGTTCCGCCGTCAGGTTGGCCGTTCCCTCCTGCTTGATATTGACCCATCCTTGGGAATCCACATTGATCACATGGGGCGCACTGCTTTCCCAGGCAAAAAGGGCGTTATTGGCTTCCCGCTCTTCGCCGCTCACCACCACATATGGTACCATGCTGAACGTACCGCTGCCGGGCGTTTTATAGTTCTTCCCGGTATAGTCTTGTCCGTCGATCTTCAGCTTCAGCTGAAATTCCGGGACCACGGCTTTGAGCCGGAAGGACTGCGTATTCTCACCGCAGGTGGCTGTAACTGTGACTGTGCCGGATTTGCGGGCCCATACCCGGCCCTGGCCATAAACAATAATGGGGGCGTTATCCTGATCGGAGGCAACATCCCACTCCACGTCGCCCTCATACCCCTGGAGCTCCAGCGTGGCCACATCGCCGTCCGGCAGGCCAAACACGCCAATGGTCAACATTTGGTCTGCACTGTTAATGGTTGTTGTTTCTTCTGTGATGAGGTCCGTCATCACAACAGGATAAAATGTGGACTCTACATAGTCCTGTTGCTCTCCCAGCCAGGGAAGCCCCACCGCACTCTGGTGCCACTCCATGCCGCCGGAACGATGCTCATTGAGCAGTTCTCGAAACGCCTCGGATTTCTGATCAGAAACCGTCCTGCTGTCTGTCACCGCGGTCCCGTCATTATCCGCCACAGCTTCGCCATCGGGCCAATAGCTGTTGAAGATCTGTCCTCCCCTGCCTGTATTCACCAAGCCGCCCCAGGAATACCCACCAGGTGTCCTGGAGACATAGCAGTTTACAATAGCGGAATCCGGCAGCATCTCATACACCAAACCGCCGTAGCTGCTCTCCGCCCAGGAATAGCAGTTGATCAGTTTTCCTGATAGCTTACTGACCAGCGGGACGTTGGCGATCGTACCCTTCACACCCAGATTCTGAACGACACCATTGGGTCCCAATGTATCAATCAACGGATTCGGATATTGGTCGGCAGCGGCAAAGGTCACCGTATAACCGTTGCCGTCCAACACGCCGTCAAAGGTCTTGGCAAACATGGAATAGCAGCCCACATAGTCCTCAATATCATTTGCCAGCCTGTAGTAGCCGCTGCCACCTTGCTCCGACAGTGCCGCCAGTTCTTCCGCCGTGGAAATCATCTGCCACTCCTGACCTTCGGGCGGCTCTGTTACCGCCTGAGGCAGCTCACCTCCTGCTGCCAGCGTTTCCAGTGGCAGCAGACCCAGCGCCAGCACCAGGACCAACAGCAAACTCAACACTCGTTTTTTCATGGTTATCCCATCTCTCCTTTCGACTGCTGCTCTGCCGGAGCATAAAAAATGCCGCGGCAGATCCCATTGATCGCCACAGCCGTGTTCCCATGGTCGAGCCGTGTCCTCACAGCCCTTTGCATCTCTTGTAGGTCTTCTGACTTACGCTTCCGGAGAAATGCTCCACAACGCCGGATCTGCCTTCCCGGGTCTCCCCAGTGACTGACTTTCGCCAACGATCCGGCACCTCAGCGCTTACAGCGGCGGTACCCGTTCGGGACTTGCACCCGATTCCCTTGTTCATCCCTCCCTCTGCTTCCGCCGAGACAGGGCCACAACAAATGCTCCTATTTACTTGTTGCAGACTATCCCCCTTTCCTTCTGCCACGTTTGAAAAGACTCCGCAGCAGCAATTACATTCTCCCAAGAGCAAAATCGCTCACAAAGGACTTTGGCTTGCGATACATCCCGCTTGCGCGGCGGGTATCCAAGGCGTTCTCTGCGGACGGTCACGTCCCTCAAAGCGCCGCAGATTCCCGGTTCCTCCCGCAGCATCCGCTCCCAATCCGGCATGGTCAGGTCGGGGGTGGGCAGCCGTCTCATGCCGGCTGCCCGCAGAGCTGCCGGCCAGGTACCGAACCGGGCCTTCAGATAGATGCGGTACAGGGAAAAGACCTCACTTTGCGTGGGAGCACGCCCGATACGAGCGGCGGAAGCGCGCAAAACATCCAGCAACGCCTCATCAGAATAGCTGGCATAGACCGCCCTGCCGAGGCCGCTGGATAACGAAAGGGACGGATGAGGAACCCCTCGCTTCTCTCCTTGCGTGCCGTAATCTGCGTGCTCCGCCGCGTCCCGCTGCGCCAGCTTCTGTATCATATCCCGATACCGCTCCGCCTCTTGCGGCGTTAGTTTGGCCGGACGCGCCTGTCTTCGTTTACTGACGGTCTTCACCCCCTCAATCTTTGGGATCCATCGCCTTAATATAAAAAGCCGGCAGACAATGGCGTGTCTGCCGGCAAAAAGCAGATATCCATTGCCGATCCCTGCAAATTGGGTTTTTGCACATCAAAAATGTGCAAAAACCCAGGCCGTGCCTAGATATGGGCACAGCTGCAAAAATCGGCAATGGATACCACCTTGATCAATTACCATGGAGCAGGCTGACGAACCTGGCTTATGGCCGAAGCCAAATACAGTAGAGGTAAGACTGCGCCGGACTCGCACCGGCTTGTCAGTTGGCATATGTCAAGCATATGACCCGCTCGCAATGTGCATTGTAACCGATTTTTACAGGTCTGTCAAGAATGTATCGGCAGTCAGCGCTATTTCTTGGGCATTCTGCCCCATTTGTCACCGCTGCTCCCTCACTTTGCCGCAAAACTGCATTTGCTTCCCCACCTCCGCCGGCACTCACCGGTTTTAAGCGCGCAAAACGGCTGCGGCAATCCTTTGACTGCCGCAGCCGTTTTCCTGCGTACCAAAACCACATCCGCCGCCTCTGTACGGGCAGCAGATGCTTTCCTTTGTAGGTCTTCTGACTTGCGCTTACGGAGGAACCCTCCACGTCCACACCCTGCCTTCTCAGGTCTCCCCAATGACTGGCTTTCGCCAACGGATCTGAACTCAGCGCTTACAGCGGCGGTTACCGTCCGGGACTTTCACCCGGTTCCCTTGTCCAGTTTCCGCGCCGCGCGTCTGGAGCGGTAGGCGGCGGAAACCACAAAGCATCCTATGAACTTCTGTTTGTATCGTAGCACCGGACAGAGAAAACGTCAATAGGTCTGTTCCCGCTTGCAGCGATCTGCTATAATCCATTCAGAACATCTCAAAAGCCCGGAGGATAAAGATGTATGGAACGCGTTTTTGTGCTGTGTAACGGCGATCACCTGACTTGTACAGAACAGGCTGCCATCTTTCGGTTTTCCGGCCCCCGCACAGTCCTGTCCACAGGGGCCAACGGCGGCGGGATGCGGACGGATCTGACTGCTGCTTTCAACTACTGCGACTGCCAAACAGCCAGTGTATGTCAGCCCATGGAGGGGAACAATCTGCAAGACCATCAGCGGGCGATCGCCAGGCGTCTTGGCCTGGACCCAGAGCATACCACCGGTCTGGATACGGCGGCCAACCTGGACAACATGGTGGTAGTTACGAAACGTTGTGAGGATTTCCAGATCACCGCCGCAGTATCCGCCGGTGCCGATGTCAACGCTCTGTGCGCCGGCGACCCGGCAGCTTTGACGGAGACTGACGGCGTACCCTGTCCCGTACCGCCCGGGACCATCAACATCTTCCTGGTTACAGACCGCCCCCTCTCCCCCGGCGCCATGGCGGAACTGATCATGACTGCCGCAGAGGCAAAAGTCGCTGTACTCCGGGATTTGATGCAGGGCAGCAGCATATCCAGGAACCTTGCCACCGGCACCGGCACGGACGGTATGGTCATTATCTGTCCCGTGGGAAACGCCGGTACGCTATTGAACGCAGGCAAGCATTTTAAGTTTGGCGAGCTGACTGCGCTGGCCGTCCGGGAGGCCCTCATGGAAGCGCTCTTCCGCCAGACCGGTTTTTGTGCTCAGGCACAGCATTCTGTACTTCGAAGGCTGCGGCGTTTTGGGATCACCGCGGCCGCTCTGTCCGCGCAGTGCCTGGACCGGTCACCGGATCGACACACCGCATTTTCCAGGACCTTGGAAAAGCTGGATCGGGATGCCTTTCTGGTCGGCGCTGTCACGCTCTATGTGCATCTGGAGGACCAATGCCGCGCCGGAATGCTGACGGAAATGGAGTCTGTGGACTGGGCAAATCATCTTTTGCGTCAAGTTCAGCAGCACTACCACTGTGATTTTCCCTTGATCCATGGTACGGGACTGATGGAGAAGCTGGGGCACTTCCTTTGCGAACTGCTCCTGGCCAGCTTGCGGGAACAGGAACGTCTATATCCAAATCAGGACCCTACATAAACCACATTCCCTTCAGAATCAGTACAGCGGAAAAAGCTGGAACTTTTGTTGGCATACCAGAAGCCGAAGGAAAACAAGGCGCAGGCAGCCAAAGGCTGCCTGCGCCTTGTTCGTGTTTTGCGGTATTCTCACCGCCGGTGATTCAGAGGGCAATATGCCCTTCTCCAAATACTCCGTATTTTGTTACTCTGCCGTCTTCTCACAATACCGCATCAAAATCACAGCGATCTGAGAGCGGGTTGCGTTGCCACTGGGGCTGAGGGTACTGGAACTGGTGCCGTTTATGATCCCATCTGCAACAGCCCACTGCATGGCGGAAACGGCATACTCGCCAAGTTCCGCGAGATCGGTATAGGAGAGGAGGTTGACATTCTCTCCCGCGCTGACATCATGTCCCTTATAGCTTGCGTAGCGGTGAAGCATGGTAGCCATCTGTTCCCGGGTAATAGGGTCATCGGGACCGAATTTGTTGTTGCCATATCCGGTAACGATGCCCTCTTTGGCGGCCCATCGGACCGCCTCGCCATACCAGGAATCCAGGTTCACATCATCAAACGCCACTGCATCGTCCACCACCGGGCTGCCCTCCATCCGCCACAGGATGGTGGCGATCATGCTGCGGGTAGTGGTCATGTCGGGTGCAAAGGTAGTGGCGCTGGTCCCCTTCATCAGGCCATGCTTATAGACGTAACGCACTCCGTCCTCATACCAGATTCCAGACGGGACATCCACGAAGGGCAGGTCTCCAGCAGTGATCTCGGCAAAGGACGCCTTCACCGTGACGTTGCTGGACGGCATAGTAAAGGTATACTTACCATCTCCCTTATCATTCAGTGTGATGGTTTTCCCGTTTTTATCCGTGACGGTGAGCGTTGCAAGCCGGTAGCCCTCATCTGGCTTGGTGGTAAGTGTAACAGTCATGCCTGCGTGGGCCGTGCTCTGTCCGGTCTCCACCTTGCCGCCGCTGCTGGCTTCCACGGTAATCTTATAGCGGGATGCTCCGGCGTGCGTACTCATGATATGCAGAGAGTAAATCTTGGTTCCGATGGTCACGATGATGACCGTCTCCCCCGCACCAATGGGTACATAGAGATTTCCGCTGCCGGTAAATTCCTTGCCGTTGATGGCAACCTTCTCTCCGCTGCCGGAGACGGCGGTCACAAAAGTGCCATCCGCCGAAACTTCGGACAGGGCGTATGTCAGCGTGCCGTCCTCACCCAGGACAAAATCATCCATAGATACGGGCAGGCCGTCAAAGCACAGGCTGTCCTCGCCGGTCATCGTGTGTACCACCACCCGGCTGCCCAGCTGGCTAAATGTAATGGGGCTGATCTGCGCGGTCTCACCGGGCAAATTGCCGGAAATGCTGGTGGTCTTGGTCTCCAGCGGCTGGCCGGAAGCATCCAGAAGGGTGGCCTCCAGGGTCCCGGTGTCCAACGCCTGAAGGCAGTTGTTTCTCAGGGTGATCGTGGCTGTGGTCACATCCGCATTGGTCTGTACCACATCCAGCGTGGTTTTATCCCCGGTGCGGGCATATGCGCCGGTCAGGGACACCGCCGCCTGATTATTGCCGCCGCGGTACTCAGGCAGGCGCTGGGCAGTGCTCTGCTCGCCTACCTTACCCTCTGCCCATGCATCGGCATACAGATACACACCGCTGCTGGGGATCTCCTTCTGCCCAAGCACCGTTGTCACATAGCCGCCCACATCGTAAGTCAGCTCCAGGGTAAAGGAGCCCTCATCAATGCGCTTCAGGGCATCCCCGCCGGAAATGGTGAGGATATTCTTGTCTGCGGCAACGCCGTCGCCGGCACAGGTTACATTCGCCGGCTGCGTGAACAGGTTATCGGTATAGAGGGCCAGTTTGACCTCCCGTTCTTTGTTCCCGGCGAGAGTCGCGCCGGAGGCGTTATACAGAGTCATGGAAACGGTACGCTTTCCGGCCTCCTCCTTGAGCACTTCCATCCGGGCGATACCGATATCGGGGTAATCCAGATAGACCGTGCCGGTCACGCTGGAGAGCTGATTCCCAGAGATGGTATAACTCTGATCCGCCACTGTGTCGCCCACCTTGTGGTACACCGTCAGGACCGCGCTCTCGTTGGGCTTCAGCACCGTTTCCAGTCCAGCGGTCTCTCCGTCTGCCATGGTAACAGTCAAGCCGGACAGATCCTTGATGCCAGTGTTGCGGATCGTAAACTGGATGGGAGTCAGGCTGTTGGTCATCAGATTCTCATAGTCCACTCCAATGTTCTCTACCTCCACCCCATACTGATCGAAATCAGAGGTAGCAGTGTAGAGCATGGCCTTCTCGCCGGGTACAACAACGCCGTTGATGGTTTCCGTGTTTTCGTTATCGTAGTAGGTGGCCTGGATGACCGCCTTGACCTGGTCCTCCCCACTGATGTAGGCACTGAAGTGGTTCACCAGATTGTTGGCCGGCAGCTCTGCCAGCTCCAGGGGCGCGGACAGGCGGTAGCCGCTGTTGTCCCGCAGCAGTCTGGCTGCCTTCAGGACGCTGTGAGCGGCGGCGGTAAGGCCTTCTTCATTGGTCCTATCGCTGACCTGCTCGCTCCAGATGATCGTCAGGTCGTCCACACCATAGCCGCCGCTGAGGGTGGCAAAGCGGAAATCGCCGCTGACGCTGGCATCCCCGGTGCTGGTGATGGCAGACAGAGACGCGGGGAAGGTATTGGACATGGCGCCGGCCTCATCCACAGCCAGCAGCTGGATGTCGCCGGTCTCACTGCGGAGGCTGTGCCAGCCAATCACGAACCGGTGATCGCCGCCGCCAAAATCAGCTGCGATCACCTGGGGATTCTCATCCAGCCAGGTGTCACTGGTAGCGATCATAGAGGCACCGGGTATACCAGTATCGTCTACGATGGTATAGCCGATCTCATAGTCACTGATGTTTCCGGTCTGGCTGCGATCCAGAGTATACACTGCCATAGCAGTACCATCGGGCAGCATGGCGGCCTGAAGGGCCTTGACGCTGCCACTGGACCCGTTATAGAGTATCTTGGCCTCGCTCCATGCAGCGCCGTTATAAACACTGTACATGATCTGATCCCGGGCGGCAAAGCCCATCAGGTCCTCCTCGGGACCGGCACTGTAAACACTGCGCCAGAACACCACTGCCCTGCCGGCACCGTCAGAGGCCACGGCGGGAGCCAGATCCGGAGTAGCATTCTCCGTCAGCCGGGCGGAGGTCCAACCGCTGCCGTTGTAAATGGAGGCCACGATCTCCGTACCGTTCATCAACAGATTCTGATCTACTGCTGTCACCGGATCATCGGCATCCTTGCCGGGAAGATCTGTGTTCAAACGGACCCAGGCCGCTGCCGCGAAGGACTGGGTACCAGCCACGTCCACATTGCTGTCTCCGTAGCCCTCAAAATCGGCGGGATGGGAGATCTCTGTGGACGGTGCATAGCTGCTGCCGCTCAGGGTGCTGAAATGGGCGCGGCTGTCATAAATGCTCTGGCTGTCGCTGTCGCTGATATACACCAGCAGCTGTCCGTCGTCGCTCAGTTCCGGATAGGAGGCGGGGTTGGCATTGTTCTGCAGGTACTCCACGCCGCTGGGCTCATCCAGGCTGAAGAGCGCGAAGGACCGAAGCGGATTCCCCCAGGTTCGGGCATAGGTTTCCAGGTAATCCCGGTCCTGAAGGGTCGCACTGGAAGCTGCCACCCGCAGGCCGCTCTGGGTTGCCATAGCCTGGAGGCTCTGCGTGGACAGGCCGGTATTGGCACTGTTCCAGTAGTCGTCGATGGTCTTCCAGTCGTTGAAGGACTTGGTGGCGCCAAACTGACCGGAGGCCAGCACCGCCTCATAGGAGATTGCCAGGAACTCCGCCACAAACTTGATGCCCACTTCACTCTGGATGGACAGCGCCTGGCCGTTGAGCTGCTGCTTGGACGAGTCGCTCAGATAAGTCCGGGAGAGGAAACGGTTCTGACTGTCCACATCCAGCTCGCCGAACAGGCCGATCTTCAGTGCAATAATTGAGTAGTCAAAGCCCACGCCGCCGAACGCCTTCACATAGGCGTTGAGCCGCAGATTGGTGAGATAGTCGGTGACGGCGGTAGCGGAGGGATCGCTCCACTCCAGACCGGCGCCCTGCTGGCTGTAGCGCACGGCGGCCTTAAAGTCCAGCTGCACAGCGCCGCCAGCCTCAAAGCTGCCGGTGACGGGCACGGGGCCTGCCATGGCGTTGACGTCAAATCCGAACCCTACGCCCGCGCCGGCGGTAAAGCCGCCGCCCTTGGTAAAGACTTCCCACTTCTGGGTATCCCGGTTGTAGCGTATCTCCGCCTCATAGTAGCCCTCCAACTGGAGGCCCACTTCGGTGTTGGTGATGGTAGTCTTGTTCTTATTCTCCCGGATGGAGGCGGAGGGATTATAGGTACCCTGAGCCATCTCGCTGATGTCGCCTACGCCGGGCACGTTGGCCTCCAGGTTCTGGGACAGGAAGTTCCCGCTGATGGCCACGCCGTCTCCGGAGTACTCCACATCCTCCAAGCCCAGGGTATTATAGCCCGTCCAGATGATGGCGTTAAAGACGGTGGGGTCCTCGCTGGGTGCAATAAGCATCTTGAATACGCTGCCATTCACGGGACCGGAGAGATCGTCCAACCGGCCGGTGAGGGTCTTCAGGATATTGCTGCCGCCCACATTGCCGAAATCCACGCCCTTTAGAATGCTGGAACCCTGCATAGTCACCAGCATCTGGGTGACGTTCTCATCCTCGTTGACCGGAATGACCCGGGTCAGGTCGATGGTCCGGAAGGGCATGGTCCGCTCCTGCACCAGGGCATTGTCTTTGGTCAGCCTGGTCTTGAGACCCACGTCCTTTCCGTCGGGAATCCAACCGGATGTGGTCATGGTCTCCTCGTTGAGGGTCATGGTGTTTTCCACCACTATCATGGAGGCAAAAGGATACCGGCTGGAATCCCTGCTCTGCTCCTTGGGGGTATAACCGAACTCGTCCACCACGGCCAGGGAATAGTCTTTGGCCTCACCGGTCTGGCCCCAAAGGAGCATGGTGGTGGTAAGGGTAGCCTGCTTAAAGGTGTTGTTGGGGCCTACAAAGCCGGTAGAGTGGCGTACATCCACCAGTTCTCCACTGGGCAGATCGTAATCGATGGTCTGCCGGGCCACGAAAGGTTTATTCGCCTCGTCGGCCGACACCTCCTCCAGCACGACCACTCCGGCGGCGGTCCGCATCTCCTGCTGGACGCTGACGCTGCCGTTCACCACCTGGAATACGGGATAATAGGTGTTATTGACGATATCCCGGATCTCCAGCACATACTGGATCTTGTCCACGGGAGACACCACTGTACCAGCGCTCTCCCCTGCCGCCTGGGACCAGAACTGAGTGGCGTCAAAGTAGACTATGATCTTGCCGTTTTCGTCGGTGGTAAAGGTGGTGTCCTGCTGGTTCTCCCCCGCTGCGCCGATACTGCCGCGGCTGGTGCCCAGACCGGCGGTCTCGCAGAAAGAACCGTTTTTAAACACACCGCCCCGCACCGTGACATCGGTGTTGGCCAGCGGCGCACCGCCGGGGAGCGCGAAGGTCAGCTCTGCCTTGGCTGCCTCCCGCAGCCGGAAGGTGTTCAGAGGATAGAGCTGGAGCTTGGTAGCGTCCCGCTCGCCGGACTGGAGGTCCTGCCGATAGATGGTACCCATGTATTCGGTGTCTCCGGTTTCGGAGCTGAGCCACACGTCGCTGGCGATGCCGTTGGGCTCGTAGAGGGCCAGCACGCCCTCAGAGTTGGTCTTTACCGTCCGCTCAGCGCCGGTGCCATCCTGATAGCGCAGGGTGGTCTCAGCCGCCGGGGTCACCTGGAACAGATAGAATTTGTCCCGCAGGGTATTGGCGGTGACCGTTACCTCAGCCGTCATGCCGGTGGCGGCATGGGTGGCCGTCACTTTAGCGGTGCCGCCCTCCACCGAGGAGATACCCATCTGTACTTCCGGCAGATAGGTGCTGAAGGAGAAGTTCTTGATGTTCTCATACAGCCCGCCCTGCTTATAGTTCACCGCGATGGCGTCGTTGTCGGTAGCCCAGGCGATACCGTCCTTAAAGGAATTCCAGCTGTAATCGCCGTAGTTGATGCCGATGAAGTCCAGCAGGCCCAACTCCTGCCGCATGGCCAGGATCTCAGCCGTGCTGGTGGGCAGATTACCGCTGACCTTTCCGGCGTTGTCCAGGGTAAGGGTGCTGATCTGATTCCCCCCGCTGTCCACGATCTTCAGAGCGTCGCCGTTGTAGACATACAGAGGGAAGGAGTCGGTGCTGGGGGCCTCGCCTGGATTGTCCACCCGCAGCATCACCTGATAGGTGTCCTTCAGATAGCCGTCCGCCACCTTGGCCAACTGCAGCGGATAAGTACCGGAGGGACCGGAACGGATCTCGTTGCAGATTTCGGTAGAGGTATTGTCCTCTGTGACACGCAGGATGGTAAGGGTAACGGTCTGCCCGCCGCCCTCGGTCAGGTTCTCCGCTGTCCATCCGATGGAGACGGAGCCGTCACTGTCCTTCCAATAGATGCTCTCCGGACGGATAAGCTGGGCCTGGGCAGGTTCAGGCCTCACTACGATCCAGGCCAGGGCGGACAGCCGGACGTCGTCTCCGGACCCGTTGGGGTGTGGCATGGAGACCCGCACGGTATAGGCGGGGGTATTGCCGCTGGACAGCTCGTTCAGCACATCCTCCGAAATCTGGACGCTGTTCTGGTCCTTGGTGGCAGTCGTTTTCCACACCGGCTCGGCGGTCAGCTCCGTCTCGGTTGCAAAATTGCCTTCAAAGAGCTCGATGGTGTAGGAAAAGTCCTTGTCAGGTGCAAACAGAGCCGCATTGGAACTCCACAGTATGGTAGCGGCTGTGTTCTGTCGGGCTACGATGGTGGAAGCCCCCTCTGGAATGACCAGGGCCAGGGAGTCGCCCGCCGTCACGGTGTAGGTCTCAGAGGTGCCGGTCTTGTCGCTGGGGTCATCCGGTGTGCCGTTGTCGGCGGTGAAGGTGAAGGTCACTGTACCGATCTTCTGTCCGGTGAGGGCCACCTTGCCGGAGTAATCGCTCTCCGTGCTGATGGTGGCGATGTCCGGATCGCTGCTGGACCACTTGCCGCTCTGGTGGGTGGCCAGGGTCGTGCCGTCCGGGCCGTAAACCTTGGCGGTGAGGGTGGGGCGGACGGTATCCGCCAGAGAGAGGGTGTAGTTTTTCTCATCCGATTCCGGCGTGACCTCTACCTTGTCCGCCGGGATCAGAGCCGCCACGGTAAAGGTGTCTTTCAGGTCGGTGCGGTAGGACAGGTCCTGCCAGTTCGAATCCTCCCGTGTGCCCTCGTTGACCTGGAGGGTGACGGTGTAGGTCTGCTCCGTCGTCTGAGGGGTGACGGCGAAAGGCTGGGTGGAGAATGTTTCGCCGTCCTCGTTCACATAGACCTGCTCCGTGGCGATCACGCCGTTGGAGCCGGTGACCACCGCCCGGAAGGGCAGCTCCTTGGGAGAGCCATCGGTGGGCTGGTGATAGTTGTTGTATTTGGTCTTGTAGGCGGTGTTGCCGTCCAGTGTGATGACAGTAGTGGCCATGCCGCTGACCGCATCATATTCGGCACTGACCCCGGTAGCGGCGTCCCGGTACAGGGCGCTCTCCAGCGTGGCCCCCGTAGCGGTCTCGCCGTTGATGACCGCCTCGTTGCCAAAGATATCGGTGATGCCGGAGCAGGAGGTGATGGTCACCTGAGCGCCGTCCACCTTCTGCACCGGGTACCACAGGAGGATCTGGTTGCCCGCCTTGCTCATGTGCAGCTGGTCGGCGTTGAGGGTTACGCCTCCGTTGGCCTCACCGCCGTTGAAAACGATGCTGGCGTTGTCGTTCACATACACCAGTTCATCGAAGGCGAGGGTCACCGGCACCAGCTGGCCGGGCCGGTAGGTGGCGCTGGGGGCGGTGGCAGCAGTTAATTTGGGAGCGGTCTTGTCATTGGTCAGTTCCACACGGCAGGATTTAATCTGCTGCCAACTGTTTTTTTCCAAGAATCCCGAAGCGGCCTGCTTGAACGGGTGGACAATGACAAGTTTATCCGGGACAGCGTTTGTTCCCAACTTGGTATAGGCTTCTAATTCAAAGGAGTTTTCGCCTCCTGATTTCCAGTTTGCATACCTAAAACCATAGTTACCGTTAAGCTCCACTCTGTCCGCCGTCTGGGATGAATCATAGTCAGTGCTTGGGAGAAAGTACGCATTTCTCGTATAGCTTCCCCACACATCGGGTGGTACGACATATGCATTCGGGTTCTCTCCGGTAATATGGACTAAAGTTCCGGAAACCGTAAAGTAGACGAAATCACCTTCTGATACCTGGTCTGCTTCCGTCAATCCTTTGGCCCCTTGAAGCAAAGCGATGAACGCATTGACATCTTGTGCAGTGATTCCGGCCGCTTTGTCAGAACCGCTGGAACCTCTGTCAGAGGAGTTGAGAATAGGAAAGTTAAACTCCGAAACGATAGGGCTGTTTAATCCTCCCTCTGCGTTATAGCCTGTGTCCCAGTTGTCATCCTCCCACCAAGTGGACAGGTCGGGCACTTCCACGTCCTTGGTCACCCGCACCGTGTGGGAATCGGAGTAATCATTCCCGTTCTGGAACACGAATCCCTTGGCGTTGCTGAACTGCACCGCCCCGGCCAGCTGGCCGTAGGCGTACTCGGGGGCAGTATCGGCGTCAGCATAGATCCCTATTCCCACACTGCCAGCTTCTGTGGCATGATATACCAGAGTAGCGGATGGTTGATTAGGGGTTAACTCGATCATTTCCGTTCCTATCCACACCGAGACGGTACTCAATCCCACAAGCCCGGGGTCCAGGCGGACGTCCACCGAGAGGACGGCATCCTCCGGCAACCAAAAGGTAGAATCGTTTACTTTTATCTCCGACACTTTGACGGAGGTAAAATTGCTCACATCCACCACAGCGGTGGTGTTCACGGCCCCGGCATTCAGGGTGATGCCCTCGCTCTGGAGATGGGCCATGAGGCTGCTGAGGTTCGTGAGGCTCTCCCCCTCAAAGGCCTTCCCGGAGAAATAGGTCTCCTGGATGCGGGCCATCTCCCGCTCGATGGCAATGATGGTTTTAAGATCCCCAAGCGCGATGGGCACTCCGTCCACATAGCCGATCTGGCCGAGGTCGGTGCCCGGGTCGCCCAACAGGGTCTCCATCTCTTCCAGCGTGTAGGTCTTTCCGTTCAGATCCACGGTCTGGTCTGTTTTCAGCTGGCCGTTTTCGTCCAGCAGGCCATACTGCTCCAGTACGTCATAGACCGCCTGGGCATCTCCGCCGGTAAGGGCGGAGAGCTGCTCCAGCAGCATCTGGTTTTGAGCCGGGCTGTTCCCCAGCAGCTCGCCCACGGCGGCATAGGCCGTAGCAGGAAGCACCGAGAACGTCATACAGGCTGCCAACAGCAGGCTCAACACTCTCTTCCTCATAAAGTTTCCTCCTTATCATCCGTCCATCTGCATGGAATCCAGCAGTTCATTGATGGATGCCCGTACACAATAAGTCCCGTTGTCCCAGACCACCTCGCCGTCCACCAAACGGGCTGTTTGGAACAGGCCCGGAGAAGACAGTCTTCCAAAACGGATGGCGTGGACCCTATGCTTCATGTCAATGACCGCCTCGCTGCCGTTGGGAAAGCAAAGCTTGATCTGATAATCCGGGAGTACCCGTAGGGTGGTGCTGGCGGCTTCCATAAAACCTCCTCCTTTCAAAAAAGAACAGCATAGGAACTCTGTCTAAATCATACAGAATTCCTATGCTGCACACATCCCCCAAACGGGGGATTTTAAGGGGCTTATTTCAGCAGATCCACCAGTTTGCTTCGGCGGTCAATGTTAGTTTTATTGAATATGCTGCGGATATGGCTCTTCACCGTCTCCTCAGAGATAAAGAGCCGCTGGGCAATCTCCTTGTTTCTCAGGCCCTCTGCTGCCAGCTGGGCCACCTCCCGCTCCCGGTCACTGAGTTCCGTCATCTGGTCCGGGTACTTCTCCAGCATAGCGAAAATCCGGCTCTCCTCCGCTCTGGTGTAGTGGATCTCCATGGCCTTGATCTCCGCGATGGCGGCCTGATGCTTCTTTTTGATGGAGGGGAGCAAAAACAGAATGGAGAGATATTTTCGGAAACAGGCCAGGAAGGTATAGTTCTTGTCCTGCTCCGCCAGAGACAGGGACCGCTCCAGCCACTCTGCCGCCCTGGGTATGGCCCCCATGGACAGATAGCACAGGGACAGACCTACGCACATGAAGTTGCGGGTAGACAGGGAGATAAGACGGGGGTCCAGCTGAAGGGATGCCTCTACGCTGGCAATGGCCCGTTTGTACTCTTTCTTGAGAATCAGATCGGTGATCCGGTTGGTCTTTGCCATAAAGTTGGTGAAGGTAAGGTCCCCCAGCATATCTGCAGAGCCTCTTGCCCAGGCCGCGGAGCGGTCCGGCTCCATCATGAGGCCCAGCAGATAGGTACGGACCGTCTCCGCCATCTGGGTATTGATGGCGGTGTGCTGCAAAAAGGGATAGGCCAGCGCCTTGGTCTCCAGATATTCGATGGCCTTCTGCAGGGAGATCATATCCGACTGGTAGATGGCGTTGATGCCCAGCAGCAAGGCCGCACCGTAGGTAATGGTTGCGTTCTGCCACTGCTCAGACAGCATTGCCGCCCTGTGGGCATAGATATCCGACTCGTCAAACCGTCCCTGGACACTGAGGGCCTCGCCCAAGTACAGTTCATAGGCTCCGGCGCCGTGATACCCGGTCAGGGAATTGTAGACTTCCAGCATATCCCGCAGCTCTTCCGCCGTCTCCATCATCTTTCCCGGCGTACGGTAGAAGAGATACCACATGGAGGTGGTGCCGAACATATAGGGCTCCTTTTGATCAAAAAGCTGGGAGGGGGCGTGCATCAGGGGAACGGCCTCCAGATAGCGGGCCTTCATGCGTGGGATATCGGGAAACTCCCGGAAAGCGGAGAGCAGGTACCACTCGCCCATCAGCTGTTTGCTGCCGTTTTCCTCCAAAATCATTCTGCTCTGCTCCAGTGCCTCTTCAAAGCCTCTGAAATCCGTACCTCCAAAGAGGGCCAGACACAGCCGCAGCATGGAGAGGGGGTATCGAGCCAACGTCTCCCGGGGACACCGCCGCAGTACCTGACGGGCCAGGCCGGTATAGCTGATGGAGCCAAAGTTCTCCCCCAAAAGGCCGATCAGTTCACAGGAAAGCAGCTGCTCATCGTTACCTGCCCGGAAAAAGCACTCCACGGCCCTTTTGTTGTTCCCCGCCCGACGATAAATGTCCCCGGCAGCCTCATAAACCTGACAACGGAAGTCCGGCGGCATGGTTTCCAGCATCTCCAGCAGAAAGTGCCGCAGCAATTCGTGGGGATAGCTGGCTCTGGCCCGGAGATCATGGTGCATAAGGGGGGTACGCACCAGGAGGTTCTGCAAAGCCGCCTCCTGCCCGGGGGCAATGTCCGGCAGCTGCTCCTCTTTGATGCAGTCATATACTGCCACACGCAGCAGCATCTCCTGCTCCCGGCAGGACACCTTTCTCCAGAAAAATTCGTGCAGCAGCCCGTCCATATCGTGAAATTCCGGCAATCTGTCCGGGGTATCCTGCAGGCTTTTCAAATACAGGGCCACCGCCGCGGCCCACCCCTCCGTATTCCGGTAAACTCCATCCGCCTGCTGACGGGACAGATTCAGGCCCAGTTGCCGTGCATAGTTCAGGATGTCCTTTTTCCCCAACAGGAAATCTCTGGAGTGAAGCCTGGAAACGCCGGAGCTGCTTTCAAAGACCGCCCGCAGCTTTTTGAAGTTCTGAGAGATTAGAACGACGTGCAGCCCGTCCTGGTGCCGGTCCGCCATGGCCTGCAAAAGAGGCAACGGCCAGTTATCGCCTATCAGCTGAAAGTTGTCCAGAATGAGGTAGCACGGTGTAGTCACCGAAAGCCGGGACAAGATGTCCGCGGCATTGCTCACATTGCTGCGATTCAGAAAACCCAGTCCCCGCAGGGCCGCGCCCGCATCTTTATTCAGGATGCCGATCTGCCGGATGAACCAGTCCAGACTGGTATCCTGCAAAAAGCTCACCGCCGTGAACCAGCGCACCTGTTCCGGAGCAACATCCCGCATGGCCCAGCGAACTGCCGTACTTTTTCCATAGCCTGCGGGCGCCTCGATCATGGTCAGGCTGCTTTGATATATGTAAGCAAGTTTTCGTTGGATCTCCTCTGAAAAATAGAATCCCTCCATACGCTCAGCTCCCCCGCTTTTCATGCGATTTTATTATAAGAACAAAGCATCCCTTTGTCACTCCCCCAAAAGAGGGATTTGGGGCAACTCCCGCAGCTCCGCATGACAGCGGCTCTGCTTCGGATCTCAAGCATCACAGTTCAAAAGTACGCAATAAAACTTCATCCCACAGAAATGATATATCACTGTACGTTCTGAAAAGGCTCATTTCGCTCTGCACAGGTCAAATCTTGCGAACTTCGTAGTTTTTCTGGTATTTTCTCTGTGATATGGTACAATTATACTACGAATATACCCCAGTTGAAACCCAACCGGCACTGCCGTTCACTTTATATTTGGGAGGGGTGTCCATGAAGATTCTTGTACTCAACGCCAGCCCCAAGGGCAAAAATTCCACCACCGTTCATACAGCCCTGTATTTACAGGCACTGCACCCAGAGCACACCTTTGCCTTTCTGCCGGTGGGGCAGCGCATCAAAGCCTGCGAAAAGGACTTTTCCCCGGTACGGTCCGCGCTGGAAGATGCCGACCTTATTCTGTTCTGCTACCCTGTCTATACCTTTCTTGCTCCCTATCAGCTCCACCGGCTGATGGAGCTCATTAAGGCGGACGGCGTGGATTTGTCCGGCAAATACGCCTCCCAGATCACCACCTCCAAACATTTTTACGATGTGACTGCCCATCGATATGTGGAGGACAACTGCTTTGATCTGGGCATGAAGGTGGTACGAGGACTGTCCGCTGACATGGAGGACCTGCTCAGCCCCCAGGGCCGTCAAGAAGCCAGACACTTCTTCGACCAGCTGATCTTCTCCTGCGCGCACCATTTATTTGTCACTCCGCCAGTAAGCGCCCCCACCCGTGACAAAGCAGTCTACCAGCCTGTCCTGCCCGTCTCCCCCAAGCAAAACTCCAAAGACGTAGTCATTGTCACCAACTGTGCCCCGGATGATGAAAATTTAAACCATATGATCGTCGATTTCCAGGCTGCTCTGCCCTATAAGAGCCGAGTCGTCAACCTGCGGGAGTTCCCCTTCGGCGGCGGCTGCCTGGGTTGCTTTGGCTGCGCTATCACTGGAAAATGCGTCTATCAGGACGGCTTTGATGATTTCCTGCGGAATACCATTCAAAACGCCGACGGTTTTGTCTATGCTTTCAGCATTTCCGACCACTACACCCACTCCAGCTTCAAATGCTTTGACGACCGGCAGTTCTGTAACGGGCATCGCACCGTTACCCATGGCACACCCATCGCCTATCTGATCAGCGGTGATTACCAATATGAACCCAATCTCCGGATGATCGCGGAGAGCCGGGCCGAGGTGGGCGGCAACTACCTGTGCGGCGTAGCCACCGATGAGGGGGATACGGCAGCGGATATCCGGAGTCTGGCCGAGCAACTGGCCTTCGCCATGGAACACAAGCTCACCCGCCCAGCCAATTTCTACGGTGTGGGCGGAATGAAGATCTTCCGGGATCTGACCTATATCATGCAGGGCCTGATGAAAGCGGACCACAAATTCTACAAAGCCCACGGTATTTATGACTTCCCCCAGAAACAGAAAAAACGGATCTGGCAGATGCGGCTGGTGGGTACGCTGCTGGCCATCCCCTCCCTCCGGAAAAAGGCTGGGAACAAAATGACTCAGGCCATAATCGGGCCTTATGAAAAAGTGGTCCGGCAAGCCGTGGCACAGCACCCCGTATCAAATGGCACATCCCCTCGTTCCTCCCGCCGCTGATGGATCGCTGCGTCTCCAGATATGCAGTCTCCAGCGGCCCACCGGTCTGGCGTCCGGGGCCTCTTTCATCAAAAAAACATCCGGACCTGACGCCCAACAGCGTCAGGTCCGGATGTTTTTTTGTCAGGGCACCGTCCGGGTTCCCGCGTCTTCCAGAACTGTGGTATAACATCCATTCATTTCCCGGGTCAGAACGGTTTTCATGCCCCAGTTGGTGACGCTGCACTGATCCCCTTCCCGGTTCAGGGCGAAATAGGCCATGCCGCCCCGGCGGCATGGCTCATCGGTCTGAGCCGAGATATAGTTACCCAATGAGTAGTACACCAGCGTCCGCTGCCCGTCTGTTCCGGTGACCCACTCGCAGGGCTGGAGCACATGGGGATGGGTGCCCAGCACCACATCCACACCACAGTCGGCAAAAACCTGCGCCCAATAATGCTGGGTCTCATCTGGCTCCGGCAAATATTCAGTACCCCAATGGACGAAGAGCAGTACAAAGTCCGCCGCCTCTGCAGCAGCCGCCAGATCCCGGCGCACCAGGTCCTCATCATCCAGAGTATGGAGCACATAGGGTGCCTGCTCCGGCAGAGCGTGGCCATTGGTCATCTGGGTATAGCTGAGCACGGCACAGGTGATGCCTTGCCGCTCCAGCAGTTGGTAGGGCTGATAGCCGCCGTCCTCCACCGGCTGGATACCGGGACAGAGTATCCCGGCCCGCCGATAGAGATTTGCTGTCAGGTCAATGGCATCGGCCCCCTTGTCCAGGGCATGGTTGCTTGCACAGCTCACGATGTCAAATCCGGCACGGATCACCGCCTCCCCCACCTCTACCGGTGTGCCGAAGGTGGGATAATCGCTGTAGTCCTGGCGCTGGTCCACATAGATGGTCTCCTGATGGATGCAGGTTATATCATACCGGGCCAGCTCCTCTGCCACCCCGGCAAACAGGTGGTCAAAATTCCCGTCCAGCTTTCGCAGACCGTAGTCGTAGATGGGGCGGTGAATCAGGTTTTCTCCCAGGGCGGCCACGGTAAGCTCCGCCGTTTCCGGCCGCTCCGGCAGGGTGCTGAGTCCCCATGAGATCCAGTCCCAGGCACTCACCCGGCCGGACCGCTCCTCCAGCATCAGACGGCTTTCCGGCGTAAAGGACCAGCCTTCCACTTCCACCCCCAGGTCAGAGGCCATCCAGATGGGTTTGACCATCTTCCCGGTCCAGTCGTAGATAAAGATGTGCTGGGACCAGACACGCTCCTCTGCCTCCTCCTCCCAGAATGGGCGGCTTTGGCCATAGCGACCCTGCCGCCAGCACAGGAGCATCAGTTCCCGTCGTCCGTCGTGGTCGATATCACACCAGAGCACGTCCTGGACCGGCTCGTCGGGCTCCGACTGCCAGATCTTTTTATCTCCGCTCCACAGGACGGCGCGCCGGTCCTCCAGGGTAATACGCTCCGGCTCGTTCCAGGCAGGTTCTCCACTCAAATCAGCCGTATGCCAGACCACCCACTCCGGTGGGCCGTCCCCTCGGGCGGCCCACCAAAGACCGATCATTAGCAGACAGGCGCCAACTGCCAGTGCAGCCAGGAGTCCCCGTCTCACCACGAATTGCTCCGATAGCTTTCCGTCCAGGCAGGCTTGACCAGGCTATCCCTGCCCTCCCAGTTATAGTTGCCGTCCGGACCCACCCACTCGCCGATCATCTGCCGCCACTGAGTATCGGTCAACCGCTGCTCCATGGGCCAGGTGAACTGATAGAAGTCGTACACCGCGCCGGAGGCCAGCCGCAGAGTGCCGTCCACCGGCACCACCACCACCATCTCCTGGGGCATGGCGTTTGCAATTTGCAGCACAGTGCCGTTGGGATCGGTGGCGATATCGGTCACCAGAGAGGCGGGTATCTCCTGAGTCTCCAGATAGTCGCTCTCTGCCTTATCCTTGACGGCTTCGATCCAGAAGTGCTCCAGATTGCCGCCGTAGGTGCGGATCAGCTCATATTCCTCGTCGGTCAGGGGCTCGTTGCGCAGTTCCTTCTCGGAAATGGTCTGGAGCTTCCCGGCCAGCTGGGCCAGGCGGGACAGGTTTTCCCTGTCTTCCCCATTGATCAGTCCGTACCGATCCAGCCCCTCAGCGGTCTGCTGGGCCAACAGATAGAACCGGCGGAACACCTCCGGCTCCGGCTCCACATAGCCCCGGTCGTCCACCTGGTCAATGGGCCCGTCCCCCATCTCCGCCATGATCTGCTTGGCATAGAGCACGGTATCGTGCTTGAGTTCGGTAAAGCTGCCCGCAAAAGTCTCCAGGCTCTTTTGCCGCCAGGCCTGGCTGGTCATGAAGGATGGATAGCCCTCTCCCTTTTCCTCCAGCAGGGGCATCAGCGTATACAGCCAGCTGGAGTATAGACTTGCGTTCCATGCGGATACCGGCGCCTGGGCAATGGTGCTCCGCAGCCGCTCCATGTTCTCCATAAAGCCCGGATATTGGGCGGCGCCCTGCTGCTCCAGCAGCGCCAGGGCCGCATCCGAACCCATGGCCGCCGGCACATCCAGCACGTCGGGCAGCATCCGCTTGTCCCCGTCGGCCGACTCCTTCACCTGGCTGTACACCAACTTCTGCATAATGGCGGCATCAACGGTAACCCGCTGGCCCATAAAGCGGAACCCCTTATTCAGTTCCTGAATATCCTGGGTGCCATCCCACACAGGCACGGAGTTGATGGCCGGAGGCTCCATTGCCTCAATGGCAGCCACAAAAGCATCGAAGGCCTTGTCGCTGCCGGGAAGATCGACCACTGCCGGCAGTCCGCCGTAGGCTGTCCTGATTGCCGGCTCATAGTCATAATAAGTCAAATCATCGCTGGCCCCAGCAAAAAAGGATGTAACAGTATAGATCATCTCCCAGGCCGAAAGGTTATCACCGGCCATGGACAGATTCATGAGCAGTGCGCTGCGGTTCATATCCTCGTTCTTCTGGCCGAAGTTCACCTGTCCATACCACATCATGGCGCGGAAATACTGCTCCAGCACCTGGTCGCCCTCGTAGTATCCCCGGGGGATGAACTGGGTATAGTCCATAAAAGCCCCACTAATTCCGCAGGTATCAATACCGGCAGCGGCGTTGATCCTGTCCACCTCCATCTCCGCAAGGTCGGCGGCGTAGTCGGGGATCTGGACCGACGGGTCCTGCAGCACAGCCGCCACCGCAAAAAATGCCACATTGCGGCGGGCAGCCTCTTCCCACTCGCTGCCCTTGAGCGCATCGTACTGGGCCATGCTGCTCTCCAGCATTCCCTTACTCAGATCGAGCAGCCCGTCAGCCAGGTAATTCTTTTCTGTCCGGCTGAGCAGCAGGCTGAAATACAGGTGGTAGGTGTGCATCATGGAGTCTACGGTGACAAAGTTTGGGACAAGATTATACCGATTGCTCTCATACAGCTCAAAAAACTCGTGGCCGTAGCTATTGGTTACTACAAACAGATTCTCCTCCAGCTGATTCACCGCATCATCAGACAGGTAAAACTGATCTGTATTGACCACATTGCTCAATCCCGGTGACACTCTGTAGGCCGGCACCGATGGGGTGATCTCCGCTTTCTCCGCTCCGCTGAAATTCAGTAGCTGGATCCGCGGAAGGGCCTGGACGGTACTAACCTCCTGGGTATGCTCTTCAGAGATGGGAAATTTCTCTTCTGCCGAGTCAGACAATTTCTTACTGCATCCAGCCAGAAAACCCGCGGAGGTCAGCAGCAACGCCCCGGCGGTCAGCGCCGCTGAAATCTGAGTCGATTTCCTCCGCCGACACCGGAGGTCTTTTCGGTTCCAATACATGCGGACTCCTCCTCATCGATCAACTATGGAAGAAATGGAATTGTTTTCCTTCCTTCCGCAAGGTCAGTATACCACACACACTTCCCCTAGGAAAGGACAAAATTTTTCGGTTGCAATGATCTGATCCGCTCTTTTTTCCTTTCCTGCGGGCTGCTGGGCATAACTGTTCAAGGGCACGGAAAACTAAAATCACTGTTTTGCAAAGGAGGCTCTTATGAAAAAGCGAATGATCACCGCCGAATTGCTCGGCTGCTTTGAGCAACACCTGCGGGAAGAGGAACGCAGCGGCGCCACCCTGGAAAAATATCTCCGGGAGGTAAGGCAGTTTGCCGCTTGGCTCTCCGGCGCCCAGGTATCAAAGGCCGCCGTGGCACAATGGAAAGAGTATTTGCTCTCCTGCCGCTATCATCCCTCTACCATTAATGGCAAGCTGACAGCACTGGACCGTTTCCTGTCCTGCTGCGGATGGCAGGACTGCAGAGTCAGACACCTCAAGCTGCAGCGGCAGCTTTTTCGGGAGGACCGCCGTGAACTGACCAAGTACGAGTACAGCCGACTCGTCTCCACTGCCGAGCGCCAGAAAAAAGATCGGCTGGCTTTGCTCATCGAAACCATCTGTGCCACAGGCATCCGGGTGTCGGAAGTAAAATATATCACTTTGGAAGCTGTCCAACAGAACAAGGCCGAGGTCTTTCTGAAGGGAAAGATCCGCACGATTCTCATTCCCGGCAAATTGTGCAGGAAGCTGCAAAAATATGCCCGAAAAAATAAAATCACTTCCGGTGAGCTTTTTCTCACCAGAAGTGGTCATTCGTTATCCCGGAAACAGATATGGGCAGAAATGAAAGCGCTGTGTAAAGATGCTGGCGTGGAGTCTTCCAAGGTATTTCCGCACAATCTTCGGCACCTGTTTGCCCGGACATTTTATAACGCCTGTCGGGATGTAGCCAAGCTGGCCGACGTATTGGGACACTCCGCCATTGAAACCACCCGCATTTATTTAGTTTCCACCGGCGCGGAGCATACTCGAATGCTGGAACGACTAAAACTGATTCGATAGGACAGAATCTGTATTCTGTCTCACCGGCAAAGCGGATGAGACAAAATACCCATTGGTTTAGCTACACCGTCTCTTATATTGTAGCAGTTTGACTTACATAAATCAACATAATTGTAATTTTCAAAGCTATACATCTTCCGGTAACACCAATTTACCGATAATCCAATGTGCCGTTGTAAGCCCATTGCCCATTTTGAGATAGGCTCAAAATGGATTTTTTCTTTCAGAATGGCTGCAGCGACCCAGTCCGCACTTCAAATAGACAGAATACAGATTCTGTCCAGAGAGGGGAGGCTGATATGCAGGAATCACTTTATGCGTATTGTGTTCGCACAGGGGAATACGCCCTGCTCAAAGAGTGGGACTATGCCCTCAATAAAACAGTTACGCCTGAACAAATCAGCTATGGAAGCAAACGGAAGGTTTGGTGGCGCTGCGAACACGGGCATATCTGGTCTGCGGCTCCAACCGCCCGCACCAGCGGCGGGTCTGGCTGTCCATACTGTGCCGGCACCCGCCCTATTCCCGGACAAACAGACCTGGCTTCCCGGTATCCCGCCTTGGCCAGTCAGTGGCACCCAGTAAAAAATCAGCCTCTGCTGCCAACGGAGGTACTTCCCGGCAGCCATCGGAAAGTATGGTGGCTCTGTCCCAAGGGACATGAGTGGCAGGCGCAGATCAAATCCAGAGTCGGCGGGTGCAACTGCCCTGTCTGTGCCAATCGGACACTGCTGTCGGGCGAAAACGACCTGGCCACTGTTTATCCTGAACTGGCGCAGCAATGGCATCCCACACAAAACGGGCCTCTGAGGCCTACCCAGGTTCTTCCAGGCAGCCGCCGCAAGGTCTGGTGGCTGTGTTCCAGAGGGCACGTCTGGCAGGCTGAGATAGCTGCTCGTGTTTCCGGAAACGGCTGTCCCATATGCGCCGGAAAGCAAGTTCTCTCCGGCGAAAACGATTTGGCCAGTCTGTTCCCGGAGATTGCGGCCCAGTGGCATCCCACAAAGAACGGGACACGGACACCCGACCAGGTTTCTCCTTACTCAAACCGAAAGGTCTGGTGGCAATGCAAGCTGGGGCATTCCTATCAGGCTGTCGTTGGAGCGAGAACCATTCGGGGCAGCGGCTGCCCCTATTGTGCCGGGAAAAAGGTTCTGGCCGGCTTTAATGATCTGGCCACTGTGGAGCCTGAGCTGGCATCCCAGTGGCACCCGACCCTAAATGGCCGCCTGACCCCTGAGATGGTAACCGCCAGCTCCCACCGGATGGTATGGTGGGCGTGCTCCTTGGGCCATGTGTGGAAAGCCGTCGTTTATTCCCGTTCCGGTCCAAAGCGGTGCGGCTGTCCAGTGTGTGCGGGCAGCATACGCAAACAGCGGCGCCGCCAAGCAACACCGTCCCGATCTCAGGTGCGTGGAGACGCACAAATTTTATACAGGAGGGAAAGCAGATGAAACGAACCACACAGCATATCTTAAGTCTGCTGCTTACCTGCGCCATGCTGTTGAGTCTTCTCCCGGCTGTAGCTTTCGCGGAAGAGCCGGAAACCGCACCCAACACGGCAGCAGATACCCTGGCAGAGCCCGCACCGGTCAACGAGCCGGAGCCCGAATCGGACAAGATCGTGTATGTATCATCGGCTGGCAGCGATGAGACCGGCGATGGAACACAGGATAACCCCTATGCTACTTTGTTCAAGGCGGTAGAGAAAGCAGAAGATGGAAGTACCATCCATGTCCTGACTGATCTGACTATTGCCGACACCAGGACCGCCCGAGTCACGGACAAGCATCTCACCATTACCTCAGCAGATCCGGAAAATCCGGTCACGCTGACGCGGGGCAAAAATGTAACCGCTGCCGACAATCATCAAAGTTGGTATAACGGCGCACTTATTGAGGTCACGACCAGCGACGCAGCCTCTGGCACAAGCGACAACGCTGCTTCCGTCACGCTCAAAAACATTGTCCTTACAGATGACGGCAAGCATGACGGCACCTACTTCGCCCAAACCAACAGCACGATCAACGGCGCACAGCCTGAGAACGGCAATCTAGCTTTTGTTCAGGACGCTGTCGTTACGGCCCACGGCCTCAGTGACCGCAGGGTGAACATTACCCTGGGCGAAGGCGCTGTGCTGCAGGATTTTGGCGGTATGTCGGCAGTGTATGCCACCGGCAATGTCCAGATCACCATGCAGAGCGGCTCGGTCATTAAGGACATTGGTGTTACCGACCGTGTGAGAAGCGATACCATCAAGAATTGCCCGCCCGAAGAGGTGGGACCTGCCGGTGCGGTCTGGCTTCAGGGAAGCTGCCTCGTCATGGAGGAGGGTTCGGAGATCCGCAATATTACGGGCCGCGCGGTGTATGCTGACGGCGGCAGCGCTGTTATCAACGGAACCATTTCCGATATCTCCAGTGACGCTGATATGTGGCAGGGTAAGGGCGGTGTTGCCGTCCATGTTCGCAACAATGCGGATGTCACCTTTGGCAGCACCGCTCTGTTTGACAATACCAACGTAAGCGCCAAAATCGACAGCGCAGTATATGTGAACCAGGGCAGCTTTGAAATGGCGGACGGCGCGAAAATCTGTAACCTTGCTGGTACCGCCATAATGGGATACGGCTCCACCACCCAGCCTGCGGATTCCATCAACATCATGATCGATGGTGAGATCTGTGGAATCATAAACGGTGGAAATGCCATTAATCTGAATGAGTCTGGCGGTCTGTACTGTAAGATCGGTCCTAATGCAGACATTCATCATAACACTGTCTGGGCGGCTACACTCTACGCTCAGGGCCCTGGTATTGTGATCGACCTTTATGGCACCATCCGAGATAACACCAGCACCCAGTATTCTGCCGGTATCTGGCTGGCAAACAACTTTACCGGCGCCAGGCTGACAATGTATGACGGTGCCAAAATCACGGGCAATACCTCTGTTAATGACGGCGCCGCAGTCATTGTGTCCCGCGGAAGCTTTATCATGGATGGCGGCAGTATCTCGAATAACTGCTCGGTAGGAAATCCTTCTCTGGCTGGCGGCGTCTCTGTCCGCCGCAGCGGGTCCTTTACAATGAATGCCGGTGAGATCACCAGCAACATCACCACCGGTTATGGCGGCGGCGTACAATACAATGATGACTCCTGGGGCAATGAGTGCGTCATTCTGAATGGCGGCACCATTTCCGACAATATCATGAATGTCACCGCAACACTGAACGGGGAAACCGGAAAGTATGACTTCACCGATGGCGTCTCTAATGATATTTCTGTTTCTACTTCCCAATTTGGCCATATCAGCCGCTACATGACGATCTCTGGCACGATGGACCTGGGAAATCCAACTGTCTATCTTGAAAAGTATAACGTCACCCTTACACCTCCCGGCTCTGGCGTGAAGTTTGGCAATGCGTCCGATGCGGGCATCACCTCGGTTACCTCTGCCGCTGTTCAAACAGGGTGGAGCGACACAGTTCTGGCCGCTCTGTGGGCTGTCGGCAGCGAGCCTGTCACTGCACTGGAGATCAGTAAGCCTGCCGGTGCGGCAGCCTTGCCCATCTATGCTGGCGTTGTAGCGGTGGGTGAGAATGGCGAACCCGTTGCCGGCGCTCCTGTCTGTTTCTATCCCGTTGCGGAGCAGAACGGCAAGCTGACCATCCGTTTCCCCAACTCCATCAACGGCTCCGCTCTTGCCCTGGTGCAGCCCACCGCAGACTACGGCTTCATGACGGCCAGCGCTCCCGCCACCCTGGTTGGCAAGACTGACGTGGATAAGACCTATCAGATCCCCTACTGCTTCACCTATACTGTCAGCGATAACCTGAAAAACCGTCTGAAGGCAGGTGAGGCATTGCGGGACATTTCCATCCAGATCCATCTAAATGAGGATCTGACTGTGGACCCCGGCAAGATTACATTTACCAGCGATATCTTTGCGCCTGGAACAATTACCTACGAAAACGGGCTTCTCACCATCCCCTGCACCATGAAGGATGGCTGGGAGAACGCCGCCAATTGGAATGCCATAGCTGAGTTCTCCGCCGCCCTGCCCGGTGCAAAGTTTTCTGAAGGTACCACCCTGGCTGTCTCCGGCGACTTCAATGCACAAATCGCCAAGGACCAGAGCAAGATATTTGTTCCTTCTGACCCCGCGGTCACCCTGCTGAAGAGCAAGGCTCTTATCACCGCTATTGCCGGTCCCAACGGCACCATTACCCCTGACAGCGCCGAGGTGGACTATGGCGGCAGCGCAACCTTTACCATCACCGCAAACGACGGCTACCACATCTCCGACATAAAGGTGGATGGCCAGAGCGTGGCGGTGACAACCTCCTACAAATTTGAAAGTGTGACCACTGATCACACCATTGAAGCTTCCTTCGCAGAAAACGGTACTACCACCCGCTACACCATCAGCGCCAGCGCCGGTGAAGGCGGCTCCATCTCCCCCAGCGGCTCCGTGCGGGTCTCCCGCGGCGGCAGCAAGACCTTTACCATGAAGGCCGATGAGGGCTATGAGATCGACGACGTGCTGGTGGAT
>JALFRA010000016.1 GCA_022785125.1 Clostridiales bacterium
CCCTATCAGACCATCACCCGGGCCGAGGTCACCGTCATCACCAACCGGTTGCTGGGCCGCAGCGCTGATGAGTCCTATGTGGATAAGCACGCCGACCAGCTGCGGAAGTTCTGCGATGTGGACAAGGACAACTGGGCCTATTACGACATCGCTGAGGCCACCAACTCCCACGAATATGTCAAGTCCGGCAGTCGGGAAACCTGGGAAAAATAAGGTCCTGCTATTCTCCCATCTCTAGCCGGAAAACAGCTTTGTACCCAACGCGCAGCGGAGCGGCAAGATCTTCTTGCCGCTCCGCTGAGACTATCGAAAATGCACAAGTACCATTTCGACAAAATACTACACGGTGAATAGGTCTGGATTTCTTGTAAATTTCTACTCCTGCCCAACCATAAGAATTGTCCTGTCCCAGGTTTATATTCTCAGGGGTGCGGCTACCCAGTGTGCGCGGGCAGCATATGCAAACAGCACCGCCGCCAAGCAACACCATCCCTATTTCAGGTGCGTGGAGACGCACACATTTTATACAGGAGGGAACGCAGATGAAACGAATCACACAGCATATCTTAAGCCTGCTGCTTACCTGCGCCATGCTGCTGAGTCTTCTACCAGCTGTAGCTTTGGCTGAAGAGCCGGAAGAGAATGCTACACCGACAGGTAAGACGATCTATGTTGCAGCAACAGGCGGAGAAGGCGAGTTGGGCTCAAAGGAAAATCCGTATACCTCTTTAAAGGCTGCTGTAGACGCCATCAATCAGGATGCAGACAACCAATATTATACCGTCTATCTGATGTCGGACGTAGAGGCAGCCGCCTGTGCCCGCATCACAGACCACTATGTAATCATTTCCAGCCTGCCCGCGGAAGAGGGGCAAATACAGGAGATTTACACCATTACCCGCGCGGAGGATTTTAAACAGATACAAGATACCGCCCGCTCTACCTATAACCCCGCTATGATCGAGGTCACAGTTCCCGCAGGAAAAGGAGCCTCGGTCACACTGAAAAATGTCACTCTGGATGATGCCGGCCGGCATGAAGGAACCATTTTTACCCAGGCCAGCAGTGGCGGTGACACCAGTAAAAACAGTCTCTGCGTGCAGGATGCCATGATCGCAGCCTATGGCACAGATGCCGCTCAGGCTGAGATCATTCTGGGCAGCGGCGCAACCCTGAAGAACTTCGGCGGCATGTCCGCAGTCCGGGTCATCGCCGGTGCCTCCCTGACCATGGAAACGGGCAGCATCATCTGCGACGACACCGCAAATGACCGAATCAAGGGTGCCTCCGGAAGTATTGGCCCCGTGGGTGCCGTATGGGCGCAGGGCACCAACATTACCATTGACGATGGCGCCGTCATCCGGGATGTTGTGGGCCGCGCCGTCTGTGTGGACGGCGGTTCTGCCACCATCGGCGGTGAAATTGTCAATATCAAAGCAGACAATGATATGTGGCAGGGAACCACAGGCGTGGCAGTTCATGGGCGTGGAGATTCGGGTATCACCCTGGCCGCTTCTTGTGAAATCCGGGATTTTAATGCCAATGCCAGTCAGGGTTCCGTGATCGGTATGTATGCCAGCGACCTGGATATGAAACAGGGCGCAAAAATGACCAATATCACTGGAATCTCCGCCCTTTACATGGACGATATGGGAAAAGATTATCAGCATACCGCCCTGGTCAACGGCACCGTGGAAAAGGTGGAAAACAATCCCGTCATGCGTTCCTGGTACGGCCATATTGAGATCGGCCCTACCGGCGTCGTACAGAATTGCGTTTCCAGTGCGGGTTTATCGGACGGCCAGGTGCTGTACACCAACAATGGCTCCAGGTACACCATTCGCGGCAAGATTTTAAACAATAAGGGCACCGCGATCTATATTGCCAATCAGTCCGGCGGCCGTCCTGAAGTCATCATGGAAGAAGGCGCAGAGATCTCCGGCACCAAGGGCGCTGGCCTGTTTGGCACCGGCGTTGCGGTCCGTGTCAACAACGGTTCTCTCTTTACCATGAACGGCGGTACTATCTCCGGAAACGGCACTGGCGTTGAGGTAAGCGGCAAACCTAACTTCAAAGGCGTCGAATTCGTGATGAACGGCGGCACCATCTCCGGCAATTCTTATGGTATCAAATATACGGTCGCAGGTGAATCCAAAGTGCGGCTCAATGGCGGCACACTGTCTGACAACGGAACGACCTATCAGATTTCCGCCACCGGCGGCTCCGCCAAGGATGCCAACGAAAACATTTATATCGCATCCGGCGTACTCCAGGGCAACACGACTATAAACACCTCTTTCGGTACACTGACTCTGGATGAACCCTACCCCTCCCTGTGGCTGGGCGCCGCCTCCAGTGACTCCAAAAACCAAGTTGACGCCCTGGTCAAGGCCGGCGAGGGCCAGGCTAACTGGGCTGTTAAGGGAAGCGCCCTCTGGTTTAAAGCCGACTCAGACACTCTGCACTTCTCCATGTCCAGACCTTCTTCGGTTGAGAAGGGCGTCGGTCTGCACATTGGCTACATCCCGCTGAAGGACGATGGTATCCCCGCAGACGGCGCAACGCTGACCCTGCTTCCTCTGGTCAACAGTGAGGTCCTTGATGTGACATTGACCGGTCTGACGCCGGGCACTTCCTATGCGCTGGCTTTTGTGGCCGAGGACAAATACTATGTCACCATCGATCCTGCCGACATCACCGTATATATGGGCGGCGAGCAGGGCTCCAACCATGTCACAGAAGACAACGGCACCATCACCAGCAGCACCTCCCTGCCGGAATTTGGTTTCCGCATTGAGGCCAAGGCAGGCTTGGCTCCCACCGATATCCGGTTTAAAGAGGAAGGCAGCGGAAAGGTTTGGAAGGTCATCCCGTATAACGAAACAGCCACAGACATTTACAAAATCGTTCCGGACACGGATGGACAGGACCCTGTTCGCCTGCTATTCACCGATGACACAGGAAAAGCCATTGTCAGCGACCAATTTGCAGTTGGCCTTGAAGTCAATAAGCACTTCAACATGGGCATCTATTCCGGCGCTGTGGACCAAGGCAAGATCTATGCCGTTGATCAGGGCAGCACCTCCGGGGAGACTTACGGCGTGATCTCTAATACCGGCATTCTGAATGTCCGAGGCACGACCAGTAAGGTAGAGTATGCAGACCTGAACCAGCCTGCCACCAGCGGCAAAGTCGGAGTCACCACCGCTGATGGCGTCACATTTACCATCAATGACAGCAATGTATCGGTGACTGATTCCACCGGCATTGCCCTGCTGTTTGACGACATCATTGAGAGCACCTCCAGCGAGTCCAATCGCACTCAGCTGCTTGAGGATAAAGCTGATCAGGCCTTGGCCAAACCTGTTCCGGAAGGAATGGTCCGCAACTATGATCTGAAATATCTTGATCTGGTGGACAGATATAACGGCAACACATGGGTCAAGGCCTCTGCCGATGTTACCGTTTCCTGGCCTTATCCCGCCGGCACAAACAAAGATACAGAGTTTACGCTGCTTCACTTTGAGGATCTTCACCGCGATATGGCCTCCAATGAAGTTGCCGGAGACATTGCCGGATGTACGGTATCTGAAATGAGCATCCTGGAGAAAACAGATACTCACATTGTCTTTAAGGTCGGTTCCGGCGGCTTCTCTCCGTTCGCTCTGGTTTGGGAGGAATCTGATATCCCCAGCGTTACCCGCTACACCATCAGCGCCAGCGCCGGTGAAGGCGGCTCCATCTCCCCCAGCGGCTCCGTGCGGGTCTCCCGCGGCGGCAGCAAGACCTTTACCATGAAGGCCGATGAGGGCTATGAGATCGACGACGTGCTGGTGGAT
>JALFRA010000036.1 GCA_022785125.1 Clostridiales bacterium
GTTTACCATGCACACTCGCGTTTGTCAAGCACTTTTTTCTGATCCTTTTTCAGAAGGCCGTCCGGGTTCCCCTCGGTTTCTTCCGCTTTTGGTCAGATTTTCATGCCCTCTCGCAAGGCGCTCAGATAGAATACCACTCACACCCCCTTTTGTCAACACCTTTTTTCACTTTTCTTCATTTTCTTTTTCCGTACCGGATTTTTGGACAGTGGCTGCCAGATCTTCATAGGAGAAAAGCGCATTCAGTACCTCCAGCATGGCATTGGGAGACAGATGCCCCGGCAGCTCCAGCCGCTCCATCAAGGCCTGCCTGCGCTCGGCTGATCCAGCCCCTCCAGACAACCCCAACAGCATCAGATCCGCCTTGGTAATGGCTCGTCCACACCGCACCGGCGGTGCATCTTCCTCCAGAAAGGTAGCCCCCGCCCGTCGGAGCGCCTGTTCCAGTACTTGAGGACGCATCCCTTCCACGCCCAGCTTGCCCTCTTTTCCCGGCGTGCGCTTCCGCCGCTCCTTGCCCAGGATATCAGGCACATAGGCGTGTTTCACCTGTTCCGGCGGAATGCTGCCCTTGAGAAAATTGCGGATGACAAAACCAGCCCCATCCGGATCGGTGAGGATGATGAGGCCCCGCTCCGCCGCCAAGCGGCGGAACAGGGCCAGTTTTTCACTGTTTTTAAACACACCGAAGCCGGAGGTCTCCACAATAATGGTATCCACCATCTGAGAGAGGGTATTCTTATCATAACGCCCCTCTACCACGATAGCCTCTTTGATCCGCAGCATACTCAGCTCCAGTGCAGACAGGCGTATCCAACGTACCAGCCATCACCCAGGTTTTCCGTGTACAGAACGCCGGGCCGGGCACTGCCCCGCCAGGGCTGCTGATGGATATCCAGCCGATTTAGTGGCTGATCGGACAGCCAGGCCCGTGCCGCACCGTTGCAGAGGCATACCGTCAGGGCCCCATCCTCCAGGCGGACCGCCTCCACCTCCAGGCCATTCAGCGGCTGGGTACTCAATCCCTCCGAAGGCAATTCCCCCGCCTGGGCCGCCTTCCGCAGAAGCTGCAGCTCGTCTCTCCGCACCGCCAGCAGCTTGCGGACCTGCTCACGGATGATCTCCATCTGATTCTTTCGGCGATTGGCGGTCAGATACCACCCCGCTGCGCCGGCGGCGGCAAGCGCCACACCAAAGATCGCACGCTTTTTCATGATCATCAGACTCCTTTCTTTACGGCCAGCTCCATCAGCAGGCCAGTCAACAGCTCTTCTCCATCCGCGCCGGTGGATTTCATAGCCAGATCGACCTCGCCACAGCGGATCACCGCCCGGCGACACCAGCCCAGAGAAAACCGCCGGGCCGACTGCATCATCCGTTCCGCCGGATAAGCCGAGCGCAGTCCCCACAGCTCCATCACATAGCGGCTTCCCTTCCTGTGTTCCAGGGCCAGCCGGGCCGTATAAAGCTGCCGCAGCTGCTTGCCCAGGGCCGCCAGCAGCTTGATGGGAGGCTCCTGCATATGATAGAGGTCCCCCAGCACCGAGGCCGCCTTGTCGAAATCGCCGGCGGAAATGGCATCAGTCATCTGGAACACCACCGCGTCCAGCTGGGGTGTGGCCACCGCGTCGATATCCTGTCGGGTAACCCGCCGATGGGAGGCATAGGTGCCGATCTTGCCGATCTCCGAAATCAGAGTGTGCATCAGATCTCCACACAGGAAGATGAGATACTTGGCGTCCTCGGTACCGATATCATGGTCCATGGCCCGGAAGCGCCGGGCGATCCAGTCCACCAGATCCCCCTGCTCCTGCCGGTTAAAGGGCACTACACTGCCCTTCTCCTTGATAACACCGGCCAGCTTGGTACGGGCATCTGATTTATATTCGATCAGGTCATACACAAAGACCAGGCACACATAGTCGGGCAGATCCTTCAAAATGGCGGTAAGGCCCTCCTTGTCTCCCTTGAAGAGATCGTAATCATTGACTACGATCATGGTGCGGGGACTCATCATGGGTAGGCAGTCCACCGTCTGGGCCAGAGCCTTCAAATCAAACTCCTTACCCTGGATCACATGGTAGTTGAAGGCCTCCATTCCCGGAGGCAGCAATTTCTGCTTCATTTGTCCCAGATAGTAGTCCCGCAGATAGGCCTCCTCGCCATGAAACACATAGAGGCTGCCCAGTGTGCCGCTTTTCAGATCCTGTTTCAGCTTCTGATAGGCAGCAGTATCCGGTTTTCCCTTTGGCGGCATGGTATCTTCTCCTTATTCCGCAGTAATGGTAACGGTCCCCGACCAGTCGGTGCGGTAGATCTGGCATCCGTGCTGGGACAGCCGGGCCAGAGTCTCCGCCGCCGGGTGACCGTAAGTATTGTATCCAACTGATATAACAGCCCATTCCGGCTGAATGGCCTGGAGCAATTCGTCCGACGAGGCGTATTTGGAGCCGTGGTGGCCTGCTACCAGCAGCTCTGTGTCCGGCAGGTCTCCGTATTTCACCAGCCGTGCCTCCACCGTGGTATCCATATCCCCCGTGATCAGAACGTCAAAGTCCCCTGCGCTGCCCAACACCGACAGACCTTCTTCATTGCTGCCGCCGCCGCCCAGGGGCGGGTAGATCTTTAGACTCGTCTCTCCAAGCTCGGCGGTGGCCCCGTCGGTAATCAAGAGCATTTCCACTCCATGGGCTTGTGCGGCAGTCTCCACCTCTGCCCGCAGGGTACTGTCCGGCTCCACGTCAGGCAGGATCAGCAGTCCCACGTCCATCCGCTCCAGTAGTTGAGGAATTCCGGATGCGTGGTCGTCGTGATAGTGGGTGAGGATCACCAAGTCGATGTGGCTCAGGCCCAGGGACTGAAAGTAATCCGCAGCGGTATTTCCCGCGTCGTAGCCGCCGCAGTCAACCAGAGCGGTCTGCCCCTGGGAATAGAGGGCTACGCTGAGGCCCTGACCCACATCCAGCACCGATACGGTGAGCCTTCCGCCGGTGAGGGCGGCGGCCTGAAGGACCAGTGCGCCGCATAGGGTGGACATACTGAGACACAACGGTACCACCACCCGCCCTCTGGGGCCTCGCCAAAGCACCCACAGAAAGATAAGTCCATAGGTCAGAGCCATCCACAGAATCAGATAGATGGAATGGACAGCCACCGAGGCAAAGGGCAGGCCCGCCAGGGCAGCGGTGAGCCACTGGAGATACCATACCGGCAGGGAAACCACCCAGGCCATCACCGTGGCCACGGCAGGCAGCACAAGTCCCACCAGCGCCGTCACCAGTCCACCCAGGAAGGCATCGGACACCGCCCACAGAGAGAGCAGATTGGCAAAGGGTGAGATGAGCGTTACACTGCCAAAATAGAAGGCCATCAGAGGCGTGGTGAACACAATAGCCCCCAACGTGGTGGCAACAGTGGCGATCATCACCCGGGCCCCCCGGCAGCCCAGCCTGGGCCAGAAGCCCTTGGGCTTGCGGGGCAGTCTGCCCTCCCACTTCTCACACAAAGGCCCGGTAAACAGAAAGATACCGGCCACGGCGGCAAAGGACAGCTGAAGCGATACACTGGCGGCAGCATAGGGATTGACTGCCAGCAGTATCATCAGCACGGCGCTGAGGCTGGTAGGCGGATCATTCTCCCGGTCCACCAGCGGGGCAATCAGGAGCAGGGCCTGCATCAACGCCGCCCGCTGGACCGAGGGGGTGTTGCCCGCCACGGCGCTGAAAAAGAAGAGCAGGCAGATGCTCACCACCGCCGACAGCCGCCTGCGGCGGCCCAGTAGAGTGGTGATCAGTCCGGCCAGGAAGGAGACATGGAGGCCGGAGACCGCGATCACATGGGCCAGTCCGGACCGGCGCAGGGCGCTGTACACCGCCTCAGGCAATTCCGTCTTGTCTCCCGTCAGCAGCGCGGTAACCAAAGGCGCGGTGCTGTCCGGAACGGCCCGGTCCACGCTGTCCTTCAGTGCCCCGCTGAACAGGGCGGGCCAGCAGCCCACCGGAGCCCGTTCCGGCCGTTCCGCCGTCCATTCCTTGCCGCCGCTGCCGATGAGGAGTACCCCTTTGGCATAATAGTAGCTGGTGGCCTCCCCCGCCATAGTGTCCGCCATGCGGAAGGAGGCGGTCACTGTCAACCGGTCGCCGGGCCGCAAGTCCGCGGCCTCCTCCCCGTTCAGGTAGAGCAGGGTCTTGGCCGGACTTCCATCATTCCCATAGACCTCTGCCATAACAGAGGTGCTGTAACTATTCTCCTGAGGCCAATCGGTGACCAGAGCTGTAACCGTTGTCTCTGTGCCGTTCAGCCGCAGCGCAGGTACCCGTACCAGAGCGCAGTATACCCCCGTCCAGCACAGGCCCGCCGCCAAACCGAAGCAGATCAGCAGCGTCCGCAGGCGGACTTTGCCCCGAAGGAACAGTCCGGCCAGGGCCGCCAATCCACAGCACGCCCCCGCCGGTATCAGTACGGCCTCCGGCAGCAGATAAACCGCCAGAAACACCGCGCCGGAAAAGGCGGCGGCAAACCAGGCCAGCTTACGCATAGGGCATCTCAGCCAGGATGAACTGAACATACATGGTCATCACCTTCTTCATGATACCAAACAGAGCCATGCAGTGCAAGATATGACCTCATAGGGAGTCACAAAAAATAGAGAACAGCCCCCGCCTGGAAGGGCAGGGGCTGTCTATCTATTTGGGTCTTATTTCTTCCGCAGGAAGGAGAACTTGGTCTCGGAGCAGATCACGCCCACAAAGATCAGGGCAAAACCCACCAGCATCAGGGCGGTAGGCTGCTCGTTGGCAAAGATCATGGAGAAAATTACGCCGAAGGGAGCCTCCAGAGACAGGAGGACCGCCGCGGTGGAGGGGGCGGTGTACTTCTGGCCGATATTCTGGAAAAGCAGTGCGCCGCAGGAGGCAAAGATCACCAGATAAGCAAGGCCAAAGATCAGATCGCCGTTGAACGCCTCGGGGCTTACCGAGGTTCCGGTGACCAGCACGCCGATCCAGGAGAACACGGCAAAACTGGCAAACTGGAGGGTGGTCAGGATAAAGATATCCCGACCCTCGGAGAACTTGGACACAGCCACGATATGGGCGGCAAAGAAGAAGCCGCCGATGAGGGTAAGTACATCACCCATATTGAAAGCGGAGGCATTGTCGCCGGTAACCGACACCAGGCCGATGCCAATGATGCACAGCAATGCGGCAATCACATTGAACTTGTCCGGCCGGCGCTTGGCCACAATCCAGTACAGGAAGGGGACGATGACGCAGTAGACCGCGGTGAGAAAGGCGTTTTTGCCGGGGGTGGTCTGTTCCAGGCCGTAGGTCTGGAACGCGTAGGCCACAAACAGGCAGAAGCCCATCACCGTACCGCCAATCAGGTAGTGGCGGTCCATCACCTTCCATCGTTTGATAAAGACCACTGCCAGCACAAGGGCGGCAAAACTGAATCGAATGGCCAGCAGCCAGAAGGTGGGCAGCACATCCACGCTGCTCTTCATCACTACAAAGGAACTACCCCAAATAATCGTAGCGAGGATAATCAGCGGGGTGGCGAACTTGGCCAGGACACTGCTTTCATTGGTTTGGCTCATGGTTGTACCTCTCCTTTACCTATGGTAAAATAAAATGTAATCCCAACAAAGGGGGGCATCCAAATGAAACCGCTGGATCGGACCTTTTTTGCCCGGGACACCTTGGATGTGGCCCGAGATCTGCTTGGAAAACACCTGGTCCGGATATGGAACGGGGAGACGCTGGTAGGGCGCATTACAGAGACCGAGGCCTACATCGGCAGGTGCGACAAGGCCTGCCACGCCTATGGCTACCGCCGCACCCCCCGGACCGAGACTCTCTTTGCCCCTCCGGGCACCGCGTATATCTACCTGATCTACGGAATGTACCACTGTCTCAACTTCGTAACTGAGGCGGAAGGCGAGCCTGCCGCCGTCCTGCTGCGAGGTCTGGAACCGGTGGATGGGTTGGCTCGTATGAGCCTCAACCGCTTCGGCAAGATGCCGGGAGAGCTGACTTCCTATCAAAAGAAGCACTTTCTGGACGGACCGGGCAAGGTGTGCAAGGCCCTGGCTCTTACCCGGGCCCAAAACGGTCTGGACCTGTGCGGCCAGGAGCTTTTTCTCTGTGACGCGGGCGAAACGCCCTCTGTCATCCATACCGGCCCCCGCATCGGCATCGACTACGCCGAGGAGGCCGTTCAATTCCCCTGGAGGTTTTATGTATGATCCTGTTTGACTTTGACGGCACCCTGGTGGACTCCAACGGCGTGTGGGAGGAGGTGGACAACACCTTCCTGGCCCGCCGGGGGCTGACCCCCACCCAGGAGTACAGCGAAACGGTAGGCCACTCCATCTTCCCTCTGGCCGCCCAATTCACCATCGACTACTACCACCTGGACACCACGCCTCAGGCCATCATGGACGAGTGGACCCAGCTGGGCCGGGAGGCCTACCTGTCCCAAGTGCCCGCAAAGGAGGGTGCCCTGGCTTTTCTGGACCAGTGCCGGAGGCAGGGGCAGACCATGGTCCTGCTTACCGCCTGCGTGCCCGAATTCTGCCGGGAGGCTCTCAAACGGCTGCATATGGAGAACTACTTCTCCCAGCTCATCTTCGTTCAGGAACTGGGTATGCTGAAGAAGGACCCGGCCACTTTTGCCCATGTTCTGAAAGAGCTGGGATCCACACCGGAGGAGAGTACCCTCTATGAGGACTCCCCCGGCGCCTGCGCCGCCGCCAAGAAGGCGGGGCTCACCGTAGTGGGGGTATACGACCCCTTCTATGCCCGGTACGAGGAAGAACTGAAAAGCCTCTGCCACCGGTATATCTACAGCTTTGCGGAATTGCTCCAGCCATAGCATTTCTCCGGGCCGCCTTCCGGCGGCCCGGTTTTCTTATACCTTGTCCATATACTGGGAAGCGGATTTCAGCATCAGCTTTTTAGTGCCCACGCTGTCGAAGGCGATCTCCACCAGAGCGTCGCCGCCCATGGGGGTCACCTTGGTGATCAGGCCCTGACCAAAGGCCTTGTGCCGCACCGTATCGCCCATGCGGAAGGCTCCGCCGGACGGAGCGGCCTGTCTTGCCGCAGGCGCCGCAGCGGGCTGGGCCGCCGGAGCCGTATGGCCCAGGGAGAATCCGTGGTCGAAGGTACGGCGCACCGGCGTGGTCTTGCGGGCAGGCCGCTCCCCCTCACCCCGCTCGCCGTAGGGCAGGCGGCCGGACTTCTCCACCAGTTCCGGAGGGATCTCCCCCAAAAACCGGGAGGGACGGTTGGAGTTGGTGCGGCCGAAGAGCATACGCTGGGAGGCGCAGGTCATATACAGCTTTTCCTTGGCCCGGGTCATAGCCACGTAGCACAGCCGCCGCTCCTCCTCCATCTCATCCGGCTCGCCAATAGCACGGATACCAGGGAAGATGCCCTCTTCCACGCCTATCACAAAGACCACCGGGAACTCCAGGCCCTTGGCGGAGTGCATGGTCATCATGACCACACAGTCCTCGCTGGGATCGTGGCTGTCCAGGTCGGTATACAGGGCGATCTCATCCAAAAAGCCCGCCAGGGAGGGCTCCTCCACTACGTTGTCCAGGTAATTCTGGATAGAGGTGGCCAGCTCCCGCACATTTTCCAGTCGGGTGCGGTCCTCAATGGTCTTTTTCTGTTCCAGCATAACGGCATAGCCGGTGCGCTCCACCACCTCTTCGTAGAAGGCGGGCAGAGGCAGCTCCCGGGACAGCTTCCGCAGATCGTCCATCAGTTCCACAAACTGGCCCAGCTTGGGAGCCGCTTTCTGCAGCTCCGGCCAATCCTTGGCGTGGCTGATGACCTCCCACAGGGATCTGCCCTCAGTCTGGGCAATGTTCTGAGCCCGGTCCACGGTGGTGGCGCCAATACCCCGGGGCGGATTGTTGATGATACGGGAGAGCCGCAGATCGTCGCCGGGGTTGTTCACGGCGCTCAGGTAGGCCAGCATATCCTTGACCTCGGCACGGTCAAAGAACCGGATGCCGCCGATGATGCGGTAGGGAATACCGTTACGCTTAAAAGCCTGCTCAATCTGGTTGGACTGGGCGTTCATGCGGTAGAGCACCGCGTGATCTCTCCAGCCCCGCCCGGCGGAAAAGCCCGCCAGGATCTGGGCCGCTACATACTGGGCCTCGTCGTGCTCGTTCATGGCGGTATAGCACTGAATCTTCTCGCCCTCTTCGTGCTGGGTCCACAGCTCTTTGCCCTTGCGGCCCTCGTTGTTCTTGATGACCGCGTTGGAGGCCTCCAGAATGTTCTTGGTGGAGCGGTAGTTCTGCTCCAGCCGGATTACCCTGGCCCCCTTGTACTGATTCTCAAAGGAGAGAATGTTTTCAATGGTGGCGCCCCGGAAACGGTAAATGGACTGGTCATCGTCGCCCACCACGCAGATGTTCTCATAACCTCCCGCCAGAGTGGCGGCCAGCTGATACTGCAGGTTGTTGGTATCCTGATACTCGTCGATGAGGACGTAGCGGAACTTCTTCTGGTAGTAGGTCCGCACCTCCTCAAACCGCTGGAGCAGACGCACCGTGTCCAGAATGATGTCATCGAAATCCAGGGCGTTGGCTTCCTTCAGCCGCCGCTCGTACTCCACATAGATCTTGGCCATCTTCACCAGCCGGAAGTCTCCCGCCTTCTCGCACTGGGTCAGATAGTCCGCCCCGGACAGCATAGCGTCCTTGGCCCGGGACAGGTAGCCCAGCACCGTGCGGGCGGAGAAGGTCTTGTCGTCCAGGTTGAAGTCCTTCACAATATCCTTAATGACCCGCTCGGAGTCGGCGGTGTCATAAATGGTGAAGGAACTGGTAAATCCCAGCCGGTCGATGTCCCGCCGCAGGATACGCACACAGGCGGAGTGGAAGGTGGAGGCCCACACATCGTTGGCGGCGGGGCCCAGCATCCGCTCCAGCCGCTCTTTCAACTCCCCGGCGGCCTTATTGGTAAAGGTGATGGCAAGGATAGACCAGGGCACGGCCGGGTCCATGCGGCACAGCCGTTCCTGCTCCCCCTTCTTCTCCGGACCGGGATGAGCCACGTAATCTTCCAGAAAAGCCAGATCCTCCGGCCTCACCCAGGCAGGCACCTCGTCGGAATCGGCGCCCCGGCCGTACTTCATCAGGTTGGCAATACGGTGGATGAGCACCGTGGTCTTTCCGCTGCCCGCTCCTGCCAGCAGCAGCAGGGGACCTTCGGTAGCCAGGGCGGCTTTCCGCTGTTCCGGATTCAGATTTTCAAACTCCAGTTCAATGGCGGCCCGCCGGGCTTTGCAAAAGCGCAGTTCCTCTTGGGTATTCAACATAGCGTTTTCCTGTCTCCTTGGCAATGGGAGAGCCGCCCACAGACGGACGGCTCCCTTTTTTGGTGCTTCTATTGTATCGAAAAGCGGCTTCCAGGTCAACCACCCCCCGGGGATTCTTTTTCCTGCGATACACTCTTTAAAGTGCTATAACTTTATAGTGCAAAAGTCCCCAGGATATGATATAATGTGCCTCGCGTGCAGTGTATGGAAGGGAGAGGATTGGGATGCGCCGTTTTGTTTTTCGTTCCCCCAGGCTGGGATTTCTGGCCTGCGATCCGGCGCTGGCAGATCCGGCGGCAGCGTTCTACCGGCGGAACCGGGCGGCTTTTGCCCCCTTTGACCCAGTCCAGCCCGAGGAATTCTTTACGGCAGAGGGTCAGGCGGAGCGTCTGTCCTTTGACCTGGAGCAGGCAGAGGCGGGCCGCTGTTTCCGCTTCCTGCTGGTCCAGCCCCGGCATCCCGGTAAAATCATCGGGCTGGCCGGGCTCAACGAGATCGTGCGCGGGGCTTTCCAGTCCTGCTTCATCTCCTACAAGCTGGATCACACTCTCTGGGGACAGGGTTACGGCGCCGAGGCCATCTCCGCTCTGACCGAGTGGGGTTTCCACAACCTGGGACTTCACCGGGTGGAGGCGAACATCATGCCCCGCAATCTTCCCTCCCGCCGGGCGGCAGCCAGAGCCGGCTTTGAGGAGGAGGGACTGGCCAAACGCTACCTCAAAATCAACGGGGTATGGGAGGACCACATCCACATGGTACGCAGAAATGAAGAGGAGGATCTCTGAATGGAACACAACAAATCCGGGGGTAAGTTTACCAGTTCCCTGGGCTTTGTCCTGGCGGCGGTAGGTTCTGCCGTTGGCATGGGCAACATCTGGCTTTTCCCCTATCGGGTGGGACAGTACGGCGGCGGCGCCTTCCTGGTCCCCTATTTCATCTTTGTGGCCCTGTTCAGCTATGTGGGCCTGTCCGGCGAGTTTGCCCTGGGCCGGCTCACCGGCACCGGCGCCATGGGCTCTCTGGATTATGTCATGAAATCCCGGGGCAAGAAGGGCGGCAAACTGCTGGGTATCATTCCTCTGTTGGGCGTGCTGGGCATCGCCATCGGCTACTCGGTGGTGGTGGGCTGGGTCCTGCGGTATTCCATCGGGGCTGCCACCGGCGCGATCCTGAACAGCGATGCACAGGGCTTCTTTGACACGCTGGCTGTGAACTTTGGCTCCATTCCCTGGCATCTGATCGCGGTGGTCTTTACGGTGGTCATTCTGATTTTTGGCGTTGCCTCCGGCATTGAGAAGCTGAGCAAGTTCATGATGCCCGCCTTCTTTATTCTGTTTCTCATTATCGCCGTCCGTGTGGCCTTCCTTCCCGGTGCGGCGGAGGGCTACCTCTACCTGCTCCAGCCCGACTGGAGCTACCTGCTCAAGCCGGAAACCTGGGTCATGGCCATGGGACAGGCCTTCTTCTCCCTGTCCATCAACGGCGCCGGTATGCTGATCTACGGCAGCTACATGAAGAAGGACGAGAGCATCCTGCGCCATGCGGGCATGACCGCCCTGCTGGACACCCTGGCCGCTCTGCTGGCGGGCTTTGCCATCATCCCCGCCGTCTTTGCCTTCGGCATCGACCCCACCAGCGGCCCCTCTCTCATGTTCGTCACCCTGCCCCAGGTCTTTGGGCAAATGCCCGGCGGGCAGATCTTCGCCCTGTTCTTCTTCGTGTCTGTATTTTTTGCCGGCATTACCTCCCTCATGAATATGCTGGAGGCCTGCGGCGAGGCTCTCAGTTCCACCGTCAAGCTTTCCCGGCGGACCGCCACCCTGATCGTGGGTGTGGTGACCTTTGTGCCCGGCCTGTTCCGGGAGTCCCTGGCCGGCATGGGCAGCTGGATGGACCTGATCACCATCTATGTCTCCCCCTTCGGCGCTCTGCTGGTAGCTGTGTTCCTCTACTTTGTCCTGCGGATGGACACCATCAAGGACGAGCTGGCTCTGGGTGGAAAGGGCCGTCCCGGCAAATTCTTTACCGTCACCGCCCGTTTCTACGTACTGGTGGCGGCGGCGGTATGGGCTCTGGGTATCTACTACGGCGGCATCGGCTGATTTCCACACACAAAAAACAGGCCCAGCTATAAAGCCGGGCCTGTTTTTTATCTGCCTGTGATCCAGTGCTGGAAGCCTTCCCACAGCTCAATGGCCTTGAACTTTACTACATATCCCTCATCCTCTCCGGTGATGAGAGACACCTGGTCCTGAGTAAAGCCGTCGCTGAGGGCTGTCTGGGCGGCCGTCTGGCTAACCGAGCCCAGGCACAGAGGCGGAAATACCACGCACCACCAGTTCTGGCCCTCTCCTTCGCCGATCACCACCCGCAAGGCAGTATACTCTCCGGCGGGCAGGGCAAAGTCTGTGTACTGCTTGGTGGGAAACCAGTAGTTGTCCTCCAGGGAGACCGTCACCGGATACTGGTACCCCTCCTCGGCCACCTGAGCTGCTCCGGCGGCTGCTATGTCGGCCAAATGCTCTGTCAGGACCTCTCTGGTCTCTTCCAAGGTGGCACCAGGCACAAAGTAATCAGATGCCGCGCCCAGCACCCGGTCCCGCACTTTCAGCTTCAGGGCCTGGTCAGCCTCCGAGTCGGAGTTGGCCAGCACGTGCAGCCGGATCACCTGGTCGGACAGGGCCGCCTGACTCCGGTCCAGCCAGACCCCTGCCAGAGCCGCAATGGCCACACCCAGCAAAAGAGCCAATTCCCATCGCCGCAGGGTCTTGCTCTGTTTCATAAAAAATCACCGTCCACATTGGTTTGTCTCCATTGTGGACGGTGATTTTCGATTTTATACCTGTTCCAGTAGATTTTCCACAGTCTGGGCCAGAAACGTCTCCTGGTACTGCTCCTTCAGCGCATTAAAAGCGCTTTGGGCCCGTTCCTCATCATCAAAGAGGCCAAACACAGTGGGGCCGGTGCCGCTCATGGAGGAGCCCAGGGCTCCATGCTGGATCATGACATTTTTGATGGAATCGATCTCCTGAGCACGGCGGCTGGGCAGAGCGTCCTCAAAGACGTTATACATCCGCCGGGCTACTCCGGGCAGATCGCCGCCCTTCAGCGCCGCAATCAATCCGGCGGTATCGGGCCGCCGGCGAATCCGGCAGCCGTCCAACGTACGGAACAGCTCCGGCGTGGACACTGAAAACGTCGGCTTGCACAGCACCACCAGACAGGACGGCAGAGGGGGCAGATCGGTGAGCACCTCTCCCCTGCCCTCCGCCAGGGCGGTGGTTCCCCGGACGCAGTAAGGCACATCAGAGCCCACCAGGGCTCCGATCTCCTCCAGACGCTCCCCGGAGAGGCCCAGGCCCAGCAGCTTGTTCAGCCCCCGGAGCACGGCGGCGGCGTCGGCGCTGCCGCCCGCCATGCCGGCACACACCGGGATGGTCTTGTCCAGCTTGATGGACAGCCCGCCGTGGTCCACCCCCGCCGCTTCGCACAGCCGCAGGGCGGCGGCGGCGGCCAGATTGCTCTCGTCCGCCGGCAAAAAGCCCAGGTTGCTCTCCATGCGCAGAGGCTGCCCGGTACCGGTCTCCAGACGGAGAGTGTCGGTAAGGCCTACCGTCTGCATCACCATGCGCATATCGTGATAGCCATCGGGGCGTTTCCCCAGCACATCCAGGGACAGATTCAGTTTGGCATAGGCCTTGACCTCCAGGACTGCCATGAGACTCCTCCTTATCGGATCTTGCGCGCCTCCAGATAAAAGCGCTTGTCGTGGGCCTCGCCCATAGAGAAGGTCTTGCGGGGCAGGGCCCCGTCGTGGATCACAGTGGGGAACAGCTGATCCTTCCCCATGGCGGGCAGCAGGAAAGCCAGATTGCCCGGCCGGGCCGCCAGGGTACGAGCCACATCGGCCCCGTGGATGTAATCGATACGTCCCCCCTGTTCCTTCACATAGGCATCCAGGAAGGGCTGAAGGGTGCCCACCGCCATCTGGGCGGTGGGGTTGGGCACGGTAACCGCGCCCTGCCCGCCTGCGTGGACATAGCGGAGGACATGGCCCTCCCCCTCCCCCTGGAAAGCGCCGGGGAAGTTCTTTACCAGTGCATCCACCACCTGCTCCGGCTCCACGCCGAAGAGTACACGGTGGATGGCCTCAAATTCCAGGGCCGGATCGTGGAGGTTCACCAGCTCGCACAGGGCAAAGCGGGCAGGCAGGCGGTCCCACTGCTCCTTGGGGGTCAGTCGTTTCTGACGCTCATAGCACTCCTTGGCCGTGGCCAGGGAGTGGTTGCCGTCACCCACGGCGAATGCCATGACCTTCTCCGCGCCGTATTTGGCCCGGAAGGCGGCGGGATCAGCCAGAGCAGACAGGGCATGGGCCACCATGGCCACACTCTCCTCATCCAGCAGCCAGCCGGTGATGTGTCCCCCGCGCTCCATCAGATCAAAGTCATACACCATCTGCATCCTGTCTTTCCGCTGGGCCAGAGGCTCGATGACCGTTTTCTGAGGATCGTCGGTCAGCAACATGGCGTGAGGCAGCTCCAGGGGGGCGTTCTTCCGCACCGCCACCCGGGGCGGAATGCGGGGCATAACGGTACCCTCGGTGGCCCGGACGGCAGCGCCGGAACCGGGCTCATAGTCGTACTGCTCCAGATCCACCATGCCCACCAGGCCCCGGCGCACCTTCAGGTTGTCCAGCCGCCGCTCCACATAGATGAGGGCGGTGGGAAACTCCTGAAAGCGTTCCTCCCGCAGGTAGCGGGTCATGGTGTTGTTGACTTCCATAATATCGGTCTCTACATTGGGACCGTCCAGACAGCTCTCCGGCAGGATGAGCCGCAGGGCGGAAGGGGCGGAGCCCACATACTCCTCCACCCGCTGCCAGTAGTCCGGCTGGGAGGTATACTGATCGCAGGCCACCACCGACCACTTGCGGTATTCACAGTTCCGGGGCAGCAGGATATCGGCCGGCCGGAAGGCCAGTCCCTCAAATTGCCGCAGCATATTGCTCACTCACTTCCAGACATGAAGTTTGGGTGGTACTCAGTCCATCGCGCTCCGGATCGCGGCCAGCAGATCGGGGAACTCCTCGTAGGCGGGCAGCTCCGGATGATCGGCCTTGATCTGCTCGGTGCTCTTAAAGAGGAAGCCCGCCTTGCTGGCCTGGATCATGCCCAGGTCGTTGAAACTATCCCCGGCGGCGATGGTTTCGTAGCCGATGGACTGGAGGGCCTTCACCGTGGTCAGCTTGGACTGGGGGCAGCGCATCCGGAAGCCGGTGATGGTTCCATCAGCGGCCACCTCCAGGGTGTTGCACATCAGGGTGGGCCAGCCCAGCTTCTTCATCAGGGGCTGGGCAAACTGTTCAAAGGTATCACTGAGGATAATCACCTGACTGAAGGAGCGCAGCTCGTCCAGAAATTCCTTGGCCCCGGGCAGGGGGTCGATGGTGGCAATGGTGTTCTGGATCTCCTTCAGGCCCAGTCCATGCTCTTTCAGAATATCCAGGCGGAACTGCATCAGCTTGTTGTAGTCAGGCTCATCCCGGGTGGTACGGCGCAGCTCGGGGATGCCGGTAGCCTCGGAAAAAGCGATCCAGATCTCAGGGACCAGAACGCCCTCCATATCCAGACAGGTGATATACATATCCTCTCCTCCTTTTCTTATTCCTGCTCTCTGGCCTGCTTTTTCTTCAGGTTGGTCAGGAAGTTATCCAAACGGGTCAGGGCCTCGGCAATGTCCTTCATAGAGGTGGCGTAGCAGCAGCGGACAAAGCCCTCGCCGCCGGGGCCGAAGGCGGAACCAGCGATAACGGCCACCTTCTCCTCCATCAGGAAGCGCTCACAGAACTCGTCAGAGGTCAGACCGGTGCCCCGGATGTCGGGGAACACATAGAAGGCCCCTCTGGGCTCAAAGCAGGGCAGGCCGATGCGGCGCAGGCCCTCCACCAGATAGCGGCGGCGGCCGTCGTACTCGTCTCGCATATGCTCGATATCACCGTCGCCGTTGCGCATGGCCTCAATGGCGGCGTACTGGCTGACGGTGGGAGCAGACATGATGCCGAACTGGTGGAGCTTCAGCATCTGCTTGATGACCGGGGCAGGCCCGCAGACGTAGCCCATTCGCCAGCCGGTCATGGCATGACTCTTGGAGAAGCCGTTGACCACGATGGTGCGGTCGTACATATCGGGCAGGTTGGCCATGGAGACATGGTGCTGGCCGTAGGTGAGCTCGGCGTAGATCTCGTCGGAGAGCACCATGATGTTGGTGCCCCGCAGCACCTCGGCAATGGCCTCCAGGTCCTCCCGGCCCATGATGCCGCCGGTGGGGTTGGAGGGGAAGGGCAGCACCAGTACTTTGGTACGGGGGGTAATGGCGGCCTTCAGCTGCTCGGGGGTGAGACGGAACTCATTCTCCGCCTTCAGCTCCACATACACCGGGGTACCGCCGGCCATGGAGGCCAGAGGCCCGTAGCACACAAAAGAGGGCACGGGCACGATGACCTCGTCGCCGGGGTTGAGCAGGCAGCGCAGAGTAAGGTCAATGGCCTCGCTGCCGCCTACGGTGACTACGATCTGGCTGGCAAAGTCATAGTGCAGGTCGAACCGGCGGGCCAGATAGGCGGCAATCTCCCGCCGCAGCTCCGCCATGCCGGCGTTGCCGGTATATTTGGTAAAGCCCTTCTCCAGGGAGTAGATGCCGGCGTCCCGGATGTGCCAGGGAGTGACGAAGTCGGGCTCGCCGATACCCAGGGAGATGGCGTCCTTCATCTCCTCCAGAATGTCAAAAAAGCGCCGGATGCCGGAGGGCTTCACATCCTGGATGCGCTTACACAGTATCTCGTCGTAGTTCATGAGAAAATCCACTCCTTCGGCTGCTTCTCCTGCTTTTCAAAAATCAGGTGCTTTTCCTTATATTTATGCAGGATAAAGTGAGTGGCGGTGCCGGTCACGTCCTCCAGAGTGGACAGGCGCTCCCCCACGAACTGGGCCACTTCCTTCAGGGTGCGGCCGGAGATGATAACGGTCAGATCAAAAGCGCCGCTCATCAGGTAGACGCTCTCCACCTCGTCGTACTGGTAGATCCGCTCGGCCACCCGGTCAAAGCCCTCGCCCCGCTGGGGGGTCACCTTGACCTCGATGAGGGCAGTGACCGCCTCCCGGTCGGTGCGGTCCCAGTCCACAATGGCTTTATAGCCCAGAATAATTTTTTCATCCTCGTACCGCTTGATGGCCGCTTTCACGTCCTCCACGGACATATCGGCCATAGATGCAAGCTGTTCGGGGGTCAGAGTGCAGTCTTGTTCCAAAAGCTGGAGCAATTTCATGGCTGTGCTCCCTCCTTCTTCCTATCAGCGATTGGCACAGGCCTGTAAAAAGGCCTATTATATGATATTATATACTGGTGGTTTCGGAAATACAAGAGCACAGATGGAAACTTCACGGCCCGTCTGTCTGACATTTCCATACAAACAGACAGGCCCCGGGGCTGAAAAGCCCCGGGGCCTTATGCACTTGGGTTACAGCACGCCCTTGCGGACGTTGACCACAAAATCCTGCACGTTGGTGACGATGGTGCGTACCGACAGACTGCCCCGGTCCCGCAGCTTGTTCACCGCAAACTCGGAGATGTCCACCGAGTAGAAGTACACCGGGCGCACCACCCCGTCCACCACCCGGTAGGAGGGGGTCATGTTGCCGGTGGCCACCGTATGGAGGGTGGAGGCCATGCAGATGACAGTGGTGGCATTTTTCACCAGAGCCCGCATGGCGTCCTGGCCCTCATACACGTTGCCGTACACCTCGGGCAGGGGACCGTCATCCCGGACGGAGCCCACCAGTACAAAGGGCACATTGTGGTTGACACATTCGTAGATGATGCCGTCTTTCACCTTGCCGGAATGGACAAAGGCGGCGGTGGACCCAGCCAGCCGGACGGCGTTGATGGTGTCAATGTGGTGATAGTGGCCGTTAGGCATACTCTTCTGGGTGTAGATGTCCTGACCCAGGGCAGTGCGGAGATAGCCCGCCTCCAGGTCGTGGGTGGCCAGGGCGTTGCCCGCCAGCAGGCCGTGGACATAGCCCCCCCGCACCAGAGCGGCGAAGGCGTCCCGGGCGTCATGGTCAAAGGCGCAGGCCGGGCCCATGACCCACAGGATGCGCCCGTGGTCCTTCTCGTGGCGGAGCAGCTCATAGATGGAGTCGTAATCCATGGAGTAGGCGGTCTCCCGGGAGCGGCCCTGACGGAAGGAGAAGGTCTCCTGCTCCCCTTTTTCCGTCTCAAAGCCATCGGCGTGGATGTAGATACCCTCCGAGGCATCCTCCGTCCGGCCTACCACCACCGGCTCGCCCTCTTTCAGGTTGCGGAACTCCACCACGGCGATCTTGCCCTCCCGCAGGACGGCCACACAGTCCATGCGGCTCTCCTCGGCCAGCAGCCATTCTCCGTTGACCTTGAAATACTCCGGGAAAATACTGGTGGCATGATAGCCTTCAGGCGCCACACCGGCCCGAGGGGCGGGGCAAAAGGTTACGCTGGGGGCGTTCTGGAACACGGGCTTGGTAAAATCAGGGGCATGATACTCAGGCAGCACAAAGCTCATGGGGATCAGAACTCCTTTCCGTCGTTTTGTCCCCTTCATTGTATCATGACCGTTTCTTCTCCGCAATCGGTTCTTTAAAGATCCTTTTTCATGCGGTTAATTGCACTTTTTTCCAGCCTGGAGACCTGAGCCTGGGAGATCCCCACCTCGGCGGATACCTCCATCTGGGTCTTGCCCTCAAAAAAGCGCATCCGCAGAATCCGTTTCTCCCGGTCGGTGAGCCGCTCCATGGCCTCCTTCAGGGCAATGTGTTCCAGCCAGCTCTCGTCGGTGTTTTTGGAGTCCTTCACCTGGTCCATGACGCAGATGGTATCTCCACCGTGTTCGTACACCGGCTCGTAGAGGGACACCGGATCCACAATGGCGTCGAGAGCAAATACCACGTCCTCCCGCTTCAGTTCCAGCATCTTGGCGATCTCCTCCATACTGGGCTCCCGCTGGTGCTCGTTCATAAACTTCTCCTTGGCCTGGAGCACCCGGTAGGCGGTGTCCCGCATGGACCGGGACACCCGGAGGGAGGAATTGTCCCGAAGATATCGGCGGATTTCCCCAACAATCATCGGCATGATGCTGCCATTAGGGAAAATCCTCTATGAGTCCGCTTCGTGCTGCAAAAAGGTGTAGTAGATCTCCACTTTGGGTCCCTCCACCACAATGCGCTCCACGCAGTCCCGGATCACCGCCTGCCGCTCCTCCGGGGTGAGATTGGGCCAGCTGTCTTTGATGCCGGCCGCCTGCTCCCGCAGGTCCTCCATCCGGGCGGCCCGGCGGCAGGTGGCCTGCTCGGTCTCATAGTCCTGCCGCAGGATCTCCAGCTGCCGGCGCACCTCCCGCACCTCGTCCAGCAACACCGGGTCCTCCCCCTCGGCAAAGAGCTGGTAGAGCCGCCGCAGCTTGCTCTCCAGCTTGTCCATCTCTCCCTCCAGCTGGGTCAGGGGATCGGGGACGGGGTCGGCCTCTTGCCCCAGCCGGGCGGACACCCGGAACAGGTCGTGAAGCACCTGCTCCTCCAGTTCCTCCGCCCACACCGCCTCGGCCTGGCAGTTGTCGCCCTTCTTCATGTGGGGCTTGGAGGGGTCCCGGCCATAGCAGCGCAGCTTATAGCCGTTCTTGCCCCAGCGGATGTATCGCATCCGGGCGCCGCAAGCGCCACAGTACACCAGTCCGGTGAGCAGGTGGCCCCCTCCGGCGGCCCGGCGCCCAGAGGCCCGCTCCCTCATCCGGTCCTGCACCAGATAGAACAGTTCCTCGGGCACGATGGGCTGGTGAAGGCCCTGGTACTCCTCCCCCTTGTAGGAGATGAGGCCGATGTTGCTCTTGCGGGTGAGGATCTGGGTCACCAGCTTGTCGTATTTCAGCCCCATTCTGTTTGCGATCCGCTGGGCGGACCACCCCTTCAGGTAGAGCTCGTACATCTGCCGTACCCGGGGGGCGTCTGCATTGGGTACCAGGATGCCGGTACTCCGGTCGTAGTCGTAGCCGAAGGGCACCCCGCCGCCCCCCATCCAGTAGCCCTGTCGTACCCGCTCCACCATGCCCATCCGGGTACGCAGGTAGATGTTTTCCCGCTCCAGCTGAGCAAAGGCGGACAGGATACCGATCATGGCCCGCCCGTAAGGGGTGGAGGTGTCAATGCTCTCATTAAGAGAAATAAAATCCACTCCGTGGGGCAGAAATACGTCCTCAATGAGATAGAGGGTATCCTTCTGGCTCCTGGACAGCCGGTCCAGCTTGAACACCACCACCGTGGCCACCTGCCCGCCCCGGGCGTCGGCGATGAGCCTGGTCATCTCCGGCCGGTCCAGATTGCTGCCGCTGTAGCCGCCGTCGGTGTAACAGCGGTAGTTGTCCCACCCCATAGCCTTGCAGTAGGCCTCCAGCCGCTCGGTCTGAGCCTGGATGGAGTAGCCCTCCTCCGCCTGGGCCTCGGTGGACACCCGGATATAGAGGGCCCGCAGGGGCTGGTTTTCCACAAGTTCCGTCATGTTTCTCTCCTGATGCTGTGTCATGGGGTCCATTGTACCGGATTGTCCCCGTCCGCCGCAATTCCTTTTTCTGGTATTACCGTTTCCGTCCTCTGGCTCTGGCCTGTCGCAGCAGGCGGACCAGCACCGGATTTTCCACCTGCTGGGGCGGCAAATCCTTGCCGGATACCGGCTTGCCATTCACATAGCGTTGTACTTCCATAGTATCGCCTCCGCTTTCAGTGTGCCCGCTTTTGTCAGAAGGCAGACAAAAGGACCTGCCGTTTTCACAGCAGGTCCTTCCATTAACATATTCCGCAGACGGGGCAGCCCGTGCCCCGCTCCACCGGCACACGATCCAGCTCCAGCCGCTTGCCGTCATAGAGCAACATCTCTCCCGGAATGGGGTTGTGCCCCAGCAGCATCTGGAGGGCAACGGTAGCCATCAGGGAGGCCACCGCTCCGGTAACTGCCCCCAGGGCCTGACCGTCCTCCTCCGGCGCAGTCCCGGCATAGCAGCAGGCTAAACAGGGAGTTTTTCCAAACTCCACCGCCATCACCGAGCCGTACCAACCCTCTACCCCGCCGTTGACCAACGGAATGCGCTTCTGAGCGCAGGCGGCATTGAGGGCCAATCGTGCAGGCAGGTTATCCACCGCCGCCACCGCCAGCTGGCAGTCCGCCAGCAGCTCTGCCCCCTTTTTCTCGTCCAGCCAGGCCTCCATCCCCTCCACCCGTAGGTCCGGGTTAAAGGTGGACAGCCGCCGGGCGGCCGCCGCCGCCTTGGGGCGGCCCAAGTCGGCCTGGTCAAAGAGGAACTGCCGGTTCAGGTTGCTGAGGGATACGATATCCCCGTCCACCACCACCAGCCGGCCCACTCCGGCACCAGCCAGGGCATAGAGCAGCGGGCCCCCCAGGCCCCCGGCTCCCACCACCAGCACCGAGGAGGACGCCAGCTTCCGCTGGCCCTCCGGTCCGATCTCCGGGATGGCCAGCTGCCGTCGGTATCGCTCCAGTTCCACAGCACCCTCCTAACCGCCGCCGCACACGGGGATAAACTCCACCACGCTGTCCGGTCCCGTGGGGGTGCGGAAGCCCTTCTCCGCCCCGGCGGAGCGTTTGTCCACAATGATGTGGCTCCGCTTGGCCAGCCGGTAGACCTCAGCTCCGCGGCGCTTTTTGATTTGATCCAGCAGCCGGGACACGTTGGTCCCGTCCATTGGTTCCTCCCGGCAGCCGGTAAGGTCTGCCAACCGGCCGTGATAGCGCACCAACGCCATATTATCCCCCCTCCGGCAGGGGGATGCCCAGGTGCTTCAGCCGCTTGGCGGTGGGCACGCCGCGGGAATCCCAGCCCCGGACCTTGTAATATACCGGCAGCATCTTGTCCAGAGGCACCACGGTGTCCGGCCGTTCCGGGTCCTGAGGCGTCTTGGTGAGCCGTCCGGGCAGAGCGTCGTCCGCCGCCGTCAGACCCTCCCGCAGATTGTACAGCCGCTCCACATTGTAGCTGCGCTCCCCCACGGTGAAGAATTTGCCGATGGTCATGGGCAGGCCGGTGACCAGAGAAATGGACTTGCTGTGGGGCACCAGCATACAGTTGATGGGCATGATCCAGGGCATAAACTTCCAGATTTGACCCAGCAGGGGCCGGGCGGACAGCATCACCTTGCCCGCCGCCCGGCAGGCAAAGCTGGCAGGTCCAAATTTGAACAGGATGCCGGGGATCATGGCCTGCATGGTGAACAGGCAGAACCCGGCGGCGGAGGCCGCTTCCATGCCGTTCTGGAAGAACACCGTTAGTTCCGGCTTGCCCTTGGGGGTCTGGGCGTCCATGCTGATGACGCCCACCGACTCCAACAGGGCCAGATAACCGCCATTCAGATGACAGCCGCCCCGGTTGGCAGTGGCGTAGCCCAGACCCATGCCTACGCTCTTCCGGGGCTCATAGGCCGCCAGCTCCAGCCCCTTGGCGTGGATGGCAAAGTCGACTCCGCCGTACTTCTCGCTCAACACCTTGCTGCCCACCGCCAGTTCTCCGGCGGGGCCACGGCGATAGGCCACATCCTCCACTACTCGGGGCAAGTCGTCGGGCTGGCCCGGCTTCAGGCCGAAATCACCCATTCCCTTCTCCTGAAGTTCCATGGCAAAGGCGATGGTGCCCGCCAGGGAGATGGTGTCCATGCCCAGCAGGTCGCACTTGTAGTTGAGTTCATTGATGAGGTCCAGGTCCCGGTTCTCCAGGTTGGGTCCAAAGAGGCCCAATGTCTCGTACTCCGGCCCCTTGACCTCCTTGCCCTTTACCTTCACACGCCGCTCACAGCGGATGGGGCAGCTGACGCAGCCGCTGTTCCGGGTGAGCCTGGTGTCCGCCAGAGTCTCGCCGCTGACCTCCTCGTAGTGCTCGTACCGGCCCCGGGTGAAGTTATGGGTAGGCAGCACGCCGGAGGCGTTGGCCTTGCTCACCAGGCCCGCTGAGCCGTACCGGGGCAGACTGTCCCCGGTCATGGGGTGCTTTTTCAGCAGCTTGACCCACTTGCGGGTGTGGGCCTCGAAGCCCTCAGGGTTGTCCTTTACAACCTCCCGTGTGCCGAAGGCAATGACTGCTTTCAGATTCTTGCTGCCCATGACCGCCCCGGCGCCGCAGCGCCCGGCTACCCGCTCGCCGCTGGCGGCGCAGGCAAAGCGCACCCCGTTCTCTCCGGCGGGGCCGATGACCAGCTTGCCATACCGCTCCGGCAGCTCCTCCTGGGTGCGTTCGGTGTCCAGGCCCTGGAGCTGGGGGCAGGCCTCGATGCGGATCTTGCCGTCCTCCACCACCACCATACTCAGCTCCGGGGCCTTTCCGCACAGGATAAGCCCGTCAAAGCCCGCCTTTTTCAGCAGCATCCCGAAGGGTCCGCCGCAGTTGGAGGAGGCGATACCGCCGGTGAGGACGTTTTTAAAGGTCATATTGAACCGGCTGGAGCTGGGGGCGCCGGTGTCGTTCATGGGTCCGGTGTTGACGATGAGCACCGCCTCCCGGCTGAGGGGGTCCAGTCCCGCCGGGGTCAGATCGGTAAGCAGCCGGGCCCCCAGGGCCTTGCCTCCCAGATATTGCTCAAACAGTTTGGCGGAGATGGTACACTTCCGCCACCGCCCATTTGTCAGATCCACTTGGGCATAGACCGGCAGGATCATGCTCCCACCCCTTCCTTCATGGTGATGGCCCCAATGCCGCAGGCCCGGGCGCACAGACCGCAGCCCACGCATTTGTCCGGAGCGCTCAACTGGGCAAATACCTCCAGATCCCCTTTCTGCCGGGGCAGGCTGATGGACAGGCAGGAGAAGCCGCAGGCAAGCACGCACATGGAGCAGGCGGTACACAGCTTGGTGTCGATGATCGGTCTGGGCCACGTTTCCTTGGGCACCTTATGGCTGTAGAGGCCGGGCAGAGGCCCCTCAATGGCACCCCTGGGGCACACCCGGCCGCACACCCCGCACTGGGTACAGCGGACGGGATCGATGGTATGTACCTGCTTGACCGTTCCGGTGATGGCCCCCACCGGGCAGCTTTTGGCGCACAGGGTACAGCCCACGCAGTTTTCTGTGATCTGGTACGGCATCCAGATCCCTCCTTCCCGCATCATAGAAAAGCCCGCCCCGCAGCCGGGGCGGGCTTGACTGCCTGAACTCAGGCCTCTTCCTTGGCGCACACCGCCTCCATCAGCTTGCGGGCGTGCTCCCGGGTAAAGTACCGGGGCACAGGATAGGTGCCGTGGCACTCCTGGAAGGCCATGTCGATCACCTCCTCGATGGCGGAGGCGGGGAACTTTTCAAACCGGGTGGGAATGCCCATCTGCCGGTTGAGCTTGTAGAGCAGCTTCACAAAGCGGGTGGCCTTGATCTGGTCGCTGTCCCCCGGCATCCCCAGCTTGAGCATCCGGCCCAACTCGGCAAACTGCTTACTACATACAGGCAGGTAGTAGCGCATGATGTGGGGCAGCAGCACCGCGTTGGCCAGACCGTGGGGCACGCCAAACTTGCCGCCGATGGTATGGGCAAAGGCGTGGACGTAGCCCACATAAGTACGGGTAAAGGCCATACCCGCGAAGAAGGAGGCGGTGAGCAGGGCCTCCCGGCCCTCCAGATCGGCGGGGTCCTCCTGGACCTTGGGCAGGTACTGGAAAATGAGCCCGACGGCAATGCGGGCCTGGCGGTCGGTCTCCTCGTCAGCATAGCCCGCCACATAAGCCTCCAGGGCGTGGGTCAGGGCGTCCAGAGCGGTGTGGGCGGTGGTGTGCTTGGGCAGGCCCACCGTCAGCTCCGGGTCCAGAATGGCGAACATGGGCACCAGCTTGGGGTCAAGCAGCTGCTTTTTGCTGTGTGTGGCGGAGTCCGAGATGATGGCGGCCACGGTGGTCTCGCTGCCGGTACCGGCGGTGGTGGGCACCGCGATGAGGGGCAGGGGCCGGCGGCGCACCTTCAGCATCCCGGCCAGGGCCTCGGCGCTGGTGTGGTTGGCCACGGCGGCGGCTACTGCCTTGGCGGTGTCCATCACCGATCCGCCGCCCACCGCCACCACCGCGTCGCAGCCGGAGCAGGCCTTTTTGGCCTCAGCCACGATGGCAAAGGTTGGATCGGGCTGCACCCCGTCATACACAACATGGTCCACGCCCGCGCTCCGGATGCTCTCCTCCACCCCGTCCAGCAGGCCGGACTGGTGGAGGAAGGAATCTGTGATCACCAGCGCCTTCTTGGCGCCCAGCATGCCCAACAGGCGGCCAGTTTCCCTGGCCCGGCCCGGCCCAATGTAGGTCACAGGTGTAGGTTTGCTGACAATTTTGATGACCGGTTTGCGCACGGCCACGCTCAGCTTTGACATGGTGGTATTCATAAGGTCCTCTCCTCCCGACCGCCCACGCTCCGCGGTTTGTTTTCTTTATTTTACCACCAACCTACTCAAGAATCAAGATTCTGAAACCTGGAGTTTGAATTTTAGTTTTCCCCAAAATGCCTATCATCGGCACGCCGTAGGTGGAAAAACGCACGTCCAGATCGGTGTTAAAATTATCAATGGCTTTGATGAGTCCGATACACCCCACCTGGAACAGATCGTCGGCGTTCTCCCCCCGACCGGAAAACTTCTGGATCACCGACAGCACCAGGCGCAGGTTGCCTGCGATGAGCTGCTCCCGGGCCTCCATGTCCCCCTGTTTCACCCGCCGGAGCAGTTCCATGGTCTCCTCGTTTTTCAGTACCTTCAGCTTTGCCGTATTGACGCCGCAGATCTCAACCTTTCCCTGCATGGCCCCTGCCTCCTTCTCTTTGTCTGTGTTCAGTATGTCCCCGGCGGTTTCTTTCATACGGCGGCCCCACCGTCAATCTTTTTTATCGTGGGACCTCTTTCGATGGACTTCGGTGCCTCTTGTACTCTGACCTTATTTCCATTATACTGAGCAAAAAGAAGAATCAGGTCAGACAGGAGGATCTCTATGCTCACGCCTATTTTGGACAGCAGCGCTTCCATGCCCTTGTATGAGCAGCTCTACCGCCACATCCGTGGGGAAATCGAGGCCGGGCGGCTGGCCGCCGGAGAGCGGCTGCCCTCCAAGCGGTCTCTGGCCGCCCACCTGAAAATCAGCGTGGTAACGGTAGAGGGAGCCTATAATCAGCTTCTGGCGGAAGGCTACCTCCGCTCCCAGCCCAAACGGGGCTTCTTTGTGCAGGCGGCGGAGGCCACGCCTGCCAGGACCTCCACCGCCCCTCTGCCCCCGCCGGAGGAGCCCACCCGGCCCACCTTCCGCTACAACTTCTCCACCAGCGCCGTGGACACCGCCCTGTTTCCCTTTGCCACCTGGGCCAAGCTGATGCGGGAGGTGCTGTCTCAGCAGGAGGACACCCTGCTCAACACCCCCCATCCCCAGGGGGTACCAGAGCTGCGGGAGGCCATTGCCGCCCACCTCTACCGCTTCCGGGGCATCCGGGCGGACCCTGCTCAGATCGTGGTAGGCGCCGGGTCGGAAGTGCTCACCAGCTTACTGGTCCAGCTGCTGGGCCGGGAGGGCCGCTACGGGGTGGAAAACCCCGGCTACACCAAGACCCACCGCATTCTGGGCAGCTGCGGGGTGCAGGTAGAACCCATCCCCCTGGACGACCAGGGCCTGGTGGTGGAGGAGCTGGACCGGCACAAGGTTCAGGTGGTCCACGTCACTCCCTCTCACCACTTTCCGCTGGGCATCATCATGCCGGTGACCCGGCGGCAGGCCCTGCTGCGCTGGGCTGCCCAGCAGCCGGGGCGCTATATCATGGAGGACGACTACGACAGTGAGTTCCGCTTCTCCGGCCGGCCCATTCCGGCCCTGCAGAGTCTGGACAACGGGGAGCGGGTCATCTACCTCAATACCTTTGCCAAAAGTCTGGCTCCCTCCCTGCGCATCAGCTACATGGTGCTGCCCCCCCACCTGCTGGAGCGGTGGCGGCGGGAGTTCTGGTTCTACTCCTCCACCGTCCCCTCCTTTGAGCAGTATGCCCTGGCCCGGTTTATGGACCGGGGCCACTTTGAGCGCCACCTGAACCGCACCCGCACCCGGTACAAAGCCCGGCGGGAGGCCCTGCTGGCTGCCGCCCGGGACACCGGCTTGACCCAGGTGGGTTCCTTTGACGGAGGAGACGCCGGCCTTCACCTGCTGCTGTGGATGGACCAGCGGTGGAACGAACAGGAGCTGGCTGCCCGGGCAGCGGAGGTGGGTGTTGGAGTGTCTCCCCTGTCCATCTGTGATCTGACCCCGCCCCCTATAGACCGGCCGCCCGCCCTCATCTTGGGCTATACCAGGGTAGCTGCCGAGGACATGGCCCCCGCCCTGTCCCTGCTGAAATCCGCCTGGGGTTTTTAATAAGGAAAGGACGCATTGCCTGAGCAATGCGTCCTTTCCTTATTAAAATCCGGTCAATGGGGCGGAGCCGTCGTCCTCTCCCTTTTCAATGGCCAACACCTTGGCGTCATAACCGTAGCTGTCGTTGACCTGGATGCGGAAGGTCTCCCCCACCTTACGGCCCAGCAGGGCCCTGCCCATGGGCGACTCCTTGCTGATGAGCCCATGGAGGGCATCCTGCCGCATGGTGGTGACGATCTGGTAGGTCTCGGTGTCCCCCTCGTCCTCCAGAAAGACGGTCACCTTGTCATAGAGCCCCACCCCGTCGCCCGTGGGCTCATCGGGCAGTACCTTGGCAGTGCGGATCATGTTCTCCAGGTAGCGGATGCGGCTCTCGTTCCGGTTTTTCTCCTGCTTGGCGGCCTTGTACTCAAAGTTCTCACTGAGGTCACCAAAGGCACGGGCCTCCTTCACCGCCTCCAGCAACTGGGGACGCAGCTGGATACGGCGGTAATCCAGCTCCTCCCGCATCATCTGAATATCCTTTTTGGTCAGCTCGTTGTGCACGTCAGTTCCCTTCCTCCCCAGATGACTGCCCGGCGTGGGCTCCCTGACCCTGGGCAATGGCCTGCCGTTCCTGGACCAGTTCAGCGTGGAGGGCCACTGAGTTCCAGGTCCGGTTGGTGGGAGTCAGCACTGCTTTGAGGTAGACCGCCGGGATCTTGTTCCGCCGGAAGCCCTGGAGGAATCGGTCCAGCAGAGGGCCGGTGCAGTTGACCAGCACCAGCATCTCTTCCCCAAAGGCCTCCCCGGTCCAGGGCGTCTCCGGTACGGCGCCCTCCACCAGATCACCCAGAGGCAGGCCATACTCCTCCGGCGTCACCAGCCGGGTCCGCAGACCCAGAGGCAGGCACATCCGCCGGATCTTGGCCCCCTTGGGGGTATCCAAATTATAAAGCAGAATGAGAGGCATATTCATACGGTTCTTCCCCTTTCGTTCTTTTTATTGTACTCACATCCGCTTCCGCCGTCAACCCGCATCTCCCTCCGCCATACATTGGAAAGAAGGGAGATGAGGCCTGTGTATACACCGCCTTCCGGAGAGACCCTGCTGGCCGCCGCCGCGCTGGCCGCCGCCCGGCTGGCCCACAATCGCTCCGCCGAGGAGCTTGCCGTTCTGTCCGCTTTTTTCTGCACTCTGGGGGACGGCCTGGCGCTGATCGCCGCCCGCCGGGACATGGATGAGGCTTGTAAAGCTTCTGTAAATCCCTCTGATAATGCTGCGGAAATCGCATAAACTAGATTTCCAAAGAGAGGTGCATCATCACATGAAATGCGGGATCGTGGATGTGGGCTCCAACACCATCCGCCTGTCTATCTATCATTGTGAGGGGCAGAAATTCAAGCTCCTCATGAATAAAAAGGAGATGGCCGGTCTGGCCAGCTACATCAAAGACGGTCTGCTCTCCGACAGCGGCATTCTGGTGGCCTGCCGGGTACTGGCTGGTTTCAAGGATCTGCTGCGCAATTTCGACATCGCTGACCTCTATGTATTTGGCACCGCCTCCCTGCGCAACATCGTCAACACCGAGGAGGCTCTGGAGGCCATCGAGGCGGTGACCGGCATCAAAGTAGAGGTGCTGTCAGGGACCGATGAAGCCGCCTTCTCCTTCCTGGGCGCCACCGTGGGCGGCGGCGCGCCGGGCTCCGGGATGCTGGCCGACGTGGGCGGCGGCTCCACCGAACTGGTGGCCTACCGGGACGGGGCAATCACCTCAGGCTGTTCCCTGCCCATGGGTTCCCTGTCCCTCTTCACCAAACACGTCTCCGGCCTCTTCCCCACCAAGGAGGAGCGGAAAGCCATCCGCTCCGACGTGAAAAAGGAACTGGAAAAGGCCAAAACCGCCGGCCTGCGATACAGCCACCTGACCGGCGTGGGCGGCACCTTCCGGGCCGCCGCCAAACTGTGCAACGACCTGTCCGGCGCCGATCCGGACAATCGGATCATCCCCGCCGAAGAGATCCACGCCCTCTATAAGGGTTTGAAAAAAGGCAATCAGGATACCCTGCGGCAGATCCTGCGCTCGGCGCCTGACCGGGCCCACACCATTCTGTCCGGCCTGGCCATCCTCACCGCCATTCTGGACGCCTATGAGGTATCCACCGTATTGGTCAGCGCCTGCGGCGTCCGGGAGGGCTATCTGCTCCGCCGGGTGATGGAGGGAACCAGCCATGACCAATAAGAAAATCGACACACGCTACACCCAGGAGCGGGAGTTATCCTGGCTGCGCTTCAACGAGCGGGTTCTGGAGGAGGCCAAGGACGAGAGCGTCCCGCTCTTCGAGCGGTTGAAATTTGCCGCTATTTTCACCAGCAACCTGGACGAGTTCTTCATGATCCGGGTTGGGTCCATCTACGACATGACCCTGTCCAAGCAGACCCATGCGGACAACAAGAGCGGCCTCACCCCCACCGAGCAGCTTCAGGCTATCTTCAAGGCGGTGCCCGCCCTGTACAAGCAGAAGGACAAGATCCTCTCCCAGCTGGAAAAGCGGCTGCGGACCTGCAACATCTGTAATTTGACCCCCGGCGAGCTGGACAGTAAGGAGCGCAAGCTGGTGGAGCGGTGGTTCCGGGACCATGTGCAGCCCATCCTGTCTCCCATGGTGGTGGACAGCCACCACCCCTTCCCCCACCTGCCCTCCAACAGCCTGACCATTGCCCTCACCCTGCGGCTGGGCAACACCCGCTGCTTCGGTCTGGTGCCCATCCCCAAGGCCCTTTCTCCCTACTTTCAGCTGGAGGAACAGGGCCTGCGTTACCTGCTCACCGAGCAGGTGATCCTTCACTTTGCCGATCAGCTTTTTGAGACCTATCAGGTGGAGGAAAAGTGCGTCATTTCGGTCACCCGCAACGCCGACATCAGCCCCGAGGACGAAGACTACGATGTGGGCGAGGACTTCCGGGCCCATATGCAGAAGGTCTTAAAGAAGCGAGCCCGGCTGGCCCCCGTGCGGCTGGAGATCCAGGGGGAGGCCTCCGCAGCGCTCCAGCAATTCCTCTGCCAGCGGCTCAATCTCACGGCTCAACAGGTGTTCCGGTCCAAAAGTCCCCTCATTATGGGCTACGTCTACGCTCTGGAGGGCAAGCTGCCTGAGGAGAGTGCCGCCGCTCTGTGTTATCCCCCCTATATCCCCCAGTGGCCAACCGGTCTGGTCAAGGGGGAGAAGCTGATCCCTCAGATCCTGCGGCGGGATATGCTGCTCTTCTACCCCTTCCACTCCATGGAGCCCTTCCTCCAGCTGGTACGGGAGGCCGCCAACGATCCGGCGGTGCTGTCCATCAAAATCACCATCTACCGGCTGGCCTCCACCGCCAAGCTGGTGGAGTACCTGGCGGCGGCGGCGGAAAACGGCAAGGACGTAACCGTGCTCATGGAGCTGCGGGCCCGGTTCGACGAGCAGAACAACATTGCCTGGGCACAGCGGCTGGAGGAGGCAGGCTGTACCATCCTCTACGGTTTTGAGCACTACAAGGTCCACTCCAAGATCTGCCTCATCACCCGCCGGGACAAAGGCCGCATCCAGTACATCACCCAGATCGGCACCGGCAACTACAACGAAAAGACAGCCAGGCTGTACACCGATTTCTGCCTGATGACCGCCAGCCCCGCCATCGGCGGCGACGGAGTAGCTTTCTTCCAGAATATGTCCACCTCCAACCTTCATGGCGAGTATCACCAGCTGCTGGTGGCTCCTCACAGCCTGAAAAATCGCATTCTGGCCCTGATGGACCGGGAAATCGAGAAGGCCCGTCAGGGCCAGCCCGCCCGCATTTTCTTCAAGGTCAACTCGGTCACCGACCGGGAGCTCATCGACAAACTGGCCCAGGCCAGCCAGGCCGGCGTACCTGTGACCCTTAACGTGCGTGGCATCTGCTGCCTGCGCCCCGGTGTGCCCGGCCTCACCGACCGTATCCGGGTCTTTTCCATCGTGGGCCGCTATCTGGAGCACCCCCGGATCTATGCCTTCGGCGTGGGAGAGGGTACCCGACTCTACATCGGCTCCGCCGACCTGATGACCCGCAACACCGAGCGCCGGGTGGAGATCGCCTGCCCGGTGGCGGCCCCAGACGTACGCCGTCAGATCCGACAGTATGTGGAGCTGTTCTGCTCCGACAATGTAAAGGCCCGCAACATGGGTCCCGACGGCAGCTACACACTGGTGCCCCGTCAGGAAGGCGCCCCCGCCGTCAATGCCCAGGCAGCACTGATGAAGCAGGCGGTGCGTGAGGCCCGGGCCGTGGCCAGCGCCCCGGCTCCGCAAGAGAAGCGCGGTGGCTTTTTCCACCGTCTTTTCCACCGGAAATCCCGCTGATCCACCCTGATCGTTACACAAAAAGGCCGCCCTGCCGGGCGGCCTTTTTGCATATTTGAATTCAGGTATGGAACCGGCGGCGCACCTCTTCCCGGACGGCAGGGATGCGGCGGATGATCACCAGGGGGATCACGGTACACACGCAGATAGTGAGCACCACCAGAGACCAGGATGGGTCCCACTGCCCGGTAAGCCAGCGGTCGATGAAAAACTCCACACCCAGGAGAAAAACGCCCAGACTGCCGATGAGGATGGTGATGGTGCTGATAACAGAGCGGTGGTACACCCGCAGCATCAGGGACAGCAGCAGCCATACCGCACCTCCCCACAGGATGATGGGTACCGCCAGCCCCAGGTACCAGTCCCGGCCATTCAGATCCACTGATATCAGATAGACATACAGGGCCACTGCCGCCACATTGATGACGCTGCGAACCAGCAGGGGCAGGCGCCTAAAAATAAGGGGCAGCACGATCCACAGCCACAGCATAATGGTGGCTCCGATGACATACAGGGACCAGGCCCGCCCCGGCTTGAGAAACAGGTTGAGCAGGCCGCATCCCACCGCCACACAGGCCAGCATAGCGGTGATGGCTGCCGCCACCGCCCCTTTGTGGATGGGGGGCACCTCCCCTCGCTGGGTGGGAAAGGGTTTGGGGGAGGTGGTGTCGGGCGGACGGCCCGGGTCCATTACCTTCGTCTGGCACAGCGGGCAAACCGTGGCGGTGGCGTCCAGTTCCACTCCACAATGAACACAATAAGACATGGCGTTTCCTCCTTATTGGGCACGGTTGCTCTCCACCTTAACGTGGATGCCATCCCGCACCAAGAAGCGGAAAAACTCCCGCTCGGTGTCCGATTCCTTTTGGGTCCCTGCGAAGGTGATCTCCATCTCGTCACCGTAACTGATGGAGGCACAGTGGACCCGGGGCATGGTGGCCTGCCCCAGGATCACCTCCATCCGCCGGATGTGAGGCCGCATCTCCTCCGGCACCTGGAAGGGGCCTGGATTGGTGTAAGTCCCCGAGTAGGGCCTCACGCCCGCCATCCAGTAGCCGAATGCCACCAGGGGATTTTTTAAAACCACGGGAAAAATCTGAATCAGCTTGTTTCGGGCGAATTTCACGTTCCCTGCCAGCTCCGCCTGCATCTGCTGCCGGTTGATGTTCAGACGCAGATAGTGGTGGACCTGACTGATGATCTCATCAAAGGTGTACTCCCCCAAACTTGGGTCAATACAGGGGCGCACCGTAAGGATAAAGTTACGCAGGCTCTCGCTGGGAAACCAGGAGCGCAGATTGATGGGTATGGCCAGCGCCACCGGCAGTTCCTTCTTGGGGCCCTCCCGGTGCTGCTTGTCCACCAGCACCTTCAGCAGCACCGCCGTCAGGTATTCGGTGATGGAAGCTCCGTGCTCCTTGGCCTTTTCCTTCAGCTGCCGCACCGAGCAAAAGCCCATGGTTACATTTAATGTATAGAAAGGCTCCGCTGTTCCCCGGTTCTGATAGGCCTTCTTCAGCGTTGTAAAGCTTCTGGCTTTTACCGTGGCATACCGGGCATAGGCATCCTCCAGCTCCTCCGGCCTGGGTGACTGATCCACATCCAGCACACCGCAGGTGTTGGGAATCTGATGGCCCAGCTCCCGCAGGTAGACCGCCAGCAGGGTACGCAGCAGATAGACCGCGCCGCCGCCGTCGCTGATGGCGTGGAACACCTCCATGGAGATTCGCCGTTCATAGTAGTAAAAGCGCACCAGCCAGCCGTCGTCCTGATCAAAGCGCACCGGCTGGCAAGGGTTGGCAATGTCCTTCTTCACAAAGGGACCAGGGGCATCGTTAAATTCCGAGTAGTACCAGAACAGTCCCTGTTTGATGCGTACCCGGAAGCCGGGAAAACGGGGCATGGTTTTGTCCACCGCCCGCTGAAGGGCATCCGGGTCCACCGGCTGGTCCATTACGGCGGAAAATCGGTACACCGCCGAATAGTTCTCCTTTTGGATGGCGGCATACACCACGGCGGCATTATCCAGCCGGTACCATTCCTTATGCTTCTTCTCCCGTTTCTGGGCCATGGCGCTCCCCCCTGTTCTGAAAAAAGGATACCACATTCCTCTGTCGCCCACAAGAGAAAGAGGGGCCCCACAGCTCCACTTTTCTTTTGTGGAGGGCTATGGTATAATGAAGTCAACCATCCAAAGAAAGAGGAGTGGCTCCATGAAACACCACAGAAGGCGAGAGGATCTGGCCGGACAGCGCGCGGAAAAACAGCGCCTGGCGCCTTTTATGCGCGCACTGAAGGCGATCCACAGCGCCGCCACCCCCGAAGTCATGAATGTGGAAGATCTGGCTCGTCAGCGGAAAAGCCAGGAGCTGCTGGGCCGACTGGTGGCCCCTATGGGCGGCATGAGTTGGGAGCCTTTTTCCCTGGGAGAAATGAACTGTGCCTGGATCAGGCCTCACCGAAGCTATGACCGCAGGAAGGCTATTCTCTATTGCCACGGCGGCGGCTATACCAGCGGCACCCTGGGCTACTCCCGCATCCTGGGCTCCAAGCTGTCCCTGGTCACCGGCTTGCAGGTCATGAGCTTTGAGTACCGTCTGGCCCCTGAACACCCCTACCCTGCCGCTGTGGAGGACGCCCTCCAGGCCTGGGACCACCTGATGTATCTGGGCTACGGCGCCCGGGATATCGTTGTAGCGGGCGATTCCGCGGGCGGTAACCTGGCGCTGGTGCTTACCCACAAGCTGAAAGAGGCGGGCCGGCTGCTCCCCCGGGCGCTGCTTCTCTTCTCCCCCTGGACCGACATGACGGCCAGCGGCAAATCCTATCAGGAGCGAGCAGGTATCGATCCTGTGCTCACCCTCAACTATATCTACGCTTCCCGGGACGCCTACGCCCGGGGTGAGGATCTGACCGACCCCTGTCTGTCTCCCCTGTTCGCGGACCTCACCGGATTCCCTCCCACCCTGATCCAGGCAGGCACCAATGAACTGCTGCTCTCCGACTCGGTCCGCCTGCGCAACCGGATGCTCAAGGCCTCCGTGCCCTGCAAACTGGAAGTGTGGGACAAGATGTGGCACGTCTTTCAGACCTTCCCCATGAAGAAGGCCAACGAGGCTATGGAACACGCTTCCAGTTTCCTGATGGGCGGACTGTAACGATCTCAACCACCAACCCGCTTGGTCGCTGTCATCCTATATGAGCGGATACCATGCGGCGAGACTCTTCTTCTCTGAGGTTGGTGGTATTCGCTTTCTCCAAAGATATTGTCTGTGGTTGCATCAGCATACAAAGCACCTCATCTATCATATTTCTAATACTTCATAGCCATTCTCACCCCATTCCGCTTATTCTTTAGCGCTCTTTTAACCCTTCGTTTTCGCACGTTCCGAACGGCGCTGCGGTTGAAATGTGTTCTGGGCAAAGTAACAGGAGAACCTTTGTACAGCTCTCATTCCCGTTTCACAAGATGATTTTAGTACAGGGACAACAAAGATGGAGCAACTGTAAAGTGCGCGGTGATTTCACCCACTATATGCAAAAAGCCTTGGAAAGACAATGCTTGGCAGATGTCTTTCCAGGGCTTTTTGATTCAAAGGGACTGTAACAACTCCAGTGCAATGCTCTCCGGGTTGGGCAGAAATTCCACACCCGCCTCTTTGAGACGCCGGTATTCCCGGCCAATATCCTCTTCAGAAAAGCAGATGCGTGAAACAGATTCCCAGCCTGCCGCTCCGATTTCCGCTTCACAAATTGAATCAACTCCACCGGCGTCGTCCCCATTACCGTTGTTTTGTTATCATACTATCAGGTGTATGAGCACGCAAAATATTTGCAAATATATGTTCAGATTTTCCGACATTTCGAACGTCATAATCGTATTCTGAGTGAAGGGGAAAGGAGGTGGCGTCCCCCGATGGAGCGTTCTTTGTTGCGTACGGACAAAGAAATTACCCAATTTTATGAAACTTATGTGGATATGGTGTACCGGTTATGTTTTACAATTCTCAAAAACCGATTTGACACAGAGGATGCGGTGCAGAATACCTTTATTAAACTCATGCACCACACAAAGTCATTTGACAGCCCGGAACACGAAAAGGCCTGGCTTATCGTCACAGCTTCTAATACATGTAAAGACACGCTTCGGCGTGCCAGCCGCCGAGAGGAGCCGCTGGATCTGCAGGCAGAGCTTCCAGCCCCAGCTGATGCGGACCCGGCCTCCAGCACAGTTCTGGATGCCGTGCTTGCCCTCCCCTTGAAATATAGAGTTCCAGTTTATCTCTATTACTATGAGGGATATTCCGGGGCAGAAATCGCGGCTATGCTGCACAAGCCAGCCTCTACCATTCGCAACCATCTTCGTGAAGCGCGTCAAACCCTGAAGAAACAGTTAGGTGGTGATTTTTGATGCGGGATGACCGCTTTATTCAGGCCTATGAGTCGGTAAGTCCCACTCCGGCGTCCCGAGCGTCCATGCTTTCCCATATCCTGGAGTCCAAAGAGGTATTATTACAAAGCAACCGCAAGAAACCCACCATTTCTTTTCGCCTGTTTCTGCCCGCCGCCTGTGCAGCAGCGGTATTGCTTTGTGTGCTCACGGTTCCACAGTGTTCTCCGTTGGAGGAGGCTCCTATTGTTATACAGCAGGTGGCTCCAGGGGCAGACAGCTCAAACGGTATGCGGAAGATGATGAACTATGACGGCTTTCGCTATGTGTTTTTGGAAAACGGAGCAGCCTATTCCCTGGCTCCCTCTGTTTTGTCCCAGCCTCTCGGGATATTGTGCTACGACATCCAGCAGGACCCGGAAGCATACGCTTTTGCAGACTGTGCCACCAGCTTTGCCGTGGGCGGAACGGTCTATCGGATTGACGGCTACGATCCCACATTCCGCCTGGCGGTGGAGTGGGATGGGCAATACTATATTGCTCAATGTGTAGACACTCTGGACGGCACTCCCTTGGAACTCAGCAGCTATTTTGAGACAGCAAACCTGCCGGACAGGACGGAGCAAATTCAAATCTGTGACCACACCGGGCAGAATATGCTTTGCGCTGTTACCGGCGACGATAAGGAAAAACTGTGCTCCCTCCTGGCCCAGGCCGCCCCAGTGGAGCTTACCGATGAGGAATACCAGGAAATATCCACCGTCCAGCGAAACGGCGGGTCCTATCAGTTGATTTTCAGACTGGAGGACAGCACCTCCTATACCATGTATGTAATCCCAACCTTGTCCATTGTGTCAGCGGGAGACTCGCGCTATCAAATACCCCGTGAGTATGTACAGGAACTGCAAGATCTGTTTTCCGGCCTTCAAAAGGTACCGCTGCCCACGGGGTAACGGATTTGTAGGAAGGCATTTTTTAGCGACCCCTTTGATCTAATCAGATGAAGCAAAGAAATTTACACACATTTTCAACAGAACAAAAAGGAGCGAATCGCATGAACAAGAAACTGACCGGATTGATCCTTGCCGGGGCGCTGGCTTGTGCCATGACTCTGCCCGCTATGGCCACCGAGACTAGGATCACCCCCATCTCCACACCGATTTCTGCGGATAAATCAGCTTCTCTGCCGGACAGTGTGCTGTACTATGGCACCGCGCAGAAGATCGTGAAGGACGCCAATGGTAATATCACCCAGCTCCATATGACTTCTGAGCGCTATGGCGAGTATGTTATGAACATCACCGCTCAAACGGTCTGGATCGACAGTGGCCGCCGCATGGCCTCTGATCCCTCCACCCTGCAGGAGGGAGAGAGCCTCTATGTGTTTCACAGCGCCGTGGAAACCCGTTCCCTTCCACCCCAGTCCGCTGCCTTTGCCGTAGTGCGAAACATCCCTATGGACGCAGACTGCGCCCACTACCACCAGGTAGAAGCGGTTTTTTCAGAGAATGGTCAACTCAAGATTACCACTGACAGTGGCAGGCTGTATATCCTGACCGGCGAGAATACCACCCTGTCATGCTATGGCTCTGATGAGGCTGCCGCTCAGGAAGATATTCAGCCTGGCATCTATGTAATGGTCTGGTATGAGGGCTACGCTGCCGTTTATCCAGACCAGACCTACGCCGCCCATCTGATGCTGCTGCCCGGTGAAGTTCAGCCCCAAGAGGGTTCCCTGACCCGTGGGCAGTTGGCTGTGATGCTGTATGAGCAGGCTGGCAAGCCCTCCACGGACTTTGTCATGGACTATACTGATGTAGCCGGTGATGCCATGTATACAGAAGCAGTTCGCTGGGCTGCAAGCGAAGGCTATATGAGCGGATACGGCAATGGCGCATTCGGCCCCGAAGATGTGGTAAGCCGTGAGCAGCTGGCGACGATCCTGTGGCGCTATGCAGGCAGTCCCATGCTGATGGACTATCCTGCCCTGACGCAGTTCGCCGATGTGGGCGAGATCTCCCGTTTTGCTCAGCCTGCTTTCACTTGGGCGCATCAAAAGGGCCTGATCTCCGCAGAAAAGGACGGGCTTCTGCACCCCCAGGCGGATATGAGCGCGGAACTGGCCGAAGCTATTTTGAATGAGTTTTCTTCCCAGAAGTAATTGATTCGTTGGGTTAACAGGGCTTATCTTGCCAAGCCCTGTTGCAAAATAGCTATTTTGCATGAATCTGTCATTGCAGACCGGCGCGCATACTGGCGCGGCAATCCGTTTCTGGCTCAAAGGAGACAGACTCCCACGAAAAATGGCCGTCAGGAGGCGGCCATTTTTTGTGAAATGATAGAGCGGCTGCACAATTCAAGCGTTTTGCAACAGGCCCTTTTCTTTGTATACGGCAGAGAGCAATCAAAATCACCGGCACAGCCAGTGGTCTTCGCTTACAAAAAGATCAGGGGTGCAGCGGATCGCCGCCCCCTGATCTTTGACTATTTTCTGTTGGTCCGCTTCAGATCCACCAGGCAGATGTTCAAATCCACCCGTCCTTTGATCCCGCTCACGGTCCCACTGCTGGAATACTGCCACATATCATAGTAATACGGGAATGTGGTGGGCTTCCAGCCAGCGGTATAGTGAGCCAGCCAGAAGGGATACTCCTGGAGTTGGGAGAGGTCGAACCCCTTGTTTACCAGGTTAGGATTGCTGTAGGCCATAGGCTGATATCCCTCCCGCTGGATCACCTTGTTAAAGGCCTTGGTACAGTCAATGATCTCCTGGTAGGTCATGTTGTATGTACGACTGCTGCTGTCGCTGACGTACTCCCAGTCAAATACCACCGGATAGGTCACGTTATATCCCTCGATCCACTCCAGGGTCTGATAGGCCTCCTCCCTGGCCTCCTCCTCGTTCACTGCCTGGGAGAAGAAGTAGACTCCCACATCAATGCCTGCCCGGATGGCATTTTCCATGTTGTAAGCGAAGTAAGGGTCCTGTACGATCTTGCCCACAGTATATCCTCGGTATCCAGCCCGGATGATGGCAAATTCCACTCCGGATTCCGCTACCAGGTCCCAGTCGATCTTGCCCTGGTGAGAGGACACATCGATGCCCACATGGCTCTCCGCGCCTCCACTGTAGCTGAGGAAACCGTCCTCATTGATATAAAATGCCTCGCTGTCATAGGGATTGGACGGAATGGGCAGCGGCGTAGGAGTAGGCGTCGGCTCTGGCGTTTCGCTGGGGGTAGGTTCAGGCGTAAGTGTCGGCGTGGGGATTGGAGTCGGTGTTGGGGTCGGCGTAGGTGTAGGAGTTGGGGTAGGTGTGGGAGTAGGAGTAGGCGTCGGGGTAGGCGTGGGAGTCGGCGTAGGCGTCGGGGTAGGCGTCGGCTCCGGTTCCGGCTGGCTGTTCTGGTCGTAGCGGGTCAGAATAACCGCCGTCTCTGCCCGGGTCGCCTGACCGGAGGGATCAAAGCAATTTCCCGGCTTTCCACTGATGACCTGTTCCGCCTGGGCCCAGTCCACCGCCGGGGTCGCCCAGGACGAGATCTCGTCCGCATCGGCATAGGGTGTGCCGGCGCTGGCTATCGGGCTGCCTGCGTACCGCCACAAAATGGTGGCCACCTGTTCCCGGGTCACCGGATCGTTCGTTCCGAAGGTGTGGCCGCTGTACCCGGTCACATAGCCGTTCTGCTGGGCCCACAGTACCGCGTCGGAGTACCAGGCGTCGTTCTCTGTATCGGTAAAGTTGTCCTTACCGCTCACTGCTGGGCTGCCCGCCATCCGGTAGAGCACAGTGGCCAGCATGGCCCGGCTCATAGACAGTTCCGGCGCAAACATATTGCCGGAGACACCGCTCATCAAACCGTTATCATACACATAGGATACTGCGCCGGCATACCATGCGCCGGGAACCACATCAGTAAAGGTTCCGCCGCTCCCCGCGGCCTGGACCGTTCCGCCAAAGGGCAGAGGAATCATGGCTGCCAGCAGTGCGCCTGCCAGCAACCCGGATACTGCTTTCTTTCTAACCATGGATGTTCCTTTCCGCGTTGGACTCATTGCTGTCTGGGTAATACGATTGATAATAGCATAACAGAAATCCAACTGTTCGACAAGTTTTGATTCAAAATTTTATGATATTTGCCATTTTGCTTTTTTTCTGCCAAAGATAGTTCCAAGCAGTATACATAAGTTTTGTAAGGCTTTCTGCGCAAAAAGGCTCCCGCCGGTTTGGCGGGAGCCTTTTCATACGATAAAAATCAACCCAATTTACTATACCCTGTTTCGGAAACTGCCTCCAACCACTCATTGGAGCAGTTCTCACCGGGCACCTCCAAAGCAAGATGGGAGAACCAGCTGTCTGCTGTGGCGCCGTGCCAGTGCTTGACGCCGGTGGGAATGTTGACCACATCGCCGGGATGCAGCGCCCTGGCCTCCTTCCCCCACTCCTGATACCAGCCCCGACCAGCCACGCAGATTAAAATCTGCCCGCCGCCCTTATCGGCGCGATGAACGTGCCAGTTGTTGCGGCAGCCCGGTTCAAATGTCACGTTATATACTCCCACCTGATCGGTAGAAAGGGGCTGCAAATAGCTCTGCCCCACAAAGTATTGGGCAAACCCGTCATTGGACGCCCCGATGGGAAATACCATTTCCTTCTGGTGCATAGCCTTACCGTCCTCACCGGCCTCCTCGGTCCACACCTCCTTGGCCATGCGGAAGGCCGCCCAGGCCTTGGGCCAGCCTGCGTAAAAGGCAGCGTGCGTCAAGATCTCCGCGATCTCCTGGCGGGTAATGCCGTTTTGTTTGGCGGTGGTCAGGTGGTACTGGAAGGAGCTGTCCACCAGTCCCTGCGCCATCAGGGCCACCACTGTGACCAGAGAGCGGTCCCGCAGCGAAAGCTTATCCTCCCGGCTCCACACCTGTCCAAACAACACATCGTCATTCAACTCCGCAAATTTCGGGGCAAACTCCCCCAGCGCATCTCTGCCCGCCGTCTGCTTTACTGCCATTGCGAATACCTCCTAACCCAGAGAAAATGTAACCTGGACCCTTCCCTTTCCCAGCTTTGATTGCAGATCGGTGGGATCATCGATCTTTGCAAGCCGGGTGAAGTTCCAGGTGTTGGAACCATAGTAAATCGTAATTTGATTGCCTTGATAAAGGATCACATCCCCCGGCTCCGTGGTGATCCGCTGGTCGTTCCGGGTCAGCGTGACACCCAACGGGCCCACCTTTTCAAAGCCGCCGTAATCCTCCATCTCGATGGTCACCGGCCCCTTTGCCAGCAGCTCCCGAAATTCACGGGCCGAGCTGTTGTCCTCCAAGGTAGCCGTCAGTTCCTCATCGCCTACTGTGATCTTCAAAGCTATTTCCTCCTGACCGGATACCGCCTCTGCGGACTGGCTCTCTTCCGGAACATGACCGCCGCCGCAGGCCGACAGTCCCAATATGGCAAGCACGATACAGAGCCACTTTCCCGCGGCTCTCATACCCCCTTGCCCATCTCATAGGCCTCCGTCAGTTTTTTGGTCAGACGGGCCATATCGCCCGGGTCATTGACGCCGCCGCCCCGCACCACACCGGCCAGCCGGGCCTTTTCAAAGCAGGCGATCCAACCATTCAGGCCGTTGACAGGGCCGTCAGAGGCGCTGTCCTCCTCCTCGGCGGAGGCGGTGAGTAAGTAGATATCCCGGAAGGCGTAGTCGAAGGCGTACAGGGAATTGGCCCGGTCCAGCAGCGTTTTCATCTGACCGGACATCTCATAGTAGTACACCGGGGTGGCAAAGCAGATCACGTCCGCCGCCCCCATTTTTTCCACAATAGCGTTGGCGTCATCCTGAATCACGCACCGGGACTGCTTCAAACAGGCCAGACAGCCTCTGCAAAAGTGCAGTTCCTTCCCCTGCAGGGAAACCAGTTCCGCCTGATGACCAGCCTCCTGAGCGCCCTTGACAAACTGCCGGGCCAGCAGATCAGAATTGCTGTTGTGGCGCAGACTGGTAGAAATCACCAAAACCTTCTTGCTCATGCTTCGTCCTCCTCACTGATGGTTCGTATGACTTTTGCAGGCACGCCGCCTACCACGGTATTTTCCGGCACGTCCCTGTTCACCACTGCACCGGCAGCCACAATGGCGCCGTCCCCGATGGTCACGCCGGACAGAATGGTGGCATTGGCGCCGATCCACACGTTCTTCCCAATTCGGATCGGCGCGGGGATCATGCTGCTCCGATTTTCGGGAGAAGCGGCGTGGTTGAGGGTAGCCAACACTACGTTGTGTCCGATGAGAGCGCCATCCTCAATAAAAATACCGCCCTGGTCCTGAAACTTACACCCCATATTGATAAACACATTTTTCCCGATGTGTATGTTCTTTCCGCAGTCGGTGTAAAAGGGTGGGAACAGCCCAAAGCTCTCATCCACCGGTTTGCCGATCAGCCGGGAAAACAGTTCACGCAGCTGCGCCGGCTCATGGTAACTCCCGTTGATCTCTGCGGTGATCTGCAAGGCCTCCTGGCTGACGCCGTGCATGAATTGGTGAACCTCGCTTCCGCCCCGCACCAGCCTACCGCTGTTTAGCTCGTCCAAAAATCCGTCTAAATCCATGTTACGCTCCTAATGCTTCAGGTATTTGGTTTTATTGTATCACCGGCTAATTCAGATAGCAAATACCTATATAGAATATGTTACTATGCTTGAAACCTATAGCTAAACCATGTTATCATCCATACAGAGGTGAGCGCTATGGAATTGAGAGTGCTGCAATATTTTCTTGCTGTGGCACGGGAACAAAATATCTCCGCGGCGGCTCAGTCCCTTCATCTGACACAGCCCACCCTCTCCAGGCAGCTCAAGGAGCTGGAGGAGGAGCTGGGCAAGCGGCTGATGATCCGGGGCAACCGGAAGATCACGCTGACCGAGGACGGTATGCTGCTGCGGAAACGGGCGGAGGAGATCCTGGAGTTGGTGGACCGGACGGAGAAAGAGGTCATACAGTCCGGCAATACGGTGAACGGAGATATCTATATCGGCGCCGGTGAGACCGACGGTGTACGCCAGATCGTCGGGGCCGCCAAGCAGCTGCGGGAGCGCTATCCGGGCATCCATTTCCACATCGTCAGCGGCGACGCCGTGGACGTATGTGAGCGGCTGGACAAGGGTCTGCTGGATTTCGGCGTTCTTTTAGGGGACATGGACAAAACACGGTACCACTACATGGAGCTGCCCATGAAGGACACCTGGGGGGTACTGATGCGGCGGGACAGTCCTCTGGCCCGGCAGGACACCGTTTCCCCCCGTGATCTGTGGGACAAGCCTCTGATCCTCTCCCGGCAGGTGGATAATAAAAGCGGCCTGTACCGCTGGCTCAGAAAAGAGCCCTCAGAGCTCCACACCGTTGCCACCTATAACCTGATCTACAACGCCTCCTTGATGGTGAACGAAGGGCTTGGGTACGCCTTTACTCTGGACAAACTGGTAAACACCACAGGCAGCAACCTGTGCTTCCGGCACCTGAATCCAAAGCTGGAGCTGGGGATGCACCTGGTCTGGAAAAAATCCCAGACGTTTTCCAAGGCGGCAGAGTTGTTCTGCGAATATTTACAGGCCAATCTGACCTCTTTCCAGACAAAAACCGTGTAAAACAGCAAATGCGTCAGGCCTCCGGAAAAACCGGAGGCCTGACGCTTCAAGCGTTTCTTTTTATGACGACGCAAATTCAGCTACCGCCTTTTGCATTCTTTCCTGCTCCGGCTGCAGCATTTTAAACGCAATAACGCACAGGATAATCTGTACCGTGGAAGAAATGGGCGTCCCAAGCCCGATATGGAACAAAGTGGCGGACTCCAGATGACTCACAAGAAAAACCACCGGAATCCTGACGCAAAAGGCTCCCACGATACCCTGTATCATGACAAATGCGGTCTTGCCGCAGCCGTTAAAGTAGCCCACAAAACAGAACAAGACCGCTGTTAACAGGCAATCGATGGCGTAGGCTTTCAGGTAGGAATGGGAATTGGCAATCACCAGCGGCTCATTGGAGAATATGCTGGCCAAGTGTGCGCCTCCAAAAAAGGCCAGCGCACCCATGGCAGCTCCCGCCACCAGCGCGGTCTTGATTCCATAATACAGCGCCTGCCGGGAGCGCTCAAACCGCCCGGCTCCGTTGTTCTGGGCAACAAAGGCAGATATGGCCTGCATATAGGCGGAAGCCACCAGCATTAAAAACACGCACACCTTTTCTGCCACTCCCACTGCCGCCGACTGGGCCACACCCATTCCGTTAACGACTACCTGGATGAACAGAAATGAGAACTGTACCAGCATCTCCTGAAGCGCAATCGGAACTCCGATCAGCATAATTCGCCTTGCAGCCCTTCCGTCTATACGAATGTACTTGAGTGAAAAGTCAAAGGGCAGCTTCTTTTTACAAATAAAGTATAATGAGCACAGCACACTGACCGCCTGTGCAGTCACAGTGGCGATGGCTGCCCCGGCAGCGCCCATACCAAATACAGCAACCAGAAGCAAATCTCCAAAAATGTTGATAACGCAGGCTATGGCGACCGTAAACAACGGGGTTTTGGAGTCTCCGATCCCCCGGAAAACCGCCCCAATGACATTGTAGGCAGCAATAAAGACCATACCCATACCACAGATACGCACATAATCTCTGGTCTGAGAGAACGCCTGAGCCGGTGCGTGCATCCACTCTGCCAATTGGTTGCTGAAAGGAACGACGATCACAGTCACCAAGACTGCCACGATAGAAAAAATGGCTATGCCGCAGCCAACACCCTGGCCGGCCCGTTTCCTTCTGCCTGAACCAATGGCCTCTCCCACAAATACGGTAACACCCATCGTCAGTCCGGTAATAACCATGGTAATCATGTTGAATAATTGACTTCCGGACGCCACTCCGGACTGCTCATTGGTACCGGCAAATTGTCCCACAATGATAAGATCGGCAGCTCCGTACATGGCCTGCAAAAAGAGTGCCAGCAGCACAGGAAAAGCAAAGGCAACAAGCGCATGCAAAATATTCCCCTGAACCAGGCTTCGTTCCGTTCTCTTCTTCATCTTCCCGCTCCTTATGATTCAAACCACAATGATATTCCCTGCATTTCCTTTCAAAAAAAGAACTGGATAAGAAAACGGGAATCTCACCCGTCATCTTATCCAGCTCGCAACTTCTATGGTTGCTCACCCTCCGATGAACGAAGGGATTATAGCAGAGGTTGACCACTCTTGTCAATATCTACTTGACCACGGAGCAGTCCATGGTATGATGGGGGTATCAACTCAATAAATCCGTCCAGTCAGCGTAAATCTCTGTTTTACTCAGGACTGTTGTGCGGCTGAAGTTGTGGTCTGAGAAAACAATGGTTGGATGGGTACCTCAATCCATCGTTACAGGAGTGTACTGGAATGAACGAAATCAGGAAAAAACGGGCGGTGTCCACCATAGTATACTGGAGAAAGGAAGTGATATAAAGCAAAGAAAGGACGATAGCGATGTATCAGATACCAGACCCCAACCAGGTCTTTCCCAATGAATATAAGACCTCTTGCTTCATCAAAAATGTGGTCAAGGCTCCCAATATCTCCATTGGGGACTACACCTATTATGACGACGCCGCAGATCCCACCGGCTTTGAAAAAAATAACGTGCTGTTCAATTACCCGGAGTTTGGCGACCATCTCATCATCGGAAAATTCTGTGCCATCGCCTCCGGCACAAAATTCATTATGGGACCTGCCAACCACCGCATCAGCAGCATTACCACCTATCCGTTCCATGTGTTCGGCGGAGCCTGGCAGGAAAATACCCCTCCTCATCTGGATCAGCTTCCCCGAAAAGGCGACATTGTGGTTGGAAACGATGTCTGGATCGGGCGGGAGTGCGTCATCATGCCGGGCGTCAAAATTGGTGACGGCGCCATTGTAGCCGCCTGCTCTGTTGTGGTCAATGATATCCCTCCCTACACGGTGTTCGGGGGCAATCCGGCGCAGTTTATCAAGCAGCGCTTTGATGAAGCGCTGACCGACCTGCTGCTGCGATTCCGTTGGTGGGATTTGGAGCCGGAGGCACTGGTGGAGCTCCTTCCACTGCTGTGCGATCCGGATCTGGCGAAAGTAAAGCAGGCAATCAAAACAAGACTCATAGAATCCAAATAAATTTGTCGCCCATCAGGCAGCCTTGCCTGAATCGGTATTCATTCCGAGCATCATCGGCAGCATAAAAGACACCCTGAGTTTCTGAAGCATCAAAACTCAGGGCGTTTTACGTCAGGTTTTTTAACTGTCTTAATGCGCCTAACAGGACGCAGCACCTGCAGTCCAGCGTCTTTTCCACCATTGGCGACTGAGAAAGGACAGCGCTTACCGATGCACTGGTTATTCCGGCTGCTGTAGGAGCAGACGGGGACGGTCCGCTTCATCTCCACTCCCAGATGCTCCCGGACAAAGTCCACGGCAGCCAGGATGGCCAGAAAAGAATCCCGCTTACAGCACCGGGGCCCCCCTGCTTTTCCGATGCTCTCCAAGGCCCGTGCGGTCATCTGATTGCTCAGGCCCCAGGGTTCCTGCGCCAAAGGCGTAGACTGGGTGACGATGGCCAGAAACTGCCCTGTGGCGATCCCCGCTCCGCAGGCGCCCCAAAAACCGCAGGCCCCGCCGGGAACAGCCTTGCCCCGGCTGTACATCTCCTGAAGGGCTTTCTCCAGTTCCAAGTTGCCACCGGCGTTTTTGTAGGCGGTAAGCAGGGCCGCACCCACCATCACATGGTGCTCCGGACCGTGCATATGGCAAAAGGGCAGCTCCATCATACGGCGGAGAATCGTCACGGGATCTGTGGAAGTCGCAGAGAGACACAGGCCAAAGATACTGTCCATACCCTGAGTATGGCAGTCATTGCAGACATAGTGTCCCTTCACACAACGGGTTTTGCTGGACTCCTTCTTATGGCAGATGGCGCACTCCATGACCTCATCCTGAGTCAGATATTCCAGAGACGCCTTGCAAATCAGACATTCTTCCCTGTTCAAGTCTCCGTCTCCTCCCATTCCCACATGGCATTCACCCGCTCCAGTCCCGTTCCAAGCCCCTCAAAGCCCACGCACCGGCTGGGTTTTGTATTGACGGCGTGGTCCAGCAGAGGCTGGGTCTGGCGATCCGTGTCCAGGCACAGATCCAATGCCAGCACATCCTCCCAGGCCCGGTTGAGAAAGGCCACCTCCCGGCGGCCGTGGGTACGGGTAATTGCAATCTCGCCCGCCTGCCGCAGATACGTTTCCACCTGATCCTCAGTAAATCCAGCGGCGATAAGGCTCTCTGCCAGCCCCTCCCGGAACAAGCCGGGAAGGACCATCCACTGAAGAGGCGTTACATCGTAGCGGACGAAGGTGTACCGGCTGTGGCAGTGGACGGCCAGCAGGCACTTGCGCCCCCGCAGATCGATGATATGGAGGTCCCAGCAGTAACGCCGTTCAGTCTGCGTGCCGTAGGCCGGCGTTTTCATTTTTAAAAACCGCTGGAGCGGGAAAGTAAGTCCCAGTTCCATCACTTTGCCTCGTGGGGAATGGAGATCTTCTCCACCTGGAGCTTCCCTTCCTCTACCTCCGCCATCATCATCGTGATCTCCTGATGGAACCGCCGGGGGCCGCAGGAACCGGGGTTGAGCCACAAAACACCGTCCTTGTCCTCCTGGACATACTTGTGGGAGTGGCCGCACACTACCACATCCACAGCGTCAAGCGTTGCGGGAAGCTCCTTCTTGTTGTGGACCATATAGAAGGTCACACCGCCCAAAGTAACGGTCAGGTCATGGGGGATATCTTCTGCCCACTCCTTATCGTTGTTGCCCCGGACGACATAGAGCGGGGCGTACTGCCTCAGCTGGTCTACGATACTCTGTTTATTGATATCGCCGCCATGAAGAATAGCATCGGCAGTTTTCAGACGCTCCACCACCTCCGGCCGCAGCAGACCGTGGGTGTCTGAGAGAATGGCAAGCTTCATATGGTTTCCTCCATTACAACTCAATGCGGCAAATTTGCTCCAGATCACCGCTGCACAGTGCTTCCAGGTTGCGGAAAATCTTTTCCGCCTCCCAGTCCCACCACCGCAGCTTCAGCAGGTACTCCGTCAGCTCCTGGCCAAACCGGGGCCGGACTACACGGCAGGGGTTTCCCGCCGCCACAGCATAGGGCGGGATATGGCCTGCCACTACAGAATTGGCCCCGATAATGGCGCCGTCGCCAATGTGCACGCCGGGCAGGACCGTAACATTCTGCCCTATCCACACATCATTGCCCACCACCGTATTTCCTTTAAAGGGCAGCTGGTCCAATGAGGGCGTACACTTCTCCCAGCCGTGGGCGAAGATATTAAAAGGATATGTGGTGACCGATTCCATACGGTGGTTAGCCCCGTTCATCACAAACTCCACGCCTTTACCAATGGCGCAGAACTTTCCGATGATCAGCTTGTCCCCGATGAAGCTATAGTGGTGGGTCACATGGGCCTCAAAATCCTCCCCACCGGTGACAGCGTCGTCATAGTAGGTATAGTCCCCCACCTCAATGTTGGGGCGGGTGATGACATTTTTGATATAACAGACGCTGGGGATGTTCTTGTTGGGGTGGACAGCATTCGGGTCTGGTCCAAACATAATGTGACCTCCTTTTCCATTCCTGCTGTCCCAGTATAGCAGATTTTTAAGTTGGCCGGAAGAAGGATATTTTCCTCTTGACTTTGACGCTCCGTCAACTGTTACACTATCCACAAGGAGGGATAGCATGGAATATTCCATTCAGGAACTGTCGCGCCTGTCCGGGGTGACCACCCGCACTCTGCGCTGGTACGACCAGATCGGGCTTCTGAAGCCCAGCCGGGTAGCGGAGAGCGGCTACCGCTATTACGGCAAGGCAGAGGTCGACCGACTGCAAGACATCCTCTATTACCGTGCCCTCGGGGTGGAGTTGGCCCGGATCAAGGAATGTCTGGACGACCCCTCCTTCGACCGTCTGGCCGTTCTGCGAAACCACCTGGCCGCTTTGGAGGCGGAGCAGGCGCGGCTGGAGACACTGATCCGATCGGTAAAAGCCACCATCGGAGCGGAAGAAAGGAATGAAATCATGAGCGACGACCAAAAATTTGAAGCCTTTAAACAACAGGCTGTAGCCCATAATGAAGAAACATACGGGGCGGAGCTCCGCGCCAAATATGGCGATGCACAGGTAGACGAGGCCAACGCCGCAGTGATGAATTTGACCCAGGCGCAGTACCTGGAATGGACCGACCTGGGCCAGGAGATTCAGAGACGCCTGGAAGCCGCCGTTCAGTCCGGACTGTCCCCGGAAAGTGCGGAGGGAAAGGAGATCAGCGCCCTCCACCGCCGGTGGCTCACCATCACCGGGACCCGGTATGCCCCGGCCAAGCACCGAGGCATTGCAGAGCTCTATGTAATGGATGCACGCTTTGCCGCCTATTATGACAAGCAAGTCCCAGGCTGTGCCCGCTTTCTGCGGGATGCCGTAGTCCACTGGGTAAACTAAATGCCAAGACCGCCTGGGCGTCAGCTCAGGCGGTCTTGTATCTGTCTAAAAAAACTACGGGCGTTCTGTAAGTCCTGATGATTGGGGCGGCCTTTGGCAATGCCGCCCACCAGCTTGAAGGGGCCGAAGGTGTCGTAACCCTTGCAGGAAAACTCCCCCAGTACCTGGCAGTTCTTCTCCTGCGCAATCTCTGCCACAGCCTTGGCCCCGCCGCCCTTGGCGCCGCCGTAGGTATAGACGAAAAACACCGGCTTGCCCTGAGGCAGGTGCTGCCGGGCAAACTCCGCCACGGCCTTTTGGAATTCAAAGCCGTAGATGCCGGAGGCAAAGCCGACACAGTCATACTCCTCCAGCTGAACAGTCTGGTGGGCGGTGACATCGATCAGGTCCACATCCCCCTCACCCACCATGGCCTTCAAAACTTTCAGTGTGTTCCCGTGGTGGCGGGAGTAGTAGCAGATAGCAGTTTTCACAGTTCGTTTCCTCCTTGCAGGGTCCAGCCAAAGTCGTTGTGGTAGATCATCTGGCGGGTCATGCCGCCGTCAATGCAGATGTTCTCCCCTGTAATAAAGCCCGCCTTGTCCGAGCATAGGTAGAGCACCATATTGGCAATGTCCAGGGGATTGCCAACCCGGCCTGCAGGCTGCTGAATGGCATCCGGGCCGTCATAAACAGTATAGTCCGCGTCGATCCAACCGGGAGAGATGGAATTTACCCGCACCTTACCGGCCAGGCTCACCGCCAGAGCGTGAGTCAGGGCGGAGATACCGCCCTTGGCCGCCGAGTAGCTCTCGGTCTGGGGCTGGCTCATCCGGTCCCGTGAAGAGGAGATATTTACAATAGCCCCGCCGGGAGCAAAACAGGGTGCAAACAGCTTGGCAAGGTAAAAGGGCGCGGTGACTCCCACCCGCAGGGCATAGTTAAATTCCTGGTAACTGCACGCGTCAATGCCCTTCATCAGGGGCAGGGCATTGTTGATTAAAAAGTCCACATGGCCATAGTCGGCGATCACCTTACGGGCAAAGTCCTCCAGAACAGTCTGGTCGGCCAGATCACCCACAAAGTAATCGTTGGGAAGCAGGTCAATCACGCATACTTTGGCGCCTGCCTTCCGGAATTCCTCCGCAATCGCCTTACCGATGCCCTTTGCTCCACCGGTGACCACAGCAACTTTATGTTCAAACACAGCGTTTTCACCTCAGTCCTCGTCCGAAGCGCGCGACAATGATCTTATACTTTTATATGATGATACCCTCACAGTGGTCGATTTCGTGCTGGATGATCTGAGCCGTCCAGCCGGTGAAAGTTTTCAGCCGCACCTGGAACTGCTCATTCTGCCAACGCACCTTAATGGACTTCCACCGCTTGGCGGTCCGGATGCCGGTAAGGGAGAGGCATCCTTCTTCCGCGTCATATGGCTCGGATTTTTTGATGATCTCCGGATTGAACATGACCATATAGGCACCCTCATTATCGAAGACGATGACGCGCTTATTCACCCCGATCATGTTAGCCGCCATACCCACACAGCCGTCCTTGTGGTGTTCCAGCGTCTCCAGCAAGTCGGCAGCCACCTGAATATCGTCCGGTGTAGCAGGCTCCGCTTTCTGGGCCAGGAACGTCTCATCTTTACAGATATCTCGAATCATCGCTCTTTCTACTCCTACTCTTGAATGACTGCCGCAATGGGCTCCGCTGCGACGCGGAAGCCCCATCCACAGGAATGAAGACTATCATCACCGCAAAGCGCTTGGGTGTAAGCCGGTTTATAAAGCCACCATCTCACCTCAGGTGCGCCGGGCAGCCTCTGCCGGCCAGCCAATCAATATCCGGAGCTCATGATTGGCAAAAGTGAAACTGTTGCCCAGCATGAAAATCCTCATGACTTGTTCGCCGTGCTCCATGGCTATGTCAGCCCCTTCTCTCCCGGCTTGTCAGAGGTATTATAGCACGCCAACAAAGGAAATACCATGAAAACACCATGAAATTGCCATGAAATTGCCGCCTGTTTTATGCCGCCGGAAAAGAGTAGCAAAACAGCGACGGCCAGCACTTCCTTAAAAAATCTCTATCCCATCCAACCCCATGTGTTTATCCGAAGCTTTATTTTTCTCTTGCATGGATCGTGATTGTTGTTATAATTAGGATTGCTTTTGTCCCATCGGTGTGTCATACGCTCAAAAAAGTCGTATGCGGCGTTTCTGAGGCAGGCCAGAGCCTGCATGGCTCAGGCGGTTTGTACTGTAAGGAAAGGACGAATTACTATGATCAAAGATATTATGGCTGCAAATGAATCCATCGCACCCAACAGCCGCGAAATAGATGTTCTGAGAGAACATTTCCCCTCTTGCTTTCACAGCGACGGAAGCTTTGACCTACTCCGCTTCCAAGCGTTTCTCAGCGACAAGGTCGCCGTGACTCACGAGGGACATGAACTGAAATTCCTTGGAAAAAACTATGCCCGCTTGCTGGCATCCCAGAACACCACAACAGTGATTGTGCCCGATGAAGCCCACAACAGCAAGCCCGAGAATGCACACAGTCAGAATATATATATCAGCGGCGACAATTTGGATGCCATCAAGCATTTACAGAAAGCGTATCCATACGGCATAAAGTGCATTATCATCGATCCACCCTATAATACCGGATCAGATGGCTTTATTTATAAGGATCACTTCCACTTTACGGAAAGTGAGCTGGCGGACAAATTAAGTATCAGCCTGGAGCAGGCGCAGAGGATTCTGGATCTGACAAAGCGGGGAAGCGCCTCCCATTCAGCATGGTTGATGTTCATGTATGCCCGTTTGCTGAATACCCGTGATTTGCTGGCAAAAGACGGCGCTATTTTTATTACCATCGATGATAATGAGTATGCCAATCTCAAGCTGCTTTGTGACGATGTGTTTGGAGAGCACAATTTCCTGGGGTCATTTATCTGGCACAAGAAGCTGACTGGAGGATATGACAATGACGCAGTCAATACTCAGCACGACTATATCTTGACATATGCACGAAACGCAGAACTTTTTTCTGTCAATCTACGCTCAGAAGATAGCAAATATAAACTGGTGGATGAAAAGACCGGAAAAAAGTACAAATGGGACAGCCTGTGGAATGTAGGCGGACTGACCTATTCCGCTTCCCTGGATTATCCGATTGAGGCCCCTGACGGAAGCGAAATATGGCCCATCGGGCAACGCGGCGTTGCTTTTTGGCTTTGGAGCAAAGAGCGCGTAAAGGCAGAACGGGACAGCTTGAAATTTACCAAGGGAAAAGACGGCCAGTGGAAGGTATACAAGAAAGTATATGCTTCCGACGGCTTGATTCCCGGCACCATCACTCTGTTGGAGAAAAAGGAAGTGGGCGGAAATACCAACGCCTCTGATGAGATCAAGGATTTGTTTGACAATCATAAAGTATTTGATTATCCAAAGCCTACGTCGCTGTTGAAGAAACTAATTGATCGTATTGTTGTGGATGGGGACACTGTACTGGATTATTTTTCCGGGTCAGCTTCTACCGCAGACGCCGTCATGCAGCTGGCAAATGAATCCGACTATAAAAATTTGCACTATATCATGGTTCAGATCCCCGAAAAAATATACGAAGTCAAAGACGGGGCGGAAGTCCCGCTCCAAAAAAAAGCTGCTGTAGCCGCGTTCAAACTGGGCTTTAGAACGATCGACCAGATTGGTCAGGAAAGAATTGTCCGCGCAGCCGCCAAAATTCGAAAGCTGTACCCTGAAACTGAAGTGGATTTGGGATTTCGCCATTTTACCCTGGCAGAGCCCTCTACCGCCACTTTGGACAAGCTGGAAAAGTTTTCACCGGATGACAGTGAGATTTATGTTACCAATACCATTTTACAGGATTTTGGCGTATCAACCGTTCTGACCACCTGGCTTGTGCGAGATGGATATGGTTTCACCGCCCCTGTTGAAAGCATTGATTTTGCCGGATACACGGGCTATTACATGGATAAGCATTTATACCTCATCCATCCAGCGCTGAGCAACGAGGCCATTGCCGCCATTACAGAAAAATACGAAGCTGACGGAGCGTTCAATCCAGAAAATGTCGTCTTATTTGGTTACAGCTTCAGATGGACTGAGATGGAATCCCTGAAAACCAATCTTGCCCGCCTGAGGGATACAGAAAAGAATTTACGCATCAACTTGGATATTCGCTATTAAGGAGGAGCAGTATTATGGAATTGATCCTCCAGCAAAGCTTACCCCATCAGCAAAAAGCAATCGATGCGGTATGTGCCGTGTTGGATGGCGTGACGATTACACCACCCGCTCAATTTTATGAAAACCCACAGATCGATTTGGAGGACCGCAGACTAGCCGCTAACTTGCACAGCGCGCAAAGCGCAGTCCCTGCAGAATATCGGAACCCCGCCCCCATTGGTTCATGTCTAAATCTAGATGTCAAGATGGAGACCGGAACCGGCAAAACATATGTATATACCAAAACCATTTATGAGCTTCACAGGCGGTATGGCATCAATAAATTTATCATTGCCGTTCCATCTCTGGCCATTAAAGCTGGTACTGAGCAGTTTATACAGGACGAATATTCACGCAAGCACTTTACCGACAGCTGCGGATATGGTACCGAAATTGAGCTTGGCGTACTTGAGGCGCCTAAAAAGAAGAAAAAAGGGCGCAGCTACTTCCCCAGCGTAGTGAGTGATTTCGTGAAAGGAAGCTGTCAGAACACCAAAAAAATTTACGTTCTTCTGGTGAATATGCAGCTTTTGACCAGCAACACGAAACGCAATGGCAGAGACACCGGTTTATTGTGGCGCGATGATTACGACTATGACGTGGAGGGTTTTTATCGCCCATTTGACGCGCTCCGTGCAACAAAACCCGTGGTCATCATCGATGAACCGCACCGGTTTTCCCGTGATCTGAAAGCATTCCAAGTCATTATGGATGAAATCAGGCCGCAGAGTATCATCCGTTATGGAGCTACATTTCCCGAAATCACGACCGGACGCGGCAAAAGTAAAATTATAACAAAGGATTACCAAAACCTTCTATATGATCTCAATGCCTGTGAGTCTTTTAATCAAGGGCTGATCAAAGGTGTGGCGAAGGAGCATTTTGAGCCTCTGTCCAAGCAGAACGAGAAGGTAAAAATTCTTTCCATCAACAGCAAGGATTCTGTCACTTTTCAGCGAAAAAAAGCTGGTGAAGGCACAAAATCTTTTGTACTGAAAACCGGTGATTCCCTTGCCCTCATCTCCGATTCATTTGAAGGCATTACGATCGCAGCCATTACCTCCAATACAGTCGAGTTCTCCAATGGCGTGAGCAAAAGCGCCGGCGAAGAAATGGATGTGGACATCTATATGTCCTCTTACCAGACTCAAATGCTTCGTCTGGCCCTGGACCGGCATTTTGAAACAGAGCGAGAGAATTTTTGTAACCGCTCCTTTAAAATCAAGACACTGGCCTTGTTCTTCATTGACGATATTTCTTCTTATCGCCCCGATGACACTGGAAAAGCCCCCTATCTCTTGACAGCATTTGAAACACTGCTGAAAGAAAAAATAGAGCACACCCTCTCCGCTCTTACCGAACACGACTCGGAATATCGGGCCTATTTGGAAGCGTCTCTTGCAAACATTCCAGCTTGCCATGCCGGCTATTTTTCTCAGGATAACAGCGACTCCGATGAAGAAATTGCCAAGGAAGTCAACGCAATTCTCAACGGCAAAAAACAACTGCTGTCTTTCCGCAACGCCAATGGTTCATATAATACTTTGCGTTTCCTGTTTTCAAAATGGACGCTGAAAGAGGGCTGGGATAACCCGAATGTATTTACGATCGCAAAACTGCGCTCCAGCGGCAGCGAAAACAGCAAGCTCCAGGAAGTGGGCAGAGGGCTGCGGCTGCCTGTAGACGAAAACGGAAACCGCATCTCCAATGAAGAGTTCCAGTTGAACTATATTGTGGACTTTACAGAGGCAGATTTTGCACAGCGGTTGGTTGATCAGATCAATGCTGAAATTCCACAGGCATCCGTGATTACTGAGGAGCGCCTGGCTCAGGTCGCACAGAAGCTGGGCATGAGCAGCGACGATCTGTTCGATGATTTATATCGTAAGGGATACATTGACCGGCACAACCAGATCCGCCCAGAAGCCAAGGCACAATTCTTTGAAGTGTATCCTGCATTTGCTTCCGGCCTGAAGGGCGGCAAAATCAAAGACAGAAACCACGACAAGCCAAAGCCCATTAAAATCCGTAAAGCTGTTTATCAGGAACTGCGGGAATTCTGGGAGAAAATCAACCAACGTTACCTGCTGTTTTATGACGCCACTCTGGATACAGATATGGAAAAGGTTGTGCTTTCCATCTTTGAAACGCCCGGTGTGTTCACCGACATCATTATGCGCAGCAGCCGCGCACTCGTCCAGAGTGAAGGCGGACAAATGAATACTGCCGTTGGAGAAGGTATGCAGTACAAGGTCACGCGCCCCATTCCATATGGCACATTTTTAACCCGCATCATGCGTGCCACCAGCCTTCCCATTGCGGTACTGCATAACTGCATGGTCACCTACAGCAAAAAGCATGGAGCTGTTGATGCCAAATATATCAACGAAAATTCTGTAAGCGTATTCTGCGCGGAGTTCCAGAACTGGAAACTCAAAACATTACCGGGGCGTTTCCAGTACGTTAAAAGCAGTCTGCCCTGCGGAGCTACCGCCCTGACCTATGCAGACGGTACCCCAAAAGAAGAAATTTCACAAGGACGGATCGGAACAAAGCTTGTCCCCGGGACACCCGGCGAGAAGTATTTATACGACACCTATGCGTACGATTCACCGTTAGAAAAAGACAATATGACCGCAAACATCGACGAAGTGGTTGTATTTGGAAAAATCCCCCGCAACAGCATTGCGATTCCAACCATTACAGGCAGTATGTATAGCCCTGACTTTATGTATGTGGTAAAAAAGTCCTCCGGCGAGAAAGAACTTAACATCGTAGTGGAAACCAAAGACGTGGAAGGAAAGGATATGCTTCGGGGAGCTGAATTGGCTAAAATTGAATGTGCCCGAGTATTCTTCCAGTTCCTTTCTGAAGATGGATACACCGTTCATTTCCGGGATCAGCTCAAAAATAAACAGATGGCGCAAATTATCAACGAGGTTCTGGCCCGATAATAACCTCACAGTAACATCCCCTATCATCCAAATAACGGAAAACAGGCGCTGCCAACGGCAGCGCCTGTTTCTGTTATCTGGCTTGTTCCGCAGCCTGGATCACATGGGCCGCCAGCACCGAGGTGGTCACGGCCCCCACGCCGCCGGGCACCGGCGTCACCGCGCCGACGATCTCATCGGCGGCCGCAAAGTCCACGTCCCCCACCAGATTACCGTTCTCGTCCACGTTGATGCCCACATCCAGCACCAACTGGCCGGTAGCCAGGTGGTCACGGCCTATCATGTTGGCCCGTCCGGCAGCGGCGATGAGCACCTCCGCCCGGCGGCACTCAGCGGCCAGATCGGCGGTGCGGGTATGGCAGAGGGTGACGGTAGCGTTTTTCCCCAGCAGCAGCATGGACAGAGGCTTGCCCACTACCAGGCTTCGGCCCACCACCACCGCCCGCTTGCCGGTGAGGTCGCAGCCGTAGTAGTCCAAAATCTCCATGCAGGCCTGGGCGGTACAGGGCGGGTAACCTGTACCGCTGCCGGTGAACACCGACGCCAGCGAACCGGCGGTGATGCCGTCCACGTCCTTGGCCGGGTCCAGGGCGGCACAGATGGCCTCCTCGTCCATGTGGGCGGGCAAAGGCCGGAAGAGCAGGCAGCCGTGGATCTCCCGATCTGCGTTGATCTGCTGGATGACCTCCAGCAGATCTCCATGGCTGGCTTCCTTCGGCAAGGTAAACTGCTTGACACAGATACCCACCTTCTCACACCGCTTCAGGGCGCCCCGCTCATAGGACAGATCCTCGGGCCGCTCCCCCACCCGCACAATGGCCAGGGTGGGGACGATCCCCCGGGCCTTCAGTTCATCAGCCCGGGCGGCCAGCCGCTCTGTCAGGGCCTGGGCCACCGGGGCCCCCTTCCAATGCTCCGCCATCAGGCAAACCTCCCCAAAACTGCTTCATAGACCCGCTCCGCGATCTTCCAATACCGCCCCACCAGAGCATCCACCTCGTCATTCATGGCCTTGGCATAAGCCCGGTCGGCCATGCTCTTGGTATTGACCTTCACATTGAGGGCGGCGCCGTACAGAGCACTCCAGCAGAAGATCACCCCGGTACCCACGTCGGAGAGCATCATGACACTCCCCTTCTCCAGCATCTCACTGTGAAGGTCGATCGCCTCACAGCTCAGCCGCAGGATCTCCATGGGGGTAGCTGCGGCATTCCGGAGGCACTTTTCCATGACCTGCTCCCGATTGGGGTCCTCCTTGGGAATGGCGTAGGCCTTGGACAGGGGCTCAAAGGCGGCGGCGTCAGCGTCCACCAGAGCCAGCAGGCGAGCGCGCAGGTCCTCCGCTTGGGCCATCAGGGCCTTTACGTCCTCCTCCACCTCGGCGTACTTCTTTTTGCCTACGGTGTAGTTGCCCACCATGGTACACAGGGCAACCCCCAGGGCGCCCACCAGGGCGGAGGCGCCGCCGCCGCCGGGGACCGGGGCCTTGGAGGCCAGGGCGTCCAGGAAGCCGCGGCAGGTCTGGTTGGCGGTATTCATCGCAATCAACTCCTTATTACAGCGGGCGGGTGTCACCACCCGCCCGCCTTTTCTTTTAGAACAGGCCGGAGATCTTGCCGTTCTCGTCCACGTCCACCTTCTCGGCGGCGGGGACCTTGGGCAGGCCCGGCATGGCTCCCCACGGGATTAGTCCCGTGGGGGCCCCTGTTTTTTCATCTGCTCGGGCGGAATGAATCCGCCCGGCATCAAGGTTTTGGCTGTGCCAAAACGCTTGTTACGTCGCACTTGCGGCGGGCATGACCATGCCGGTTTAGAACAGGCCGGAGATCTTGCCGTTCTCGTCCACGTCCACCTTTTCGGCGGCAGGCACTTTTGGCAATCCAGGCATGGTCATGATATCGCCGGTGAGGGCCACCAGGAATCCGGCGCCGGCAGACACCTTGATATTGCGCACCGTGACAGTAAAGCCCTCGGGGGCGCCCAGCAGGTTCTGGTCGTCAGAGAAAGAATACTGGGTCTTGGCCATACAGATGGGCAGGCCGCCGAAGCCCAGGGCGGTGAGTTCCGCCGCCTGCTTCTTGGCTGCGGGAGTAAGCACCACGCCGTCGCCGTGGTACACCTTCTTCACGATATCGGCCAGCTTGGCCTCGATGGGCTGGTCCAGCTCATAGGCGTAGGAGAAGTGGTTGGGCTCTTCGCACAGGCGGATCACTTCCCGGGCCAGAGCAATGCCGCCCTCGCCGCCCTTGCCCCACACCTCGCTGAGCGCCACATTGACGCCCAGCTCCTTGCACTTGTCCTCCACCAGCTTGAGCTCGGCCTCGGTATCGGTGGGGAACCGATTGATGGCCACCACGCAGGGCAGACCATAAACGGTCGTGATGTTCTCCACATGGCGCAGCAGGTTGGGCAGACCCCTCTCCAGCGCCTCCAGGTTTTCGTTGTTCAGATCAGCCTTGGCCACACCGCCGTGATGCTTCAGGGCCCGGACAGTAGCCACCACCACTACAGCGGAGGGCTTCAGCCCGGCCAGGCGGCACTTGATGTCCAGGAACTTCTCCGCGCCCAGGTCAGCACCGAAGCCAGCCTCGGTGATGGCGTAATCTCCCATCTTCATAGCCACCCGGGTAGCCATGACGGAGTTGCAGCCGTGGGCAATGTTGGCAAAGGGACCGCCGTGGATGAAGGCGGGAGTACCCTCCAGAGTCTGGACCAGGTTGGGCTTGATGGCATCCTTCAGCAGGGCGGCCATAGCGCCCTCGGCCTTCAGGTCATGGGCGGTGATGGGAGCGCCGGAGCGGGAATAGCCCACCACCATGCGGCCCAGCCGGGCCTTCAGGTCGCTCAGCCCGGTGGCCAGGCAGAGCACCGCCATGATCTCAGAGGCCACAGTGATATCGAAACCGTCCTCACGGGGCACGCCCTGCATCCGTCCGCCCAGACCGCACACGATGTTGCGCAGCTGGCGGTCGTTCATATCCACACACCGCTTCCAGGTGATGCGCTTGACGTCAATGTCCAGCTCATTTCCCTGCTGGATATGGTTGTCCAGCATAGCGGCCAGCAGGTTGTTGGCCGCGCCGATAGCGTGGAAATCGCCGGTAAAGTGGAGATTGATGTCCTCCATAGGCACCACCTGGGCATAGCCGCCGCCGGCAGCGCCGCCCTTGACGCCGAACACGGGGCCCAGGGAGGGCTCCCGCAGGGCCACCACGGTGTTTTTGCCCAGCCGCCGCATTCCGTCGGCCAGACCCACAGTAGTGGTGGTTTTCCCCTCGCCCGCGGGGGTGGGGTTGATGGCGGTGACCAGCACCAGCTTGCCGTCGGGCCTGCCTTCCCGATCAGCCAGCAGCTTCAGGTCGATCTTGGCCTTGTACTTGCCGTAGTACTCCAGATACTCCTCATCCACACCGGCCAGGGCCGCCACCTCTCGAATGGGACGCATTTCACAGGCCTGAGCGATCTCGATATCCGTTTTCATGGTCCTTCACTCCTTCATCCTTCCGCTTACCAACGAAAATGCGCCGGCTCAGCCATGCTTGGCAAACCGGCGTTTTACTTCATTTCCGCTGTTTCATCCTTTAAAATGTACCATTCTTTCCCCGGCTTGTCAACGGAAATGAAAAAGAGCAGACCGACACGCGCCTTGTAATATTAAATGCGAAAGAACAAACACCACGTCGAATGACGGGTGAAAGTTCTATCGCATTTATTTTTTTACCATAACAGAGCCGGAAATACAAGGGAGGAACCGACATGACGCACGTTTCTTTTGAAGAGTACGAGGCCGCGAAAGCGGAAATCATCGGTGGAGTTCATTACAAAGAAAAATCCACATTGGAGGGGAACGTGATCCGAAAGACCTATGTAACGGAAGAGAATGGGACGTTCTACGAGGTGAACGACGGCGGGCGCATCGAGTTTTGGAGCGACAAGCACCCGGATAGCCGGATTTACGACGAAAACGAGCGGGCGGACCTCCCGGAGAATGTGGGGGCAGTTCCCGGATATGGTGACTTGCTGGCCGAGAAAATCAGGGAAACGGCGGATTTCGCAAATCTGAAACCGTTTGAAAAATTCGTGCTGGATAACGGATATTTGTACGATTCGAGCGACGCGCTAAAAGCTGGCTATGACCGGGCGTGGAAAGCACAACACGGAATCACCCTGACAGAAGAAGAGTTTGCGGCGGAGGTTATGAGCCGCGGGAAGCTGGTTGACGCGTCGGGGCTTTACGAGGCGGTCATGGAACACGTGAACGCGGGGCGGCTGACTGCGGGCGACGTTATGCAGTACGCGCATTACAGATGGTGCGTGAATAGACCGGAAGCGGTTATTGCGTATCAAGTGGGCCGCGAGAAATGGGAGGTCAATAACTGTTCCGAAGAGATCACCGAAGAGGCCGCGCGGATTGAAGTTTGCGAGGAATTCGGGTTCGAGGCAAGCCGGGTAAAAATCATCGGGACCCCGTACTATGACGCGACGGACTGGAACTTCATCCGCTTTAACTGTTCGGGGCGGGCGTGGCTGATGAAAAACGGCGAGATTTATCAAGTTTACGAATGAAAGGCCGTGGGCGCGGTGTACCACAACCGCGCCCACGGGAAGCAGAAACAGAACGGGGGTGAAATGTGGTGCGGCAGTACAGATACATAGACTTTCGGGACCGAGAGCAGATCGCCGCCCGATACCTGAACGGGGACCGCGTGGCCGACATTGCCGCAGGGCTTGGCGTGACAACGGCGACGGTCTACCGCGAATTGAAGCGCGGCGAAACGGGAGAACTTGACCGCAACCAGCGGCGGGAATACAACCCCGTTCTTGCACAACAGAGGGTGCAGGCCAGTTTTAAGCGGCGCGGGAAGCCCGCGGCGGTGAGTTCACAAGGAGGTGTGCAGATTGGCAACTAATTTTGAAGAGATCGCCAGAACCCCGGAAACGCTGGCCGCATTCCTGCGGAGCCTGCCCGTTCTGGATGGACCGTGGGACGAAGAATTCCAGCGGCAGTATTGCGCCGGGTGCGGAAAGGTGAGTTGCGACGACGGGAGCGGTTGCCCCTACGAAGAAAAGCGGAATAGCCACGGCTGGTGGCTGGGGCTTGAAGCTGGGACGGCGGGGGCGGTCTAATGCTTGAAGTTGTACCTATAACCCTACGGGAAGCAAACGCGTTCGTGGAGCAGAACCACAGACACCACGGGCCGACAGTGGGGCATAAATTTTCCATCGGGCTTTCCGATGGCGAAAAGATCGTGGGCGTTGCCATTGTGGGCCGTCCGGTGGCGCGGCATTTAGACGACGGCTGGACGCTGGAAGTCAACAGGCTTTGCACAGACGGGACCCGGAACGCCTGTTCAATGCTTTATGCCGCCGCATGGAGAACCGCCCGCGCTATGGGGTATAAACGGCTGGTGACATACATTCTGGAAAGCGAAAACGGGGCAAGCCTGCGGGCCGCTGGCTGGAAGTGTGTTGGACAGGCGGGCGGCTTGCGGTGGACCGGAAAAAGACGGCCAGAAGTTGACCTTTACCCGGCACAAATGAAAATCCGATTCGAGCGGGAGGCGGAAAAGCCATGACGAAGAAAAACAGTTACCCCGGCGGCGTGAAGCTGACGGCCACGAAAGCCCGCGCCGTGGCAATGCAAGAATTCGGGACCACAAAGGGCCTGACAAAAGAAGAAACCGCAATGCCCGGCTACTTCAAAATGAGGTTGGGGAACCTGTTCATTCGCATTCACCCGGACACCTACGACGGAACAGGGTGCATTGTGGTTTCGGCTGAACTGGCGTTTGCCACGGGTCAAACCCTGAAATTCCTGAACCCGGACACCCTGCAAGACGATTACAACGCGCTGGAACGGTATTGCAAGCGCGCCCAGCGGGACGACCTGAAAGACTGGGTGCTAACCAACGGGGTGGACTACTGTTGCGAGGAAGTCAAGCGGATTTGGGAAAGAGGGTGACGGCGTGAAAATCCGAATCACCCGCGATACAAAAATTCCGCTTGTTGAGAAAGGCCGGGTTTTCTACGTGCAAGGAGTATCGACGACCGGGGACGGCGAAACAGTCTATTTCGTCCACCACGGCGGGAACTATTTGGGAATCTGCGCCGGGGATTGCGAAGTGATCGAGAGGGAATCGAAATGAAGAACGTAGCGCGAGAGGCCACAAACGGCGTGATCTACGGAGAATCCGGCGAGATCGTGAAAAATAGCTTACGTGTTGTCTGTCCCCATTGCGGAGAAATCGGACTTTTCCACGACCGCGGCGGAAGTGTGAATATCTGGACCGTGGGGGCAATCGAGCGGCGGGAATGTACGAAATGCCGTAAGCAGTTTCACACAATCAGTTTGACCGTTCTGGCGGACATGACCCCGGAGGAATTCTATTTGAAAATCAAAGAGGGGGTGAAGCTGTGAAGCGTCAATTCTGCTTGCCCTGCTTCCTCGAACTGAAAAAGGCCGGGAAGCACGACATAACCCGCATAGCTGGCGGAAAGAACCTGAAAATCACCTGTTGGCGGTGCAAACGCCGCCGCTACGGGGCAGAATACGAGATTTCCCGGAAAGGCGGTGCGCGCCGTGACAGTGAATGAATTGAAGCGGGCTTTTCTGGATGAACACCCGGTTGCGTTCGGCGGTATTACCTATCAAAAAATAACGGCGGTGATTTACCGAAAGACCCCGGACGGGAAAGGACTTCACGTGCAAGGCGAACTGCTGGACCGGAACGGGCGCGCCGTTGCAATCGCGGCGGCGGACCGAATCACGTTGCCAAAAGGAGCGGGAGAAGATGACCCCGGAAGAACCGAACGAACGGGTTAAAAGTCTGATCGCAGACATGGAGAAAATCGGAGCGCGCCCGGCGTACCTGCGGGGCGGAAGTTACAACGACTATTTGGAGTACGGCAGATTGAAAGACCTGATTGCTAAAGAGTGCATAGAAGCATTCAAGGCCGGGTTCAGATTCGAGAAAGAGGCGACACCATGACGCAGGAAATCAGAACAATCACCATTGGAGCGGGACAAGCCCGCCCGCGGCGGCGGAGCCAGAAGCACACCCGGCGGCGCGTTCGGCTGAACGGCTGGACCGTGGCGAAATATGCGGCCCTGACCGTGGCCGGGGTCCTGCTGTTTCGAGCGGGTGCGGCCTACGCCCTGACAGAACGGGGATATAAGGCGATCGGCGGCGAAGTTTTCGCCCTCTTCCTCCCCGTGTTCTACTACACAATTTCCGCAACGGTGCGGGACTATATCAAGGAAATCAAATCTATTTTTCGGGAGGAAAAGGACCATGAAAAAACTTGCTGAACTGAAACCGGGCGATCGCTTCATGTACGGCGGCGTTGAGTGGGTCAAATTCGAGGACATCGGCGCGGGAACGCTTTGTCTGGCGGCGGAGCCTGTTTTTCGCCGGGCGTTCGATGAAGAGAACTGCAACGACTGGCGGAAATCCTCTTTGCGCCGTGAACTGAACGGGGCGTTCCTTGACGCATTGGTTGCAGAGGGCGCAGACCGGGCCGCGTTCCTCGATTGGGAAAGCGACTTGACCGCCGACGACGGAATGACCGATTACGGAACCGCCGTGGACAAGATCGCTTTGCGGTCCGACGCGCTTTGCCGCAAGTATCGGGAGATCACCCCGCCCGTGGACGAATGGTGCTGGAACCTGACCCCGTGGACGTGTGACGCGTCGCATTCGTACAGCGTCCGCAGCGTCCATTCCTCCGGCGCGATGGGCTGGAACGGCGCGTACGGCGGCTACTGGGGCGTTCGCCCGCTTTGCTATCCGAAATCTGTAATCTTGGTATCTATCCCCGGAGAAGCAGGCGACGAAGTGGAGCGGGCCGCATTGAGCGAAGAAATGAGACTTAAAGCCACGGAAGCAATCTTGTCCACACTGAACGATTACCCCGTGGCGGCGTGGGGGCCTGCGCTGGCCGGAGCCGTTACAGCCCTGTTTCAGTCGAAACTGGCCGCGGAAGAGATCGCGCAGGAAGAAGCAGGCAAAAAGGCGGTGGAGGGTTGACCCCCTCCCCGCCGCCGCAAAAAGTACATAAGAAAAACCGCCCCGCGTTGTTCTGCAAAGCAACGCGAAGCGGATTCCGCCGATGAAAATATATCATCTATCAACCTAACGAAAGTATAGCAAAAAGCGGCGGAAAAGTCAAGAAACAACGCCGTTTTTATGCGGCGTAGCGGGCTTGTAATGGGTATTATCATTCCGACGAAGCCTTGTTACGCAGACAGGAAGAAAGCACGGGTTCAGCGGTCCCGCTCCACGTCCTCTTCCCTCTTCACATTCTCTTTTTGCGCCGCCGAGGGTAAAGGGGGATTGCAAAGGGGGAAGAGGGAGGGGGCGCAGGATAGGAACCCTCTTCCCCCTTTGCGCCCTGACGGGGAGCAGACCGGAAAGACAGGACACGCCCGCTTCATCATCCACAGAAAGAGGGTGAAGCAAAGTGCGAACATTTATCAGAGAAAAGAAAATCTATTGCGGAAAGAGTTACCGGGAAGTTGACATATTCCAGTACACAGACGCACAGTACAGAGCCACAAGGCGGACCCGCTCGAAGAAAGTGCGAGAATCGGAGCCAAAGCAAAAGAACCTGAACGACATAAACGCCCGGCGGTATTTTATCCAGCTTGGAAACCTGAATTTCGGGGACGACCCGGACGCGCTTCATGTATCGGCTACATACAGCCCGAAATATCTTCCGGCCACGGTGGAGGACGCGGAGCGGGAGGCGACAAATTACCTCCGCCGGATTTCATACCGCAGGGAGAAAGAGGGATTGCCGCCGCTGAAATACCTGCTGATCACGTCATACACCACCAAACGAAACAGCGACACCCCCGTTCGTATTCATCACCATATCGTTATGAACGGCGGGTTGGACCGCGACACGGTGGAAGAGCTGTGGAGGAAGCGGAAGCGCAAGGGCCAGAAGAAAGGTGATCGAATCGGCTTTTGCAACGCTGACCGCCTACAAGCCGATGAAAACGGCATAGCGGCCCTTTGTGTCTACCTTGTGAAGCAGAGCGGCGGGAAGAAGCGGTGGACTTCCTCGCAGAACCTTGAACGCCCCACCAGTCGGACGAATGACGGGAAGTACAATCGGCGGCAGATCGAGAAGTGGGCGCGGGAGCGTCCGGGGCGGGAGTTTTGGGAAAAGAAATATCCCGGCTGGACCCTGACGGACGAAGATTACGGGATTGAGTACAAATACAACGACTTCACGGGTTGGTCAATATACCTGAAATTGAGGAAGAAAGAATAGAAAGGAGCGGTCAACATGGGAACGCCTTACCGGGAATGCCCGAATTGCGGGGCGCATTTGGACGCGGGCGAACTATGCGATTGCAGGCGGTCCGAGCGGGAGCCGCGCCGCCCGGAGCAAGAGCCGCGGAAGCCTATGCGCCTTATGGCGATTTGCCGCGAAATTGACAAGGACACGGGAAGAATTGCCGTCTATCCCCTGAAAATGGAGATTGACGACCGGATTTTGGGAGCCTTGAAAGTTCGGGCAACGATGAACCCGGAATTGCGGTATTTCGTCCTTGTGTCGGCGCGCTGGGAAAAGTACGGGACCGTGATTGCGGGAATTCTGAAACGCCGGAGCGTCACGCGGGCAGACGTGGACAACATCGGCGGAATTGTGGAGTTGTGAAGCGGGGGTGCGCTATGCGGATAGGACTTCACGACGCGGAACAGGAGTACATGAAGCACAAGACCTTTCCGAACTATGCCTTGATGAAGATTTCGGCATACCACAAAGCCCCGCGGGGATTTCGTCGAATGGTGGTCCCCTATGTGCCATTATGACCGGGTGTATTCAAGCAAAGTCTTTGACTTCACGCCGGAAAACCTGTACTTGCCGCCGGACGCAATACGCGGCGGGACTGGGTATGACGATATACCGCTAAACCAGAAGTTGCCGCCGGAGATCGACGCGGCCTTTCCTGATTACAGCATTTACCCGAAGTGTGATTACGCAATAGGCTATTTGACCCGCGGTTGTCCGAATCATTGCCCGTGGTGCGTAGTCCCGGAAAAAGAGGGCGGAATAAAGCCGTACAGGGAATGGAAACAGGTTGTGCGCCCTGACACGAACAAACTTGTTTTGATGGACAACAACATTCTTGCTTCCGAATACGGGGTTTCCCAGCTTGAAAGCATGATCGGGAGCGGGTACGCGATAGACCTAAATCAAGGCATGGACGCACGGTTGGTCAATGACCGCATAGCGGGCATACTGGCGCGGCTGACTTGGATTCGATTCATTCGGTTTTCGTGCGACCAGATACCGCAGATTGAAGCAATCGAGCGGGCGGCGGAACTGCTGGGGAACAACGGGAAGAAGCCGTATATCGAATCATACGGCCTGACGGCCTACGACGGCGCAGGACAGGCGGTCACGGGCGGCGGGTCAAATATCACGGCTGGGGCGGAACGTCCCGCAGACGCGAAAGGAGAGGGCAAAATGAAAGCGTCTGAATTCATCAAGAAACTGCAAGACATCGTGGACCATTACAAGACACTGTACGTCATGGGCTGTTTCGGCGCGCCCCTGACCGGGGGCAACGTGTCCCGGTACTGCCAGAACCACAGCTACAACAAGCAGGCGGCGCGCACGGCCATGATCAAGGCCACGGCGAATCAGAACCCGCCCGTTTTCGGCTTTGACTGCGTGTGCATGATCAAGGGCGTTTTGTGGGGCTGGAACGGCGACGCGTCCAAAACCTACGGCGGCGCGTCCTATGCCTCCCGCGGTGTGCCGGACATCGGAGCCGACACCATGATTACGAAGTGTTCCGGCGTTTCCACCGATTTCAGCAAGATTGTTCCGGGGGAAGCTGTCTGGCTTTCGGGTCATATCGGCGTTTACATCGGCGGCGGAAAGGTGATCGAGTGTTCCCCGGCGTTCAAGAACTGCGTACAGGTGACGGCGTGCCTGAACATCGGCGCAATCTCCGGCATGAACGGGCGCAGGTGGACCAAACACGGCAAATTGCCGTATATCACCTATGACACCGCAGGCGCGGCCACAGGCGGCGCAGGAACGGCGCAGAAGCCCGGCGGGACCTCCGGTGCGCTGGCGTTCGCCGTGGGCGACGTGGTGCAGTTTACGGGCAACACGCACTACACCAGCGCGGCGGCGGCAAGCGGGAAAGCCTGTAAGCCCGGCCCGGCAAAAGTCACCATGATTTCAAAGGGCGCGAAACACCCGTACCACCTTATCAAGCAGGCGGGCGGCGGGTCCACGGTTTACGGCTGGGTCAACGCGGCGGACGTTCAGAGCGAGACGGACGCGGCCATTGACAAGCTGGCCGGGCTGGGGGTCATCAACTCCCTGGACTACTGGAAAAACGCCGTCGCAGGCGGAAAGGTGGCCTATCTGGATATTCTGTTCACACATGCCGCGGCGAAGATTACAAAGGCCGGGCCGCGAACCGCGGACGTGAAATCGGGCGTTGACGCGCTGGTGAAAGCCGGGGTCATCAACACCCCGGAATATTGGTTGCAGAACTACGGGAAATTGCAGAGCCTTGACCTGCTTCTTTGCGCGCTGGGTGGGGCTGTGTAAAAACGAAAGGAGAAACGAATTATGAACATCATTCAATTTCTGGCCGCGAATTGGGACAGTGTTCTTGTGGTCCTCGCGTTCCTTGTGCTGGTTGTCGTGCTTATCAAGCGCGGAGAAACAAAGGTTTTGAAGAAGATTCTTTTTAATCTTGTCACACAGGCAGAAAAGCAGTTCGGGAGCGGGACGGGCGAATTGAAGTTTGCCGCCGTCGCAGACTGGATTTATCAGAGAATTCCGGCGGTGCTGAAACTGCTGTTCACGTCGAAGGATATTGAAACCATGATTGAAAGCGTGCTGGAAGAGGCGAAAAAGGCGTGGGGTACAAACGAGAACCTGCAAGGGTACATCGAAACGCCCACCGTGGAAAACCTGCTGGCCGCTGGTGTGGAGATTCAGGAAGTCAAAGCCGCAGACGAAGAGAATTAAACCGTCCGATTCGGACAGAAACGAAGCCCGCCGGGGGTCATTCCCCGGCGGGCTTTTTTGTTTACTGTTCAACCAATCTTTCTACGGTCAGTAGATATAGGATAATAGTTTCTTTTTGCGGGCGAGAACCATTCGGATTCAAGAATGCCGTTACAATAGCGGTCCGCGTACTCTTTACTACGACGGCTACGAATAAACGTGGTTTTTTTCTTCTTGGCATTGGTGCTGTTACTGTAAACAATATAGGTGATTTCGCCTGCGAGAGCGTCGAAACAACCCTTTATGCTGGTTGGATTAAATTGCATATCAGATTCAGCGATTCGATCAACGGATATAATTTCAACATATCCGGCGACCATTCCGGCGCGAGGGCGGGAGGAATAGGTCAATTCGTACTTATCGCCAGACTGAAAAATATTCATGCAAATTCCCCTTTCTTTCAGAGGCGGGCGGCGGTTTGCGCCGCCCGCCTTTATCTTACGCGCTGACCGTGGACACGTCAAGCCGGAACGCAAGGTCAAGGACCTTTGCGCGGGTAGCGGCGTTCTGCTGAACGGCCTTTTCCAGCGTGGCCCGGACCCCGGCGGGGGCAAGGGACAGACCGTAGGAAATCAGGTGATCTTCCGCGGTTTTCAGATTGGAGCGGGCAGAGAGCAGTTCTGCTTCCAGTCCGGCGGCGGCAATCAGGGCCGCGCATTCGTCGTTCGCCTTTTCAAAGGCCGCGTCGTCCTCCATGCAGTACAGGAATTCGGGAACGGAGCCGTCGGGATTGACAATGCCGTTGTCGGAAATGTACTTCTTTTCGATGGCCTCTTGCTGGGATTCGATTTCCTGAACGCGGGCTTTGGCGGTCATGTATGCTTTCTGGTATTTGTTCGTCGTCCTCTTCATCTTGAATACCTCCGATTATTTTGTTCTTTCTGATTATTATTATACTCACGTGAGTATGAAAAGTCAATAGGAAAACGTAAAGTTTTTCAAAAAAATTGCGCCGCCGTGGGAGGTTCGGCGGCGCGGGGTCAATCGGTATTTTCAATCAGGCGCATCACACGCAAGGCGAGATCACGGGCGGGCGCGCCCTCTACGCTATCAGCATAACGGCCCAGCACACCCAGCAAGCGCGCCTTGTACGCGTCAACCTCCGTCGGTATCTTTACGCCGTAGCGGGTTTCGTAGCAATCGCGGCAGAGGTACGGCGCGTTTGCGGTGATCGCCCCGTTGCTTTCGTCGGTGTACTGATACGCGCGGCAACTGCAAAGGGGCTTTCCACAGGATTCACAACGCCCGGAGAACTTGCGGGAGCGGGTGCGGGCCGTCCGGGTCATGCGGTGGGGCTTATTCGCCACGGAGCCGCCGCCTCCCCTCTTCATCAAGAAGTGCGTCAAGCTGTTCACAGGTGACGACGCGGGCAGATGGATATTTGCAGACGTTCCGATAATACCGGGCCGTTTTAACGGCAAGGTCATAATCTGCGCTTGTCACCGCGGAAATGTAGCCCGCAGAATTGAAAGCGACGGCGGCATAACAAACAGAATCGTTCATCGGAGAAACCTCCATAGATTTGATTTCGGAACAAGGGGCGGCGGCTTGCGCCGCCCCTTGTTGGTTTATCCGGCCACGAACACGCCCAGCGGAGAGCCACCCGCAGACCGCCACCCGCGGCGGTGAATGTCGGAGAGGCGGACCCGTTCGGGACGGTCCGGGCGGCTGTCCCAGCGAATCAGGGCAAACACGCCGCCGCGGAAGAACCGCCCGTCGGGGACATCCTCAAAGCCGATCACCGTTCCGCCCTCAACGGGATAGCAGGCACCGCAGATGCATTCGACGCGCTGGCCGATCATTACAATTACCGTCCCACTGTCGGCGGGCTGGGAAATAGTGATCACGTTGGAGGGGGCCGCATCCTCCGCGGGAACGGAAACGGCGGATTCCTCCGCGGCTGGGGCCTCTTCCTCCGGCTGAACCTCACGTTCAGCGCGGAACGTGGGAGCCATAGAATAGCGGTCCGGCTGGATATATTCGCCGGAATCATCGAAGCGAATCTTGGAACGGCGGGATTCACCCATATACTCATAAGAAACGGTTTTTGCGGTCCGTCCAGTGATCTTGATGGAGAAAATGCACTCGATGTCGCAAATGCTACGCGTGAAGTATTCCTTGCCGATTTCAAACTTTTTCATGTGATTACCTCCCATATATAAAAACCAGAAATTGAAGTGTTGTCGTTTACCGTGTCGGCCCGTAAGGTTGGCCACCGCCGTATTCTTTACGCCCCGGCAGGTGGGCGGCTTTCGCTTGCCTCTTTCTGTCTTTATTATACTCACGTGAGTATGAAAAAGCAAGATAGGAAGTTGCACAAAAATACTCACGCGAGATTGTATAGTTTTTCATACTTGCGTGAGTATTAAGAAAATGATATAATCAGCGGAGAAAGGAGGCGGAACACATGGAAAAGAAAAAGTATGCGTGCAACACGCGGGCGAAGAACAAGTGGAACGCAGAAAATTACGACCGCCTTTATCCCTATGTAAAGATCGGGAAAAAGGCGGTCTATCAAAAAGCGGTAGAAGCTGGCGGCTTTGAAAGCCTGAACGACCTGATTGAAACGGCGACGGACAGAATCGCGGCGGAGGTTTTGGGGCTGACCCCGGAGCAATACGCGGCGGAAGTGCAGGCGGCGGCAGAGAAAGCAAAAAAGAAAGATGAATGAGCATAGAGAACGGCGGGCGTTGAATCATGCCCGCCGTTTTTTTCTTACCCGTTCAACGCCGCGTGCTGGTAAAAGTCGTCGCAGATCACGGGAATGCTGTTATAATCGAAATTGTCGAAGTTGATCTTGTCGATGGTATCTTTGTAGAATGTCGCTTTCATCACGGTTTCGGTGGACGTGTTTCCGTAAGCGTCCACGAGCGGGAAAGACCAGAAAAGCGTTACGCGCCCGATGTCGTCGCGGGATTGCAGGGATTCCAGAATGTCGGTGGCCTGCATCAGCATTCCTTTCCGAACCATATTCGAGGTTAGATTATCTTTCCCGGAAAGATAAATGTCCACAAAGGAACCGTCCGAACTTTCCCCGACGCTGGCCGCGTCGTAAATACTGACATCTTCTTTTTCGGCATTGGCCGCGGTGATCGCGTCGTCAACTGCCTGCTCCAGCGTGGCCGGAGTTTCCGGCGCGGCGGGGTCATCCGTGGGCGCGGGTTCTACGGGAGCCGGGGCGGGGGTTGGGTAAAGTTCCTCCCCGTTGTATTCCACGCGGTCAACCACGCCGTCGGTGTAATAGACATCGTACACGTAAAGCCCGGCGGAAACTTGGCAATGTCCGTCGTCGCCCGCCTTTCTGGTGACATTTGTTACTTTTGCTTCCATGCCGCAGGACACAAGGACGATGAATACTTCATCGGCCTGTTCCGGCGTGATCGCCATACCAGAAGAAAGCGCGCTTTGCGAATCGGCATAAAAGTCGTACTGTTCGGACAATTCGGCGTGCTTGGGCGTGTCGTAGTCTGCAAGGCACCCGGAGAGGGAGAGGGCAAGACAGGCCGCAAGAAAAAGAGAAAGCAATCTTTTCATGTGAAATCCTCCATTTCGCCGCCCGTTGTGTCGGGCGACCCGTATTTTTGCGGGTTTGAATCCATTGGAATTATTGGATTCTGACCTTTAACATAATTATCGGCGGTACGCGTGTTAAAGTCAAGAAAAATGCGAAACTTTAACACATGTGGAGGAACAACCGATGAAGATATATGACTATAAAGGGCGCAAAAATCTTTGCGGAAACCGCGTAAAAGAAGCCCGCGCACGCCTAAAAATCACGCAAGAGGACCTTGCGGCCCGGTTACAGGTGGAGGGAATCACGATGGAGCGGGACAGCGTAAGCCGAATTGAAATTGGAACGCGTTTTGTGACAGATTATGAACTTGTCGTTCTCGCAAAGGTCCTAAACGTGTCTTTGGAATGGCTGACGGAGCAGAACGAAAAATAAATACTTGCGTGAGTATGAAACAAATGCTATAATATGACCACAACGGCGGAGGAAACCCCGCAAGAACAAGGGAGAACGAAAGCAACCCGCCCGGATTGGGCGGGTTGCTTTGCTTTGTGGAGGTTGTGGCATGGGACACGTATTTAGCCATTTATCAAAAACAGACCGTTATAAAATTGAAGCCCTCTTGAATCAGGGGCATACAAAACGGGAAATTGCGGACGAATTGCACGTGCATATCAGCACGATTTACCGCGAAATCAAACGCGCCCGCTGGCAGTATTTGGACGGTGATACATGGATTACAGAAGATCGCTATAACCCGGACGGGGCGGAAAAGCGATACCGCGAAAACCTCGCCGCAAAAGGCGCACCGCTGAAAATCGGGCGCGACTTTGAGCTTGCGGAATACATAGAACGAAAGATTATCGTGGAAGATCGTTCGCCCGCCGCGGCCCTTGCCGAAATCAGGTTGGAGGGGCGGACGTTCAAAACCTCGATTTGCGTAAGCACGCTTTACAGTTACATTACAAAGGGCGTTTTCCTGTCCCTGACCAACAGCAATTTGCCGGAGAAATCGAAGCGAAAGCGAGAATACAAGAAAGTTAAAAAGACCGGAAAGCGTGCGTCGTATGGGAAAAATATCGAAAAACGCCCGGATGAAGTGGACCAGAGAAGCACTTTCGGGCATTGGGAGGGCGACACAGTTTACAGCAAAAAAGACGGGTCAAAAGCCCTGTTTGTGCTGACAGAGCGTTTGACCCGATGGGAAATCATTACAAGAATCAAAGACCGGACGGCGGCGAGTGTTGTAAAGGCAATGGACCGCATAGAACGGAAATTCGGTGCGGACCTTTTCGCAAAGGCATTCAAGACGATCACATTCGACAACGGCGGGGAGTTCTCCGACGTGAAGAGGTTAGAACGGTCCGTGGTGCGAAAGGGAAAGCGGAGGACAGCGGCTTACTACTGCCACCCGTATTCATCGTATGAACGCGGGTCAAATGAGTGCCAGAACAAAATGATTCGCCGGAAGTTTCCGAAAGGAACCGATTTCGGAAAAGTGTCCGCGGCGGAGATTGAGGCGGCAGAAGCATGGATGAACAATTATCCGCGTGAAATATTGGGATGGAAAACGGCTGAAATCTGCTTCCGGGAGTGTATTGCCGCCCTTGCTTGATGCCCTAAAAATAAATTTTTATATTTTTTTCGCATTTACTATTGACATTTCCGAAGAGCAGACCGACAGGTTTTGTCGGTCTGCTCTATGTGGCTTTATATCCTTACGATCAAGCGGCCACCACGTTGACAGCGCGCAGCTTGTCAGCGTTCTTGGGATCGGGCTCCACGTCGTAGGTCACCTTCTGACCCTCCTGAAGGGTCTTGAAGCCGTCGCACACGATGGCGGAGAAATGCACGAACACGTCGTCGCCGCCCTCGTCGTTGGAGATGAAGCCGAAGCCCTTGGTCTCGTTGAACCACTTGACAGTACCGTGATACATAATGATGGTACCTCCTGCAAAAAATTTCGCGCTAAATGACAAGAAAACTCACATCTTTGGGCATCGTCTGAAGAAGCGACGATGACTACAAAAATGTGAGTTCAGGCCGTACATTTAGACTACCAGAATACTATAACACCGAACGGGGACCGCGTCAAGAAAAATCCATGCCGTACAACTGAGAAAAAGGGCAAAAAACCGGTCCTGAAGCGGCATTCCATTCTTTTGCCGCTCCAGGACCAGTTTTGGGAATTCATTCAGTTATTGCCCTTCATCAGCAGGTACATGACCGCCTTCTGGGCGTGGAGTCGGTTCTCCGCCTCGTCAAAGATCTCACCGGCGTGAGCCTCAAAGACCTCGGCAGTGATCTCCTCGCCCCGGTGGGCGGGCAGGCAGTGCTGCACCATGCAGCCGGGATTGGCCACCGCCATCAGCTCGTCGTTGATCTGGTAAACACCTTCAAAGACAGCCCGGCGCTTCTGGGCCTCGCTCTCCTGGCCCATGGAGGCCCACACGTCGGTGAACAGGGCGTCAGCGCCGGCAGCCGCCTCCTTGGGGTCACGGCACAGGGTAAACTTGCCGCCGCAGTTCTTGGCGAACTCCAGTACCTGGGGATCGGGATCATAGCCCTCGGGGCAGGCCACGGACACCTCCATGCCCACCTTCAGGCCGCCCACAATGAGGGAATTGGCCATGTTGTTGCCGTCGCCGATGTAGCACAGCTTCAGGCCCTCCAGCCGGGACTTGTGCTCCCGGATGGTCATGAGGTCGGCCAGCACCTGGCAGGGGTGGGCGAAGTCGGTGAGGCCGTTGATCACAGGGATAGAGGAATACTTGGCCAGAGTCTCCACCTCGGCCTGGCCGAAGGTGCGGATCATAATGCCGTCGCAGTAGCGGCTGAGTACCCGGGCGGTATCCTCGATGGGCTCGCCCCGGCCGATCTGGCTCTCCTTGCCGGAGAGGAAGAGGGCGTGGCCGCCCAGCTGGAACATACCGGTCTCAAAGGACACACGGGTACGGGTGGAGTTCTTCTCAAAGATCATGGCCAGGGTCTTGCCCTCCAGATAGTGGTGGGTCAGGCCATGCTTCTGGTTATATTTCATCTGGTCGGCGGTATCCAGAATCTTCACGATGTCGGCCTTGGTCAGGTCCAGCAGCTTGAGCAGGTCTTTTTTCATTGTATTCACCTCATTGTTTCGGTTTCTCTTACAGCAGGGTCTCTTTCAGAATAGCGAGGCCCTTGTCGATCTCCGCCATGGAGATGGTCAGCGGGGGCAGCAGGCGCAGGGCGGAGCCGGCAGTGAGCACCAGCAGACCGTTCCGGATGAGCCGGGCGGCCAGCACCTTGTTGCTCTCCTCCCCCTTCACCTCCACACCGATCATCATGCCCAGGCCACGGGTCTCTCCCAGGCTGGACAGGCCCATATGTTCGATGCGGGTACGGATATAGTGGCCCTTCTCCTTCACCTGAGCCAGAGCATCCTCATCCAGGGTGTCCAGCACCACCCGAGCGGCGGCGGCGCAGATGGGGTTGCCGCCGAAGGTGGATGCGTGAGTGCCCGGGCCCAGCACATCCCGGCAGCGCTCATTGGCCAGGAAGCCGCCCATGGGCAGGCCGCCGGCGATGCCCTTGGCGAAGGACACCGCGTCGGGAATGATGCCGTACTGCTGGAAGGCAAACAGGGTGCCGGTCCGGCCCACGCCGGTCTGTACCTCGTCCACCAGCAGCAGCCAGTCCCGCTCGGCGCACAGCACCGCCAGGTCGTGGACGTACTCCGGGTCCATGGGGAGCACGCCGCCTTCGCCCTGCACCAGCTCCAGCATGACGGCACACACATCGTGGCCCGCCACCTCCTGGAGGGAATCCATGCTGCCCGCCTCGGCATACCGGAAGCCGTCGTTGAAGGGGAAGAAATACTGGTGAAACACATCCTGGCCGGTGGCAGTCAGGGTGGTAATGGTACGGCCGTGGAAGGAGTTCTTCAGGGTGATGATGGTACCCCGTCCTTTGCCATACTTGTCAAAAGAATATTTCCGGGCCAGCTTGATCATGCCCTCGTTGGCCTCGGCGCCCGAGTTGCCGAAGAAGGCGGCCGCCATGCCGGAGCGCTCACACAGCTTCTGGGCCAGCTTGGCGTAGGGCTGGGAGTAAAACAGGTTGGAGATATGGCCCAGCTTCATGGCCTGGTTGGTGATGGCCTCCACCCACTTGGGGTTGGCATAACCAATGGAGTTGACGCCGATACCAGAGGAGAAGTCGATGTACTCCTTCCCCGCCAGGTCATACAGGGTAGCTCCCTGGCCGTGGTCGATATCCACATCGAACCGGCCGTAGGTCTGCATCATATACTGGTGGTCCAGTTCCACCAATTCTTTATGGTCCATCATATCACCTCACATCAGCATGGTGCCGATGCCCTCGTCGGACAGCAGCTCGATCAGAATGGAATGGGGAATGCGGCCATCCAGAATGATGGCGTTCTCCACGCCGGAGCGCACCGCCTCCACACAGCACTCCACCTTGGGGATCATGCCCCCCTTGATGACCCCGTCCTGCACCAGACCGGGCACCTGGGACAGCTTCACCACCGGCAGCAGGGTGTTGTCGTCCTTGGGGTCCATCATCAGGCCCCGCACATCGGTGAGCAGGATCAGCTTCTCCGCCTTCAGGGCGGTGGCCAGCTTGGCGGCGGCGGTGTCGGCGTTGATATTATAGGAATTCTCGCCATCAATGCCCTGGGCCACGGTGGACACCACGGGGATGTAGCCGTCCTTGAGCGCATCCACCACCATCTGGGGCTCCACAGCGGTGATCTTGCCCACCAGACCGTACTTCTCGTCCAGCTTCTTGGCCTGGAACAGCCCTGCGTCCATGCCGCACAGGCCCACAGCCTTGCCGCCCATCCGGTTCAGGGTGGCCACCAGGTTCTTGTTCACTTTGCCGCACAGCACCTGCTGGACCACTTCCATGGTCTCCTCATCGGTGTAGCGCAGGCCGTCCACAAACTTGGACTCTTTGCCGATCTTGTTCAGCATCTCGGTGATCTCCGGTCCGCCGCCGTGGACCACCACCACCCGGATACCCACCAGGTGGAGCAGGATGATGTCGGAGATGACGGCCTGGCGCAGCTCGTCGGAGATCATGGCGTTGCCGCCGTATTTCACCACCACGGTTTTGCCGTAGTATTTTTGAATGTAGGGCAGGGCCTCGGCCAGTACCTTGGCCCGGTCCACCTCGCTGAATGACATGGGAATCGCCTCCATATTGCCTTTGTCAGGTGCGATAGTCGCCGTTGATCTTCACATAGTCGTAGGTCAGATCACAGCCCCAGCAGGTGGCCTCATGCCCGCCTTCGTGGAGGTCCACATGGATGATCACCTCGTCCTGGGACAGGATGCTCTTGGCGGTCTCCTCATCAAAGTTCACCCCGGCGCCCTTTTCACACACCAGGATCTCTCCCACAGTAGAGGAGAAACGTACGTCCACGAACTCAGGACGGAAGGGAGCCTTGGAGTAGCCCATGGCGCACAGCACACGGCCCCAGTTGGCGTCGGAGCCGAACATGGCGGCCTTCACCAGAGAGGAACCCACCACAGCTTTGGCCAGACGCTCGGCGCTCTCCTCGCTGCGGGCGTTGGCTACGGTACAGGTGATCAGCTTGCTGGCGCCCTCGCCGTCGGCAGCGATGGAGCGGGCCAACTGTTCAAACACATAGTAGAGGGTCTTGTAAAAGACAGTGTAGTTGTCGTCCTTCCACTCCACCAGTTCGTTGCCCGCCATACCGTTGGCCAGCACCACGCACATATCGTTGGTGGAGGTGTCCCCGTCCACCGTCACCCGATTGAAGGTGCGGGGAACGATCTCATGGAGTGCGTCGGTGAGCATCTCGTGGGTGATGGAGCAGTCGGTGGTGACGAAGCACAGCATGGTTCCCATGTTGGGGTGGATCATGCCGGAGCCCTTGGCGATAGCGCCGATGGTCACGGTCTTGCCGCCTACAGTGCAGGTAACGGACAGCTCCTTCTTCACGGTATCGGTGGTCATGATGGCGTTGGCTGCGGCGTCGGAGCCGTCCTTGGACAGAGCAGCAGCGGCGGCGGGCAGGCCCTTGGCAATGGCGTCGATGTTCAGCTCCTGGCCGATAACGCCGGTGGAGGCCACCACGAAGTCGGATGCCTTCAGGCCGGTGGCCTTGGCAGCCAGCTGGCACATGGCCTCGGCGTGCTCGTGGCTATTGGGGGCACAGGCATTGGCGTTACCGGAGTTGGCCACGATGGCCTGGGCCTCGCCATTCTCCAGGTGATCCATGGTGACATACAGGGGGGCGGCCTTCACCCGGTTCATGGTGTACACGGCAGCCGCCACACAGGGCTGCTCAGACACGATGAGGGCCAGGTCCTTCTTGCCCTCCAGCACCTCGGGCATCTTGCTCATGGGAGGCTGATTGCCGTCCCCCTTGCCCTTCTTCACGCCGCAGTGGACACCGGACGCGGTAAAACCCTTGGGGGCGGTCACGCCGCCGGGGATCTGTTTCATATCGTTCACTCCTCTTTCCTTACAGCGCCAGGCCGCAGGTCATATCAAAGCCCAGCATCAGATTCATGTTCTGCACCGCCGCGCCCGAAGCGCCCTTGCCCAGGTTGTCAAACCGGGCGGTAACGATGGACTGGCCCTCATGGCCGCTGACGGTGAGCTCCAGCTTGTCGGTGCCCGCCAGAGCGTTGGCCGCCAGATAGGCGGGCTCCTCGGAATAGGAGGCCACCGTCACCAGAGGCTGGCCGGCATAGTAGGCCATCAGGATCAGACTCAGTTCCTTGGCGGTGGGCTGGCCCACCAGGTAGCGGTTGTGGAGGAAGACGGTAGTGGCCATGCCCTTGTAGTAGTCGTCCACCACCGGGGTGAACACCGGCGGGGTACCCAGCCCGGAGATCTTCTGCATTTCGGGCAGATGCTTGTGCCGAAGGGTGGTTCCGTACACTCTCGGACTGTAAAGTTCCTCCCCTTTCGTGCCATCCTCATACTGAGCAATCATCTTCTTGCCGCCGCCAGAGTAGCCGGTGAGGGAGACGCAGGTCATGGGGTAATCGCGGGGCAAAATGCGCATGGAAACCAGCGGGGCCGCCGAGGCCAGGAAGCCGGTTGCATGGCATCCTGGATTAGCCACAAATCGGGCATTTCCAATGATTTCCCGGGGGTTTTTGTACAATTCCGGGAAACCATACACCCAGCCGGGGGCGGTGCGGTGGGCGGTAGATGCGTCGATGACCCGGGTGCGGGAGTTCTCGATGAGGCTTACCGCCTCCGCCGCCGCCGCGTCGGGCAGGCAGAGGAAGACCAGGTCTGCCTCATTGATGAGGCGCTTTCTCTCTGTCAAGTCTTTTCGCTTGTCAGGATCAATCAGCAGCAATTCAATATCGTCCCGGTTAGAGAGCCGCTGATGGATCTGGAGACCGGTGGTACCCTCCTGGCCGTCGATGAATACCTTGGGCTTACTCATGGGTTCTCTCCTCCACAAAGGCCTTGATATTGGCGATCTGGGCCTTGACACTCTCCGCCGCCGGGCCGCCATAGACCTTACGTCCGTTCACGCAGGTCTTGAGTTCCAGCGCCTGATACACGTCGGCGTCAAACAGGTTGGAGATGGAGCGGAAGTCCTTCAGAGGCAGGGTGTCCAACGTCTCACCCGCCTTGATGCACAGGTTGACCAGCCGGCCCACGATCATATAGGCCTCCCGGAAGGGCATTCCCTTCTTGGTCAGGTAGTCGGCGCAGTCGGTGGCGTTGATAAAGCCGCCGGAAGCCGCGTTTCTCATGTTCTTGGGCAGGACGGTGAGGGTGTCCAGCATGGCGGTAAAGACAGGCAGACACATCTCCACGGTATCGATGGCATCGAACACCGGCTCCTTGTCCTCCTGCATATCCTTATTGTAAGCCAGGGGCAGGCCCTTCATGACGGTGAGCAGGGTGATGAGGGAGCCGTACACCCGGCCGGTCTTGCCCCGGACCAGCTCGGCCACGTCGGGGTTCTTCTTCTGGGGCATGATGGAGGAGCCGGTGGAGTAGGCGTCGTCCAGCTCCACATACTTGAACTCCCAGGAGCACCACAGGATGATCTCCTCGGAGAACCGGGACAGGTGCATCATCAGAATGGAGCAGGCGGACAGGAACTCAATGGCAAAGTCCCGGTCGGACACGGAATCCATGGAGTTGTCGGTGGCTTTTTTAAAGCCCAGAGCGGCGGCGGTCTGGAACCGGTCCACCGGATAAGTAGAGGTAGCCAGAGCGCCGGCGCCCAGAGGGCACTCGTCCATCCGCGACCAGCAATCCTCCAGCCGGGTCACGTCCCGGCGGAGCATATTGGCATAAGCCATCATGTAGTGGGCAAAGGTGGTGGGCTGGGCCCGCTGCAGGTGGGTATAGCCCGGCATGACGGTCTCCAGATTGGCCTCCGCTTTTTTGATCAGTACCTTCTCCAGGTCCAGCACCATGTCGATGATCTTGGGGATCTCCTGCTTGACGTACAGCCGGAAATCCACCGCCACCTGGTCGTTACGGGACCGGCCGGTGTGGAGCCGCTTGCCGGTATCCCCGATGCGCTGGGTGAGCATGGTCTCAATATTCATGTGGATGTCCTCGTTCTCCAGCGAGAACTCCACCTGCCCGGCGTCGATGTCCGCCAGGATGACCTTCAGACCCTCGATGATCTTTCCCGCCTCATGCTCCTCAATGATGCCCTGCTTGCCCAGCATGGTGGCATGGGCAATGGAGCCGGCGATATCCTCTTTGTACATCCGGGCGTCAAAGGTGATGGAAGAGTTAAAGTCGTTGACCAGTGTATCGGTCTCTTTCTGGAACCGTCCGGCCCATAATTTCATAATTGATCGCTCCCTATCTGGATTGCGGGCGACCACAGGCCGCCCCTACGGTAATGGTAGGAACGGCCTGCGGCCGCCCGCAGAAAATGTCGAATTACTTATTCAGCTTACCCTGGTCGCGGAGGGCGAGAACGGTGTCAGGCAGGCCCCACAGGTTGATGAAGCCGGTGGCGTCGTTCTGGTTGTAGTCGCTCTCCTGGAAGGTAACGATGTCCTCAGAGTAGAGGGTCTCGGGAGAGGTGACGCCGGAGGTGATGATGTTGCCCTTGTACAGCTTCAGCTTCACCTGGCCGGTAACGTGCTTCTGAGTCTCGGTGGCAAAGGCGGACAGGGCCTCCCGCAGGGGGGTGAACCACTTGCCGTTGTACACCAGGTCGGCGAAGTCCACCGCCAGCTTGCTCTTCATGTGGGCGGTATCCTTGTCGATGGTGATCATCTCCAGCACCTCGTGGGCCCGGTACAGGATGGCGCCGCCGGGAGTCTCATACACGCCCCGGTCCTTCATGCCGGTCATCCGGTTCTCCACGATGTCCAGCAGGCCGATGCCGTTGTCGCCGCCCAGCTTGTTCAGCTTGCGGATGATATCGGAGGACTTCATCTTCTCGCCGTCCACAGCCACGGGCCAGCCCTTCTCAAAGGCGATGGTCACATAGGTGGGGGCGTCGGGGGCCATGACGGGAGACACGCCCATCTCCAGGAAGCCGGGCTTGTCGTACTGAGGCTCGCTGGCGGGGTCCTCCAGGTCCAGGCCCTCATGGGACAGGTGCCACAGGTTCTTGTCCTTGGAGTAGCTGGTCTCGCGGTTGATCTTCAGAGGCACGTTATGAGCCTCGGCGTAGTCGATCTCCTCGTTCCGGCTCTTGATGTCCCACTCACGCCAGGGGGCGATGATCTTCATCTCGGGAGCAAAGCGCTTGATGGCCAGCTCGAAGCGGATCTGGTCGTTGCCCTTGCCGGTGCAGCCGTGGGCAATGGCGTCGGCCCCTTCCTTCTTGGCGATGTCCACCAGGCCCTTGGCGATGACAGGCCGGGCAAAGGCGGTGCCCAGCAGATAGTCCTCATACTTGGCGCCCATCTGCATGGAGGGGATGATGACGTCGTCCACCATCTCGTCCACCAGATCCATGACGTACAGCTTGGAGGCGCCGGTCTTGATGGCCTTCTCCTCCAGGCCCTCCAACTCGTCGTTCTGGCCCACGTCGCCGGCCACCGCGATGATCTCAGGGTTGCCGTAGTTTTCCTTCAGCCAGGGGATAATGATGGATGTATCCAGACCGCCGGAATAGGCGAGTACCACTTTTTTAATGTCAGCCATGGTAAAAACCTCCGTTTGTTTTTGTTGGACACAGTGTACCATAGCCTGGATGAAATTGCAAGTATCAATCCGCATAAATATGCGTATTTTTTCCTCTGTACTTGGGGATTGTTTTGGGTATTGTGTATAATATTCAGTAAATTATGAATATTTGTATGATTCCATGCAGTACAACTGCCCAGAATACGGCGGCAGGCATACCGTCAGCACACCACCGGTGGGTCTGTGCTGCTCTTCCTCCGGCGTGGAGCCGGCGAAGCGCTGCCAGTCGGTATGGAGAAGCAGTCTCACCCCTGCCGTGGCGGGCAGTTGGTACTGCCGGGCCTGGTCGCTGAAGTTAAAGAGAGCGGCCAACCGCTCCCCACCTCCCTGACGCTGGATGGCATAGACGCAGGATGCCTCCCAGCCGCAGTCCAGCCATGCGAAGCCCTCAGGCCGATAGTCCCACCTGGAGAGAGCGGGATGGTCCAAATAGATGTGGTTCAGTGCCGCCATGTAGTGGTAGAAGGCATCGTGAATGGGGAAGTCCCGCAGCAGCCAGTCCTGCTCCCGTTTCTCGTCCCACTCCCGGAAATGGCCGATCTCGTTGCCCATGAAGTTGAGCTTCTTTCCCGGATGGACCATCATATAGAGGTACAGTGCCCTGGCCTGGGGAAACTTGCCGTCATAGTCACCATACATCTTCTGCAAAATGGTGGCCTTGCCGTGGACCACCTCATCATGAGACAGGGGCAGCAGATAGCGCGCCTGGGAAAAATAGTGCATGGAAAAGGTAAGCTGGTGGCGCCGGGCAGGCCGCTGATCCGGCGGCGTCTGGAAATAGGACAAGGTATCGTGCATCCACCCCATGTCCCACTTGTAGTCAAAGCCCAGTCCCCCCTGCTCCACCGGAGCGGTGACCTTGGGGAAGTTGGTGGAGTCCTCCGCCGCCAGAATACAGCCGGGATATAGTTCCTTCAGGCCCCGGTTCATGGTACGCAGGAAGGCCACGCCGTCCCCGTTCACTCCACGGGCCTCATCCCCCTGCCAGTACAGGATGCGACTGATGGCGTCCATCCGCAGGCCGTCAAAGTGGAACACCTCCAACCAGTACCGGGCACAGGACTGGAGGAAGGAACGCACCTCCCCCCGGGAGTGCATGAAATTATGGCTCCCCCACTCGCTGACCTTTACATCCTGATGGGGATATTCGTAGAGCGCATCGCCGTCATATCTGGCCAGGCCGTAGTCGTCCACTGCGAAATGCGCGGGCACAAAGTCTAAAATGACCCCGATCCCGGCCTGGTGGAGCCGGTCAACCAGTATCATCAGCTCCCTGGCGGTGCCGTACCGGCTGGTGGGGGCGTAAAAGCCGGTGATCTGGTAACCCCAGCTCTCGTCGCAGGGATGCTCACTGAGAGGAAGCAACTCCACATAGTTGTAGCCGCACTCCTTCACATAGTCGATGAGGGGCTGGGCAAGCTCATCGTAACGGTACCAGCCGCCGTCCGGTTTCCGCCGCCAGGAGCCCAGGTGAAGCTCGTAGATGTTCAGCGGTTCCTCCCTCCGGTCGCTCCGCTGCGCCATCCACGCCTTATCCTCAAAAGTATACGCTCCCAGATCCCGCACCACCGAGCATTGGCCTGGCCGCAGCTCCATGCCGTAGCCGTAGGGGTCGCAGTGATCGGTATAACCTCCGTCCCGGCGGTAGATGCGGTACTGATAGCAGTCCCCTGGCTTTACATGATCCGCCCACACCTCATAAAAATTGCCGTCATGGACCCGCACCATGGGCAGTTCCCGTCCGCCGTGGAGCAGCACCACCCCCGCCGCTGAGGGCGCAAAGGTGCGGAACATCCAGCGCTCTCCCTCCCGATGGGCCCCCAGATAGCGGTATGCGTCAAAGCACTGTCCAGTATAAAATGCGTAGTAATCCATAGCTTGGCTCCCTTTCTCTCCGATGCTTCGGCGGCTATTACATAACACCGTAATTCTATCATTGTTTGATTCCTTTATCCAGTGTGTCGGTGAAAGATTTTATTTTACACCAGACGAAAAAAGCGATATAATAAGGTGTTATGATAAAACAACTCAACTGTAAGGGGAACCACATGAAAAAACTGCTTGCGCCCCTGTGCGCTCTTGGCCTGCTGCTCTCCGCCTGCGGACAGCCCGCCGCCTCCCAGGACGAAGATACCCTCCACATCGTAGCCACCACCTACCCGGTCTACCTCTTCACCACCGCGGTGACCGAGGGCGCGGAGGGTGTGGAGGTGAGCCTGCTGGTAAATCAGCAGACCTCCTGTCTCCACGACTACACCCTCACCGTGGCCGACATGAAGGCCATCGAGGGGGCCGACATCATCGTCATGAACGGCGCCGGATTGGAGGACTTTATGGACGACGCCCTTTCCACCTCCTCGGCTCAGATCATCGACTGTTCCGAAGGGACGGATCTGCTCCCCGCCCAGGGTCATGAAGGCCACGACCATGACACAGAATATGACCCCCATATCTGGATGGATGCCACCTACGCCAGTCTTATGCTCAGCCAGATCTCCCAGTCTCTGAGTGAACTGGACAGCGCCAATGGCGACCTTTACACCCAGAACGAGAGCGCCGCCCAGACCGCGCTGACGGAGGCGGATCTCAGCTGGCGGGAGGCGCTGGAGCCCTATAAGGGACGCTCCATTGTCACCTTCCACGATGGATTCCAATACTTTGCCAATGCGATGGGCCTAACCATCTTTAAGGCCATTGAAGAGGAGGAGGGTTCCACCGCCTCCGCTCAGGAGCTGACTGAGATCGCGGATGCCATCAAGCTGACCCAGAAATATGACCTGGGGACCATGCCCATCTTTACCGAGGTCAATGGGTCTACCGCCTCCGCCGACACCATCGCCCGGGAGGTGGGCTGTCAGGTCTATCAGCTGGATATGATTATGAGCGGCAACGGTACCGGCATACAGCCCTATCTGGATGCCATGCAGCAAAATGTAGACACATTGGTGGAGGCGTTGGCATGAGCGTACACAAACACGGTGATTCCGGCCCCGGCTGCGCCGGCTCCTGCTGCCTCAAGGTAGCCGACCTGGGAGTCAATTTCGGCACTGAAGAGGTCCTCCACGACGTATCCTTCCACCTCCACTGCGGGGAGATCGTGGCCCTCATCGGCCCCAACGGAGCGGGTAAGAGTTCCCTCTTCCGCACCATCCTGGGCCAGGTCCCCCACACCGGAGTCATTGAGTTTCAGCGGGCGGGGGGCGACAAGACCCGGCCCCTCATCGGCTATGTGCCCCAGTCCCCCAGCTTCGACCGTGGGGACCCGGTGAGCGTGTTTGATTTCTTCTCCGCCGCCATCTCCAAATGGCCTGTATTCCTGCCCTCCCCCAAAAAGCTGCGGGAGCGGGTATCCCAATGCCTGGCCCGGGTCCACGGGGATTCTCTCATCGATAAACGGATGGGCGCCCTGTCCGGCGGCGAGCTCCAGCGGGTGCTGCTGGCTCTGGCGCTGGAACCCTTGCCCCATATCCTGATCCTGGACGAGCCTCTTTCCGGTGTGGACGTGGACGGCGAGAAGCAGCTGCTGGATATGCTGGACGAGATCCGTACCCGGTTTGACCTGTCCATTCTGCTGTCCACCCACGACTTTGCCACCCTGGACCAGTACGCCGACAAGGTGATCCTGCTGAAAAGCCAGGTGCTTAAGGTGGGACCACCGGACGAGGTCCTGTCCTCTCCCGAATTTCAGGAGGTCTTTCATCTGGCCCTCAGGAAAGGGGGACGCAGCTGATGGAACTGTGGTATTCCCTGGTGGAGCTGCTCCCCTTCGAGTGGGCGGCCCCCGGCACCATGTACTTTATGAAAAACGCCCTGCTGGCGGTACTGGTCATCTCCCCCCTGTTCGGCCTGCTGTCCACCATGGTGGTCACCAACCGGATGAGCTTCTTCTCCGACGCCCTGGGCCACTCCGCCTTTACCGGCATCGCCATCGGCACTCTGTGCGGTATGGCCGACCCCATGTGGGCCGCCATTCTGCTGGCCGCAGCCTTTGCCCTGCTCTTTACCTACGTTCAGCGCAAGTCCAACATGGCCAGTGATACGGTGATTGGTGTGTTCTCCTCCACCGCCGTGGCTTTGGGTATCTTTATCGCCACCTTTGACAGCGGCAGCTTTACCAAGTTCAACAGCCTGCTCATCGGTGATATCCTCAGCGTGGAGCCGGGAAAGATCGCCCTGCTGGCGGTCATCCTGCTGGTCGTGGTGGTACTTTGGCTGTGCTCCTTCAACGGACTGATGCTCTCTTCCATCCACCCCACCCTGGCTGACAGCCGGGGCGTCAAGGTGTTCTGGCAGAAGGCTATCTTCTCCATGGCCATTGCCGTGGTGGTCACCGTGTCCATGACCTGGGTGGGCCTGCTGGTCATCAACTCCCTGCTGGTCCTGCCCGCCGCCGCCGCCCGGAACCTGGCCCGCAATATGCGCCAGTTCCATCTGATCTCCATTCTGGCCGCGGTGGTGGCCGGGATCGCCGGACTCATGACCTCCTATGAGCTGAGCTCCTCCGCAGGCGCCTCCATTACCCTGTACCTGGCCCTGTGGTTTGCCATCACCTTCCTGCTGCGGAAAAAGCGGATGTAACGGTTTTGGGCTCCGGAGAGGTCCCCCTCTCCGGAGCTTTTGACCAAATCCACACCCAAACTTGATCAAAGCTTTACCTCCCTCCTCTTGTTCTTTACCAGACTTACGCGTATACTGAGTACAGATCAAACAACAGGCAGGGAGGTGAAGCAATCCTATGTACAACGATGTAGATGAACTGATTTTCGGCGGCAATGAGCAGGTCGTTTCCAGCGAGCGATAAGTCCTTTCCACCAACGGACAAGAACCACACCTTCGGGTGTGGATTTTTGCATTTTATCGGAAAATTTAAGAAATTTTAATGACAGTCTGCCGTAACATATGGTAGCCTATAGAATAGAACACAGAAAGACGAGGCGACGCACTGTGAAGAATTCCCGAAAATGGCTCCCAGCCCTGCTGCTTGCCATCCTCCTGCTGGGCGGCAGCGGACTGTTACTCTGGAAAACCGGCTTCTTCTCCTCACTGGGCTCGTTGGATGCCATGCGGGCTTACATTTCCCGATTTACTCCCTTTTCTCACCTGTTTTACTTTTTGATTCAACTGTTGGGCGTAGTGGTAGCCCCCATCCCCAGCAATGTTACCGCTCTGGCCGGCGCGCTGCTGTTCGGTACCTGGCCCGCCTTTCTCCTTACTTGGGCGGCAGTTGTCGTGGGCTCGGTTGTGGTATTTTGGCTGGCACGGGTGCTGGGTCAGCGGTTCGTGGATAGGCTGGTCAGTCAGAAGGTGTCGGAAAAATATCTGGACATCATCCGCCGCAAGCGGGATGTGTTTCTTTTCCTGGCCTTCCTCTTTCCCTTTTTCCCCGACGATCTGCTGTGTATCCTGGCCGGTCTCACCGATATCCCCCTGAAGCGGTTCTGCGTTCTGGTGCTGGTAGCCCGCCCCTGGGGACTGCTGGTGTCCTGTCTGGTGGGCGGCTCGGTGCTGGCCATTCCCTACTGGGCCATGGCTCTGTTGGGCGCTGCGGGACTGTCCGTCTTCCTGATCTGTATGAAATACGGCGACCGCTGGGAGCAGAAGCTGCTGGAGCACTTTAAAAAATGAGGCGTATTCTGTGGTTTCCGCTTTTGGAGGGCTGTCTCTACCTGACCTTCCTCAGTCTGGACCTGTTCCGGCCGAACAGCGGATGGGATATTCCAGTCAAATATCTCTCCATCCTGCTGTGCTTCTGTTTTGTCCTTTGGGCCGGACAGCGGCGGGACGGTCTGCTGATGAAAATCGCCCTGGGCTTTACCCTGTTGGCCGACCTGTTCCTGCTGATACTGGACCGTTGGTACCTGGTGGGGGTAGCCTGTTTCTGTGTCGTGCAGCTGCTTTATATGACCCGCATCGCCAAGCTGCGGCCGGAAAAGCTGCCTCTGCGGCTGGCTTTGCGGGGCTTGCTGGCCGTTGCCGCCCTGATGATAGCCTGGCGGCTGGGCGCGCTGGACGGGCTGACCGCCCTCTCCCTCTTTTATTTCTCTCAGCTCGTCTGCAATGCGCTGGAAAGTCTCAGCCTGGGCGCTCCCTTCCGGGGCTTTTCCCTGGGGCTGTTTCTCTTTTTGGGGTGCGATCTCTGCGTGGGGCTGCAAAACCTGTCCGCCTGGTTCCCGGCGGCAGGCGGTCCCCTGGTGGAGTTTGCCCAGGTTGGGATGTGGCTGTTCTATCTGCCCTCCCAGGTTTTGATCTCTCTGTCTGTCAAAAGGAAGTGATCCCATGCGGCTGCCCAAAGCAGTTACCGCTCTGGCCGCTCTGCTGCTGGCCCTGCTGATCCTCAGTTTTTCCATTGCGGTCCCCATTCTGTTCCGCCCGTTCTACTATATCCAGATCGATATGCTGGACCTGCCTGAGCGCACCGGCTGGTCGAAGGAGATCATTCGGGAGGCCTATGATGAGGTGCTGGATTTCTGCGTTTTAGGCAAACCCTTCGGCACCGGCCAGTTGGTCTGGTCGGAATCAGGTTACAGCCATTTTGCCGATGTGCGGGGGCTGTTTCTGCTGGACTTCTGGGTGCTGGGGATCAGCGCCGCCGCCTGCCTGCTTCTTCTGATCCTCCGTCTTGGAAAGCAGTGGGTCTACAGGCCCCTGCTGGGGCACGGTCCCGGCTTTTGGGCCGGCGCGACCGCCGGCGGGCTGGTGCTGATATTGGCCGGTCTGGCCGCTCTGGACTTTAACCGGGCCTTTGTGATCTTTCACGCCATTTTCTTCCCTGGGAAAGACAACTGGATCTTTAATCCCGCCACCGACCAGATCATTCTGATCATGCCGGAGGCGTTTTTCTGCAACTGCGCCATCCTCATCGGGGTTGTGCTTCTGACCTGCTGTACAGCCCTGATCCTCACCGATCTCCTCCGCAGGAAAAAATAAGGTACAGGCCCGCCATTTTCAGATGGCGGGCCTTTTGCTCCGCACCAACCGGCCGGCCACACATAGAATGGAGCGGAAGGGAACTACCCCTTCAATATCTGCTAGGAGGTATTGCAATGCCCGACAAAATGATGCCCGGTCCGGTCCAGGATGCGGCCTGCATCCGGGAGGCCGTATGCATACACACGAAAAAGATCTACGATTCCTGTAAGGATAAGGACTGTATCGAAGATCTGCGTTTCTATCCCACCCAGAGTTCCCAGGCAGCCATCGAGCGCGCCGTCAGCATCAAAGCCGGCAAGGCCGAGCTGCTCTATGTGTACATCGATGTGGAGCCGGTTGGATTCAACCGGGGCTTCTACACCGTTGACGTACGCTACTTCTACCGGGTCACCGCCGACGCCTTTGTGGGCGCCGCCCGGCCCGTGGAAGTCAGCGGCCTGTGCGTCTTTGACAAGCGGGTGATCCTGTTCGGCAGCGAAGGCACCGCCAAGATCTTCTCCTCTCAGACCTCGCTGGAGGGTCTGGATGAGCAGATGCTCCGCCAAAGCAACCTGCCCACCGCCGTGGTGGAGGTGGTGGACCCCATCGTCCTCAACATGAAGCTGGTGGACGTGTGTGAATGCCATCCCTGCGACTGCGAGCTGTCCGACGTCCCCCCCTGCATCTGCGGCTGCTTCAACAGCGAGCTGTGCTGCGGCAGCCAGGGCAAGCGGATCTATGTCACCCTGGGCCAGTTCTCCATCATCCGGCTGGAGCGGGATTCCCAGCTCCTTATGCCGGTGTACGACTACTGTATGCCCGAGAAGGAGTGCGCCTGCGGCGGCGGCGAGGAGGACCCCTGCGAGATCTTCCGCCATGTGAAGTTCCCCGTCAACGAGTTCTTCCCCCCCAGCAACCCCACCCCCGGCGGCGACTGCCACCCTCAGCTGAAGGGCTGCTGCTCCTGATCTTCCCCCATCCCTTCGTACCAACCATCCCGGACCCGGTCAGCACGCCGGGTCCGGGATGGTTTTCCCTCTATTCTTTGGATGAATCGGAGATGGGAGCGCCATCATGATGGAAGAGCATATTCTTGCATTCTAACGCTGCACAAACACCCCCTGACCCGCCCGTTGAAACGGGGCAAATCAGGGGGTGTTTTATTGATTGAGCTTTTATGGATATCAGCTATCCTCCCGGTCATCCTGCTCTGGCGGAAGGGGATGCCACGCCGGCGGCTCCTTTTTCCGGTGAAAGAGCCGCCTGATCCGATCCAGAATGGCTTCCACAAAGTGAAACCACAGATTTCCCACAATAACGATAACCAAAAGCACCAATACAATGGCGCCAATCTCTAGCAGAGGCATGGGACGCCTCACTTGGTAGCAAAGCGGTTGAGGAAGAAGTCGGTAAAGGCTTTCAGTTCCTCCTCCTGGGACACATAGACGTACAGACTTTCATCCTCCAGCCAGTCATAGGCGTTGATCCCAATGTAGCTTCTCTTATCTGGATAGATAATGAAAGCGTCGGTGGGATATTTGTTCCGGTAGGCCTTCAGAATCTCAGCGCGGCGGTAATAGGTAGGGTCACCGCAGCCGGACAGATCAGGTACAGTAGGCACCACAACGATGGTCTGACTGGCCTCGTTCCAGCCCACGATCAAATTTCCGATCTTGGTCTTGCTGCCGTGGACAAAGCCGTAGTTGAACCGGCTCACATCCTCGGTATAGCCGAAAATCAATCTGTACTCGTCCCCGTTTTCCACCACCTGGTTGAACAGCGCCCGCATCTTTTTTGCGTTGGCGTTGCTCTTCTCCATATCTACCTCAGGTCCCTTGAACAATTTGCTGAACAATCCCATGGCTGTTTCCTCCTGCACATTTTATTTTGGGACGGCTCCGCCGTCAGCCCGGTAAAATAAATATATTTTCCTATTTTCATATTTATTGAGTTGATAAAACAGTCCGTCTGAACAAAACATCAAATGGTTCTGCTCAGGCGGACCGGTGTTACACACCGTCTGCCGGCGCTTCGTGTTTGAATTGCTCCAGGCAGTCCACAATAGCATTGATCTGGAACGCAATGGTCTGCCGGGCCGCTTCCGGAGCAAAGAGGGGCAGCGTTTCCGGAATGGCCCGGCAAATGATCATGACAGACAGACTCAGGTTGGTAAAAAGCCCGATTCTGGCCGGGTCCGCTTTGATCCCAAAACACGCCAACAGACTGCCGAACAGCGCCCGCTGCTTTTCCCGAAAGGTCCGATAGCTCTCTTCCGACAGCCGCCGGAAAATCAGCCGCTGCTCCTCCACAGACAACACCGCGATACCGTTTCTTTCACCATAGCAGCAGGTGTACAGAAATCGCCCGACGCCCTCCCGCCAACTCAGCTCAGGATCGTCCATCAAACTTTGAGCATAGGAAATGAGCCTTGGCTGCTGGAGATAGAGCATCTCCACTATCAGATCCTCCTTGGTGGGGAAAAAGGAATAGAAAAAGGTCCTGGATATCCCCACCGCCGTATAGATCTGTTCCACTGTCGTGTGCTGGATTCCCTGCCTCGTCATCAGTGCAAGCCCCGTGGCGACCAGCGCCTGACGAATCTGCTTCCGCTCCTCTTCAGAGTAGGCGACTTTCGGCATTGGGCACCTCCAAATAAAAACAGTTTTTCATTCTTGTTTTTATTTTATCACATTTTGATTGTTCTCACAAGTCAAACCGGACTTCTTATTCCCTCCATCCATCAAGTATTGCCTCCGTTGTAAAGCCTGGGCTTTCCTGCTATAATAACCTTACCCACACCAATCAGAATAGCGCCGCCAGCCGGCAGATTTGGAGGATGCGCTATGAAAAAAGTGACCTGTGGCCTCTCCGCTTTTCTCCTTTGTCTGGGTGCTCTCTCCGGCTGCACTGCTCAGCCTGAGGCTTCCAAACAGGCTGCCATTCCTTTTGAGGACGGGCAGTATTATGCCGTGGCCTACCTGGGATATCAGCAAATCGATAATCTGGACTACTATATGGAGCATTATTTGGATCACGACAGTCCGCCTGTTCACTACCTCTCCACCGGGGACTACTATCTGGTGATCCCCAGATATACCGGTATGGAGCTATCCCTGTACCGCAACGATCTGGCGTCCTCCCAACCCATACTGATCTACCAGGACCCGGACTGCCAGCCCTTTATCCTCCAGTGCAACGCCAGCGATATCTTTGCCGACGCAACCATCCGTCTGACCTATGAGGAGGAGACAGCGGAATTCTCACCCTTCATCTCTTTGATGGACGGCTCTGTAGACATTGGAGCACAGGGTCTGGATCTCACCAAGAATTCGTAAATGGAGGCCTGCCATATGACCAAAAACGCTGCTTTTCTGCACCTGAACGATCCGCTGCCCACAGATATTGCCCGCCGAAAGGAGATGGGCGATCTGGCGGGCGCCATCCGGCTCATCGACCAGCGTCTGGCCAGCCGCACTCAGCCTCTGCTGGCTCCCCGCCTGGAGGCGGAACGTCTGCGGCTGACCCGTCTGCCCGGCGATTACCCCTACTCCCGTGCCGAAGCCCTTGCTATGATCCGGGCAGAGTGGCCCCAGTGCACGGAGGAACAGTTTGATGCCCTGGTGGACCACGGACGCATTGACTGGCGCATGATCAACGGAGAACTGCGGTGCCAGGAGCGGTTTCTGGAATCCCTGCGCATTTATCCCAAAGAAGCCCCAGGCCTCTGTCAGGAGGTCCAGGATCACTCCACCCGGGACGCTGTGCTGGCCAGGATGGAGGCTGATGGCGCTCTTACCGCCCGGATCACGCTGCGGGCCACTATCCGCTCCCTGGTGCCGGTAACTGGGAAAGAGGTTCAGGCCTGGCTCCCCATCCCCGCCGCCTGTCCCCAGCAGAGCCAGATCCAGATCCTGGACCACACCCCCGGCGGCATCGCCGCTCCGGAATGCGCTCCTCAGCGCACCATATGGTGGCGGACACAGGGGGTGAATAAATTCTCCGTAACCTACCGCTATCTCATTCAGGCCCAGTATACCGACCCCATGGCACTGCCGCTGGACCCTGTTCAGCCCACCTTCGATCTGGAGGAGCAGGACCCTCACATCGTCTTTACCCCCTACCTGCAGGCACTGGCAACAGAAATCTGCCGGGGGTGCTCCACACCGGCGGAGAAAGCCCGGGCTATCTATGACTATGTGACCGGCCAGGTGGACTACCGCTACCAGCCCGCATACCTCCAACTGGACTGCATCGCTGACCAGTGCGCCAAGACCCTGCGGGGAGACTGCGGCGTATTCGCCCTGCTCTTCATTACCCTGTGCCGCATCTCGGGCATCCCCGCCCGGTGGCAGAGCGGCCTGGCCGTTCGTCCGGACAGCGTGGGCCCCCACGACTGGGCCATGTTCTATCTGGCGCCCCACGGCTGGCTGTGGGCGGACTGCTCCTTCGGCTCCTCCGCCCGGCGCAACGGAGAAACGGTGCGCCGCCGGCACTACTTCGGCAGCCTGGACCCCTGGCGCATGGTGGCAAACAGCGCTTTCCAGGCGTCTCTGACGCCGCCCATGCAGGATTGGCGGCAGGACCCCTATGACAATCAGGTAGGCGAACTGATGGTAGGTGGCCGTGGACTGGATGCCCCGGAACGGGAGACCAGCCAGGAGCTGCTGGAGTTTGAGCTGCTGTCCAGCAACATCTGAATAACAAACAGCCAAACGGCCCGGAGGATGTACATCCTCCGGGCCGTTTGGCTGCCACCCCCTCCGGCACGACCGGAGGAGGTGGCTTATGATCACTTTTTCAGGTTCTGGGCAAAGTTCATGTAAACCTGTGCCACTTCCGCCCGGGTAGCGGTACCGGTGGGATCCAGCACATCGCCGCCCTTACCAGACAGAAGCTTGGCGCCTACTGCCCACTCCATGGCTTTCACAGCCCAGGGGGAGGTCTTCCTACCGTCAGAGAAGGCAGTCAAATCTCCCTTACCAGACACATCATAGCCCTGACTCTCTGCATGGCGATACAGAATCACCGCCAGCTGTTCACGGGTCACGGTATCGCTGGGCGCAAACACAGCATCGCTGTAACCGGTAACGATACCTTCAGAGGCAGCCCAGCGAACAGCCTCGGTATACCATCCGCCGTTCTCTACATCGCCGAAATCCACGGCATACTTGACCACAGGGCTGCCTTCCAACCGCCAAAGAATCGTGACAATCATAGCCCGGTCGGTAGTCATAAGGGGCGCAAAAGTGTTGGAAGAAGTACCGTTCATCAGTTCATTGCCGTAAACATACTTCACAGCGCTGTAGAACCAATCGTTCACCGACACGTCGTTGAACGGCAGAGCGCTGCTCTCTGCCACAAACTCCGCCCGAACCGCAACCGCGGAGGCGGGCATGGTAAAGCTATACTTGCCGTCGCCCTTGTCCGCGAGCTTGACTTCACTGCCGTTCTTGTCGACCACGGTAAGGGCTCCCAGCTTATAGCCCTCATCGGATTTCACCGTTAGGGTAATCGTAAGACCTCTGGAGGCGTGGGCACGGCTGGCCGTCACAGTACCGTTATCCGATTGCTCCACAGTGATGGGATAGGTCGTAACAGAGCTTTCGCCGCCCACAACAGAGACACGGTAGATGCTATCATTCACCACGACGTCTGCTGTGCCGGCAGACTTGCCGGTGAGCGTCAGCGTATAGAATTGATTTTCCAATTTATATGTGACGCTTTCCGCCGCTTTGTCTGCTTTTACAATATGGGCATACTTGCTGCTACTGTCAATGGAGGGCCACAGGATGTAGTGATCTCCATGATACTCAGCAGCAATGAGGTAGAAACCACCGTCCTTGATCTCAGCTGCCTGCTGGATACGGACATAGCCGGGAAGCTCCTCACTGGAAGCCTCGCCGTCCGCCGCGGGCCGGTACAGTTTAAATTTGTAGAGATCCCCGGAGGCACTGCTGCCAGCATCAAAGATATTGCTGCCGTTTCTCCAGAACGCCAGATACCGCCCTTCCGTGGTTATAAAGAAGGTGCTGTCGTCCTGCTGCTCGAAATAGGTGGTGACAGGCTGCTTGGAGAAGGGATATCCGTTTGTTCCTGCGGCATTCAGCCAAACCCGCTGGGAAGCTTCATTTCTGCCAAATACCTGGAATCCGTCGTCGTCAGCAACGAACATATGCAATCCCTTTGCCAGCGGCTCCAATTCTCCATCATACGCGGCATCGGTGCCGGTATGGCCCTGCCCGCCGGTGACGGTAATGCTCTTGTCCACGGTGGTAATCACGGCATCCACCACACCGGGATCGGTATTGCGCTGGATCTCACCCTGCGCCACCTCAATATCCCGGGATTCTCCCACTTCCAGAGCCACATCCTGAACATCCTCGGGATCTGTGACTCGGACGATCACCGTCACACCGTCGACAACATAGCTGGTCTCACCGAGCTTGTTGCCGGTATATAGGACCTTTCCATCCACGACCTTCGCAGCGGCAATGGCACCGTCCATTTGCGCTAGCTCGTCCTCTGTTGGCAGCGTCTCAAACTCGAACGTATCCTCTACCGACTGGTAGAGCGGAACCACCACAGTTCGCTTGCCGTCCACAATGGCGGACGGAATGATTTCATTCAGGAGAATGTTCTTATAAGTGGCGTGAGTCCAGGTGTCCTCATACAGAAGGCTGATGGAGCCATCCGGCAGCTCGGTCAGGCTGGAATAGCCGTAGACCTCACCAGGCTGATTGACCACATAGGTGCCAATGAGTGTCATGGTGCTACCCTCATCATTTTCCAGATTGAAGGCATAGATCTTGCCGTTTTCACGGGTAGCTGTTCCTGTTGCAGCAGTGGACACCAGGATCACAGGCTTGTCGTTGATCTTACCCGAATAGCGGAGCGCGGAGATCTGATTCATGGTGGTCTTGGGAACACCGTTTACAAGCACAGGCTCCTGCGCTGTCCAGATCATAGTCTTGGGATCCCGGATGTGGTCGGTGTAGCGGAGCACGTTGTGCTGGTCACGGCAGAACTGGCGGACCCGGTTCTCGTCGATCTGGACCAGAGCGCTCTCACTGGAGGTATCCGTGGAGGCGTCTTCCGAGCGATGCCAGGTATCTTCGCCGGGGTTCTTGTAGATAAAGCTGGACCGCTCCGGGGTATGGAGGTAGCAGGGCAGCAAAATGGTACCGTCATCCAGGCACAGTCCCGCTCCAGGCCCAACACCGTAGAATCGATGGGTGGCAGGACGCTTTCTCACCATGGGGTTCATAATGGTCGGCGCGGACCAGGTCTTACCGTTGTCGTTGGAGGTCACCAGCCAGAGGAAGGTTGCTCTGCGGACATGGAGATCCGCGTTGTAGTAGAACACATTCTGCCGGACATATTTGCCGCTCCAGGGCTGCTCGTTGGTGCCCAACTGCTTGCAGTACATAGGCCGTTTGTCGGCGGTGTAGAGGTAGTAGTGGTCGTCCACATAATAAGCGGCCTTTTTCTCAACGTCGCCTCGGGCGATCAGCGGTGCAAATGCCTTCTCGTCGCCCTCGGCCTTAACAAAGTCGCCCACATAGAAATCATAAGTACCCGCCGCACCATCCCGGCTGTAATGGATGGCCAGCCGCTCCACACCATCGATCAGCTCATAGCCAGAGTCGGTGGAAGCATTGAGGATAAAGGTCCCACCGGAGTACACATCGGTCATCAGATAGATGGTTCCATCCTTGCCCTGGATCATGACCGGATCGAGGAACGCGGTGGCATTGCCCTTGTTTTTGCCGCCGCCCCAGTACTGGTCCACACTGTCGTTGAAGTAGTTGGGGAAGGTGTACTCCCAGGTCTTTCCGCCGTCGGTGGATCTGCTGAAGAGGGTATCAATGCCGAATCCGTCAGGGCAGTTGTCCCAGCGGGCATCGATGGCCGCCGCCAGAGAACCGTCGTTCAGCGTGATCAGCGCGGGGATCCGAAAGGTCTCACTGCCGCCGATCCCCGTGGGGAAGGGCTCTCCGGTGGTAACGCCGTGGTCGGGGTTGGGGCGCTCAGGCGCCAGAAACTCGTCCTTGGGCCGCATGGCCTGCATAGCTTCCCGCAGCGCTTTTGTAGCAGCCGCCACAGTTTCCGCTGTGGAGTCCTGTCGATCCCGCTCCTCAATGGCCGCATTCAGGGCAGTCTCAAGGAACGCTTTGCTGTTCTCATCATAAATCTCGGTATCCAGTGCCTGGGCTTCGGTAATTGCCGCTTTCAATGCTGCCTTACTGACCACAGGAGGCGGGGTTGCATCGTCCTTGGTATAAAGGTAGATGGGAAAACGCTTGCTGCCGCTTGGACCCCAGAAGTTTGTCGCAAAGGTTTTAAACTGATTGGGATCACCGCTCTTGTTGAAATCCAGCCAGCGCTTGGTCCCGCTTGTAAGCGTAAAGTCACCATCAGAATCGGCGCTGACCGCAAGGTAGGCAGGGGCCTCTGTCAGCATATCTGTCTGCATGGCCAGGTAGAACCCATTGGCGGCCACAAATCCCCACTGCGTCCCATTCTGCTCAACAGTGAACCAGAGGTCTTTCATCTCAAGCTCAGCCTGCGCCGCTGTGGCCCACCTGGCAGAAACCGTACCAGCTTCGGTGTCCACCGCCAGTGCGGCCACAAAGGTACCCTCGGGACAACCTCTGGCATGACTGGGATCAATGGCATTGCCCGGATCGGTTGCCTTATAGGCCTGATCAGGATAAAACGCGTAAAGATCACCCGCGCTGTCCTGGCTGACGATCATATAATACTTGCCTTCGTCCAGGGCTGCGTTTTCCACCCGGGTATAGCCGGGAATAGCCAGCGCATCCTCAGGCTGGACAGGTGATTCCACCTCCGTTTTCTTGAAGATCCTCAGGGTACAGGACGCTGCTCCGACATAAAATTGCCCGGAACTTCCATGGGCCAGACAGGAAGGTGCCTCCTCAGCCATACCGGAGATGGTAAAACCGCCTTCCACAGCGGAGATCGTCAAAGTCTCTGGAGTATTGGTTACCGGTACCTTGAAACTGGTAGGCTGGCTCAGGTTCAGATACATATCCGTTCCGGAGCAGCTTTTTACCGTGTAACCGCCCTCAACCGCATCGATCACCCATGTCTGGGCGGTTTCCGGAAAACGGCTTACATCATCCAGAATCAATTTGTTGTCAGCAAGCTGTCCCGTTACCTGATCGCTCAGGGGCTCAGCGTCTTTATGATATAAAATATTGCCGCTTTCCGCTCCGCTGTCCGCAGTATAGACAATGGCATATATGTCACCGGAGGTCAGGTCTTCAGCGCCCGTTATTTCCACATATCCACAGGAATCCCTATCGCCGCCTCGCAAAGGTTCCACATTCTCTGGCACTGGTGTTTCCGCATATACGGGTAAACCGAACTGAAGCATCATAAGAAGAGCCAAAATAGAGTTGATCGCACGGCTTCCCCATTTCTTCCCTGCCCGTTTTAAGTCCATAAAATGTTCCTCCTTTTTTATTTAGCTTGTGTACAAGAAATCCTTTCCAACCGCAAAAGGGGCGTCCTTTCCTTTTGCCCACAGCAAAGCCAGGCTATCGCACTTAATTCAGTCCAAATATACTGTCCCGTGGTCTACACGGCAATATCTGTAGACGTATCTTTTATTACAATTATGATCAACTTTATATTGAAGCTGTCTTATACTTATCCTATCATTCACCATGCCATTTCAGCCGCAAAATTCAGCACTTCGACCAATATTTTCATTTTTAACGCATTCTATATTATGGATTTTATCACATGAGAATTCATTTTCCATTCTCATAGTTCACAAAAAATATTTTCTTTCTTTGTCATATTATCCTAAAATTTATTATCAGCTACAATCACACACCGCCGTCTGGACCTTACCCCAAGGCGATTTCAGTCCCGCTATCTGCATACTTCCTTGGTGCGCAATACAGAATTTACCTTTTCCGGCAGTCACACGATTGACTTGCTCCCATAAAAATGATATAAAAAATATGCTTCTGCTAAAGCAGAACAGATTTCTCCACTCTTTTTCTATTTCTATCTTTTCATGAATGGATCGGTCAGGTGAACTGCTGTTATGAATCACAAAAAACGTGTCACGATCCGCGATGTGGCGGCGGTAGCAGGGGTATCCATCAGCTCCGTGTCCCGCTATCTGGACGACCCCGGCCGTGTAAAGCCCTTTGCGGCCTATCGCATCAAAGATGCCATCAATCAGTTGGATTATGTCCCTAATACCTTTGCACGCAATTTGCGCCAGGGTTCTTCTAAAAGCATCGGCGTAATCGTTCCAAATCTGGAGTTTTTCTTTGCAAAAGCCTGCAAGGCCATCAGCGATTATTTTTTTAACGCGGGTTATGTGACCTTTATTTGTGAGAGCGATAACGATGCCGAGAAGGAGCGCTTTTTCGTTCAGCAGCTGATCGAGCAAAAGGTGGCCGGCCTTATCGTCGCCTCGTCCGGTTTGAATTCCGCCTTTCTGCAAAAAACGGTCCTGACCTTTCCCAATGTACTGCTGATCGACCGGGCTGAGGAAGTTGACTGCGACATTGTGTGTGAAGACCACGAAGCAAACGCATACTGGCTGATGGACCATATGCTGCATACAGCCTCCTGTCAGAGCATTGAACTGCTGCTGGGCGAACAGGCGGCGTTCAATACCAAGCTTTGCCTTCAGGGCGTTACCCGCGCTCTGGAAGAGCATTTGTTTCCCATGGAGAAGGTCCACACCTGGTATGGCTGCCGGCGCGATGGACGCGTTGCCGAGATCATGAAGCATATCAGTCAGGCTCTGCCCGGAATTCGCCCCGCTATTTTGGGATTTGAGCCGGACTATGTAGAACAAACCGTGATCGGTCTGAACCATTTGGACCGCAATCTGGTTCAGATGGTGGATATCGCAGGTTTCACCATGCCCCACACGCTGTACAAGCTGGGTATGGAGTTTCCCTGCGTCATGCAGAACTCCGAGCTGGAAGGCATCACCGCTGCGGAAACCCTGCTCCACCGCCTTCAGGCCTCTTCGGAACAGCAGCTTCCACCCCAACGTATCCGTGTGAAGTCGCTCTATCATGAATAGGTGCTCTTTTTTTATTTTGAAAACGTTTTCATTTTCTTTCACATTGCTTCGCTGATATATGTATCTTTTTACTAAAAACTTCTATTAAAAAATATGGAAATACCCCATTGATTTTTGCATTTTTCTTTGATAATATACACAGTCGAAAGCTCAATCAAAAAGATAACGTTTTCATTTTATTGCAGAAAGGAACGAACACTATGAAACTGAGCAAGAAACTTCTCGCGCTGGCACTCACCGGTGCCATGGCCCTCTCCTCCCTGACGGCCTGCGGCGGCGGCGCCCAGAATGACGCCAACAATGCCCTGGGTGAAGACGGAGAGTGGCATCCCACCAGCAGCATCAACATCCGCGTTCCCTTTGCCGCAGGCGGCAGCGCCGACACCATCTGCCGGATCGCCGCCAAAGGCATGGAGCAAAAGTACGGTCAGTCCGTGATCGTGAACAATCTGACCGGCGCCAACGGCGCCATCGCCATCAACGACCTCAACAGCAAGGATGCCGCCCCCACCGAGCTTATGGTAGCCGGCATCGCCCTGTTTACTCTCACTCCCCTCTTCAGCCCCGACATCCAGATGAATCTGGACGACTATGAGGTGGTGGGTTCTCTGGTATCCGATGACTTCATTCTCCTCACCAATCCCGCCAAGAGCGGCATCGAGGATGTGGAGGGTCTGATCGAGTACGGCCAGAATCAGCGCATCATCTGCAGCGCCAACGCCGCTGGCGGCGCCACCCATATGCTGGCCAAGGCCTTCTTCGGCGAGGCCGGTGTGGACTGCGAGGTTCTGGCTGCCGACAGCGGTGCTCAGAACGCCCTGGCTGTGGCCTCCGGCGACGCGGTGTGTGCCATCGTGGCCGCCAGCGCTGCCACCCAGTACATTGAGGATGGTTCTTTGAAGGCTCTGGCCTGCTTCTCTCCCGAACCTTTCACCGGCTATGAAGGCGTCACTGTCCCCACCGTAAAGGACATGGGCTATGACGTGGTGTTCAAGTCCTGCAACTTCCTCATCGCCAAGAAGGGTACCGACCAGGCTGTGCTGGATAAGATCTATACCGATATGCTGGAGTACCGCGAGACCGATGAATTCAAAGAGCTGGCCGCCAATGCCGCCTATATCCCCGACAATCAGAACGCCGAGCAGGTGCGTGAGACTGTGGCCAGCGCAAAGGAATTCTGCGAAAATGCCTTTGCCACCTATTATGACGAGCAGACCCTCCAGTAATTTCTCCATTGACTTGGATGTTGTCTTGTTAGGAGAGAAGGATCATGAAAACGATTAAATTCCGTTCAAACCTGGTGGCCGGGATCATCAGCACGATCTTTGGCATCGCGGTCTGCGTACTGACTCCTTTACAGATCAGCGTCGGCTTCACTGAGTCCGTAGGCATCACCCCCCGCACCTTTCCCTATATCCTGGGCGGGGTGTGCGCTCTGTTCGGGGTCCTGCTCATCATTCAAAGTCTGGTATTCAAAAAGGATACCGTGAAAGAGCTGCATCTGAATAAGGAACTGAAAGCGCTGGCCTATATGGCTGTCCTGGTCCTCTATGCTATTCTGTTCCGGTACAGTTTCATTGCGGCCACCCTGATCCTGGGTGCGGCTACCCTGCTTTTTCTGCGGTGTAAAAAGCCGCTGTATTATGTGATCGTGTTGGCGATGGTCGTGCTGCTCTACCTGGCCTTGACTCAGGTGCTGCACATCCGTCTGCCTTAAGCACAGAGAGGAGTCGGAAATGGGCGACGTCATCTCGCAGGCTCTCGCCAGTCTGTTTACTATCCAAAACTTTATTTTCATGAACATCGGTATGTTCATCGGCATTATCTTTGGCGCCATCCCCGGCATGAACGGCAACCTGGCCATCACTGTTCTGCTGCCCTTTACCTTTATGCTGGAACCTGTACCCGCCATCCTGATGCTGACCGCCATCTTCTTCGGTTCCAACTTCGGCGGCTCCATCAGCGCTGTACTCATTAACACTCCCGGCACCAACGCAGCCGCGGCCACGCTGCTGGACGGCTATCCGCTGTGCCGGAAAGGCTACCCCGGCAAGGCTCTGAATACTGCGCTCACCGCCTCTACGGTGGGCGGCATCATCAGCGCCTGCTGGCTGCTCTTCTTTGCCCCGCAAATCGGCCGTCTGGCCATGAGCTTTGGTCCGCCGGAGTACTTTGCCCTGGCTATTTTCGGTCTTTCTGTCATTGCCTCGGTCAGCGGCGAGAGCATCCTGAAGGGAATCATCAGCGGCTGTTTGGGCATTCTGATCGCCGAGGTGGGCATGGATGCCATCAGTGGTGTGGCCCGCTTTACCTTCGGCAACGTCAACCTGTATAAGGGAATCAATATGCTGGCCGTTCTGCTGGGCGTTTACGCCATTGCCCAGATGATCAGCCGCATCAACGGCACCGAGCAGGGTCAGGCCAGCCGTCTGCAGAAGCTGGATAAAAACGATAAGCTGACCTTCCGTGAGTTCAAGCATCTGTTCTGGACCATGTTTAAGTCGGGCAATATTGGCGCCTTCATTGGCGCGGTCCCCGGCACCGGCGGTGCTATCGCCTCCTTCATCGCCTACAATGAGGCCAAGCGTACCGCAAAGCCGGGCGAAAAATTCGGCGAGGGCGAGATCAAGGGTATTGCCGCCCCCGAGGCCGCAAACAACGGCGCCACTGCTGCCACGCTGATCCCTCTTCTGACCCTGGGTATCCCCGGCGACGTAGTGGCCGCCACCCTCCTTGGCGCCTTTACCATGCAGGGCCTGGTGGTGGGACCCAAGCTCTTCGAAAACGATGGTCCTGTGGTTTACGCCATTCTGATCGGCTGCCTGATCGCCCAGGCGTTCATGTTCATTCAGGGCAAGTATCTGCTGAAAGTATTTGTTAAGATCACGCACATCCCCCAGGATCTGCTGACCGCACTGATCGTGGTGGTATGCTGCACCGGCGCTTTCTGTATTTCCTCCTCCATTATGGATGTGTATGTGCTGCTGGTCTTCGGTATCATTGCCTACTTCATGCAGAAGGTCGATCTTCCCCCCGTCCCCATTGTTCTCGGCATGGTGCTGGGCCCCATCGCAGAGTCCAACCTCCGCAACGCCCTGATCATGAGCGATGGCAGCTGGTTTATCTTCCTTCAGCGTCCCATCTGTCTGTTCTTCCTGGTGCTCACCTTCTTCCTGGTCTATCTTCTGAAGCGCGGCAGCATAAAGGAAAAGAAAGCTGCCCAGGCGCTGCAGGCCCGCATGGCGGAAGACATGAAGCAGGACTAAATTAGACGCAAACGGAAAGGAACTAGACGCAATGCCCTATCAACATCTCTGGACCGATCTTCACAGCAATATTCATCACAACCAAATGGATCAACTGGACCGCTGGTGCGAACACGCCCGGGAGGTTCTGGACTTCTGGCCCATCGCCTACTATCCCATGTATATGCGCCGCAATGAGGCCGGCGCGCCCCTGGAAGATCTCTACCCCGAGGAGAAGATCCAGGCCGACTGGGAGCAGGTGCGCCAGGCCGTCAAGCGCATCAACGCCGAAGGCTGGCCTATGTTCATGGGCTATGAGTGGCAGGGCTGCGGCCATGACGGCGACCACAACGTATTCTTCCTGGACAACGAGCAGCCCATGCTCCACCCCATGGAGTACCGAGAGCTCCGGGATGCGTACAGCAATACCGAGGCTATCGCCATTCCTCACCATGTAGCCTATCAGCTTGGCAGCCGCGGTAAGAACTGGGCCACCCACGATGAGCGTTTCTCTCCCTTTGCTGAGATCTACTCCAGCCACGGCTGCAGCGAAAACGACACCGGCCCCTGGGACATGGAGCGCCACCTCCACATGGGCCCCCGTACCGGCGAGACCTGTTATGAGCGGGGCCTGGAGCGGGGCCTGAAGGTAGGCTGTATCGCCAGCGGCGATAACCACAACGTCCCCGCGGCCTGTGACCACGGCATTATGTGCGTCCTGGCCGAGGGTACCAGCAAGGAGCAGATCTGGGAGGGCCTGCGGGCCGGCCGTGTGTACGGTGTCAGCCGTACCCGTATGAAGATCGATTATACCATCGGCGGCGTGCCCATGGGCGGCACCGTGGCCCCCGGCGAGCATGAGCTGAACGTGCAGATCGAGGCCGCCGACGCCATTGACCGGGTGGAGCTGCTTTGCGACAATATCGTGGATGAAATGGTGGTTCACTCCGGTACCTGGGAGCGGCAGCCTCTGCCCCAGGATCAGCCCTTCCGCATCAAGTTCGCCGTGGAGTTCGGCTGGGGCCCCAACCCCCGGTTCTTCAAAGAGCAGATTGAGAAGCACTGGCACGGCCGGCTGGACGTTCCCGGTAAGCTGATCAGCATCGAAAAGTGCTGGAACAGCTTTGGTCAGCGGCTGTATAACGTGACCGAGGACTCCTGTGAGTTTGACATGACGACTTATATGTCCACCGATACCGGACATTGGATGGGACCCAGCACGGTCAAGAAGGAAGGCTTTGTCTTTGAAGCTGAGGTCAAGCTGGATGATGTGATCCGGCTGACGGTGGACGGCACTCTGTATGAGATGCCTGTCCGCGAGATACTCCACACCGGAAAAATCTATGCCCAGTATCAGGAGAGTGAGGCTCTTTGCCGCGCCACCTTCGGCGATATTGAGCATTACCGGGATGATCTGGTCTGGCACAGCGCCCACAAGATCCGCATTCGTCAGGCTGTGCCCCAGGCCGCCTATACCATGCAGATCAAGCGCAGCGTCTCCCTGAACCACGGCAGCCAATACCGCCTGCGCGTCTGGCTGCGCAATGGGGACACCGCTTGGGTCAGCCCCATTTTCTGCCGGGAGAATTAAATAACCTCTTTCGCAGCCGCCCCACTCCTCTGACCGGACGGAGTGGGGCGCTTTTTGTTGCCTTTTTCAGCCATCATATCTGTCCAAAGAAAGGAAGATCCACATGGATTACTATCACATTTCCGCCCAGGACCTGGGCAAAGACGCCAAGATTCCCGTTGTGAAGCTGGGGGACTCCGGCGAGGTGTTCTATGAGATCGCCATGGAGATGATCAACACCATCAAGGCCCA
>JALFRA010000028.1 GCA_022785125.1 Clostridiales bacterium
TTTCTTTTCAAGGAAAAGTAAGTTGGTGTTGATTGCGGTGAGGGTCCACCCGTTCCCATCCCGAACACGGAAGTTAAGCTCACCTGCGCCGAAAATACTTGTCTGGAGACGGACCGGGAAGATAGGTAACGCCAACACAAAAGACGGACTTCTTTGGAAGTCCGTCTTTTTGCTATGTTTGGATCTGTTTTTGAATGGCGCGACAGAAGGCAGATAATAGATCGGGCGCAGGATGAGCCGGAACGCCGGTCTGGTAGGCGTGTAGACAGGAGCGAACCAAAGAAGCCCAGCAGGAGTCCAGGTGCTCCAGGGCCCAGAGACCTCCATCCGCTTTGGAACAGATCAGCCCATCTTTCAGATAGGCCAATACCCGGCATTGATTCAGTATGAAGTAAACTGGATTTGCAGTGGCTTCGTGCTCCGCATCGGCCACGTCGTGGAGGATACTGTCCAGATAGCAGGCTTGGGGCACCGGAGCGAATATCTGCTGAGGCGGAGGGCCGTAGATGGAGAATCCCACCCGATGGGCTACAGTAAAGTGGGCCGCAAGGTCCCGATCCAGCCCGTGCATAGCGCGGCAGTAACCTTCCAGCTCCGTCCAGCAGGCGGGCAAGTGCATGGGTGAAAAATGGAGATGAAATGGTGTGGGATAGCGAAAACGGGTACAGTCTGCCAATAAAACCACACTCATCTCCAGGCCCTTTGGCGGAGACAATGGAGTCAGATCCAATAGGGACTGGATCAGGGCTGCTTTTTGCGCTTGTGTGGGTATTGTATGAGTGACGACCAGAAAATCCACATCGCTGCTGTTCCAATGGAAACAACCGAATGCCAGAGAACCGTGGACGGCAATCCCAACCAGGTTGCTACCCAGGATCTGCTGACAGCGCAACGCTATCTGACGCAGAAGAAGACTACACTCCATTTGACTGCCTCACAGATTAGTAAGGACCTGGTCTATATAAAGAGCAGCATCAAAAGGGTCCAACGTGCTGTCCTTCCGCAGATACAGAGGATGGTGGGGATGTCCTTTTTTGGAGCGGGCGCCGGCGGAATACCAACAGGCGCCCAAATCGTTCCCGATCTCCACCATATCCCGCAGGCAGTTGGCCAGATAGGCGCGCTTTTCAATGATTGCGCCCCAGGCGGCCCAGATGGCGGGAGAGCCCGTTTTGGTCTGTTCCAGTGCCCAGCGGAAGGCGGCCATATTTTCCTGGTGAAGACAGGGATTACAGGTCTTCTCCATATCGTCGGGGCGGGTTGCCCGTTGGGCGTATACGTTGAACATGATAAAGCTGTCATAGCCGTTGCCCAGGGCGATGCGCTCCACCGACTTCAGGGTGTTGTCCAGATCGTTGGGTGCGGCGGTGGAGGGGTTAATGCCCACACAGATCAGGGGTCGGCTGCCCCGGGTGCCCAGAATGTAACGGTAGTCGCAGTAGCAGTTGGGGACGTAGAGCCAGCGCTCCACGTCATAATCAGTCTGAGGCAGCAGAGCCTCCTCCAAAGCCTGAGGAAAGGACTGAATATTCTGCTGGACGGTGTCGCAGGCGGGAATGTGCATGGTAAGACCTCCTGAGAAAGAACAGCTTGTGAGACAAGCCGCTCCATGATATACTCACCCTATCAGGATACAGGCAGGAGAAGCAGAATGCAATACCGAAGTGTGAAAAAGGGAATCTTCCGGGCCAGACCTAACCGCTTTATTGCCCATGTGGAGATAGATGGAGCGGTGGAAGTGGTCCATGTGAAAAATACCGGTCGCTGCCGGGAACTTTTGGTACCGGGGGCCGTTGTCTATCTGGAGGAGAGCGATAATCCCGCCCGTAAAACCAGATATGATCTGATTGCCGTGGAAAAGGGCGATCTGCTGGTAAATATGGATGCCCAGGCCCCAAATAAGGTGTTTCAGGAGTGGGCAGAGGCGGGCGGTTTTCTACCTGGTCTGACCCTGCTGCGGCCGGAGACTACCTGGGGCAGCTCCCGATTTGACTTCTACTGGGAGGCGGGGAAGCACCGGGGCTTTGTGGAGGTCAAAGGGGTCACGCTGGAGGACGACGGCCACGCCCGCTTTCCCGACGCGCCTACAGAACGTGGGATCAAGCATCTGGAGGAGTTGATCCGCTGCCGGACGGAGGGCTATGAGGCAGCTGTCTGCTTTGTGGTCCAGATGACGGGTATGAAAGATTTTGCCCCCAATGATGTGACCCATCCGGCCTTTGGCGAGGCGCTGCGGAAAGCCGCTGAGGCGGGTGTCTGGGTACTGGCGCAGGAGTGCAGGGTCACGCCGGAAACGCTGACCATAGCGGGACCAGTGAAGGTGCGGCTGTGAAGGAGGAAGAAAATGAAACCGATCTATCAAATATATCCCGGTGAGATCACAGCCAAGGGGAAGGCCTATCTGGTGATAGAGCAATGCCGGGCGGATGAACTGGACGAGGTGCTGGCGCAGGGCAGGGAGAAGCTGCTCAGCCTGGGTGCTACTGAGCTGTTTGTCACATCTCATGATCCGGCGGCACCCTTGGAAGAGGGCTGCCGGGAGGGCTGCCGACTGGAGTTTGTGCGGGATATGCTGATCTTGCAGCGAGATCTGTCTCAACTGCCTGGCCAGTGCCAGCGCCTCAGTATGGAGCCGCTGACCCGGGAGCGGGGTGGGGCCTGGCTGGCTCTGCATAATGAATGTTTTTTTGAAATGCCCAATTCTGCTACTTACGGACCTCAGGATCTGGACCGGGCCCTGGAGGAGGGGCACCGCTGCGGTTTTGCAGTGGTCAACGGGGTGCGAATCGGGGTATATGAACTGGACCTGACCCAGGAGATACCGGAGATCGAGGGGATTGCTTTGCATAAGGATGTACGGGGGCAGGGCCTGGGCCGGGAATTGCTCCGGGGGGCTATGGCGCTGTTGGGGGAGGCTGGATTTGACCAGTGTAAACTGCTGGTGGCCAGTGATAACGAGAGCGCTTTTTCCCTCTACCGCCGGACGGGCTTCAAAGCGGCGGGTATCCAGAGCAAGTGGTTCCGGATGCTGCCCAATCGAGTCAAAACCTCCGGTTAATCCGGAGGCTTAAGCAGACCCTATAAGGGCCTGATGCAGACGAAGCCCGTTAAGGGGCCCCGAAAGGTTTGCCGACTGCATTTCTTTCTCGGGCTACCCCTTAAGGGGTTCCTTTTATGCTTTCTTGTTATTTGGATCGCAAATGGGTCAATAAACTCTTTCAGTCCCATTTGGGCTGCTATTTGATCTGATGCAAGTAGGTTTCATATATACCATGCTATCTGCATTTTGTTTCGTCCCACTGTATACATAATACTATCTGACTCCAGAGTGCCCATTCCCATACTCATATTGCAGAAGTTGTATGCCGATCGAATCTCATCAGACGACTCTTTTCTTTCAAATAGCCCATAGCCTGTGACAAGCCAAACTTTACAATGAGCCAAAACAGACCGTGAAGTGGACAGCTGACAATAAACGGCGGTATGTTGCCCGTGTCGGGAGCACACCGCTTGTTTTGGTGTCTGGAGGTTCCAAAGGGGCAGCATCCCATTTGGAATACGACTTTGCTTGCAAAGTGTAGTGTGTTATATTTGCTGGCGTGGCTGGCAGGGAAAACAGGCCGGCTTTTTGCGAATAGAAATGAGCAAAAAATCGGGCTGATTTCAGACAATGGCAGCAGGTATATGAAGTTTCTGGCCTTCCTCTTACGTTCAGAGTTGAGGATAAAATATTCCGAAGTTGTGACTACACTCCTACTAAATGGACAGACAAGGCGGCCGATCCTCAAAGTTCTTGGCCGCACCCTCTTTCATTTGGGGCGTTCTTCCTTTCAAAATTGAAAAGGCGGGAAAGCCATTTTATGGCTTTCCCGCCTTGATTGCTTATCAGCAAAGACGGGCGGAGCTTTCAACGGCGGCGCATGAAACGTGCCGTACACCTTGACCGTTGATTGGCTCGACGGTCTTTGCCATTTATCTGTCCGTTGTCTTTCTGTGAAAGAGTGGGACTATGTAGTTGTTTCAATAAAAGGAACAGTGCTTCCATATCCTGTTCGATAAACTTCCTCAAAATTAAGCGGTCGGTAAAAAGGGTAGGTGTATTACTTTCCTTAATCATCGTTTTTCCTTTCTTGGTTGCAGACAATTTCGCTCATAATCTCATTTATGGTGTGTTTTGCGTTCTGCTCAACAGATTGTTCAGATGAACCGTATGTGACCAGTGCTTTCCACAAAGCCCACCCACGTGCTCTATCAATCGTTCCTTTATCAAGTCCTTGCAAAAAATATTTTCTGCTTTGACTGTCAAAGAAAGTCCAAGCAATGGCATAATCGCAGGCGGGATCACCGATCCCCATAATTCCAAAATCAATTACTCCGCAAAGGGTTCCGTCTTTAACCAGGAGATTTCCGGGTGCAATATCGCCGTGCACCAAAACTGGAGATTTTTTCCATTTTGTAAAAATGGCATTTTCCCAAATTTCTCGAATTTTGTCCGTTGGTAGAACATGAGATAATTCCTGCAATGCAACCGTTACCTGTTCGTTATAAACAGAAGGGTGAGCGCCCCGGAAAAAATTATGTTGGCCTGCGACCGGAGCACCTTTTGTATCAATCTTTTGCAGTCCTTTTAAAAAATCCGATAATAGAGAGGCAAAGTGATTCAGACTTGGAACATTACTTTTGCTTAACATCTTACCCGGAATATATTTGTTAATCAACCACGGGAACGGATAAGATCCAGCAGGCTTTCCATGCGCAATGGGGCAGGAGATGGGCAAAGACAGATGCTTTGACAGAAACGGGAGCCATTTCATTTCTTTTTCTACTTGCGGGACATACTCTTTTCCGCTTGGCAGGCGCACTGTCATTTCATCGCCTAAACGAAAGGTCCTGTTATCGTGACCATTGTGTTCTACTGGCTCAATTTCTAGATTCGCCCATTGTGGAAACTGTTCTTTTATTAAGTTGCAAACTAATGTTTTGGTTATTTCAATCATAGATGCTTCTTTCGGGGGCGCATAAAGAATTTTCCTACGTTTCTTTTAGAAACTATTATACAGGGGATACAAAGCCGCTTCAACCTACTTATTTTTTGACAAGAAAAAATGAGGACTTCATAAAGTCTATGGAGCCCTCTCAAAATTTAGTTTTCCTGTTTCCTTTGCGAAGTGAGGATCTTTTCCACGCATTTTATGGAGAGACAATACTTGCAGCATAACAATTCCATACTGACACCATTTTTATGGTCCTGATATATTTCAAAATCCCTCTGTGCAAGTTTCGCTTTTGTTCCGTTTTTGCTGCCCCAATTCTTTCTCTTGCAGCTCGGAATATACAGATACTCTCCATCAACATATTTTTGTATTTCGCTTACCAAATACGCAGGTAAAACATTCGTTGCAGATTTATAACCCATTTTGCTCTCCTTAATTGGTATTTTCCAAATAAGGCACAGCAAAAGCTACTACAACAAATTAAGGTTTCTTCATCCTATCGCAATAGCCTTTGCCATGCGATGGGTTTTGAAGAGTACTCGCATTAAAATCACCCTTTCTTTTATCTCGATCAGTGTAACGCTGCAAAAATGAAATGTCAGTTCAAAGCCCCCTATAGTATAGTGGGCTTCCTTGACTATAAGCTATTTTTGCCCCCGGCATAGCCGGGGGCGCCTTTTATGTTATCAGCGGTTTGCGGAAATCACCTGAATCCATTGTTCTGCTGTAAGAGGCTGGGAGAGCCGCAGGGAATAGGCGAAGTCTCCATCGGTCCATACAGCAAGCACATAGGATTGTTCTGCGTTTCCTTTCAGGTTAACAGTCAGGTCGTCCAGGCCGTAGGAGATCTGGGATGTATATGCCGTATAGTCTCCGGAGTTGTCCTCAGTTCCGGCAGATTTACGGAAGAGCGCCCACTGGGAATCGCCTTCACAGCGAATTTGAGCCAAGGTGTCGCCGTAGGCGGTATAGGTGCTTTGCTCCGCCAGGAAGGGCAGTGCCTCCAGATCGGATACCGGAAATCCCACCAGAGATGAGAGAGCCTGGGCGGAGGATGCCTCCTGGAGATTGGGAATCACGGTGACAGGGCCGGGCGGAGTTTCCACAGGCTGGGGCGAGGTGATCCGGGGCAGTACCGAGATCCCTGCCAGCACCACCGCCAGACAGGCGGCGGTAGCCAGCGTACGCCGCAGGATGAGAACAGAGCGGGAAGGAGGAGCGGTTTGCCCGGCTGATTCCAGCTGCGCCAGAATGCGGGACCGCATGGCATTGGTCACTGCAAGGTGGGACATGATTTCGTCATACTTCCGGGCCAAAGTCATACGCCTCCTTCAAAATTTCTTTGAGCTGAATACGGCCTCTGCGCAGGTCGGAGCGGACAGTGGACTCTTTCCGGCCCAGGATGGATGCGATCTGGGCAGTGGAACAGCCCTCATGGTAAAAGAGGTGGATGGCGGCCCGGGAATGTTGGGGAAGGGCTTTAACGGCCTCCCATACAAAGGAGAGGTCCTCCCGCTGCTCTGCGGCCAACGTGTCCCGCAACTCGTCCGCGGAGCGCAGGCGATTGTATTTCAACCTGTTTTTGCTCAGGTTGGCCGCTACCCGCAGCAGCCAGGCTTTTTCGTGCTGGGGACTCTCCAGGACAGGAGCGGTACGCAGAAATTGCAGCAGGGTGTCCTGGAGCACCTCCTCGGCGTCGCTTTGATTGTGGAGGTAGGAGTAAGCCAGGCGTAGGATACTGGTGCCGTGGATGTCCAGCATCCTGGCGGCCTGGGCATTGGCGGTTTGCCGGTCGGCCTCGTCCTCCGGCTTCTGGGCAAAGAGAAGTCGAAGGGCGTGCAGGATATGGGCGTGCAGGCCGGGCCGTCTCAGGCGGCAAACAGCGGTCATCCCCATTGACTCCTCTCCCTTCTGTGGTAACGGAACGCTGGCGTCATGCCACGGATGCCGCCAGTGCGAGCATAGCGTCCCGGCTCAGGCCGGCGGCGCTCTGGATGGCATAAGTATAGCCCTCCGCGGTCCAGACCGCAACCTTGACCGCGTCCCCATTACCCTTCAGGGTGATCTCTGTTCCGTGATAGGAGAGGGTATCCACCTGAGGATAGGCGGTGTAGTCGCCGCTGATATCGTCCTGCCCCACCGCCTTGCGGATGGTGAGGCCGTCGTTACAGAGGACCTGGATCATCTGATTGGACAGCACCGAGATATGCTCCGGGGTGCGGCCGTCAGGCAGGGTCAGAGAGAAACCAACCTGATCCTGAGCCTCTGCCAGAGTACCGTATGTAACAAAGGGATTGGGGATCTGAGCGGAGGGCTCAGTTTGAATGGAGATGGTGCCGCTGTCGCCGGTGATGGCATCCTCCTGGTTGCCCAGCAGGGCGTCAAAGAGAGCCAGTGGTACATAGGTGGTGCCATCCGCTGCGTAGGGCGGGCAGCCGAGGGAGAAGGGGGCACTCATGCCCACCATATCCTCCAGACTGGTGGTGATCACGTAGCGGTCCACCCCGAGCGTCACATCGGTGTGTACCTTGCCGGTGTCCACCCGGATCTGCTCTCCGGACCAGGTCACAGTGAAGCCAAGCTCTTCAGCCAGAGCACGGAGGGGAACCATCACGCTTCCCCGAATATCGGTATCGGCGCCGTTGACCTGGATTGCATAGCCGGAGGGGGAGGCGGTCTCGTCCACAGCGACGGGAGCGGCCAGAACAGGCAGACAGAGGGAGCCGGCCAGGGCCAGGGACAGCAGAGTGGGAACAAGCTTTTTCATAAAGATCTTCCTTTCCAGTGAATTGCGGAGAGGCTTTGCTCTCTCGTTGTGACACCCTAAATACAACCGGGCAAAAAGAAATGTTGCAAGACAATAAGAAATGTCCGCTGCTGTAGGCAGCGGACATTTGGAAGGTCAAGGGGGCAGATGGAAGATTCGGGCCCGCCGGTGGGAAGACAGCACCGATTGAAATCTGTAACCAGCGGCAGAAGAGAGACAGCCGATAGGGCAACAGGATCAAGGCATCTGCTCCCACCGGCAGCCACGGGCCTGTCCTGTGATGGTGCCCAGGCAGTCCAGATGATCTTCCTCCGTCACCTGGAGGTCGGGATAAGCCAGACTGGGGGCCAGCAGCCGCGTGACGCCCCTGCGGCGGCAGAGCCGCCGGAGAAGGACTTCCTGATTATAGAGATATACGCCGTATTCCTGCGCGTTAGGAGGGCGCTGGGCGCACAACAGAACGGCGCCGGAGGGGTACACCGGTTCCATGCTGCCGTCGTTAAGAAGGACTGCAAAGTCCGCTTCCCGGGCGGCTTCATCCACTTCCGGGATCAGGACGGCCCGGACCGGCGGGGCGCCGGTGGCACCAGTGGTATAACAGAAGGTACGTTTTACCGATACGGTTCCGATGGATTTGACGCTGGCAGCGCTCATCAGAGCCAACATGACCCCAGCTGTTCGCCGGCGCTGGGGTTCCAGCCGCCGCAGCGCCAGCAGTAAACGCAGCTCCTCCGGAGAGAGCAGAACCACGCCGTCCTGGCTATTGGCAGTGACGCAGCATTCCGGAGGCAGCTCGTCATCCAACAGATAGCGGATAGGTACCCTCAGCACCCGGGTGATCCGATCCATAGGCCCAATCGCCGGATTTTTCGTCTGTCCCGACAAAATTTTATTCAGCGTACCTAAAGGTACGCCGGACAGGCGGGAGATATCCTCCGACGTCAAGTGGCGCAGTTTTTTTACATAAGCCAGCTTTTCCACCATCAGAGACATGGGCACACCTCCAGATAAACCCCCGACCGGATGCGGTCAAAACCTCCCGGTCGGTGGACAAAATAGTCTGTTGGCATTGACAATTTATGCGGAATACATTATATAGAGTATGCAGAGGGGCAAAAATACAAGATATAGAAACAGAGAGGAGAGAATGTGGAAAATTATTGCAATCAACAGTATAATACTTTTTAGTAGGGAAAAAGAGCGAAACGTGTCGTGAAACGGTGAAATTGTAACAAATATCAGAGAAAATGAGGAGAGAGGAAATCATGGGCAATCACAATATGGAGTATCGTGTATATCTGGATAGAGCTTCCCGCCCCCAGATGTATGGGATCCGGACTCACAACGGAATCTGTGTGGGACGGATTTCCACCGATTTTCAGGAAGTCAACCGGCTGGCCGAGTGCTGCAACAATGCCAGTCTGTCTCCGGTTCACCTTGCTGATGTTGTAGAAGATTTTCGACGCTCCTGAAGGGAAGAAAATGGATCCAAATACTTGACCGGCGCACCGGAATCCGGTAAACTGAGACCGGCAAACGGCAATCGAGTCAAGCAGAGTAAAAAGCCACCCGCCAGGGTGGCTTTTTCGTTGTGCTTAAAGGGGGAGAAGAAGCATGGAGCAAACGCAGAAAAAGTGCGGCCTGTCCCGCTTCTGGAAGCGGGAGCCGGTGCTGTGTATCGCTGCGGTATGCGCGGCGGCCTCCGTTTTCCTGAATCCGCCATCGGCGGACTATCTCAATTTTATCGACTGGCGGGTGCTCAGTCTGCTGTTCTGCCTGATGGCAGTAGTGGCTGGGTTGCAGGAGTGCGGCGTGTTTGCAGTACTGGCCCAGCGGCTGCTGGCCGGCGAGCGGCGGATGCGGTTTGTGACCCTGGCGCTGGTATTGCTGCCTTTCTTTGTGTCCATGCTGGTAACCAACGATGTGGCACTCATTACATTTGTGCCTTTTGCGGTGCTGGTGCTGGGACTCATTGGCCGGACGGAACGGCTGATCTACATTGTGGTGCTCCAGACCATTGCCGCCAATCTGGGGAGTATGGCCACCCCGGTGGGCAACCCTCAGAACCTGTATCTTTATGCCAACTATGAGCTGACTGCCGGTCAGTTCTTTGCCACCATGGTGCCCCTTACCCTGATCAGTCTGGCGGGGCTGGTGATTGCGGCCCTGTGTGTCAAACCGGAGGGGATTCGGGTCACCTTTTCGGAAAAAGCATCCATCCGCAGTCCTGGGCGGTTGGGACTAATGGTGGGACTGTTTGTGCTGTGCCTGCTCTCGGTGTTCCGGGTGCTGCCCTATCCGGCCCTGCTGGCTGTGGTGGTGTCAGGGATGCTGATCTTTGACCGTCCCCTGTTTCGAAAAGTGGACTACGGCCTGCTGGCTACCTTCTTTTGCTTCTTCCTTTTTGCGGGCAATGTGGGAGCCTGCGCCCCCGTACGGGAGGCACTGACGGCGGTAATGGAGCAGAACACTGCCCTGGCCTCCGGCGTTACCAGCCAGGTCATCAGCAATGTGCCGGCAGCGGTGCTGCTGTCCAACTTTACCACCGACTGGCATGGTTTGCTTGTCGGCACCAACATCGGCGGTCTGGGTACTCCCATTGCCTCCCTGGCCAGCCTGATCTCCATGAAAGCCTATCTCAAGTCCCCCGGCGCCAGTGCCGGCCGCTATCTGCTGGCGTTTACCCTGGCCAATGTGGCAGCCCTTGCCATTTTGGCGGGCAGCGTCATGCTGATGGGGCTAATTTTTCCCGGATAAGCGAATTTTGAGCCCAATATGAGCGGATTGCGGCTTGTATTTGACGAAAAACCATAGTATAATAATATACTGCTTCTTTTGCGTATTACGGCGGGCCGGGGGAACCGGCAGCCTTGTTGGCCGGATCACCGGACCCGGCCTATATTCCATTAGAGAGGGTTCGGCATGACATGAATCGTACGTTGGAACATATCCTTCCCCGGGTGCAGAAGCCTGCACGCTATACCGGCGGTGAGTATAACGCGGTGGTGAAGGACCGGCGCCAAGTGGATGTGCGCTATGCGCTCTGCTTCCCGGATACCTATGAGATCGGAATGTCCAATCTGGGTATGCGTATCCTTTATGGGGTCATGAACCAGATGGACGGCGTCTGGTGCGAGCGGGTGTTCGCGCCCTGGGGCGATATGGAGGAGGAAATGCGCCGGGAGGGCATCCTGCTCTATGGCCTGGAGAGCGGCGACTCCATCGCGGATTTTGACCTGATTGGGTTCTCCCTGGGCTATGAGATGGCATATACCAATGTGCTCAATATGCTGGATCTGGCCGGACTGCCCCTGCGCTCCGAGGAGCGCTACGGCCTGTCTCCCATTGTGATCGCCGGCGGCACCTGCGCCTACAATCCGGAGCCCCTGGCTCCATTCGTGGACATTTTTGTGCTGGGTGAGGGCGAGGACGTCAGCGTGGAGATCATTCAGCTCTATCGTAAGGCCCGGGAGGAGTGCTGGAGCAAGGATGAATTCCTGGCTGCCGCCGCTCAGATCCCCGGCCTGTATGTGCCCTCCCTCTATGAGGTATCTTACCGTTCTGACGGCACCCTGGAGCGGGTGACCACCCGTGAGGGCGCCCCTGCTGTGGTGACCAAGCGGATCGTTCAGGACTTTGATAAGAGCTACTTCCCCGTGAAGACCATTGTGCCCTCCACCGAGATCGTCCATGACCGGGTGATGTTGGAGCTGTTCCGGGGCTGTATCCGGGGCTGCCGGTTCTGCCAGGCGGGCTATGCCTACCGGCCGGTCCGGTCCCGTGACCCGGAGATCCTGCTGAAGCAGGGTATTGAGGCCTGCAAGGACTCCGGCTATCAGGAGATGACTTTGTCCTCACTGTCCACCAGCGATTACCGTCCTTTGGAGCACCTGTGCGACGGGCTGCTGGACTGGTGTGAGCCCAACCGGGTGTCCCTGTCCCTGCCCTCTCTGCGGGCGGACAACTTCTCCCTGGGGCTGATGGAGCGGGTGCAGCACGTCCGTAAGTCAGGACTCACCTTCGCCCCTGAGGCGGGCACCCAGCGTCTGCGGGACGCCATCAACAAGAACGTTACCGAGGAGGACCTGCTGCGGTCCTGCCGTACCGCCTTTTCCGGCGGCTGGTCCAGCGTAAAGCTCTACTTCATGCTGGGCCTGCCCACCGAGACTGACGAGGATGTGCTGGGCATTGCCGACCTGGCGGAGAAGGTATATAAGACCTGGAAGGAGGTCACCCCCAACCCCAGGCGGGGCGTGACCATCACCGTGTCCACCGCCTGGTTCGTGCCCAAGCCCCACACCGCCTTCCAGTGGGAGCCTCAGATCACCATGGAGGAGTATCAGCGCCGGGTGAAGCTGCTGCGGGAGCATATGAAGGGCCGGTCCATCAAGTACAACTGGCACGATTCCCAGACCAGCTTCCTGGAAGCGGTCTTTGCCCGGGGCGACCGGAAGGTGGCCGACGTCATTGAGACCGCCTGGCGGCAGGGCGCCAAGTTTGACGCCTGGAGCGAGTATTTTGACTTTGATCGCTGGCTGGCCGCCTTTGAGGCCTGCGGCGTGGACCCCGCTTTTTATGCCAATCGGACCCGTGAGAAGGACGAGCTGCTGCCCTGGGATGTGACCAGCGTGGGCGTGACCAAGCACTTCCTGTGGCGGGAGCGGGAGCGGGCCTATGAGGCGGTCATTACCCCCGACTGCCGGGTCCAGTGCACCGGCTGCGGGGCCAATCAGCTCTATCCGGGAGGGAAATGTGATGCATAGACTGGCATTTAGCAAGGCGGATACCGCCAAATTCATTTCCCACCTGGATCTGATGCGTACCTTCCAGCGGTCTTTCCTGCGGGCGGGTATCCACATTAAGCACACCGAGGGTTTTAATCCTCACGCCTTCGTCTCTATCCCTCTGCCCCTGTCGGTGGGCTACTCCAGCAGCTGTGAAGTGCTGGAGTGTCAGGTGCTGGATACGCCCCTGGAGGAAGTTCCCCAGCGGATGAACGCCGCCCTGCCCGCCGGTATCACCGTCCAGCGGTGCTATGAGGGCGTACGGCCGGTGAAGGAGCTGTACTACGTCAACTATATCGTCACCCTGGAGTATGAGGCCGGAGCTCCCTTTGGGGCGGAATCCGCCATCCGGGGCCTGCTCAGCCGGGACAGCCTGGTGATGGAAAAAAAGAGCAAGAAGGCCAAGGCCGGCAAGGTGGAGGTGGATCTGATCCCCCTCATTGCCAAGGCGACCGTGGAGGAGCGGCGGGACACCATCGCTCTGGACCTGATCCTGAAGGCCCAGAATCCGGGCCTGAATCCCGAGCTCATCGTGTCGGCCATCCGTACCTACTGTCCCGACGCCGCCCCCGATTATGCGGTGTTCCACCGCCGGGCAGTTCTGGATGAGCAGTTCCAGCCTTGGGAGTAATTGTATCAAAAGGGAAGGGACTTTCCGCGCTTGGGCGGAAAGTCCCTTTTTTGAAGGAGGAAGAATTGACAAAGAGTATGGGCCGGGACTACAATGAGGCCTGTTGTACCGGGCATACTGTGCCGGTGCGGAAATCCCTGAAGCGAGGCGAAGATATCAATGAAAATACTGTGTCAATTTGGTGTGATCTTCGGGGTATGCTGGGTGAGCCAGATCCTGGAGCGCCTGCTGCCCTTTCCTTTTCCGGCCAGCGTGATCGGTATGGTGCTGCTCTTTGTGCTGCTGGCTGCCGGCGTGCTGAAGCTGGAGCACGTCCGGGAGAAGGCTGACTTCCTGCTGGCCAACATGGCCTTCTTTTTTCTGCCGGCCGGTGTCAGCGTCATGAACTACTTTGATGTATTGAGCAGTGCGTTGGTACCCCTGCTGGTGATCTGTCTGGTGACCACAGTGCTGGTATTCGGCGCCACCGCGTTGAGCATCAAGCTGACCCTGCGGCTGATGGGAAGGGGGAAGAGTCATGGTTGAGTGGACCAATTCTCCTTTCTTCGGGGTTGCCATTAGTGTATTGGCCTTTTGGATCGGCGTCAAGATCCAGAAAAAGACGGGCCTGGTGGTATGCAATCCACTGCTCATCGGCGTGATTCTGGTGATTGGCCTGCTGCTGGCGTTGGGGATTCCCTACGAGTACTATGACCAGGGTGGCAGCCTCATCAATCTGTTCCTCTCTCCCGCCACTGCCTGTCTGGCCGTGGCCATCTATAGCAAAGTGCGGCTGCTGAAGGAGAACTGGCTGCCCATTCTGGTGGGCTGCGTGGTGGGCTCCCTGGTGTCTATGGGGAGCATTCTGGGACTGTGCCGCCTCTTTGGGCTGGATCAGGCCATGACGGCCTCCCTGCTGCCCAAGTCGGTGACGACCCCCATTGCGGTCAGCGTAGCCCAGGCCCACGGCGGAATTCCCTCCATCACCGTGGTGGCGGTGATCCTCACCGGCATTCTGGGCAGCATCCTGGCCCCCCTGCTGATCCGGCTGTTCCAGGTGAAAGACCCCATTGCTGCTGGACTGTCCATCGGGGCTTGCTCCCATGCTGTGGGTACCTCCAAGGCCCTGGAACTGGGCGAGACTGAGGGTGCTATGAGCGGTTTGGCTATTGGGGTATGCGGCCTGGTTACCGTGATCTTTTCCCTTATGATACTGTAAAAAGATGTGCGGCACAGCGCCCGACGATCACACAGCCGCTCTTTTCTGCAAGCGCCTGGAGCACCTTTATCTGCTGTAAAAAAGCATACTCCGAAGCGGAGAACGACGGCTGGCCATCCGGTGAAAAGTCATTTAGTAACTGGTTGCCGCTTTCCGTGCATTTCCCTGCTGCTTTATAATACATTCTGTATAGACCGAGCAGTGAATGTACTATTGTTAAATTTTATTTTACATTGACTTTTTTCGATTTGGAGTATATACTGGAGTACAGTTCGAATATAATAGATTTGGAGGGAGGAGTACGATGCGCGACCACGCTGCGGATGCAAAGGTATTCAAAGCTTTCTGTGATGTGAACCGGCTGCAGATCTTGGAACTGCTGCGCAGCGGTGAGAAATGCTCCTGTGTCTTGCTGGAGGATTTGCACATCAGTCAATCCACCTTGTCCTATCACATGAAGATTTTGTGCGATTCGGGTATCGTGGTTGGCCGGGCGGAAGGCAAATGGACATACTACGGGATCAGTGATGAAGGCAGCGCATACGCTAAAGAACTGTTGCAGATGCTGACCAGAAGGAATACTTGCGGCAGCAGTGACTGCGTCTGCCGGACATAAAAGCCATCGGTGGGACGATGGCTTTTATTCAAAAGATTAAATCGAAAAAATTAGAACTGTTTGTCCGGAGAAAGGAGAACGCTTTATGGAAGTGATTCATACAATTTGGCTGTTCTTCCAGGATCAGATCCTTGGAATGAAATGGCTGAATGCCCTGATCGGTGATGCTCTGACTGCCATAGGTCTATCCCTTGACAGCGTCATCGGCGGGGGGCTGCAATTTTTTATCTATGACACCATTAAAATCTTTATTTTGCTCTCGGTACTGATCTTTGGCATTTCTTACATTCAGAGTTATTTTCCGCCGGAGCGCACCAAGAAGATTCTGGGGCGGTTTCACGGTATCGGCGCAAACTCAGCTGCGGCCCTGCTGGGTACAGTGACGCCTTTTTGCTCCTGCTCCTCTATTCCCATCTTTATGGGTTTTACCAGCGCGGGGCTGCCGGTGGGCGTGACCTTTTCCTTCCTGATTTCTTCCCCCATGGTTGATCTGGGTTCTCTGGTGCTTTTGATGAGCATTTTCGGCACCAAAGTTGCGGTCATCTATGTGGTCCTCGGTCTGGTGATCGCTGTTGTTGGCGGCACCTTGTTGGAAAGATTCAGGATGGAGCGTTATGTGGAGGATTTTATCAAAAACGCCCCGCACATGGACGCAGATGGTCAGGAGTTGACCTGCCGCGATCGGGTCTGGTTTGCCAAAGAACAGCTGCTGGGAACCATCAAGAAGGTTGCCCCTTATATCTTTATCGGTGTAGGTATCGGCGCCTTTATCCACAATGTGGTTCCCCAGGAGTGGGTGGAGATGGTTCTGGGCAGCGACAATCCTGTTGCCGTTATCCTGGCCACTCTGGTGGGCGTTCCTATGTATGCTGATATCTTTGGGACGATCCCTGTGGCGGAGAGCCTGCTGTTCAAGGGTGCCGGCCTGGGTACGATCCTGTCGTTTATGATGGCTGTTACCACTTTGAGTATTCCGTCCATGATCATGCTGAAAAAGGCGGTAAAGCCTAAACTGCTGGCTACCTTTATCGCCATTTGCACCGCGGGCATCATCATCGTGGGCTATTTTTTCAATGCGATCCAGTTCCTGCTGGTTTAGGAAACAAGAAGGATCCAGCGCCATGTGGATTTGGATGTTGCGGATTGGATGTGAACCAGTCTGCTTCACATTTATTTGATTTGGAGGTATTTGCAATGAGTCTGTTTGGTTTTAGCAAGAAGAAAGAAGAAAAAGTGCCTGCCTGTGCTTGTCAGTGCGGCTGCCCCACCGCCGAGGTGGATGTTTCCAAAGTTGTGAAAGGAGGGGACAGCACTGCCAATGACGTGCGCTCCATCAAGGTATTGGGTGCAGGCTGTGCCTCCTGCCATACCCTGCTGGAAAATACAAAAGAAGCTGTGAGGGGTATGGGCCTTGATGTAGAAGTGGAGTATGTGACCGACATGGCCAAGATTGTCGGCTATGGAGTCATGAGCGTTCCCGCTCTGGTGGTCAATGAGAGGGTGGTCACGATGGGCAAGGTTCTGAAAGCAAATGAGGTGGAAAACCTGCTGAGAAAAATCCATATCTGAGCAGAAGGCTTGCCCGTGTATGTATGTGGTTGCAGATTACGCTGTCAATCACGATAAGTGCGGAGATTGTGCTCCTCGCTGCGGTCGGCCCTCCCAGTGGATAAGCCATGGCTGGCACACAAAAATGGGATAGATGCCATAAGATGCAAAAACTATGCAGCTGGAATATTGTTTTCTATTAAAAACGGCATAAAATAGAAATGGATCCGTAAAAGCTGTATGGATTTGGAGCAGCAAAGGAGGTTTCGGCATACTTGCCTGAGCGGTCGGGAAGGCTTAAAGCATCTGTCGGAATCCGTTCAACATGGGAGGAATCGAAGTGACCAACGAAGAAATTATGAAGGTTGTAAAACCGGCAATTTGTGCCCAACTCAAAAGCCCGGCATCGGCGCAGTTCCCAGTTGATATGATATCCATCGTGGGAGATGAGACAAGAGGATACCATATAGCCGGTTTTGTAGACTCCCAGAATAGTTATGGGGCTATGATCAGAAATGACTTTACCGCCGATGTCGTGATCGAAAATGGATTCCCTGTCGTAAAAGCATCCACTGTGGCAGTTAAAGCCAACAAAGCGAGGGCGAAGGAGTTCGGGCTCAACTATCTGGCTATTACCATTTTTACGATTGCAGGGGGAGCCTTGCTGTATTTTATCATTTCCATGATGGTTGGACTATAAGATAAGGGGGACTCATGATGGCGTTTAAGAGGATGGAAGGCTTTGCGGGAAGTGTTCCTCAGGGATTTATTGACCGCAATGTTCAGACTTGTCCCCTGTGTGGAACGTCGGTTCCCCACTGGAGCATTGATCAGAAAATGCAGATGAAGTTGGAAGGGAATCTATACCTGTTCAAATGTGAACAGTGTGGCTGCATCCTCAGCTCCCCTGTTCCTGATGTAACCGGCTTTAACAAGACGATGCTTACGACGACCGGACTGCTGAAAAAGCTTTCTGGCAAGAAAAACGGAGTCATTTACATAAAGGTGCAGGATGCCGGCAGCAGCGGGATGACGGAATGTGTTGGCAAGGAGTATACGCTGCAGGAAATCAACCAAATGGCCGCAGAGAAAGGGAATGGCGGACAAGCGGAGCAGAAGTTTTATTAAAACGGAAAGAGAAAGCCTTGAAACTACAGTTTCAAGGCTTTCTCTTTTTAAACGTGAAGGCAAGGAAGCTTGCGGGGTCACAGGAACAGGCTGCTGCAGCCCTGAACCGCCAGGAACAGGACTCCGGCAGAGAGCAGGGGAGCGATCTTGCTTGCTGGTCCGGAGGCCAGACGCTGACAGATGGCGGTAAACAGGAAGGTCAGCACCATAAACGCAGCCCAGCTTACCAGGGCAAACCGGAGCAGCTCCTGACCGGACATCAGACCCGCCGCCAGAGGCAGCAGAACGAACGTCAGTGCGCTGAGCAGCGCTGTCACAGGCCAGCTGCGACGCTCCACCGGCTTCCCGGAATAATACTCCAGGATCAGGGCCACCAGGGAGATCCCGCTGACCAGCATCAGATCCAGCTGAGGAAGAATGGCGGCGGGAGAATAGGCCTGCACTGCCAGGTAGCCCAGAAATACCAGGCCTGCCACCAAAGCCAGGAAGGTATTCAGACGATAGGTATTTTTCATCACATCAACCTCCCCATTCGGTGGCGCTGGAGCCAATATCCGCGCCGGTTACAAAGGCACTGGCTGAGGTAACAGCCTTGGCCACCCCCTTGGAGGTAACGGTGGCGCCGGTGAGGGCGTCCACATTTTCGCCTACGGTAAAGGTGGTGCCATTCCAGAGGAACTGAGACAGGAAGGATACGTCGGAGAGGGCCTCCATGCCAAGCCCGTAGGTCTCCTGCATATCCCGCACCACCAGACCGGCAATGGTGCCGTCCAGATTGACGCCTACCAGCATGGTGATATCGCCGGCATATCCGGCGGTGACCGTTTCGATCACATAGCCGTTATCCGCCTTGTAGACCGCGGAGATAGCCTCGTCCTCGCCGGTGTACTCTTCCTGGACAAAGGACTCTGCGCCGGGCAGAAGGGTGGAGAGGATGGACTGCAGCTCCTGCTCCTTGTTTTCCTGAGCAATGGGGGAGAGCACGGTGGTGCCCAGGAACAAAACCAGGGCGGCGATGAGAAGGGCAGCCACAGGCTGGATCAACTGTTTTATGTTCACTGTACGCCGCCTCCTTTCACAGTGCCAAAGCGCTTGGGGGGTGTGAGCCGGTCCAGGCTCCAGGCACAGGCGTTCATCAGCAGGATGGCATAGGTGACCCCTTCCGGGAAAAGTCCGTAGCAGCGGAAGCAGACGGTGAGTACGCCGCATCCCACGCCGTAGATCAGCTGGCCCTTGGGGGTAACAGGGGAGGTGGCATAGTCCGTGGCCATAAAGAAGGCGCCCAGCAGCACGCCGCCGCCCATCAGGCTGTAGAGCATCCACAGGACGGGATCCTGGCCTTTGGAGAAGATCAGGGTAAGCAGTGCCACAGCGCCCAGGTAGGCCGCCGGAATGCGCCAGGAGATCACCTTACGGAGCAGCAGGTATCCGCCGCCCAGCAGCAGGGCCAGGGCGGACACCTCGCCGATACAGCCGCCCATATTTCCCAGAAATACATCCAGCAGGGACTCCGTAGGCAGCGCGGGCATCTGCATATGGTGCAGAGGAGTGGCGGAGGATACGATGTCCACTGAGACCGACAGCGGGTCCAGGGCGGTACCAGGCGCCGCATAGCGGACCATCCAGCTGGGCCAGAACAGGACCAGGAAAGCCCGGGCAGCCAGGGCAGGGTTAAAGATGTTCTGTCCCAGACCGCCGATCAGCCCCTTGACCACCACAATGGCAAAGACACCGCCCAGAGCCGCCAGCCAGTAGGGGGCGGAGGCGGGGAGGGTCATAGCCAGCAGAACGCCGGTCACCGCTGCGGACAGGTCCGGCAGGGTGTTGCTCTGCCGGGTGACCATGCGGTAGAGCCACTCGGAGAGCAGGCAGGCCAGCACAGTGACCGCGGTAAGGACCAGGGCTCTGATACCAAAGAACCACACACCGGCCACAAGGGCGGGAATCAGCGCGATCAGCACCGCGCCCATCAGACGGCTGGTACGGGACCCGCTGTGAATGTGGGGAGAGGATGTTACAAGCAGTTTCATGCTTTCTTTGCCTCCTTCAGCTGCTGTTTGCCCGCACGGAACCGCTCCACCAGCGGGAGCTGTGCCGGGCAGGTGTAGCTGCAGCTTCCGCACTCGATACAGTCCGTCAAATGCAGCTTCTCAAGTTCCTTCCAGTTCCCGGCCTGTTCAAAGCGGTACAGGTACAGCGGCTGCAGGTGCATGGGGCAAACGGACACGCACTTGGCGCAGCGGATGCAGGTCTGGGTTTTGGTCTGGGGAACTGTGGCTTTCAGGCACAGAATGGCGTTGGTGCCCTTCAGAACCGGCACGGCCAGGTCCTTTTGGGCAAGGCCCATCATAGGACCGCCGGACAGCACTTTTTGGGTGTCCTCCGCCATGCCGCCGGCAGCGTCAATGGCCTGACCGAAGGTGGCACCAATGCGGAAAATCATATTCTTGGGCGCCACAGCTCCGTCGCCGGTGACCGTCACAATGCGGCGGGTGACCGGCTTGCCCTCGTATACCGCCTGATAGACGGCGGCAGCGGTGGCTGCGTTGAACACGGCGCAGCCCACGGCGGCGGGCAGCTTGCCCGGAGGGACCTGCCGGCTGGTTACGGCCTGGATCAGCTGCTTCTCGGCGCCCTGGGGGTAGCGGGTGGGCAGTACCCGCAATTCGATGGATGAGTCCTTGGGCAGGGCGTCCCTCAGAATGCGGATGGCCTCCTGCTTGTTGTCCTCAATGGCGATCACCGTATGCTTGGGTGTGAGGGTATGAATCAGGGTCTCCGTTCCCCGGATCACCTGCTCGGGATAAGTACAGATGAGGGTATCGTCCGCCGTAATATACGGCTCGCACTCACAGGCATTGATGATCACATAGTCCACCTGGCCCAGTGCGGAGAAGGCCTTCACGTCTGTGGGGAATGCGGCGCCGCCCATGCCCACGATGCCTGCATCCCGGATGATGCGGAGGATCTCTTCTCCGGAGAGGTCATGGTGGGCCAGATGGGGCTTTAAGGTGTCGTCCGGTGTATCTGTGTAGTCATTTTCGATCACCACGGACAGCGCTTCGCTGCCGCCGGGGTGGGGACGGGGCTCCACAGCCACCACTTTGCCTGAGACAGAGGCATGGATGGGGGCGCAGATCCCTTCCCCGTCGCCGATCTTTTGTCCCATTTTGACCTGATCGCCGACTTTGACCACAGGGGTGCAGGCTGCGCCGATATGCTGGACCATGGGCAGGACGACCTGCGCCGGCAGGGGTGCGGGAATGGGGGATGCACCCCGGGAGAGAGCTTTATGTCCCTCTGGGTGGATACCACCCCAAAACAATTTTCTCATTCTTTCCACCTCGATGATATGAGCGCTTTGGCTATACGCGGATATACGCCTGAAATCCGGGGCTGTACAGGATGGTTCCGTCCTGACGCACCCACATGGCCTCTGCCTGGAAGGCGTCCAGCAGGGCCTGTCCCGCCTTCTGGGGCAGGGTAAAAAGGGCGGTGGAGAGGGCGTCCGCCACACCGGAATCCCGACACAGAATGGTGACCGAGCGCCAGTGACCGGCAGGATAGTTGGTGTCAGGATCTATGATATGGTGGTATGGAACGCCGTCCACGGTAAAATACCGCTGATAATCTCCGCTGGTGACCACAGAGACATCTTCCACATAGATGGTATGGAGATATTGATCCGGATCTTCCGGGGCCTGAATGCCCACCACCCACGGATGGCCGCTTTCCGGCTTTGGGCCGGTGGGACAGACATTTCCGCCCACGCTGATGAGCAATCCAGAGGGGGTGTTCCGGCAGACCTGCTCCACCGCATAGCCTTTGGCAATGGCGCCAACATCCAGTTTGACCTCCGGGTCAGACAGGAAAACGGTGCGTTTTTCCACGTCGATCTGGATGCTGTCGAGATCCGTGTGGGCTGCGGCCTGTTCCAGGGCAGCCTGGTCCGGCAGTGCCGCCCGGCTGGGGTCGGCTATGCCGGTTTCCCGGGCATCATGCCACAGGCGGAGTACGCTGCCCATGGCGATGTTGACCCTGCCTTCTGTCTGGGTATACAGCTCCTTGCTGAACAACAGCAGGTCAATGATCCGCTGATCCACCTTGATGGGGTGTTCCCAGCCGTGATCGTTGATGGTCTTGATGTTGTTGATTCCCTCGTACTCGTTGTAAATGTCATAGAGCTGATGATATTCCAGCAGTTCATCATGGAAGGCCTGGGCCGTGTCGGTAAAGGCCTCCTCGGTTTCGGCATATCCCACGATGGTGGTGACGGTATCAAACAGGGTCAGAAATGTGGCCTCATAGCGGTTCAGTCCAGTGTCGTCAGACTTTGCGGGGGCTGCTGCGCACCCGCAGAGCAGAACCAGCAGGAGGATCAAAGTGGCCGTTCGCTTCATATAACCTCTACTTTCCAAATGACAGGGGTATCAAGCTGCTGCCTGAAGAAAAACTCAGGCGGCGGCTTTTGCAATCAGGGCCTGGAACTCCCCGATGGCGATGGTGACCGAGGCGGCCAGGTCTGCGTCGGCGGCAGCGCCCTTTTCGGTCACGGCGATCCCCGCCACCTGGTTCAGGGTCTTGCCGGTCACATACGCGCAGAAGGCAGCCACCTGCTCATTCCATTCCTTGCCGATGGGGCTGATCTGGCCCATGCCGTAGTTGTCGCCCAGCTCATTTTTGGTGGGCGGCGCCGCGGTCAGGTCGGTGGTGATCACGCCGGCAGCATCAAAGTCCACATTGGCCTGGACAGCGTCGATGTAGCAGCTGGTGATCACGTCGCCGCTCAGGGTAACGGCGGCCACAGTGGCGGAGGTCTGGACCTGGCCGGGCTCCTCAGCGGTGGCGCTCTTGCTGTTGGCAATGTTGGTGGAGGTGGTCAGAACCAGACGATCTCCCTGCATGGCGCCAAGATGAGTGGCGTTGGAAACCGCCTGCTCAATGGCGTCCAGATAGCCGGCGATGGAGACGGTAACGGAGGCGGCCAGATCCGCGTCGGAGGCCTTGCCCTCCTCGGTCACGGCGATGCCCTTGATCTCCTCCACCGTCTTGCCCTCTACGTAATCGGCCAGAGCCTGAACCTGTTCGTTCCACTCCTTGCCGATGGAACTGACCTGGCCCATACCGTAATTGCTGCCCAGCTCGTTTTTGGAGGGCACCTGGGCGGTCAGGTCGGCAGTCAGGGTTCCGGTGGCGTCAAAGGAGGCCTTTGCCTGGATGGAGTCGATCACGCAGGAGTCGATGACCCCTTCGTCGGTCACAGTGACCGCCACCAGTTCGACGTTGGCCTGGCTGTATCCATCCTCGCCGTCGGCGGCATTTTTGCTGCTGGACAAGCTGGTGCCCAGATAGAGGCCGGTTTTGACCGCGGCATCCGATGTACCTTGCGTGTGTTCCGGAACCGGTTCGGTGACGGCGGGCGCAGATTCCTCAGGCTGGGGGACAGCCACCACCGCCGTGCTGCCGCAGGCGGACAGTGCGCCCATGGTCAGCGTACCGGACAGGATCAGTGCAAGCAGTTTCTTCATTTGTGGTACCTCCTGAATTATGATTCGGTGTGATGTATCTGCTTCATTTCAAAGTGAATGAGAAATGATAACAGCGCACGCAAAAGGATGACCGCCCCCAATACCATCAGCTCATTGAGCTCATGCACCAGGACGGTTTTCAAGATCTCGGCGGCCATTTTGAATTCCAGACTGATGGCCAGCCCGTTGGCCAGGGCAAACTTGACGTCTGACCCGGAGTGGGTGATAAGCCCTTTCAGGTAACGGATAAACGCGCCGGTGGCCGAGACGACCACTACGAAGATGCCCATGATCTCCAGAATTGCGATGATGGTGGGCAGTGCGGTTTCAATCAAATTCTCCAGCATAGGAAACCTCCATGTTTGATACCAAGGGCAGCTGCGCCGCGATCAGGTCCTGACCGGTCTGGTGGGCCGCGGCGATGGGAACCAGGCATACGGCCGGAACATCATCCCGGCACAGAGCCGGTCGAACTGTTTTGCGTGTTTCTCTCATTTCACTGGCCTCTGCGTTTACGCATGACATTCAGCGCCACAAACTGGCCCAGCAATTCCACGGTACCGGCTGTCCCCAAAAGGCTGCTGTTGACCGTCAGATCGTACCGGTCCAGATTGGCCCATTTTTCTCCGGTGTAGAATCCGTACAGCCGGGACCGCTCCCGGTCCTGATAGAGGGCCTCGCGCTGGGCCTGTTCTCTGGAGAGGTGATGCTCCGCCATGATCCGCTGGAGGCGATGCTCCATGTCACAGTGGATAAAGATACGCATGAGGCCTTCCCGCCCAGCCAGTGCATGGTCGGCGCAAAAACCCACCATGACGCATGGACCGGTATCGGCCAGCAGAAGGATCTCTTCCCGCCAGTCCCCGGTTTGTGTGTGGGGCAGGGCGTCCACGTTGTAGTAGGGAATATCCAGATGTTTGGCCAGCCGCTGGCCGATCTCCCGGCCGCCGCTGCCGTACTTTCGTGCGATCGTTATAATCATCTGACTGCTCCACTTCGTGACAAGAATGAGTTTGTCAAAATTATAACAATCCCTGCTTAATGGGGAATTACTGTACCCTTAATATTTGTTAAGGAAAGAGGATGGATGCTTCCCAACGGAAAAACATCCATCCTCTTGCTTATGATATGCTGTTATGGCTGTGTCCATCCTCCTGGGCGGGGAGGGGCAGACGAACGGTGAATGTGGTTCCCTGTCCCAATTCGCTGTGGACGCAGACAGTACCGTGGTGTTCCTCTACGACCTGCTGCACAATGGCCAGACCCAGCCCGGTTCCTTTTCCTCGTTCCTTGGTGGTAAAGAAGGGCTCAAAGATCGTTTCCAGCAGCGAGGGGGCGATTCCCGGGCCTGTATCGGCCACATGGAAGCAGATCCAGTCATCCTCCTGTTCAGTTGTGGCGGTAAGGGTCCCGCCGTCTGTCTCCATGGCCTGGTAAGCGTTCAAAATCAGGTTGAGCAGCATTTGGGACAGCTGGATCTCATTGCCGTGCACCCAGAGGTGCCGGCACTGAAGCTTGCTGCTGACCTGTACCTTGGGCGGTTTCGCCGGCGCGGCGATCTCCAGAACACGCAGCACCAGATCATCCGGCGAGACATACTGAAAAGTGAGGGGGGTATTTTTGCGGGAGAGGTCTGAGAGGCGGGAGATAATGGTCTTTGCCTTTCTGGAAGCCTCGTAAATTTCCAGTACATTGTCATAGGTCTCTTCGGCGTCAGGCGGCAGTTTTTCCAGAACCAGAATGGAGTAACCCATAATGGGGGTCAGAAGGTTGTTGAATTCATGGGCAATGCTGGAGGTCAGGGTGCCAATGATCTCCAGCCGCTGATGGTGGGCCAGAGCCTGGGACTTTTTTGTGACCGCCTCCAGGGCGAGATTTTGTTCCCGCAGCATGATCACTTCCTGCTGGGTCCGCGCATTGCGCCGGGCTACCAGCAGGATGGAGCCAGCCAACAGTAAAATTCCGAGTATGATCATGCTGCTGTAGGCGGCAAGCCGTATGGCGGACATATGGATGGGACGTTTGATGGTTTCATAATTGAGGGAGGCCCCCACTGCAAACACACCATTGTTTCCGGCGGCCGGAATGGCTGCCATGCGCGCCGTATAAGCTTTTGCATCTTTGCTGGTCTGAGCCTGGTAGAAAAGAGATACATCTTCCCCGCGGCTTTGGCAGTTCAGAAGCGCATTTAACTCGTCCTGATCGATCACGCCCTCCCGATCATTCTGGACAAGTGAGGCCGCGGGGCCTTCTTCCGTTTGATATAAGAGTGTGTGTCCCCCTGCGTCCAGAAGCAGAATACGGTCTTGGGTACCGACGATCAGATTTCCCGCCACAGCCTGATAAAATTCCGTAAGCTCGATCAGTACGGCGTATCGCAGATCGCTTTGGATGCTTTTCTGGAAGGAGAGGTAGATCGTTCCTGACGCATCGACGCAGGGGCGGATATCGACGTCTCCCTCCAGACCGGCATTTGGCGGAAACACATAGTCTGTTTTTCCGCGGGAGGAGTAAAGAATGGTTCCGTTGTCGATACACAGGATGTCGTATGTCAAGGGATGCTCTGAAAGGATGGTTGCCTCGATTTGCAAAGCAATTTCTTCCATGCTTCCAGTGTTCCGATAAGCAGTCTCCGCCTCTTCCAGTCCGTCGCGCTGCAGCGTGTGCTTCAGATCCCGGGAAAATTGCTGAATATAGCTGGTGATACTGCGGTCCACCGAGCGGGACAACCCCAAAAGCTGCCGGTCTTCGTTTTGGATCATCATATTTTCGTATTGGTGGAAAACACGAAATACCATAAAAATTCCGGCAAATATGAGGGCGAAAGCCAGCAATATAATCATCAGGAATTTGCGCTCCAGTTTGATGGGCGGTTTCAAGTAAATTCTCCCCTTGCCAAACATATACTCGTCTTTTATACTGGATATCATACTGGAAGAAGCAAGCTGTGTAAAGGGGGATGCACCTTGGCGGATCTTGTACTCATTGTTGATGACGACAGAGCTGTTCTTACCATGCTGTATAAAGTGATCAGCAGCAACGGCATTCAGGCGGATACCGCCGATTCCGGGGAACAGTGCCTTGAGATGCTGGCAAAGAAAAAGTACGACCTGCTTTTGCTGGATATCAATCTGTCCGGTATGGATGGGTTTCAGGTGATCCAGCATATCCGGCGCAACGGAGGCAAGATCCCCATTATGATCGTCAGCGGACGCAAAGAGGATTATGATACCCTCTATGGTCTGGATATTGGTGCAGACGACTATATCACAAAACCCCTCAATCCGGTTACCCTTGCAGCAAAGGTAAAAGCGCTGATCCGCCGCAGCCGGGGGAATCTGCCCGGAGCGGATCAGATCATTACCGCCGGCCCCTTTCAGTATAATACCAGCACGCTCCGTTTCTATAAAAACGGAGAAGAGGTGGTTCTCTCCTCCAAGGAAAACGCCATGATCAAGCTGTTTATGGACAATGTGAATCATATTTTTTCCAAGGATATGATCTACGACCTGGTATGGGGGTCGGCTATCATTGACGAAAATGCCATTATGGTTTATATCAACCGAATCCGCGCAAAGATCGAAGAAAACCCATCCAAGCCCCAATATATCCAGACGGTCCGTGGACTGGGCTACCGCTTTGTAGTTCCATAAAGGACAGAATCATATAAGCTGGCCATCTGTGCTGAATGGACGGGACGTCCAGCAATGTATTTTGGAGGAAGGAATTTGTCTGGAGCTGGGCGTTATTGTGGAAGAAAAGGAGAGGCGGCAAGAGTGCAGGCTTGCAATTCAGCTGAAAGTAGCATATAATAAAGACCGATTCAAGGACCAGCGACATTGGTCGGCTGGTTTTGGAAAGACAGATTATGTCATAAGGGAGTGATATGCGCCGTGAGCGGTGACCCTCTGAGTCGAGAATGCAACACAACTGGCACGGCGTATTGGATCGGCGTTTGACCGGCATGACCGGGAGCGCCCGCACGCCTGTGCCCTTTTTCGGTCCGTTGGTATAAGTGGAGCGGATCGGCGAGACAATAGGTGTGCGGGGATTTTTATGCCTTTTTGGTCCCTGCGCCCAGAAAGGCGTGAGTTAATTGCTTTCCATTCACAAGACCATCAATGGGAAAATGACCAAGCTGGATGCCGTGCAGGACGGCTGCTGGGTCAACCTGACCTATCCCAGCGAGGATGAGCTGAATACGGTAGCGGTAACCCTGGGCGTGGAGCCCTCTTTCCTGCGGGCCGCGCTGGACGAAGAAGAGACCTCCCGTATTGATACCGAAGAGGGGCAGACCCTCATTATCATTGACGCTCCCTCGGTGGAGAAGGACGACGCGGTGGTGTATTCCACCCTGCCTTTGGGCATCATCGTCACTGAGAAGCACATCATTACCGTTTGCCTGAAAGAGACCTCTATTCTGAAGGATTTCCAGGACGGGCTGGTACGCAATGCGGATACCCAGAAGCGGACCCAGTTCATCCTCTATATGCTGCTTCAGGTGGCTAAACGCTTCCTGCAATACCTGAAGCAGATCGACAAGATCTACAACTACATGGAGCGTCAGCTTTACAAGTCCCAGCGGAACAAGGAACTGATCCAGCTGCTGGACCTGGAAAAGTCACTGGTTTACTTTAATACCTCACTGAAAGCCAATGAGGTCACCCTGGAGAAGATCCTCCGCGGCCGCATCATTACCCTCTACGAAGAGGACCATGACCTGCTGGAGGACGTGCTTATCGAGGTACGCCAGGCTATTGAGATGGCCAATATTTATTCCTCCATTATTTCCGGCATGATGGACGCCTTTGCCTCCGTGATCTCCAACAACCTGAACGTGATCATGAAGGTGCTGACCTCCATCACGATCCTGCTGACCATCCCCAATATTTTCTTCAGCTTCTACGGTATGAATGTAGCCAATCTGCCCCTGGATCAGTTCTGGTGGTTCCCGCTGGTGCTGTCTCTGGGCGTGATTCTGGTGACTGGCATCATCCTGAAGAAGAAAGACCTGTTCTAAATTCCGACCCGCTGTCCGGCCTTGCCGCAGCGGGTCGGTCCATTATAGAAGAAAAATTTCAATGAAAAAATCGAGAGCGATTCATATTGTGGTAACATTTTTATGCCATAATAGTTAGCAATGAACTGATTGGCAAAGGGGTTGTCCCCTGGGTATGTGAAGAGAATGGAGGTTTTTCATGGCAAGCAATCCGAATTACTGCAATACTACGCCTGAACTTGAGCGCCTGGCGGCTTTGGCACAGGAAAACAGCTGCATTGATCCGGGCGATTTTGTCAAATATGATGTGAAGCGGGGCCTGCGTGACCTGAACGGCAAGGGCGTGCTTGCCGGACTGACTGAAGTCTCTGATATTGTAGCCAAAAAGGTTGTGGATGGACAGGAGATTCCCTGCGAAGGCAAGCTGTATTACCGCGGTGTGGACGTGGAGCAGTTGGTGGCAGGCGCTCTGAAGGAGGGCCGCTTCGGCTTTGAGGAGACAGCCTATCTGCTTTTGCTGGGCAAGCTGCCCACCAAGGAGGAGCTGGATGGCTTTTCCAAGCAGCTGTCCTATTATCGTTCCCTGCCCAACAACTTTGTGCGGGATGTGATCCTGAAGGCGCCCAGCCATGATATCATGAATTCCCTGGCCCGGAGTGTGCTCAATCTGGCCTCCTATGATGACCGGGCGGATGACATCTCCCTGCCCAATGTCATGCGCCAGTGTGTCCAGCTTATTGCCCTGTTCCCCATGCTCAGTGTCTATGGCTATCAAGCCTGGAACTATAAGAGCGGCAGCAGCCTGTACATCCACGCCCCCCGGCCGGAACTGTCGGCGGCGGAGAACATCCTCTCCCTGCTGCGGGCGGATTCTTCCTACTCCTTCTGGGAGGCCCATGTGTTGGATATTTGTCTGACACTCCATGCCGAGCACGGCGGCGGCAACAACTCCACCTTCACTACCCATGTGGTCACCTCCTCCGGTACCGATACCTATTCCTGTATGGCGGCGGCTCTGGCCTCTCTGAAGGGTCCCAAGCACGGCGGCGCCAACATCAAGGTGGTGCAGATGTTTGAGGACATGAAAGAGACCGTGCGGGACTGGAAAGATGAGGACGAAGTACGTCATTACCTGCAGGCTCTGCTCAACAAGCAGGCCTTCGACAAGGCGGGCCTGATCTACGGCATGGGGCATGCGGTTTACTCTCTGTCCGATCCCCGTGCCAACCTGCTCCACTCCTTTGTGGAGAAGCTGTCCCGTGAGAAGGGCCGCAATGAGGAATATGAGCTCTATTCCCTGGTGGCCCGGCTGGGTCCCGAGGTCATCTCCGGAGAGCGGAAGATGTACAAGGGCGTATCCGCCAATGTGGACTTCTATTCCGGCTTTGTGTACCATATGCTGGATCTGCCTCTGGAGCTGTATACGCCTATCTTTGCCATGGCCCGTGTGGCTGGCTGGTCCGCCCACCGCATTGAGGAGCTTATCAATATGGGTAAGATCATCCGTCCTGCCTATAAGTATGTGGGCAGCCATACGGATTATGTGCCCATGGATCAGCGCTGAATGATAGAAAAAGTGCCGTCCTGAAGGACGGCACTTTTTTATGGGTAAAATTCACTTAAGGCTGTGAAGCGACCGCCTCGGCAACCCGGATGCCGTCCACAGCAGCGGAGGTGATGCCGCCGGCGTAACCAGCCCCCTCGCCGCAGGGGTAGAGCCCCCGGATGGCGGATTGGCAGTCTTCCCCCCGGAGGATGCGGACGGGGGAGGAGGAACGGGTCTCCACGCCGGTGAGCAGGCTGTCCGGCGCGGCGAAGCCGTGCAGCTTGCGGTCAAAGATGGGCAGCGCCCCCCGCAGGGTGTCGGTGACGTAATCGGGCAGGCAGCGGTCCAGTTCAGTGGGGGTGACGCCGGGACGGTAGGTCGGTTCCACAGTGCCCAGGGTTTTGGAGGTCTGCCGGGACAGGAAGTCCTTCACGGTCTGGGCAGGGGCGTGGTAAGTCCCGCCGCCCAACTGGAAGGCGGCCTCCTCCCAGTGTTGCTGGAAGGCAACTCCGGCCAGGGGATGGTCGGAGCCGAAGTCGGCTGGACCCACTCCCACCAGAAAACCGCCGTTGATGTTTTTTCCATCTCTGGCCCGATGGCTCATACCGTTGGTCACCAACCGCCCCTTTTCCGAGGCGGCAGCCACCACCTGGCCGCCGGGACAGACACAGAAGGTAAAAGCGGAGCGGCCGTTAGGAAGGTGGCAGGCCAGCTTATAGTCGGCAGCGGGCAGTTTCTCCCAAACCGGACCAAACTGGGCCAGAGAGACAGCGCTCTGGGGATGCTCAATGCGTACCCCGATGGCAAAGGGTTTCTGCTCCATGGGGACACCCGCCTCCAGCAGCATCTGGAAAGTGTCACGGGCAGAGTGGCCGGGGGAGAGGACAAGTGCGTCACAGGACAGGTCGTAGCTTCCCTGAGGGCCTTCCACCGTCAGCCCGGCCACTGCCACATCCCGGAGGATAAGGCCGGTGAGCTGATGGCCAAAGCGCACGTCGCAGCCCAGGCGGATCAGTTCCTGTCGTATGTTTTTCACCACGTCCCGCAGCACGTCGGTGCCGATGTGGGGTTTGTGCTGGTACAGAATATCCTCGGGAGCCCCTGCGCCCACCAGGGTGCGGAATACTGTGGAGATGCGGGGATCATGGGTGCCGGTGGTCAGCTTGCCGTCGGAAAAGGTGCCTGCCCCTCCCTCGCCGAACTGAACGTTGGAGGAGGGGTCCAATAAGCCGGTGGACCAGAACCGCTCTACGTCGTCAGTGCGCTCCTCCACCGGGCGGCCCCGCTCCAGCACAATGGGAGCCAGGCCGTTCCGGGCAAGGAAGAGGGCGGCAAAAAGCCCGGCGGGGCCCATGCCTACCACCACCGGCGGCAGGGAAGAGGTCCGCCGCACGGTTGGGAAAACATAGGGGGCGCTCTGGTGGAGAGAGACGTTTTTGTCCCGGCACCGGGCCATGACCTTGCCTTCGTCGGCCACGGTTGCATCCACCGTGCAGACGTAGTGGACGTCGCTCTTTTTCCGGGCGTCAATGGACTGCCGGGCCAAAGACAGCCCGGTGATGACCTCTGGTTTAACGCCAAGAATGCGGGCGGCCTTTTTTTTCAGCTGGCCTTGGCTGCCGTCAAGGGGCAGGGAGATATTTTGGATGCGGAGCATAGAGTAGTCCTCGTATTTCTCAGAATGCTGGTATTATATCATAAATAAAGAAAAATGGCATCCATCCGTTGTAAAGGATGGGTGCCATTTTTGTTTCAAGTTTAGTAGGACACGCCCTGCCAGATCATAGCGTCGGCCAGCCCCAACCTGCGGGGCAGGTTGGGGACCCCATGATTGGAGCTGCTCGGGCGGAATGAATCCGCCCGGCATTAAGGTTTTGCCTGCCGGTAAAACGCTTGTACGGCGCTTGCGCGCCGCCCCATCTTTGATGGGGCCCCGGTGGCCGACGAAAAAGGAGGGACGCGGCGCTGCCGCGTCCCTCCTTGGAAAGTCAGCATAAGGGGGCGTTGCTTAGTAGGACACGCCCTGCCAGATCATAGCGTCGGCCACCTTCATGAAGCCGGCGATGTTGGCGCCCGCCACCAGGTTGCCGGGCATACCGTACTCCTCGGCAGCCTTGGCAGCATTGTGGTAGATGTTGGTCATAATGTCGTGGAGCTTCTGGTCCACTTCCTCAAAGGTCCAGCTCAGGCGCATGGAGTTCTGGCTCATCTCCAGACCGGAAGTAGCCACGCCGCCAGCGTTGGAAGCCTTGGCGGGGGCAAAGAGCACGCCGTGCTCCTGGAACCAGGCAACCGCCTCGGGAGTGGAGGGCATATTGGCGCCCTCGGCCACGGCAAAGCAGCCGTGCTCCACCAGAGCCTTGGCGCCCTCCAGGGGCAGCTCGTTCTGGGTGGCGCAGGGGAGAGCGATGCCGCAGGGAACGGTCCAGATGCCCTGGCAGCCCTCGTAATACTTGGCGGTGGGGACGTAATCCAGGTAGGTCTTGATGCGGTCCCGTTTGACCTCCTTGATCTCCTTGATTACCTTGTAGTCGATGCCGTTCTCGTCCACAATGTAGCCATTGGAGTCACTCATGGCGATGACCTTACCGCCCAGCTGAGTGGCCTTCTGGTTGGCGTAGATGGCCACGTTGCCGGAGCCGGAGATCACCACGCTCTGGCCCTGGAAGGACTTGCCGGCGGCCTTGAGCATCTCGTTGGTAAAGTAGCACAGGCCGTAGCCGGTGGCCTCGGTGCGGGCCAGAGAGCCGCCATAGGTCAGGCCCTTGCCGGTGAGCACGCCGTTGAACTCGTTGCGGATACGCTTATACTGGCCAAACAGGTAGCCGATCTCACGAGCGCCCACGCCGATATCGCCGGCGGGCACGTCGGTGTCGGGACCGATGTGCCGCTGCAGCTCAGTCATGAAGGACTGGCAGAAACGCATGACCTCGTTGCTGCTCTTGCCCTTGGGATCAAAGTCAGAGCCGCCTTTGCCGCCGCCCATGGGCAGGCCGGTCAGGGAGTTCTTAAACACCTGCTCAAAGCCCAGGAACTTGATGATGGACAGGTTGACGGAGGGGTGGAAGCGCAGGCCGCCCTTGGAGGGGCCGATGGCAGTGGAGAACTGCACCCGGTAACCGCGGTTTACCTGGACCTGGCCCTTATCGTCCACCCAGGACACACGGAACAACAGGCTGCGCTCAGGCTCCACCATGCGGTCCATAATGCCCATCTTGGCCAGCTCGGGCTTCTGGTTAAACACGGGCTGGAGGGATTCCATAACCTCACCTACAGCCTGGAGGAACTCGGGCTCATGGGAGTTCTTCTTGCAGACGCCGTCATACACGCTCTGAAGGTAAGAATTGGTGATCGTAAATGCCATATTGCCAAACCCCTTTGCCTGGCGGCCCTGCGGGACCAGCCAAAATTTAATCATGCTCAGCTGTTTAGAGGAACACTTTGCTATGTTGAAGTTATTATAATGCATACGTTCATGAAATGCAAGAGAAAAAATAAGAATTGCATATTTGACGAAAAATGCTTGATTTGACCGGGGGGAAGTGCACCAGTTTGACTGCTGGGTTGCAAAGAAGAACGGGCGATCGCATTGACGACCGCCCGTGTCATATGTACTACCTTAATTCTTCTTTTTGCCGACCACACAGAGGATGATACCGACTACCAGCAGGATCACGCCAATGACGATAAACATGGTGCCGGGGTTAGCGGTACCGCTGCTCATGATGCTGGTGAACTGGGCCTCCAAGCTGTTGTTCTGCATAAAACCGTAACCGGCACAGCCAATACCGGCGATGATCAGAATGATACCCAGAATAAACATATGGATACTCCTTTCTTTTTGTGCTCTCTTTTTCAGTTTCCTTGCGGAGGGAAAAGACCCTTTGGACATATGGGCCAGATGGCAACTATTATACTCAGGTTTGGCGGAAAGTCAATCGAAATCCGTAATAAATTTTGCATATTAACATAGGATAATAAATATAAGATATGAAAATGAAAACTCTTTGACGGAAGGAGAAAAAAGCATTATACTTAAATTAGGATAGGAGGTGTTCTTATGAAACACATCGTCATTACCATCGGTCGTGAGTACGGTTCCGGCGGACGGCTTATTGCCAAGCAGTTGTCCGAAGAGATGGGCATCACATTTTACGACAAACAGCTGATCTCCGATGTGGCAAAAAAGACAGGCTTCTCCGAGCACTTTATCCGCAATGCCGAGCATCAGCGCCCCACCAATAGTTTTCTCTATGATCTCTATACCAGCGTACAGACGCCATCGGTTCCCGATCAGGTGTTTATCGCGCAGGCTAAAGTTATCAAGGAGGCCGCTGACAGGGAATCCTGTGTCATTGTGGGCCGCTGCGCCGACTATATCCTTCGGGATCACCCCCGCTGCCTGAAGGTATTTGTCAATGCACCTCTGGATCAGCGGATCCGCCGGGCTCGGGAGGAGTACGGTGTACAGGAGAACAATCTGGAGAGCTATGTTATCCGCCAGGACAAGGCAAGAGCCTCCTATTATAATTATTTTGCCACCGGCCGTTGGGGACAGAGCCGGGAGTATGATCTGTGCGTCAACAGCCGTATCGGTATCGATGCCTGCGTGGCTGTAATCAAGGCTGCCGCCCAGGCACTTGCGGACACATAAATTGCCTGATAAAAACCGCTCAAAACGGGCGCGCTGTATATCCCAGCGCGCCCGTTTTCTGTTATGCCGGATCTTTACCAAGGGATGCTTGAATACGCTGGGCAGGCTATGTTATGATGATTTTGCTTGAAAACCCTTTTGACAACCAGCGGTTGTGGAAGTTCAAGCCAAACTTTATGGTATGAAACCGGATCGTTTGATAGTCTGGAACTGTCCGGTGACGCCGGGAGAAAGGATGGCGAGCAAGGATGACCTTGGGAGAGCGGATTCTGAATTACCGCAAACGCGCGGGCCTGTCTCAGGAAGGGTTGGCCGAACTGCTGGGAGTGTCCCGCCAGGCGGTGAGCAAGTGGGAGGGTGACGCTGCCCAGCCGGAATTGGATAAGATCGTGGCCTTGGCCAAACTATTTGGGATCACAACAGACCAGCTGCTGTTAGGGGAGAGGCCTGATCCGGGCCTGCCCACAGAGGCGGCACCTGAGAGGAGAGAACCCAGATGGTATCTGCTGGGGATTTTACCGCTGGCAGTGGGGAGCTATCTGTTGATACGGGGGCTGCTGCAGCTTTTGACCATAAATGGCCTGTGGGAGTTTATGAAGTTGCCCGAATGTCTGCCATAGGGGGATAAGGAAATGGATCTCGGCTTTTATAGTAGTAGTATAGATCGTGTGATATCTATCATGTATGGTCCCATCATCGCCCAGATTGTATTGGGCGGAATCCTGGCAGCGGCAGGCGTTTTTATTCTGGTGCTGGGACACCGCCGTTACCGCCGCAAACATGAAAAGTAAGGTGAAATAAAAAAGTTTTCGGAATTTGAAAAAAACACTTGACGGCAGAGTTAAGTTGTGCTATCTTAATATCAGAAATGATAATCATTACTGATTAGCACTTCCAGCTAACCCGAAATTGAATAAAATAAATCATTAAATTAGGAGGAAAATCACATGAAAAAGTGGGTCTGCTCTGTTTGCGGTTATGTTCACGAGGGGGATTCCGCCCCTGATTTCTGCCCCATCTGTAAGGCTCCCAAGGAGAAGTTCGTGCTCCAGGGTGGCGATCGTACCTGGGCTGCTGAGCACGTTGTCGGTGTTGCCAAGGGCGCTCCCGAGGAGATCATCCAGGGCCTGCGCATGAACTTTGAGGGCGAGTGCTCCGAGGTCGGTATGTATCTGGCCATGAGCCGTGTGGCTCATCGTGAGGGCTACCCCGAGATCGGCCTGTACTGGGAGAAGGCCGCTCTGGAGGAGGCCGAGCACGCCGCCAAGTTTGCCGAGCTGCTGGGTGAGGTTCTGACCGATTCCACCAAGAAGAACCTGGAGATGCGTGTGGACGCCGAGAACGGCGCTACCGCCGGCAAGTTCGAGCTGGCCAAGCTGGCCAAGGAGCACAACCTGGACGCCATCCACGACACCGTCCACGAGATGGCTCGCGACGAGGCCCGCCACGGCAAGGCTTTCGAGGGCCTGCTGAAGCGTTACTTCGGCTAATCTGAATACCTAAAAGATCCCGGTCCAACGGACCGGGATCTTTTTTGCCGTGGCGGGCCTCGTCACCGAGGGTTTTGGCGAAGCTGAAACCTCGAAGCCGGGCGGATTCACTCCGCCCGAGCAGATGAAATCATTGGGGTCCCCATGGGATTTGTCCCATGGGGATTGCCCACCACGGCAAGGCTTTCAAGAAGCAGACCCGTATCTTCGGCCCTCCTGAATACAGAGAGTGGAGAGCTTACCGCCAGGACTTCCCCAGTACTCAGATAGCGACCAAGACCATCAAGAAAAATGCCAGCAAACGCACCTACAAGAACCTGACTTGCGCAAACATGGAGAAGTATATGGGCGTGTTTCAGAATGCTGGTGAGCTGTTGGCCCAGTCTGAGGTGGTCAAGACCTGCTCCCTGGAGCAGCCCATCCCCTACAAGTTTGTGCGGAATTGGTTTGAGACCCAGTTCCCAAAGTACAAGGAGCAGCCCGATTTTAGTTCCAATGCTTCCAAGGTGATTGATCTTGCTGGCTTCCAGAAGAAGCAGGAAGAGAAGAAGGAGCAGGAGAGCGCTTGATAACAATGGAATACAAAATGAGAGAGGACGGCACTGATGGTGTACCGCCCTCTCTTTTTGTGCTTAATAAACAGAAACATCTACTTTTTCAGGTTCTCCCACGAAAGCCCCTGTTTTATCAATAGTTGCCTGGAACACGCTCCCGGCATTGTTGGCGAATAAAATAGTAGCCTGCCCATTCTCAAAGTACGGGGCGTTTACTCCCATTTCATTGGAATAGGGTATCCTGCCTACATCATACGACGATAAGTCAATGACCATATTACCCGAGATGTCAAAAAAACCGGGACGAGACCCCTTGTCAGTGCAGGCATAGAACAATCCCTCTGAATAGACGGGGAAATTGTGGCCGGGCTTATTGGGCAAGAACTTACAGGTGAATTCAGTGATTTCGCCGTTAGTATTCATGGCACTGAGTGTACCGCTGCCGGACTCGTCCTCTTTGCAGAACAGCAAGTATCCGTCCTGGAACATGGACATCTTGGATGCGTCAATCTCTGTCTGCATATTAGTTTTTACATTCCAAAGAAGGCATTCCCAGATTGCAACCTCAGCCCGTCCAGTAGGGCTGTAAGATACGCTGTTCTCCCAAGGACCGACCCGGTGTTCTTCGTCCTTTGTGTATACGGACACACCTGGAGAAGCAAGAAACACGCCTTCTCCCAGATACATATAGCAGGAACTGTCTCGCAGGGTTTCACTGCTGCCTTCGGCGCGGAAGCGTACTTCGTCTACAAAAGTTCCGGTGTCGGTCATTTCCTGTACCCACTGGCCCTCATCATCCACTACACCAAGTGTGAATTTGTAGCCATCGTAGGAATCAACCTCTTTTTTTACCAAGTGATAGCCGTCCCCGGAGCAAAGGATTTCGTCCCACTCCCCGTTGTTGGGTACCTCTGCTTCTTGAACGCTATCAGCATCATTGCCGGGTGTTCCACTGTTGTTTGGCGTATTGGTTTCATTGCTGCCTGATACGTTGGAGTCACTGGTTGTGTCCCCGCCGCAAGCTGCCAAAGATAATATGAGAGCCGCTGATAGAACAAACAACAATATTTTTTTCATTTCCGTCTCCTCCTACATAAATATATTAACCGATATTGGTTAATCTAATTGTACATCGTTTTCGGTTAACATTCAAGTAGAGAGCGAGGCTTGAATGTTATGATTTCTTACGACAACTTATGGAATGTCATGCGGGAAAAAGGGATTTCCCAATATGCCCTCATAAAGAAATACAATATCAGCCCGGCACAGATTACAAGGTTGAAGCGCAACGAAAGTGTCAGTACCCATACCATAGAGGTGTTTTGTCGTATTCTGGACTGCGAAGTGGGCGATATTATGAAATATATCAAAGACGATGAAAGCTAATTGAAGGGCGGGGAAACCCGCCCGTTTTTGCTGCAATTAGGAAGCTAATCCAACACAATAATCTTAATAGCGCCCTGCGGTCAATACAATATCCTGGCTGCATAGGGTATCGTGAAAATTTGCTTTGTACGCTGTACCTTACGTGTCCGCCGCACACGTTTGAGAAGCTCCTATCTCATGCCGTTACAGCCGCCTTTATCGGGCAAAAACAGCAGCTACCGCGAAATCAGGCGCTTGCCTGTTTGCGGTAGCTGCGTTTTGTTTATTTTGTATGCTGCACTGGGGACATTGCCTGCGAAGAGAGCAGATCAACGTTTTGCAGCAGAGATCCTGTGCTGTGAAAACAAAACAGTGGGAGTTGGGTCATAATGTGATCGTAGATTCGCAGCAGTGGTAATCCGTATCAATGCTGTTGGCGATAAAGCGAGCCTTGAAGCTGCGGGGACTGCAAAATGAGGTTCCGGAAACATTCAAGTCTTCGGGTACAACAAATTTGATGCACCGGACCTGTATGTCCCGGCAAGTGGGAAAGTTGTGGGCCGGGATGGTCATTGCCTTCATGCCCCGTGGATATTCTGTTCCGTTGGCGTCCACTTCCGAGAGAATGGCGGCCAGCGCGATCCGTTTTCCGGGACATACATTTTTGATGGTGACGTCTGTTTGTATGATGCGGCCCTGAGACTCCAAATAGGTGTCTCCCAGGTCGACCAGGACCGAGTCGGTGCAACCTTCCACGGTAAAATCTACTGGCGTGGGGCAAGCTTCCGGCGTTACCACGATGTCGCATTCCACAGTTACCATGGGGGCGGGAAAAGACACCACATTCCCCTCGGTATCAGAATAAGTGATGGACTGATTGACCAGTTTGGTTCCCGGCTCCCGGCCGATATGCCGGATGAAAAAATCAAGCACAGCGCTCTCGCTGGCATCCACCCCCAATGCGGGAATGGTCCACCGCAGAGTGTGTGCGTCCAACATGGCGGCGGAGCCCTTTGTGGGAGATAGAATACTTGTGATCATAAAATCGGAGTTGACGATTTCGTCGATTACAATGTTGGTTGCGCCTGCCTTGGTCAGGTTGGCTGCCAGTTCTTTGAAAAGGTCTTCCAAATCGGCGGCATCGGGCGTTACCGCCACATGTGCAGCGTCCGGGTCGGTGGCCCAGTTGTTTAATGCGTCAATATCCAGACCGCCGGAGCCTATCAGGCCGATGCAATAGATGGTGATACCCGCAGCCCGGGCGGCGGCGGCCACAGGTGCCGGAGGCGCACCGGCCGTAGTATTGCCATCGGTAAATATGATCATCACCTTTGCATTGCCGGAGGTAGGATCAAAAAGCTGGATGGCCTTGGAAAAGGCGTCTGCGTGGTTGGTCAGGCCTGAGGCGCTCAGACTGTCCACAGCGTCTTTCAGCGTGTTCACTGAGGTGATGAGCTGGGTGTTCGCCACAGCGGTACTGGAAAAGCTGACAATGCCGATGCGGCTGCCGGAACCGATTTGACCATCGTTCATATTATCGGTGGCCTCATCGATGATATCAATAAATGTTTTTGCACCCAGTTTCATGTTGGTCAGTGGTGTGCCGGCCATACTGCCTGAGCGATCCAGAATCAGCACAATATCAGTGGGATTGGAAATAATATCTGGTGCAGCTGTCAGGGACAGGCTTACACGCAGTGAATCGCCGCAGGCAATGTGGTCGGTATTGGTGAGTTTGTTGGAATTTGTAACACCCATGCGTGTTACCCCCTTCTGGGAGATGCTCCCGCAACATGATATGCGTGAAAAGAAGGAAAGGCGCAGGCTGGCTGTATAAAGCAAGGGAGAGGTTGGCCAATTAAGGTAAGAATATGGATGCCGACTATAAAACTATGGGAAAGCAATTTCATTAAAATAGTTTTAAAGTTTTGATACCCTTGAAAAAAAGTTCTGTACTGAGTAAAAGTATGATAAAAAATCATACTTGCGGCTGTAGGGTACCGTGATAAACTAAATATAGACTATTGTGTCGAAAAATAAGAAGGAGGTTATGAACGAAGATTTTAAGACCCGGAGTGCCAAAGGCGGGAGAAATAAGGGGTGGATATGATACCAATCCGCAGGCGTAAACGCAATCCTGCCGGAAGTAGGTCCGATTTTTAAAAAGGAGATGTGAAGAGGATGAAGTCAAGAGGCAACAAACAGGTACTGGCCTTGCTGTTGGCCGGTACCATGCTGTCTACCACCGTGTCGCCTGCGTTTGCGCTGCAGCCGCCCAAAGAGGGCATGGTGGAAGATAGTCTTGTCAACGGATTTTCAGAGGACCAAGGTCGTTATGAAATTTATCCGGTGCCCCATTCGGTCGTCTATCCTGACGGAGCAGTACCCTTCACCATGACCAAAGAAGTCAACGTTGTGGTGGAGAGCGGCATCGACAGCTACACCAAAGATTTTCTGGAAGAAATCCTGGCCGATTATGACATGACCATGACTACCTCCAGTGCGGTGGTGGCCGGGAAGACCAACATCCTGTTGGGCGTCTACGGGGACGAGGACAAGACTGTTGCAGACCCTGTTCCCACCGCTCGTACGGACCTGTTCGACGACAGCGACAGTACCGGTATGGGGAAGTATGATCCCTATATGTTGGTGGCAGATACCACCAACAACGCCAACGGAGTGGTTACCATCGTGGGTAAGGATACAGACTGTGTTTACTACGGTCTGGCCACCCTGCAGATGATGTTCAGCTCCTTTGCCGGTCAGAAGTTCCTGCCGGTGGAGATCGAGGACTATTCCAACAACCTGTACCGCGGTGTGATAGAAGGCTTCTATGGCGGCTGGGATGTTGAAAACCGGGAAAGCGTGATGCGCATGGGGCGGGATGTCAAAATGAACATCTTTGTCTATGCGTCCAAAACGGACAAGTATCATACTTCTGATTGGGACAAACTCTATCCAGAGGATCAGATGAAGGACTTTAAACGGCTTGTCGAAGTCGGAAAAGAAACCAAAGTGGAATTTGTCTGGTCTGTTCATCTGGGCAGCTTTTTTAAAGGCGGCGTAAGCACCGATCCCAGTAATGAAGCGGGCTATGCGGAGTATAACAGACGCTTTGATCTGCTCACCAAAAAGCTTGACCAGTTCTATGCGATTGGTGTGCGCCAATTCCACATCCTGAACGACGATTTCGGTTCCGGCACCCATGCCGATGCGGTAAATCTGCTGAACCGGATCATGACCGATTATGTGGATAAAAAGGGTGATTGTGCAACCATTGTGTACTGCCCGCAGCATTATAATGTCGGTCGTGCGGAGACAGACAACGGCGAGGAGCTGGCATCGTTTAAAAATCTGGACTCCCGTATTCCAATCTACTGGACGGGCGCTACGGTAAATTCTCCCGTGGAGCAGAAGAATTACGACTATGCGTATGATCGCAGCGGACATGACATCGTAACCTGGCTGAACTATCCCTGTAACGAACATACCGGTGGCCGGGGCATTTTCCTGGGTGACAGCCAGGCCTATCTGCAATGGGCAAAAGGACTGAAACATCACCTGGGCATTATCTCAAACCCCTGCAATAAGCCCCAGGTCAGTAAGGTGGGTATCTACCAGCTGATGTGCTGGAACTGGAACAATGAAAGCTATGACGAGAATTATCTGGACATCTGGGAAGATTGCTTCAAGTACCTCCAGCCCGAGGTGTATGACGCCTATCTCACCATTGCCCGGAATGTGGGCGCAGCAGTTGGTTCCAACGTGCCCAGCCGTTTCCCTGGCAGAAATCCCTTCCCTGAGTCTGATTATCTGAAGGACACCATGGCGGCAGTTCTGGAAAAGACGAAAAACGGGACCCTGACCGCTGAGGATCCGGACTTTGTGAAGCTGCGGGATGAATGCCAGCACATTGTGGAAGCGATCGCATATTTTAAGGAACACTGCACCAGCGCTCAACTGATCGGTGAATTGAATCCCTGGCTCAGCAATCTGGAAAAAGTCGCTCAGGCGATCCAGCCCGCTCTTCAGGCGGCTGTTGCGGTCAACAGCGACAATCTGGCTGAGGCCTGGGCCCAGTACAATGCTGCCAATACCGAAAAGAAGAGCCTTAACACTTATGGCGGCTCCAAGCGGCTGCAGCCGTTCATTACGGATCTGATGGAAGGTGTATCCACCCGCATTTTTGAAGAGCTGAGCCCGCAGGTATCTCATACCGAGCCCACCCTCTATGCGGTGATCGGCGGGGTCCGCCAGGAGGCCACCGCTTCCAACGCAATGCTGGATGGAAATGCCGGCAGCGCCGCCAAGTACGATGTTGCGCAGCAGGCCAATGACTATTACGGCGTGGATTTGGGCATCGAAAAGACCGTGCGCGGCGTTTCTATCCTTCAGGGCGAAAAGGATGAGGACAGCAACTATTATCATAACGCCACTCTGGAGTATTCTCAGGATGGAATCCAGTGGATTACCCTGGTTCCTGAGGTAGATTCCACTCATATCACCCTGTCTGATCTTGCCATTCGTGCCCGCTACCTGCGGCTGCGCCAGACAGAAGATTCCAGCAGCAAGCTCAACGTTCGGGAATTTACCGTAGACACCTCTGCCGGAACCTTTACCAGCGGCGCCGCAAATGAACAAAACGCAATGGACGGCAATCTGCTGACCGCTTTTAACAGCAGTGCTGCCGGCGAGCTGGTCTATACTCTGAAGAAGCCGGTCCATCTGGATTCGGTCAGTGTGATTCAGAATTCTGTCTCCAATGCCAGCGTGACCGTGAAGGTGGGCGATAACTGGGAGACTGTTGGAACGGCAGACAATACCGTCTGGGTAGGCGATACTTCCCAGCTGGGCGATATCTCCGCGATTAAAGTGGCCTGGGCGGCCGGCAGCAATGTCAGCATTGCGGAGATCCTGCTCAACGGACGTCTGGACGAGGGCGAAGCCGGTAAGGCACCCCTCCCGCTGCCCAGCATTTACACCGCTCCCAATCCGGAAATCGAAGTGGAAGTGGCCTTTGGCACCGAATTGGATCGGGCCGGCTTGCCTGCGCAGGGTACTGTGACCCTGAGCAACGGCAAAGAGGTTACCCTTCCTGTTGTCTGGTCCGGGGAAGATTATGATCCTACCGCTGCCAAGGAATACACCGTAACGGGCAACTATGTCCTGGGCGATACCATCACCAATCCCGGTGGCTTTGCTCTGACTGCCGTGGTCGCTGTGCGGCGGGACAGTTCCACCCCTCAGGAGCCTTTTGCCGGTAATCTGGCGCTGAATAAGGCCCATCAGGCATCTGGTGTTTCCGGATCTTCGGACGATCCTCAGTCCTGGAAGGCCCTGGACGGCGATCCCAGCAACCGGTGGTGCGCGGGTCCTGCCATCAAGGAGACCGGCAGCGTGGATGCGCCTCAGACTCCGGGCGTGGAGTGGATCATCGTGGATCTGAACACCGGCAAAGACGGAGAAGATCTGAGCGGCACCAATGAGCTTACCGATATTACGCTGAAATGCTACACAGATAAATCCTGGCCCACCAAATATGATATCTACGTCTCCGACGAGCCCTTTACGGTACAAGACGGCAAGGTAAGCGGCGGTACAAAGGCTGCCAGCGCGTCCTATGATCCTACCGATCAAAAAGGTCACGACGATCAGGTAACTGTACTGCCTGAGGGCACCAGTGGTCGGTATGTGTGCGTAGTGTTTAATGAGATCAACAAGTATGCCACCGGCGCCACTGGCATCAGTGTGGCTGAACTGAAAATCAATGGTACCAAGACTTATTCGGCCGGCGTTGGAGCGGAAGAGAATCTTTCTCTGGAGCACCCCGTCTATGCCTCCGGTATGGAACTGAGTTCTGGATTTGAACCCAGCAAGAGTGTGGACGGCGATACCGGCACTCGGTGGAGCAGCAACTGGGTGGGTCCCGAAGTGGCGACAGATTCCAACGGCGCCTGGATCGTGATCGATCTTGGGGAAGATGTGGCTGATGTCACCGGGATCTCCATGTCCTACTTTAATAAGACCTGGTCCGATGAATATTGGATTCAGGTTGCGGGCAGCGACTATACGCCCCAGGACTACAGCAAAGAGAACCTCTATCAGACTATGAATAATAAAGAGGCTCTCACCGGCCAAAACGCAAAGGATGCCAATGCCTGGACTACCATTGCCACTGTGACGCAGTCGGGAACGGAATCTGGCGCTACCCACAGCGTGGCCAAGGCGGACTTTACAAAGCCCATTCCTGCGGGCACCCGTTATCTCCGGCTCTATTTTGAGAAGGGCAATAGTGTTATACCTAGAGAAAGTACCTGCATCGGCCTGAAAGAAGTTACCGTTACCGGTACCCGGTTTGTGGCGCCTGCGGAGCCTAACGTGGAATCGGTCAAACCTGCCACTGCCACAGGCGTTCTTGGAACAGCCTTTGGCGATCTGAATCTGCCTGAGACGGTAGCCGCAACTCTGGCTGACGGCACTTCGATCACCCTGAATGTGACCTGGAGCGACGAGGGATATAATTCCAACAGCGCGGAGCAGACTCTGACCGGTACGCTTCAGTGTCAGGACCCCGTGACCAACACGGATGGTGTGAAGGCAGAACTGCACCTTACGCTGACGGAAGAACCCAAGGCTGTCTCCGCAGCCGTGAACCCGGCTTCTGTCACGGCACAGCAGGGCACCGCTTTTGCCGAGCTCGGTCTGCCCACTCGGGCTGTGGTCGAGATGAGCGACAGTACCTTTGTGGTATGCAATGTGGCCTGGACGGAAAGCGATTATGCCGCCGAGAGCGAAGCTGCCCAGACCATTCACGGCACCCTGGACGCAGTGAATGACCTTGGTGTGACCATCACTGTGGAGCGGCCCGATACCACGGCTCCTGCGGCGCCCGCCGGACTGGCCGCTTCCGGAGTCACGCAGACCGGCGCCACGGTCACCTGGACGCCCTCCGCGGAGGCCGACCTGGCCGGTTATCGTGTCTATCTGAACGGAGCGTCTGACCCGGTGGCCGATATCACGGCCAGCACCTACGCCTTCTCCGGCCTGACTCCCAACGCAGAGTATACGGTAACGGTTACCGCCTACGACAGAAGCGGCAACGAGTCGCAGCCCGCATCCTGCACCTTTAAGACTGAGACTGCTGTGATGCACCATATCGAATACATCCTGTACAATGCCAGTGTGGACCCCAAGACAGACAGTGTGATGGATGGGACCGACCTTACCTTCAAGTTGGTTCCCGCCGAGGGCTATATCCTGCCTGAGACCATTTCCGTGACCATGGGCGGCACTGCCCTTGAACAGGGCAAGGGGTATACTTACGACGCTGTCACTGGTAATGTCACCATCTCCAACATCAATGCGGAGGTGCTGATCCGGGCCGATGCCATCGACCCCAATGCGCCCAAGACGGTTACGGTGACCTTTGAAAGCAACGGCGGAAGCAGTGTACCTGAACAGACGGTCGAGGTCGGCAGCACTGTGGCCGAACCTGAGGCACCTGTTCGCGAGGGCTATGTGTTTGCAGGCTGGTATACCGACAATATATATACCACCCAGTGGAATTTCAGCGATCCTGTAAACGAGAGCATGACCCTGTACGCCAAGTGGGAGGATAATGGTTCCGGTGGTGTTCCCTCTACCTCCTACGCCATCACCGTGGACGAGACGGACAATGGCACTGTGACGTCCAGCCGCACCCGCGCCTCCAAGGGTCTCACCATCACCTTGACTGTGAAGTCTGACGAGGGCTACAAGCTGGATACCATCACCGTCACCGACAAGAACGGCAGCGAGGTCAAGCTCACCGACAAGGGCGACGGAAAGTACACCTTCGCCATGCCTGCTTCCGCCGTCACCGTGAAAGCAGCATTTGTCAAGGACGATACCCCCGTGGATACCGACACGCCCTTCACCGACGTGAAGGCCGACGAGTGGTTCTATGAGGCCGTGAAGTACGTCTGCGATAATAAGCTGATGGACGGCACATCCTCCACTACCTTCGCTCCCCTCATGATCACCAACCGTGCCATGATCGTCACCATCCTGTGGCGGCTGGAGGGCCAGCCCAAGGCTGAGGCCACCTTGTCCTTCACCGATGTGGAGAGCGGTGTGTGGTACACCGACGCTGTGAACTGGGCCGCCTCCAAGGGTATCGTCAAGGGCTACAGCGACACCGTGTTTGCCCCCAACGACACCGTGACCCGGGAGCAGCTGGCCACCATCCTGTACCGCTACGCTGAGAGCAAGGGCTACGATGTGTCCGCCAAGGGCGATCTGACCACCTTCGCCGACGGCGCCAACACCTCCTCCTGGGCCGCTGAGGCCATGGAGTGGGCGGTAGGCTCCGGCCTGCTGTCCGGCAAGGACGGCGGCAAGCTGGATCCCACCGGCAC